>NZ_CP033204.1:2768000-3460000 GCF_022701295.1 Sphingopyxis sp. YF1
TTGCGCTGCGTGTCCGCGCTCAGCCCGGCGACATTCATATATTTGGCGGCTTCGAGTGCGTATTGGACCGACTTTTCGGTGCCGACCGCGTTGATCCGCGCCGCCATCGCGTCGGTGTCGTCGGTGATGTAGGTCGAATTGACCCAGTTCACTTCGCTCGCCTCGACCGTATAGTCGAACAGGTCCTTCTCGACCGCCGCGATGAAGGCGTCGGCATCGGCGGCGGTGGGGGCGGCGGCAGGAGCGGTACTCTTTGCAGCAGGGGCTTTCTTCGCCGGCTCGGCGGCAACGGCGGGGCCCGCGAGCGCGAGCGAAAGGGCAAGCGACAGGGTCGAAATCATGGCTTTCATGGGGTCGTCCTCGATAGATTCATGCGGCGCTCTGCGGCGCGATGGCGGCAATCTGAACCTGCCCGCAGGCGCGGTCAAGCGGCGAGGAATGCCGCCATCGCCGCGCCCATTTCGGGCTGCGTCACGCTCGACATGTGCGTGCCGGGGATCGTCGCGAGCCGCGCGTCGGCCAGCGCCTCCGCCAGTTCTTCGGCAGAGCCGTTGTCCTGGTCCTGATCGCCGCAGACGAGCAGCGTCGGCATGGTGATCGCGGCAAGCATGTCGGGCGCGGTGTCGGTGAAACTGTCGAGCAGATGCCCCGCGGCGATGCGGTCGACCTTCATCGTCTTCATGAACTGGATCGACAGCCAGGTGTCGTCGCCGCGCTTCGCGCTTTCATAATCGGCGATCACGCGCTTGAAGAACTGCCCGCGCTTGGCCCAGCCGGCAAGCCCCGCGAGCCCCATGCCGCCGAGGATCAGCCGCCGTGGCGCCATCCCCGCAACCACCGCGCGCACGCTCGTCCGCGCGCCGAGCGAGAAACCTCCGAGGTCGAAATCGGCAAGGCCGAGATGCGCGACCAGATCTTCGAGATCGCGCACAAGCACATCGGCGGGATAATATTCCGCCTCGTGCGGCGCCTCGCTCGACCCGTGGATCCGGAGGTCGGGCATGATCACGCGAAACCCCTCTTCGGCGATGCGCGCCGCTGTCCCGAACTTGATCCAGTTGACCTCCGCGCTCGAGAAGAGGCCGTGGAGCAGCACGACCGGCCGGCCTTCGCCCAGCTCGCGCCACGCAAGACGCGCCCCGTCGCGCGCCTCGAAAAATTGCGGTTCGATCGTCATTCTCCTTGCGGCCCCAGCAACCGCATCCATTCGTCCGGCGACTGTGGCTGCGTGTCGAGCGCGACCACATCTTCGGGAAGCACGATCCACGGCTGCTTCGAGCGGATCCAGAAATGCGCCGCGGGCTCGATTTCCGGACTGTTGTCGAGCGTCCCGGCGCGCAGGTTGGCGAAGCCCGGTCGCTGGTCGTTGGTGGTCCACAACCGGGTAAGGCAGACAGGGCAGGCAAAAATGCCGGCGACCGCGCCGCTCGGCTGGACATGGCGCCCCTCGATCACCTCGCCTTCGACGACGAGATCGGCTTCGGCGACACCAAGCTGGATCCCGAAGGCGCTGCCCGACCGGCGCTGACAATCGTGGCAATGGCACGCATAGGGTCGCATCCGGAAGCCGGGGCGCACGGTATAGCGGACCGAGTCGCACAGGCAGCGCCCGGCGAGAGCCGAGAGCTCGGTCATCGCGGCTCAAGCCCCTTCTGTTCCATGCGCCAGCGCGCCATTTCGATGCGGTCCTGTCCGAAGAAGGGTTCGCCGTCGAACACCAGCGTCGGCACGCCCCAATGGCCCGCGATTTCGAGCGCGACCTGGTTCGCGGCGATCTCGTTGTCGAGCGCCTCGGCGTCGCGCTCCGCCTCGGCATCGAGTTCGGCGAGGTCGAGCCCGGCGCGGCGCGCGGCGCCCGCGAGATGATCGCCCAGATGCCAGTCCTGCGCCCCGCCCCAGATCAGCTGCGCCGCCTCGTGCGCGAAGGCCAGGCTGCGACCGCGGCGCGACGCCGCCTGGCCGAGCCGCGTCAGGCGATAGATGTACGGCTGTTCGGCGGCAATCTCGCGCGTCATCACATTCTGGACGATCGGGTCGGGACGCGGCGGGCCGAAGGGGATGCCGTGGAACTGCGCGACGCGGATCATGTCGCGCATCGTGTAGCTCAGCCAGTTCGGGTGGTTGCGCTCGAAAAAGTCGGGCTGGCGGATCGCGAGCGGATAGACCGGACGCAGGTCGATCTCGAGCCGGTGGCTGGCGGCGAGCGCGCGGTAGCGGCCGATGGCGAGGTAGGAATAGGGCGAGCGGAACGACCAGAAAAGGTCGGCGGTGAGTGTCATGCGGGCATAGTGCAACAGGCGCAGCGCTTTGTCGATGTTGGCGAAAGTGCCGCGCAGCGCGACATTGATTTTAATAGCAATTGCTATTATGTCGCATGCCATGAGCGAGCATATCGGATTCCTGCTGAACGATACCGCGCGGATGTTCCGCCGCGCGTTCAACGCGCGCACCAAGGACAGCGGGATCACCGCGCTGCAGTGGCGCGTGCTCACCTATCTCGCGCGCTATCCCGGCATAAGGCAAGGCCCGCTCGCCGAACTGATCGAGGTCGAACCGATCACCCTGTCGCGGATGATCGACCGGCTGGCCGAGGCCGGACTGGTCGAGCGCCGCGCCGACCCGACCGACCGCCGCGCGTGGCTGCTCCACCTGACCGGCGCCGCCCAGCCGCTGCTCGACGACCTGCGCCAGACCGCGACAGCCGTTGTCGCCGAAGCCACCGAGGGGCTCGACGCGGGCGAACGCGAACAGCTCGCCGCGCTGGTCGAGCGCGTCCGCGCCAATCTGTCCCGCCGCGAATGCCAAAAAGAAAAAGAGACCGCCTGATGGACCAGCTCTCCCCCAGCCGCCCCGCCGCGGAAAATGCCGCGCCGAAGCGCGCGCCCAAGGCCGACCCCGTGCCCCCCGTCGCGGCCACGACCGCGTCCGAAGGGGCCACCGGGCCGACTTGGCGCACGCGCGCGCTGATGTTCGGACTGCCCCTCGCGCTGGTCGCGGCGGGCGGATATTACTGGCTGACCAGCGGCGGATCAGTGTCGACCGACAACGCCTATGTTCAGATGGACAAGGTGTCGGTCGCGGCCGAAGTCGGCGGGCGCATCACCGAGGTCGCGGTGCGCGACGGCCAGCTGGTGAACAAGGGCGCGCTCCTGTTCCGCATCGACGGCGAACCCTATCGGCTGAACGTCGCGCAGGCGACCGCGGCGATCGACGCGGCGCAGGTCGAGGTCGGCAACCTGTCGGCGAGCGCGACGACGTCGCGCGTCGACATCGCCGCCGCGCGCGAGGATGTCGCCTTTGCCCAGATCAATTTCGAGCGCCAGGCGGCGCTGATGGAAAAGGGATTCACCACCCGCGCCGCCTATGACGCGGCGCGCCACGCGGTGACGCAGGCGCGCGAGCGCGTCCGTCAGGCCGAGGCCGCCGCCGCCGAGGCGCGCGCCAAGCTGGCCGCCGGCCCCGCGAGCGGGGTCAACCCGCAGGTCGAAGCGGCGCGCGTCCAGCGCGCGCAGGCCGAGGTCGACCTGGGCCGGACCGAGGTGCGCGCACCGAGCGCCGGCCGCGTCGCGCAGTCGGACCGGCTGCAGATCGGCCAGATGATGGTCGCCGGGCTGCCCGCGGTGACGCTGGTCGACACCGACCATCCGTGGGTCGAGGCCAATTTCAAGGAAACCGACCTTGCCAACATGCGCCCCGGCCAGCGCGCCGAAATCCGCTTCGACGCCTATCCGAAGCTGAAGGTGCGCGGCCATGTGCTGACAATCGGCGCGGGCACGGGCAGCGAATTTTCGGTGCTGCCGGCGCAGAACGCCACCGGCAACTGGGTCAAGGTGACGCAGCGCGTCCCGGTGCGCATCGCGTTCGACGAAAAACCCTCGCGCGAGATGATCGCCGGGCTGTCGGCCGAGGTGCGGGTGTTTACCGGCAACGGGGCGGTGGCGGGGAAATAGGCGTGATGCGCGGCAACGGATACATGAACTCCGTTCGTGCTGAGCTTGTCGAAGCACCGTTCTTCTTCTCCACCTTGCAAGGAAAGAACGGCCCTTCGACAAGCTCAGGGCGAACGGGTTTGATGCTGATGTCGGTGCTGATGTCGAAAAACATGCACTGATGGCCAGCCGTTCGCTCCCCCGCCGGGCGTCCGCCGCGGCGCTGCCCGCCGACGACGGACGGCCGCTGCACGAACGCGTGCGCTATCGCGGGCTGCTGATGGTCGCGGTGATGGGCGCGTCGATCATGCAGATCCTCGACACGACGATCGCCAATGTCGCCATCCCGCACATGCAGTCGGCGCTGGGCGCGACGAGCGAGACGGTGACGTGGGTGCTGACGAGCTACATCCTCGCATCGGCGGTCGCGATGCCGATCACCGGCTGGCTCGCCGACCGCATCGGGCGCCGCGAGCTGTTCCTCGCCGCGATCGCCGGCTTCATCATCACCTCGATGGCGTGCGGCGCGGCGCAGTCGCTCGAACAGATGGTCGTGTTCCGCTTCCTCCAGGGGGTCAGCGCGGCGTTCATCGGCCCGCTGTCGCAATCGGTGATGCTCGACGTCAACCCGCCCGAGCGCCACGCGCGCGCGATGTCGATCTGGGGCATGGGGATCATGATCGGACCGATCCTGGGGCCCGTGCTCGGCGGCTGGCTGACCGAACAGGCGAACTGGCGCTGGGTCTTCTACGTCAACCTGCCCGTCGGCCTGCTCACGCTGGCGATGATGTGGGCGCTGCTCCCCGCGACGCGCACGCGCGATCGCAGGTTCGACCTCTTCGGTTTCTCGATGCTCGCGCTCGGGCTCGCGGCGCTGCAGCTGATGCTCGACCGCGGCGCGCACGAGGACTGGTTCGACAGCATCGAGATCTGGATCGAATGCGGGGTCGCGGCCGCATGCCTGTGGATGTTCGCCGTGCACCTGTTCACCGCGCGGCGCGATACCTTGTTCAGCCGCACGATGCTCGCCGACCGCAACCTCGTCACCGCCATGCTGTTCATGATCGTGATCGGCGTGGTGATGTTCGCGTCGATGGCGCTGCTGCCGCCGATGCTGCAGAATCTGTTCGGCTGGCCGGTGATCGACACCGGGCTGGTGCTCGCGGTGCGCGGGGTGGGAATCCTCGCCAGCATGTGGGTCGCGGGGCGCCTGCTCGGCAAGGTCGACGCGCGCTGGCTGGTCGGCAGCGGGCTGGCGATCGCCAGCCTGTCGCTGTGGCAGATGAGCCACTGGTCGCTCGAAATGGGGATGGAGCCGGTGATCGTCAGCGGGCTGGTGCAGGGGGTCGGCATGGGGCTGATCTTCATCCCGCTCAACACCATGGCCTTTGCGACGATCGCGCCGCAATATCGCACCGACGGATCGAGCCTGCTCAACCTGTTCCGCAGCATCGGCGCGTCGGTCGGCATCTCGATCGTCACCACGCTGCTGGGATCGAACATCCAGACGAGCCACGAGGATCTGGCGGCGCATGTCACCAACAGCTCGACCGCATTGCTCGACGCCTCGACCGCCGACCGCTTCGGCATCGCGGGCGATACGGCGATGGCGATGGTCAATGCCGAGATCAACCGGCAGGCGGCGATGGTCGCCTATATCGACGATTTCTGGCTGATGATGTGGGTGACGCTGGCCGCGGTGCCGCTGGTGCTGTTGCTGCGCCCGCCGAAACCGGGTGGCGAAAAGGCATCGATGGCCGACATGGGGCATTGACGGCGTCGCGCCGCCGGGGCGCGTCCTATTTTCGGGGGCCGCATTGGACGGTGCCGCTGCCGACGTTGCGCACTTTGCACACGGGTTTGCCGAGCACCACCGTCTTGCCGATCCCGCGCGTCGTCACCGCGGCGCTCTTGACCGCGCGGAACAGATGATCGCCCGCGCCTTCGCTGTCGCTGACCAGTTCGCCGACCGCGAGCTCGCCGGCATCGACCGTCCCGGCGCCCGACAGCGTCATCTGCGCCTGTTTCGCAGTGCCGCCCAGCGTCATGCCGCCGTTGCCGATCATCGCAACCGACAGCCGGTCGGCCGTCACGGCGCCGACGCTCAGCCGGCCGGGACCGCGCAGCCCGACCGCGACGCGCGCGCCCTTCAGCCGGTCGATCCGCAGCGATCCCGCGCCTGCGACGGTCGCCTCGCGCAGGTTCGCGGCGTTGACGCGCACCGTCACGGGGCCGAGCGGAGCGCGGCGCTTGTCGTCGCCGACGAACTGTTTCTGCCCGATCACCAGCCGACCGTCGCGCGCCTCGACCGTCAGCCGGTCGAGTGCGTCCTGCGGCCCGCTCGCCACCGCGCTGACCGGTGCGCGCGTCACCACTTCGACGGTGACGTCGGCCTGGAGCTCGATCGTTTCGAAGCTGGTAAGCCCGTAACGCTTTTCGGCCGCCGAGGCGGAACCGGGCATCATAAGCAGGGCGGCCGCCAGCAGGGCCGATCGCGGGATCAGGATCATGGTGCCGGCATAGCCCGGGAGGGCGGCCGGCACCAGAGCCGCCTATTTGCAGGTCGCGCTGCCCGATCCCATCTTCCGGGTGGTGCAGGTCGCGCCGCCGGTCAGTTCGACATCGCCCGACCCGAGGATGCTGATGTCGGCCTTGCCCGTCGCCTGCGCCTCGACATTGCCCGATCCGGTAACCGACACGTCGAGCGTCTCGGCGACGAGGCCGCCCGCGTCGATGTCGCCCGAGCCGGTGACACCGAGATCGCCCGACTTGACGGTACCGCCCGCGATCTCGATGTCGCCCGATCCCGACACCTTGATTTCGGCGCTGGTGCCCGTGAGCTTTGCGACCTTGAGGTCGCCCGAACCCGTGAGTACCGCCTTGACCGCGTCGCCGGCGACCGCATCGGCATCGAGCGAACCCGATCCGGTCAGCCGCACGCCGTCGAGTTTCGGCATGGTGATCGCGATCTTCACGCCCTTGCCGTTGCGGCTGAAGCTGAAGCCTTCGCGCTTACGCCCGATCGACAGCATCGTGCCGTCGAGCTTGATGTCGAGTTCGTCGATCTCCGACTTCGGCCCGGTCGCGCTGATCGAGAAGGCATTGCCCTGGCGGATGGTCACGTCGTCGGGACCCGCGACCTCGACCGCGGTGAAACCGGTCAGCGCATAATTCTGCGTCGTCTGCGGCCCCGCGTCGGCCGAACGCGTCTCGACCTTGTCGCTGTTCTCGGTCGTGACCGAACCGCTGCACGCCGTCACCGTCAGGGCCAAAGCCAGCGGCAACGCCGCGATCGTCCAGTTGCGCATCGTCAATCTCCTTTGTGTGTTGCCTGCATAACACACGCCGGCCGACCCTGTCCAGCGCGCTGCCATCTTGTCGCCACCTTCGCACGCCACAGGCCTCTTTCCCCTTCACCGAAAGCAAAGACGATGAGCGTAGCGTTTCGCCGCGAGAGCGACGACGAGCATATGGAACCCGCGTTCGAATGGCCGATCCCGATCGGTCCGAACCTCGTCACCCCGCGCGGGGTCCGGCTGCTCGGCGAAGAAGCGGCGCGGCTTGCCGATGCGATCGCGGCCGCCGCCGACGAGGATGCGCGCAAGAAGCTGCTGAAGCGCCAGCGCTATGTCCACACGCGCCAGTCGACCGCCGAGATGCAGCCGCCGCCCGCGGCCGACCGCGTCGGCATCGGCAGCCGCGTCACCTTCACCCTCAACGGCGCGACCCGGACCCTTTCCATCGTCGGCCATGACGAAGCCGATCCGGCGCAGGGAACGATCGCCTTTTCGGCGCCGCTCGCGCGCGCGCTGATGGGCGCCGAGGCGGGCGAGACGATCGAATATCAGGGCCGCGAGGATGCGATCACCATCGTCGCCGCCGCGGCCGATCCGGAGACATTGGCATGAAGGACAGGTTCGAACGCCACAAGCAGCCGTGGACCGCGGCCGAGATCGACAAGCTGCACACGCTCGCCAAGAAGGGCATGGCGCTGAAAGCGATCGCCAAGGCGCTGACGCGCAGCGAGGAATCGGTGAAGACCCGCGCCAAGGCCGACGGCCTGTCGATCGCAAAGCTGCACTGAGCGTGACGGAAATGTCTTCATCTCCTGCCCGTCATCCCGGCGCAGGCCGGGATCTCGCCGGTGAGTTAAACGGCGAGGTCGAGATCCCGGCCTGCGCCGGGATGACGATTCAACGGGTATGACCACCCCCGATTATGACGCCATCGTGCTGGGTGCCGGCGCGGCCGGGCTGATGTGCGCCGCGATCGCGGGGCAAAGGGGGCGCCGCGTCCTGCTGCTCGACCATGCCGATGCGCCGGGCAAGAAGATCCTGATTTCGGGCGGCGGGCGCTGCAATTTTACCAACGTCCACACCACCCCCGACCGCTATATCTCGGCCAACCCGCATTTCGCCAAGTCGGCGCTCGCGCGCTACACGCCCGCCGATTTTATCGCGCTGGTCGACGCCTATGGCATCGCGCATCATGAAAAGACGCTGGGCCAGCTGTTCTGCGACGGGTCGGCGAAGCAGGTCGTCGCGATGCTGCTCGACGAATGCGCCAAGGGCGGCGTCGACCTGCGCTGCGGCCAGCCGGTGCAGGAGGTGGCGCACGCCGACGGGCGCTTCGCCGTCGGTTTCGGCGACCAGATTTTCGCCACGCCGAACCTGGTCATCGCGACCGGCGGCCCGTCGATCCCCAAGATGGGCGCCACCGGCTTCGCCTATGACCTCGCGCGCCGCTTCGGACTCAAGGTCGTCGAGCCGCGCCCCGCGCTTGTGCCGCTGACGCTTGGCGGCGACGATGTGCTGTTCCGCGACCTCAGCGGCGTCGCGACCCCGGTCGAGGCGCGCGCGGGCAAGGCGGCGTTCCGCGAGGCCGCGCTGTTCACCCACAAGGGGCTGTCGGGGCCCGCAATTCTCCAGATCAGCAGCTATTGGCGGCACGGCGAGGCGGTGACGATCGACTTCCTGCCCGATGCCGCGCCGGGCTGGCTCGCCGACACCAAGCGGATGCGCCCGCGCACGACGCTGCGCGCCGCGCTCGGCGTCCAGCTGCCCGACCGCCTCGCCGAAACGCTCGCCGACCGGCTCGCGCTGCCCGGCGAACTCGGGGCGCTGACCGACCGCAAGCTCGCCGAGGCCGAGGCGCGGCTGGCGCGCTGGGCGTTTCACCCCAACGGCACCGAAGGCTTCGCCAAGGCCGAGGTCACCGTCGGCGGCATTTCGACCGCCGGCCTGTCGTCGCAAACAATGATGGCCAAAAGCGTGCCGGGGCTGTATGCGGTCGGCGAAGCCGTGGACGTCACCGGGTGGCTGGGCGGCTATAATTTTCAATGGGCATGGGCCAGCGGATACGCGGCGGGCCAGGCCCTTTAGGAAAAACCAAAAAAATTCCTCGGGATGCTGGCGGGACAATGGCTCCGTCATTCAGGCATCGATGGCCATATGGCGGCGAGGGAACCCAATAATACGGCACATCGCCGCACAGGATAAACAGAACAATGGCTTTCGATCACCTTTCCCCCGTCCTTGCGGACGCCCTCACCGCGCGCGGCTATGAAGCGCTCACCCCCGTCCAGGCGCAGGTCGTCGAAGCCGACGCGGCGGGCCGCGACCTGCTCGTCTCCGCCCAGACCGGATCGGGCAAGACCGTCGCCTTCGGCCTTGCGATGGCCGAGCAGCTGATCGAGGACGGGCGCCTGCCCTTCGCGTCGTCGCCGCTCGCGCTGATCGTCGCGCCGACGCGCGAACTCGCGCTGCAGGTCAGCCGCGAACTCAGCTGGCTCTATGCCAAGGCCGGCGCGCGCATCGCGACCTGCGTCGGCGGCATGGACGCCAGCAAGGAACGGCGGAACCTCAATCAGGGCGTACAGATCGTCGTCGGCACCCCGGGGCGCCTGCGCGATCATCTCGAGCGCGGCGCGCTCGACCTCACCGCGCTGCGCGTCGCGATCCTCGACGAGGCCGACGAGATGCTCGACATGGGCTTTCGCGACGACCTCGAGGAAATCCTCGACGCGACCCCCGAGACGCGCCGCACCCTGCTCTTTTCGGCGACGATCCCCAAGCCGATCGCGCAGCTCGCCAAGCGCTACCAGCGCGACGCGCTGCGTATCTCGACCGTCGGCGAAGAGCGCGGCCACGGCGACATCGCCTATCAGGCGGTGACCGTCGCCCCCGCCGACATCGAGGGCGCGGTGATCAACCTGCTGCGCCTGCACGAGGCCGAGACCGCGATGCTGTTCTGCGCGACGCGCGACAATGTCCGCCGCCTCCACGCCAGCCTCGTCGAGCGCGGTTTCGCCGCGGTCGCCTTGTCGGGCGAGCATAGCCAGAACGAGCGCAACCACGCGCTGCAGGCGCTGCGCGATCGCCGCGCCCGCGTGTGCGTCGCGACCGACGTCGCCGCGCGCGGCATCGACCTGCCGAGCCTGAGCCTTGTCATCCACGTCGAAATCCCGCGCGACGCCGAAACCCTCCAGCACCGTTCGGGGCGCACCGGGCGCGCGGGCAAGAAGGGCACCGCGGTGCTCATCGTCCCCTATCCGCGCCGCCGCCGCGTCGACGGCATGCTGCGCGGCGCGCGCATCAACGCCGAGTGGATGGACGCCCCGACCGCCGCCGACGTGCGCGCGCGCGATCAGGAACGCTTGATGGAAAAGCTGCTCACGCCGCAGGAGCATGAGCCCGAGGATCTGGAACTGGCGCAGCGGCTGATGGCCGAGCGCAGCGCCGAGGATATCGCCGCGAGCCTCGTGCGTGCGCACCGCGCGCTGATGCCCCCGCCCGAGGACCTGATCGACACCGGTCCGCGCCCGCGCGGCGAGCGCCCCGAACGCGGCGAGCGCTTCGAACGCGAGCACGGGGACCGCGGCGAACGCGGCCAGCACCGCGAGCAGTTCGACGACAGTGCGTGGTTCCGGATCAACATCGGCCGCCGCCAGAACGCCGACCCGCGCTGGATCCTGCCTTTGCTCTGCCGCCGCGGCCATGTGACCAAGCACGAGATCGGCGCGATCCGCATCGGGCCCAACGAGACGCTGTTCAATATCCCGATCGCGATCGCCGACCGCTTCGCCGAGGCGGTGATGCGCACCGCGAACCAGGACGGCGAGGACGACAGCGGCGTCGCGATCACCCCCGCCCCCGACGGCCCGACCTGGCCGCCGCGCCGCGACAAGGGACCGCACAAGGGCGGATCGCGCCACGACGGTCCGCGCGCCAATGGGCCGCGCCCCGACGGCCCGCGTCACGACGGCCCGCGCAAACCGCGCGGCCCCGGGGCCGGCGGCCCGGGCAGCGGCACCGACCGCTACAAGCCCAAGCCCTATGGCCAGCGCGGTCCGCGCAAGACCGGGAAATACTGAACAAGACCCACCCTCCCCTTCGGGGGAGGGCAACGAGGCCGGGAAACCTATTTCCCGGTCCCGGCGGGTGGGGGGCTGACGTCTTGTGCAGGGCCGACGGCCCCGCCCTCACCCCTCCCCCGAAACCGAAGGGCTTTCGGCGCATCCCCCTTGCACCCCGCCTGCGCGCGTCCCAGATGGACCCGACAGCAGGAGAGCGGTGATGCGAGCGATCGAAGCCTTTATCGAAAGCCAGGGCGGCCCCGAGGTCATCGACTGGCGCGAGGTCACGCTCGGCGAGCCCGGTCCCGGCCAGCTGCTCGTCCGCCACACCGCGGTCGGGCTCAACTATCTCGACACCTATCACCGCAACGGCACCTATCCGGTGCCGCTGCCGAGCGGGCTCGGCGTCGAGGCCGCGGGCGAGGTGCTGGCGGTCGGGGCCGATGTCCACGGCTTCAAGCCCGGCGACCGCGTCGCGACCTTCGGTCCGCAGCGCAACGCCTATGCCTCGGCGCGGATCGTTCCCGCCGCGGGCATGTTCAAGCTGCCCGCCGGAATCGACGACGAGACCGCGGCGGCGGCGCTGCTCAAGGCGTGTACCGTCGAAGCGCTCGTCGAACGCTGCGCCAAGGTCGAGGCGGGCTGGCCCGTGCTGGTCCACGCCGCCGCGGGCGGGGTCGGGCTGATCCTCGTCCAGTGGCTGAAGGCGATCGGCGCCACGGTGATCGGCACCGTCAGCACCGAAGCCAAGGAAGCCGCCGCACGCGAAGCCGGCGCCGACCATGTCATCCGCTACAAGGAACAGGATGTCGCGGCGCACGTCCGCGAGATCACCGACGGCCAGGGCGTCCCCGTGACCTTCGACGGGATCGGCATGACGACCTGGAACGTGTCGCTGAAGGCGACCGCGCGGCGCGGGCTGATCGCGGTCTATGGCAATGCCGGCGGGCCGCTGACCGGGGTCGACATCAATATCCTCGCGCAGCATGGCGCGCTGTTCGTCACGCGCCCGTCGCTGTTCGACTATTATCTCGACCCCGGCGAGCGCGCCGCGGGTGCGGCGCGGGTGTTCGAGATGCTCGAAAGCGGTGCGGTGACGGTGCGGGTCGGCCAGCGTTACGCGCTCGAAGACGCGGCGCGTGCGCATGCCGACCTCGAGGCCGGGCGCACGACGGGGTCGAGCCTGCTGATACCCGAGCCGCGCTGACACGCCGGGCGATCCGGGGCGGGCCGGGCCCGCCCCGTTCGTGTTTACAGGCCGTCGAGCCCCTTGCTCACCAGCACGTTCACCGCGACGCGGCGGTTCTGCGCCTTGCCCTCGACGGTTTCGTTGCTGGCGGCCGGATCGGCCTTGGCCATCCCCGTGGGCGTCAGCATGCGATAGGGCTTCCAGCCGCACGCCTGCTGGAGATAGTTGACCACGCTGCCGGCGCGCTTTTCGCTGAGCACCTGGTTGAACTCGTCGGAGCCGGTCGAATCGGTGTAGCCGACGACAAGCAGCAACGCATTGTCCATGCCTTCGGCCGAGCTTGCGGTGGCGCACAGATCATTCTTCGCCTGCGCCGACAGCACCGCCTTGCCGGTGTCGAAGTTCACGTTCGTCGTGCTCTTGACATTATACTGGTCGATGTCGCCGACGCGCCCGCGCAGCGCTTCGGTCGCCGCGGTCTGTTCGGCGAAGCGCTGGTCGGTGCCCGTGCGGATCATCGACGCGGTGCGCAGGTCCTTGCTCTTGAGGTCGACCTCGCTCGCGACGAGGCCGCCGCTCCACTGCAGCGTCTCGACCGCGACCGGCAGGCCGTTGAGCAGCGAATCGGCGGTGAGCTTGTTGCGGTTGAGGCCCAGGAAGCCGCCGCTGGACTTGATCCGCGTCTCTTCGGTGATCGCGAGGATCGTGGTGTTGCCGTCGGCGGTCGTAACCTGCATCCGGCCGTCGCTGCGCGCCGAGATGATGCCCTCGACCTCGGGTCCCTTGGTCATCTCCGACGCCGGCGGAATCGTGCCATAGACGGTCGTCATGACCTCGCCGTCGGACGTGTCCTGCGCCTGTGCGGCGAGGCTGATTGTCACCGATCCGGCCAGCATGGCCGCCAGCAACATTCTGGAACGGGGGGAAACGGAACTCATACGCTACTCCTTCAACGAGCCGCCCCCGCGTCGTCGCCCCGACCTTTCCTGCACCGGCCGCTTTCCTGCAAGAGCGCCACCGCCGCCAAGCCGGTAATTGGAGCGCATTGTGCGGCGAACCGAGCCGCGCCCGTCCGCGACGCGTGCGTCGGACGCCGCTCGCGGCGGCGCAATTCCGCGCCGGCGAACACCCGGTCGCCGCCGGCGGATATCCTGTCCGCCGCTATGCCTTCAGCCGCTCCGCGTGCCAGCCAATATGCTCGGCCATGAAGGTCGAGATGAAATAATAGCTGTGGTCATAGCCCGGCTGCATCCGGATTTCGGCTTTCTGCCCGGCCTTCTCGCATGCTTCGGAGAGCAGGTGCGTCTTGAGCTGTTCGGCAAGGAACCCGTCGGCCTCGCCCTGATCGACAAGCAGGTCGGCGACGCGCGCGCCGCCCGCGAGCAGCGCACAGGCGTCATAGGCGCTCCACGCCTCGCGATCGGCGCCCAGATAGTTCGACAGCGCCTTTTCGCCCCACGGGCATTGCAGCGGCGCGACGATCGGCGAAAAGGCCGACACCGACCGGAAGCGGTCGGGGGTGCGCAGCGCGACGGTCAGCGCGCCGTGCCCGCCCATCGAATGGCCGGTGATCCCCTGCCGCGTCAGGTCGGCGGCGGGAAATTCGCGCAGGATCAGCGACGGCAGTTCGTCCTCGACGTACGAGCGCATGCGGTAGTTGGCGGCCCACGGCGCCGCGGTCGCATCGACGTAGAAGCCCGCGCCCAGCCCGAAATCCCACGCGCCGTCGGGATCGTCGGGCACCGCGTCGCCGTTGGACGCCGGGCCGCGCGGGCTGGTGTCGGGGGCGACGAAGATGATGCCATGTTCGGCACAGGCGGCGCGATACTCGCCCTTTTCCATGACGTTCGCATGGGTGCAGGTCAGCCCCGACAGATACCAGAGGATCGGCAGTTTCGCCCCCGGCGCATGGTCGGGAACGAAGACCGCGAAGGTCATGTCGGTGCCGGTGGTGGCGCTGGCGTGCCGGTAGACGCCCTGCATGCCGCCATGGCTGCGGTTGGTGGAGAGGGTTTCGAGGGTCATGTTCTTCGTCCTGCTTGTCTTTTCGCAAGCCTAGTTCATGCTGGCGCAAAAGCAAAAGGGAGGGGCTGGTGTTCGACGATAATATCCGGGGGACGTGTCCGGATCGCTTTGGTGCCGTCCGCCTCGCGATGGCGGCGAGCCTTGCGAGCGGTGCCGACATCGGCCTGTCCTTCTGCGCGACGATCGGGGGCGAAACGGTGGTCGACCTGTGGGGCGGCCATGCCGATGCGGCAAAGACCCGGCCCTGGCAGGCCGACACGATCGTCAACGTCTATTCGACGACCAAGACGATGACCGCGCTCACCGCGCTGCTGCTCGCCGACCGCGGCGACCTCGATTTCGCGTCCCCGGTCGCGCGCTACTGGCCCGAATTTTCCGCCAACGGCAAGGCGGAGATCACGGTCGCGCAAGTGATGAGCCACAGCGCCGGCCTGTCGGGGTGGGAGGTCCCGGTCACGACCGAGGATTTCTACGACTGGGACAAGATGACCTCGTTGCTCGCGGCGCAGGCGCCCTGGTGGCAGCCGGGCAGCGCACCGGGCTACCATGCGATCACGCAGGGCTATCTGGTCGGCGAGGTCGTGCGGCGGATCACCGGCAAGTCGCTTGGCACCGTCTTCCGCGAGGAGATCGCCGAACCGCTGGGTGCCGATTTCCACATCGGCCTGCCCGCATCGGAGGATCACCGCGTCGCCGACCTGATCCCGCCGCCCGAAATGACGATCGATTTCGCCAGCGACATCCATCGCAAGACGCTCGTCAATCCCGGTATCGACGTGTCGGCGACCCGCACCCGCGCATGGCGCGGCGCCGAAATCCCGGCCGCCGGCGGCACCGGCAACGCGCGCAGCGTCGCCGAAATCCATGCCCTGCTCGCCAATGGCGGCGTCGCGAAGGGCAAGCGCCTGCTCTCCGAAGCCGGGTGCCGCAAGGCGCTCGAGCTCCAGATCGCGGGCGCCGACATGATCCTCGGCGTGCCCATCCGCTACGGCATGGGTTTCGGCCTGCCCGGCGACATGCTGCCGCTGCCCAATCCGAACACGATCTTCTGGGGCGGTTATGGCGGCTCGCTGATCATCATCGACATGGATGCCCGCGCCACCTTCAGCTATGTGATGAACAAGATGGACGTGGGGCTGACCGGCGACCCGCGTTCCTTCACCCTGATCGGCGCGATGTGGATGGCGATGGCCGCCGCCTGACCCCGGCCGTCCCCCGCCCCTTGCCCCGCGGCTCGGTTCGCCCTGCATTTGGGTGCGTTCGCCCCGCAAACGGACCGAACCGACAAGCCTCTGGAACTTTTCCATAATTTTGCAGGTTGCGCCCAAACCACAGTCCGCGGCGAACAGCGGACATGGTGTTTCCGGGTCGATGCCTCGACCCCTCACGATTTTCCAGCATAGGGGAATTTATGCGCAAGACTTCGATTATGGCCGTCGCGGCGGCAAGCTTCTTCATCGCTCCGCTGGCGGCTGCCCAGCCGCAGCCCGAGGCCCCGGCGCCCACCGAGGAACCGGCTCCCACCCCGCCCTCGACCGAGCCGACCGACGAGCCGGCGCCCGCGCCCGCCCCGTCGGACGAGCCCGCACCCAAGGAAGAGCCCGCGCCCGAACCGCAGGCCTGATCCACCGGGCCCACCGGTAAAAATCGCCGCCGAAGCGTCCGCGCTTCGGCGGTTTTTTATTGGACGGGGATCGCCGCCGTCAGCGGCGCATGCCCCCAGTGGCGCAGCAGGTCGAGGATCGCCCCGCCCGTCAGCCCGAGCGTCGCGGTGTTGCGCAGCGGGTGGACGTTGACCCGATCGGCGGCGGCCAGCCCCGCGTCGAGCACCACGGTGATGCTGCCCGGCGCCGCGTTGATCGCGGCGAGCGGCGTCACCGACCCCGGCAGGATGCCGAGCAGCCGCGCCATGTCGTCGGCCTTGCCGAAGCTCACGCGCTTGCAGCCGATCGCGGCGGGCAGCGCTTTCAGGTCGACGCGCGCCTCGCCCGGGACGGTGACGAGCCAGAAGGCCCCCGCCGTGTCCTTGAGGAACAGATTCTTGGTATGCGCGCCGGGGATCGCGGCGTTCACCGGTTCGCTTTCGGCGACGGTGAACACCGCGACATGCTCGTGCGCGGCAAAGGGGATGGCGAGCGTTTCCAGATCGGCCAGCAATCCCGTTTCGCCGCGCATGAGGATCAACCGCTTACAGGCGGTGCAGCGCGCACAGCTTGTTGCCCGACGGATCGCGCAGATAGGCGAGATACATCTTCATCGCGCCGCCGTCGCGGACGCCCGGCGGGTCCTCGATCGCGGTGCCGCCGTTCGCGACGCCCGCCGCGTGCCAGGCGTCGGCCTGTTCGGGATTGTCCATCGCAAAACCGATGGTGCAGCCGTTGCCCGCGGTCGCCGGCGCGCCGTCGATCGGCGCGGTGACGAGGAACAGGCCGCCGTTGTGGACATAGATCAGGCGGCCCTTGTCGTCCTGGATCCCCGGCTTGCCGCCGATCGCCTGAAAGGTCGCGTCGTAGAATTTCTTCGATGCCTCAAGGTCGTTCGACCCGACCATATTGTGACTGTACATCGCCTTGGCTCCTCCTGATTTTGGTTGCGAATCGATACCTATACCCTGCGTCAGCGGAACACCACCGTCTTGCGTCCGTCGATCAGGACGCGCTGTTCGGCGACCCAGCGGACCGCGCGCGCGAGCACCTGTGCCTCGATGTCGCGGCCGGTGCGGATCAGGTCCTCGACCGAATCGCGGTGATCGACGCGCTCGACCGCCTGTTCGATGATCGGTCCCTCGTCGAGGTCGCTGGTCACGAAATGCGCGGTCGCGCCGATCAGCTTGACTCCGCGCTCGTGCGCGCGGTGATAGGGCTTGGCGCCCTTGAAGCCGGGCAGGAAGCTGTGGTGGATGTTGATGCAGCGGCCCGCGAGCGCCGCCGAAAAATCCTGCGACAGGATCTGCATATAGCGCGCGAGCACCAGATACTCCGCCCCGCCGCGCGCCATCACGTCGAGGATCGCGGCTTCCTGCGCCGCGCGGTTGGCGTCGCTGACCGGCAGGTAGTGGAACGGCACGCCGTGCCATTCGCTGAGGCGCCGCTGCGCCTCATGGTTCGACACGACGCCGACGATGTCGATCGCCAGATTGCCCGTCGACCAGCGGTGGAGCAGGTCGTTGAGGCAATGGCTGCCCTGCGACACCGCGATGACGAAGCGCGGCTTCGCGGCGCGGTCGCGGATGCGCGCGTCCATCGCGAAGCGGGTGACGATCGGCGCGAAGGCTTCCTCGACGCCGGCGAGCCCTGCGGGAAAGCGCGGACCGGCACCGCGGAATTCGACGCGCATGAAAAAGCGCCCCGAATCGAGGTCGGCATATTGCTGGCTGTCGAGGATGAAGCCGTCGCGCTCGGCGAGCAGCCCCGTCACCGCGGCGACGATCCCCACCGCGTCGGCGCAGCTGAAGGTCAGGACATAGGGTCCGGTCAAATCAAATGCTCCCTCCGAATGGAAGCACCCACCCCAAAGCCCGTTCGTGCTGAGCTTGTCGAAGCACTGTTCTTCCTTCGCGCGCCGCATGAAGGAAGAACAGCCCTTCGACAAGCTCAGGGCGAACGGACAAGGAAATTAAATCAATAAACCACCACCGAACGAATGCTCTCGCCCGCGTGCATCAGGTCGAATCCCTTGTTGATCTCCTCCAGCCCCATGACATGGGTGATCATCGGGTCGATCTCGATCTTGCCCTGCATGTACATGTCGACGATCTTCGGCACGTCGGTGCGGCCCTTGGCGCCGCCGAACGCGGTGCCGCGCCAGTTGCGCCCGGTCACGAGCTGGAACGGCCGCGTCGCGATTTCCTTGCCCGCTTCGGCGACGCCGATGATGATCGAGGTGCCCCAGCCGCGGTGGCAGGCCTCCAGCGCGATCCGCATCACCTCGGTATTGCCCGTCGCGTCGAAGGTATAGTCGGCGCCGCCGTCGGTCATCGCGACGATCGCCGCGACGACATCCTCGCGGCTCATGCCCTTCGAATTGAGGAATTCGGTCATGCCGAACTTGCGGCCCCATTCCTCTCGGGTTGGGTTGATGTCGACGCCGATGATCTGGTTCGCGCCAGCGAGCCGCGCGCCCTGGATCACGTTGAGCCCGATCCCGCCGAGTCCGAAGACGACGACATTGTCGCCGACCTGCACCTTCGCCGTGTTGATGACGGCACCGACCCCGGTCGTGACGCCGCAGCCGATGTAGCAGCTCGACTGGAACGGCGCGTCCTGACGGATTTTCGCGACCGCGATTTCGGGCAGCACGGTGAAGTTCGAGAAGGTCGAGCAGCCCATATAATGGAAGATCGGCTGGCCCTTGTACGAAAAGCGCGTCGTGCCGTCGGGCATCAGCCCCTTGCCCTGGGTGGCGCGGATCGCGGTGCAGAGGTTGGTCTTGCCCGAAAGGCAGCTTTTGCACTGGCGGCATTCGGGGGTGTAGAGCGGGATGACATGATCGCCGGGGACGACGCTGCTCACCCCCGCGCCGACCTCGCGCACGACGCCCGCGCCCTCATGCCCCAGCACGCTCGGGAAGATGCCCTCGCTGTCGAAGCCGTCGAGCGTGTACGCATCGGTGTGGCAGATGCCCGTCGCCATGATCTCGACCAGCACCTCGCCCGCCTTCGGGCCTTCGAGGTCGAGTTCGACGATTTCGAGCGGCTTCTTCGCTTCGAACGCAACGGCGGCGCGGGTCTTCATGGGGATGCTCCTCACGGACAATGGATTGCGCCCGCTGTACACCGATCGAAATGCGGATAAAGGGGCCAATCGGCAATATATTATCCCAAAGGTGAGATAATGGGCGCATGGGAGGGCATCGACGAGATCGTCGCGATCGCCGACGCGGGCAGCTTCGTCGCCGCGGCGGCGCGGCTCGGCACCTCGACCTCGCACATCAGCCGCGCGGTGATCCGCCTCGAAAACCGCATCGGCGCGCAGATTTTCGTGCGCACGACGCGCCGCGTCGTCCCCACCCCGGCGGGCCGCACCCTGATCGAGCAGTTCCGCAGCCTGATCGCGGCGCGCAACGACGCGCTCTCGGCGGTCAGCGACGACGGCGCGCCGCGCGGCGAGGTGCGGATGACCTGCTCGATCGCGATGGGCGAGCGTTTCGTCGCGCAGATCGCGCGCGATTACGCCTTCGCCTTTCCCGACGTGACCGTGACGCTCGAACTCACCAACCGCGTCGTCGACCTGCTCGCCGAGGGATTCGACCTCGCGATCCGCACCGGCACGCTGCCGGACTCGGGGCTGGTCGCAACGCGCATCGCCTCACGCAGCCTCTACCTCTGCGCCGCCCCCGCCTATCTCGCGCGCGCCGGAACGCCCGCGTCGATCGACGACCTCGCGCGCCACGAATGCCTGCTCGGCACCGCCCCCGCCTGGCATTTTCGCGCGCAGGGCAAGGAGATCACCCACCGCCCCGCAGGCCGCTGGCGCTGCAACAGCGGCACCGCGGTCACCGAAGCCGCGCTCGCGGGTCATGGCGTCTGCCAGCTTCCCGATTTCTATGTGATGCCGCACCTGCAAAGCGGCGCGCTCGTCTCGCTCCTCGACCCGCTCCGTCCGCAGGAGGAACCGATCTGGGCAGTCTATCCGCAGCGCCGCCACCTGCTGCCGAAGGTGCGGCTGCTGATCGACAAATTGCGCGAGGAATTGCCGGGGGCGTTGTCGCGGAGTGGGGCCTAGTGCTCCAAATTTTGGCTTGAACAAGATCATTAACCGCTCTCAAGTTGCGGACTGATTTTCGGGGGGGGGGGGGACGTATGGCAGTAGGGATCAAGGTCGGCAGCATTACCGATGAAATCGGCACCGCCGACTTCTTTCACGCTTTCTTCTCAACAATATCGGCGACACTCGAAGATCGCTGGGGCGCAAGGTTTCCGGTCTTGCTCAACCAGCTTTATCAAGGCTCGCTCCCGCACTCACAAGCTGCGACTGCACTCAGCGAGCTTGCGCAAATAAGCAGCGAACTGGCCGCGTTTCCGCCCTCTGCGGTCGTTTGGGATATCGATGATCGTACCAAACAGCCACCTTGGGGCGACAATATCAGTGAAGATATCACCAATCTCGCCAACTATTTCGTAACATCAACCGGCCGTGATTTGATTGTGACCGTTACGGAAGCGCTCGACGACCTGCACAGCATTGGAGGCAGTGCCGAAATCGTGCAATGTTGAAGCCCCTCAACACTCCACCACGCTGACCGCCAGCCCGCCTTTCGACGTTTCCTTGTATTTGTCGCGCATATCGCGCCCCGTTTGCAGCATCGTCGCGATCACCGTGTCGAGGCTGACGACATGGGTGCCGTCGCCGATCATCGCGATGCGGCTCGCGTCGATGGCCTTGATCGCGCCCATCGCGTTGCGCTCTATGCACGGGATCTGCACGAGGCCGCCGATCGGATCGCAGGTGAGGCCGAGATTATGCTCCATGCCGATCTCGGCGGCATTCTCGACCTGCGCGTTGGTGCCGCCGAGCGCCGCGGTCAGCCCCGCCGCCGCCATCGAGCAGGCGACGCCGACCTCGCCCTGACAGCCGACCTCGGCGCCCGAGATGCTGGCGTTGCGCTTGTACAAAGCCCCGACCGCGCCCGCCGCCAGCAGGAAGGTGCGCACCCCGGCGGCGTCGCCGCGATAGCCGCGGCGGTAGAAGCGGATCACCGCGGGGATGATCCCCGCCGCACCGTTGGTCGGCGCGGTGACGACCTTGCCGCCCGCGGCATTTTCCTCGTTCACCGCCATCGCCCACAGGTTGATCCAGTCCATCATCGCGAGCGGATCGATCAGATTGGTTTCGTGGCGGCCCCGGATATCGTCGGCGATCTGCGGCGCGCGGCGCTTGACCTTGAGGCCCCCCGGCAAAATTCCGGTGCTCGAACAGCCCGCGTCGATCGAGGCATCCATCGCCTCGGCGATCGCATCGATGCCCGCCGTCACCTCGTTCGGCGGGCGGTGACGCACTTCGTTGGCGAACATCATTTCGGCAAAGCTGAGGCCCGACGCCTTGCCCATCGCGATCAGGTCGGCGCCCGAGGTGAAGGGATAGGGCAGTTCGACCTCATCCTCGGCGCCGCGGCTGTTGCGCCCCGCCTCGTCCTCGTCGACGACGAAACCGCCGCCGATCGAGAAATACATGCGCTTGGCGAGGATCTCGCCGTCGCCGTCGCGCGCGGTGAAGGAGAGCGCATTGCTGTGGAACGGCTGGCGCTGCTTCATCTGGAAATGCAGGTCGCGCGCCGGCTGGAACCGCACGCGCTGGCGCCCGAGCAGGTAGAGCGCGCCCTCGCCCTCCGCCCGGTCCCAGTGCGCCTTGATCGCGGCGAGGCTGGTCGACGCAGGGATTTCGCCCGCGAGCCCCGCGACCACCGCGGTGTCCGCCGCGTGCCCCTTCCCCGTCAGCGCGAGCGAACCGTAGAGATCGGCCTCGACATGCGCGGTGCCCGCGAGCAGCCCCACCTCGTCGAGCCAGACGGTGAAACGGCGTGCCGCGACCATCGGCCCGACGGTGTGCGAGCTGGAGGGTCCGACGCCGATCTTGAACAATTCAAACAGGCTGATGGTCATGGCCGAGATTCTTCTAGGGTGCCGGGGCAATCGCTTCGAGAGGGAGCGCCGCGACGATCTGGCGCGACGCGGGCAGCGTATAATGGCCATAGTCAAAATGGAAAGGCGAACCATCGGGCGCGAACAGCGGACAGACGCCCGCCGCCGGGCATTCGAGGTCCTGCATCGAGATATAGGTCGCGCCCGCAGCGCGGACCTGGGGCGCCATCAGCCGGTCGAGCGCGACCGGTCCCTGCGCGCGGCCGGCGCGCGCCACCGCGAGGTCGTCACGCGCGACCGCGCGGGCGAGCAGGCGCGGCAGCGGTTCGTCATATTCGACCGACGGCCCGAGCACGGTCACCGCGATGCCGCGGTCGCGGAAACGGCGAATGGCGCGGAGCACGCCGGCCATCTCCCCTTCCTGCCAGCGCGCCGACAGGATGACGCGGTCGAGCCGCCCTTCGCCGGGCAGCGTGCCGAAACCGATCTCCATCACCTCGGTACAGCGTTTTGCGCCCGCAGTCGGCCAGACCGGCCGGCACCCCGACCCGTTGACCTGCATCACATGCACGTCGGGCAGGCGTTCGGCGATCGCCTGCACCACCTGTCCGGCGTGGCTGTCGCCGAGGATCATCACGTTCGGCCGGTCGGGGCGCAGCGTCGCGCAGCGCGCCACGTCGAAGCGCGGGTTGATGCTGTCGGCCATGCACAGCCCGCTCTTGAACTGCAGCTTCGCGGCCGGCGAGAAATCATAGTCGAGATAGGTCAGGATGCGTTCGATCTTCGGGTCGGCGATGCGCGCCGCCGACGCCTGCATCGCGAGAACCGCCGCGGCGCCCGCGACCGCCAGCATCGCGACCAGCGCCGACCACAGGATGCGCGGCGTCGCCCAGCCGCGGCCGCGATCGAGGAAGGGGCGCTCGATCAGGCGGTAGCTGAGGATCGCCAGCACGAAGGACAGCGCGATCGTCGCCGCCATCTCGCCCGCGTCGAGCGTCATGCCGCGTTCGAAGCGCCAGAAGCTCATCACCGGCCAGTGCCACAGATAGAGCGAGTAGCTGATGTCGCCGACGAAACGCATCGGCGCGAGCGAGAGCAGCCGCGCCGTGCCGCCGCTCTCGCCATAGGCGATGAGCAGCGCGGTGCCGATGCACGGCAGCAACGCCCACGGCGCGGGGAAGCTGCTGTCCTCCGTGATCACGAACAGCCCCGCGATCACGAGCGCGAGGCCGGTCCACGCCGCGGCGACCCTGATCCGGCCGGCCAGAGCGGGAAAGCCCCCCGTCGCGACAAGCGCGCCAAGTCCCAGTTCCCATGCACGCGTCGGCAGCAGGTAGAAGGCGAACGCCGCCTTGTTGATCATCGTGAAGGCAAAGGCCAGCCCCAGCGACGCCGCGACAATCGCCCACAGCGCGGGCACGATCCGCTTCGGCAGCCAGCGATGGAGCGCGAGCAGCAGCAGCGGATAGATGTTAGGGGACTAGAGGTTCCAGAACGCCGGGATTGAGCGGCATATTGTGGGATTGCGCGGGACGAAGGGCGGAAAACCGGGCGTTTCGGCACATTCGGGGCGCTCCGTGGAAGTGGGACCGTTATCTAGATTAACCACCGTAATAGACATCGCTCGGACAGGATCAACCAGAGTCGGGCGCGAGCTTCTTAGAAGCGCGTGAGACGGCGCTGAGCGGGCTCTCAGGCGGCTTTCAGTCGGGCGATGACGGCGGGGCGGCCCGAAAACGAGCGCGGTAAGTGGGACCGGAAGTGGGACCCTGGGCAAAAATGGGTCGTTTCAGGTCCCACTTAGCATTTGGCGCGGAAATCCGGGCGTTTTGACGCGGCGAATGGCACGCACCGCCTTGCAGTCAAAGACTTAAGTGGGCCGGATCAAATCAGCTGTCGACGGCGTTTGCCATGCGACAATCTTCCAGGATCGGCAGGCCCATGATCTCGCGGACTTCATTGCAAACGACGGTCGCCTGTTGACCTTTTTTGAGCGAGCCGGTGGATGCTCCGGCCCGTTTATCGAAGAGTGCCTGCACCGGTCGCGTCTGGCCGGTTTCGAACAGCACGGCCGGATCATCAGCAAAGTCCAGCACGACGCGGCGGACGGTGCCGGTGAGTTGGACCGGAACGCCGCCATAGTCTTGCATCGCCCCAACTTCGTTCGCTTCGAAGGCGGCTACAAGTTGGTCGACCGTGACCTTTACAGCCGGGTTTGATGCCGCCACTGCGTCGCGCGCACCTGCCTGCTCAGCGCCGGAACCTTCCAGCTGCCCGATTGCCAGAGCGCCATCGTCGGGTTCGGCCGGCTCGGGGGAGGAACAGGCGGCGAGGCCCAGTGCGGCGCCGATCAACAGTTTCTTCATATACCCCTCCCCCAATTCATCAGCCGACCAGCCTGAGTGTCGGCCTTATCTTCAACGCGACGACATTGTCGACCTCTGGCACATCCATCGCGGGTTCGACCTGTCGCGTGACGATGTCGGCCGGGACGGTCAGGAATATGCAGCGGTGATAGCGATCTCGCTGGGCGCGGCCTTCGCGCAGCGCGTCGAGTTCGGCGTCGCGGCGGTGCGCGCGCCAGGGACCGACGCGCTTGCCACACCAGGAGTAGGCATATTGGGTGACGGTGCGCATCAGTCGAGCGCCTCCCGCAGCCATTCGCCTTCGGCCTGTTCGAGCGCGTCGTGAAATTCCCAGCTCGCTTCGTCCTGGTTGAGGCGTTTCGACAGATCGAGCGCGGTCGACAGGCGCGCCGAGCGCGGGTCGCTGCGCACCGATCGCGCGAGTTCGCCGACGAGGTCCTTTCGCGTGTGCTGGCGCCGCAGCCAGTCGATGAAGGTTCCAGCGGCGGTAGTCACGTTCGACATCGCATGTTCTCCTTTCCGGTTCACGAGTCGCAAGCGACGGTAGAACAAAATGAGAACATCGACAATCGAGCGCCACGGCGGCGTCCCTAAATCGGACGGGCGAGCTGGCCGACGACGCGCGCCACCACCTCGTACTGATCCTCTTCGTGTCCGAGATCGCGGGACAGGACGGTGTGTTCGTCGCTGCCGTCGTCGCGCAGCGCAAAGCGCGCCATCACGATCCCGCCATTGACGCGGAAGAGATAGTAGGCACCGTGGACCATTCGCTCGCCCTTGCGGTGATCGCGACAGAATAAAGGCGTGCCGGTGTTGAGGGTCAGCGCATCATACGGCGCCGGCAGGCGACCGATCCACAGGCCGGAATTTTCGCCCAGACTGGAGTAGAGCCAGTCGCGTCGGAACCTCGTCGACGAGATCGGGTCCATCTTTCCCAGTTCGTCGATTTCCAAGAGCGCATATTCGGGCACCTCGACCCAATCGGCGTCGTTCGCGTCGACCAGCGGGCGCGGTCCGGCGCTTTCGCGGCCATCGATCAAAAACTCGACCGAAGTTCCCAAGGCGCGAGCAATCAAAACCGCGTTGTCGGCGCGCGAAATGCCCTTTCTGACATAATCGCTGATCGTGCTCGTTGAAATTCCGGTTTTCTCGGACAGCCAGCCGTAATCCCGGCCGTCGAGCAACGACAAAATGCGCCTTCCAACCGAATTATCGGTTTGAGATGGTTGACGGCGTTTTTTCGGCTCGCTATCCGGGTTTTCGTTACGAACTTTCGGATTTGCCATTATGTCACTCGCTCAAATGCACAGGGAGGATGTTAAAGCCGCGCTTCGCAAGAAGTACGGCACCATCCGAAAATTCGAAATTGCGCACGGGTTTTCGCCCGGCTCCGTCCACGACGTCCTCCGACACAGGAAATGGGCACGGGTGGAGCGGGCAATCGCGGCCGCCATCGACGTTCCTTCGAGTCTATCCGAAAAAACGGATAGCACCGCCGAATCCTCGACGCAGCATCTAATTGCGGGAGCCCAATAGGTATGGCTTCCCAGCATTCTGAAATCTTCCCGCTCGATCCGGCTGCGGTTGTCGTCGGTCCGCGTATCGGCCTGTTCTGGCCGGAAAAGGCTAGCGCGCTCGGCGCGCTGATGAAGCGTGACGGGCAGAATGACCCGATCAAGGTCCAGCACAAGAAGGGCGAATGGTTGCTCGTCACGGGTCTGCACCGGCTGCGCGGGGCGATCGAAGCCGGGCTGGACACGATCAAGGCGATCGAGGTCGAGGGCAGTTCCGCCGAGCTGGCGCTGATCGAGGCGAGCGAGAATATCCATCGCCGGGATTTTGGCCCGATCGAGCGCGCCCTGTTCATCCGCGAAATCGCCGAGCTAGCCGAGGAGCGTTGGTCGAAGGGTCATGAAAACCTGACCCCCCAGCAGATCGGCCAGATCAAGCGCTGGGAACGCGAGCGCGAGAAGGCGCCGGGCGTTGTTCGCGCTGATGATGCCGCAGCGATGGAGGCGGAGTATAGTGCGGCAACAATTGCCGGACTATATGGATGGCAGGAAGAAGTTGCGGAATCACTCGGCCTTTCGCCGCGCACGATCCGCGATTCCCTGAAAATCCATCGCCAGCTGATCGCGCCTTTCGAGGCAGAGCTTTGGGAACTGCTCGCGCGTTCGCCCCTGGGCAAGAAGCGCGCGGCGCTGATGGAACTCGCCGACATCGCCGACGAGGAAACGCGCCGGTTGGTGATCGACACGATCGTCGGCGATGACATGGGCGAGATCAAATCCGTCTCGGACGCGATGATCGCGGCGGGCGCGAAGGCGGCGGCGGGCAAGGTCCGCAAAGCCGGCGATAGCAAGTGGATGGATGGGGCCGGTACCAATCTCGATCGCCTGAGCGCATCGGGGTGGCGGCAGTTCGCCCCAACGCTGGTCGAGAAGATCAAGCCAAGCGCCCTCGTCACCATCCGCGACGCTGTCCTTGCGAGAATTGCCGCCGAGGGCGGCGTCGAAGCGATCGGAGCCGACGATGCCTGATCATTCCACATCGGTTTTCCTTGAGCGTATGCGCGTCGGGGTTTTGGGACTCTGGTTCGAAGCGCAGGCAGTCGATCGGCAGATGGAGGCCGCTCGCCGCGTTGGCGTGATCGCCCATGCCGATGCGTTGCACTTGGCCGGGTTCTCGCGATGTCTCGCGGACACGGCGGCTGGATATGCTGCCGGGGTCGCGCCGCGAACCATCGACAAATGGCGCCGCCGCGTTCGCGGTGTGCGGCTGGATCGAGCCGAAGCTCTTTATCTGCTTTGTCCGCGGACCATGCGGACGCGATCCAAGCGGAAAGGGCGTCGAGCATGATCCGCCGTCCCGTCACCTGCGCGGCGCCGGGGTGCCGCTGTGTGATCGAGCCCGGCAATTGGCTGTGCCCGGGTCACTGGTTTTCGCTGCCGGAGCGGCTGCGCAAGGCGTTGGGCGCGACGTGGCGTGCGCGGCATGTCGCGGCCTTTCAGGAAAATTGGACCGAGGCGCTGGTCATCCTCGACCCGTCGCCTTCGCGGCGCACGACGCCGCCGACGATCGCCTTCGAGGGCGAGCGTCCGGTCGCCTATGCAACGGGGAGGATGCTGTGAGCAGCGAACTCAAAATCAATCCGAACTTCGTGCTCGCGCTGGACATTTTTGCGCGACCCGACCGGCGCCCGATCCTGATCGTTGTCGACAAGGAAACGGCTGATTATTCGGTCTACGAATTGAGCACCGACACCATCGCCGACATCATCTCGGCGGTGGATCAGGAAATCGATGTCGCCCAGGAAATCCCGCGGGCGATCGAGACCGACAGCGCGATTTGCTTCTGCTCTTCCGAACTGCGGGCTTGGCTCGCCATGAAGGGTATCGAGCATCGCTTCCGTCCGCTGATGCCGATTGTCGAGGCGCTGATCCGTCAAAATGCACCCGACTGGAACGCCCAGTGAGCGCGGCCGAACTGACCGCGCTCGCCGCCGACCGTCATCCCTGGGATTGGTATGTCGACGAGAGCTGGTGCACCGAGGCGCTGATCGCGACGATCGGCTTCGACGCCTTCAAGGGGCAACTGATCCACGATCCGTGCTGCGGGCGCGGGACGATTCCGCAGGTGTTCGCGACATTCGGTTTCGAGGTCAGCGGCGGCGATGTCGAGGACCGGCGCGGTGCGTACGGCTTTCACGTCGACGACTGGGCGTTCGCGATCCGCGATTTTTACCTGTCGCCGCCGAAACGGAGCGATAGGCCGACGTCGATCGCGTTCAATCCGCCCTATTCGACACAGGACGGGTGCGTCGTCACGGCGCTGTCGTCGATGATGGTCAGCCGGGCGCTGCGCGTCGCGACGCACAAGGTTTGCGCGCTGGTGCCCAGCAAATGGCTGCACAGCGATGAGCGGTACCGGCTGTTCGAGCGCAAGATGCCGTCGGACGTCATCCACCTGATGGAGCGGCCGTCGATGCCGCCGGGGCATTTGATCCCCGCGCTGGGCGACGACGCGTTCGGCAACGGCAAGGCTGATTATTCGTGGGTGATGTTCGACAATCGCGCCGTCACCGCGCCGGGCGAGACGCGGACTCATTTCGTGAAGCCGCGCGACGCGGTGTTCAAGGCAGCGGGGCGCGGGCGATGAGCAAGTCGAAACCGACGCGCGCCGAGCAGCTGCGCCGCCACCGCGAAATCTTTGAATATGCGCTGGCCCATGGGCTGACGCTGGTCGCGGCCGAGATCGCCATGCTGCGCGAGGCGCGCGCGGCGCGGCTGGCGCGACAGGAAGCCACCCGCCGCTGTGGCCGCGTGATCGCGCCTGCGTCGGTTGCGGTCGCCGATCGGCCGCTGACCCCGATTCCCGTTGATGCACCCTGGATGATGAGGGATTGAAGTGATGAGCAATATTCGCCCGATTTCTGACCCCACCGTCGCGACCGCGATGGTTGCGACCTTCCGGTCGATCGAGCACCGCGACGCGTTGCTCGCCGCGATCGCGAAGGCAAACAAGGACCTTGGCGACCAGGTCGTGTTCATCGGCATGGACGTGTCGACCAAGCCCGACATGTCGGTCGAGGTGCTTGCGCGCGGACGTCCCAACGGCGCGATCGAGATCGTCAAGATGCAGCCGCCGATCGATCCGGCCGACGTGCCGGCATGCATGCGGCCCGATTGCATGCCGCCCGCACCGCCTTCCGTTTCACGCCCGCCGATCATCAAGAGCCGCGCGGAGCGACTTCGGGTTGAACAAACAAACAGTGATGGCCGGCGTAGCGCAGCGGTAGCGCGCCCGTTGCAAGGGGCGGTTCGCCGCGATCGGGTCGCACCCGATCGTGCCCCGCGCACGATGGAGGAGGTCGCGGGTTCGAATCCCGCCGCCGGCCAACCCCGCCGCCAGCCCGGCCGCAACTGGATCGAGCAGCGGCAGGCTCGGATCGACGGCGCGATCGCGTTCCTTCGCGATCGGGGTGTCGTGGTGTCGATCATGGACAGGCAGGCGCCGATCCGCACCTATTTCGTCTCGGCAAACCGCCGCTCGCTCTATGCCGAAGAGCTGGTCGAGATGGCGATCGAATGGGGCTGGGTCGAATGACGAAACGCTCCTTCCAGACCATGATGGACATCAACGCGCATTGCACGTTTTGCGATGCGCGGTGCGATGCTCGCAATGCGCAGGCTTGGGCACATCAGCACGCCAAGACCACGGGCCATGTCGTCTATTTCTCCCCGGTCTTTAAGGTCGAATCGGCGCAGCGTCCCTTGTTCGCGTTCGAACCGGCGGTGCCCGTCCGGTGACCAAGCGCAGCCCCGCCTTCAGTTCCGACCAGCTGGCCTTCACGTTCGAGGTGCCGCAGCCGCAGCGCCACGAGGGCGCCTTGGCTGGGCTGTCGCGCGAGGTTTCGTCGGCGGTGGCGCGCATCCTGAAAGAGGATGGCCGCAGCCGCCCGGCGCTGGCGGCTGCGCTGTCCGAGCTGCTCGACGAAGAGATCGACAAGATGACGATTGACGGCTGGGCGAGCGAGGCGCGTGACCGGTTCAACATCTCATTCGCGCGCCTGCTCGCGCTCGTCCAGGTCACCGACCGCGTCGACGTGCTGGACGCGCTGCTCCGCCGGATCGGCGTGGCCGCGCTGTTCGGCGAGGAAATCATGACCGCGCAGCTGGGCCATCTCGATCGCCAGATCGCCGAGCTGAACGCCCGCAAGAAACAAATCCAGCAACGAGCCGTGCCGATCGGGCGCGCGACGGGGGACGCATGAAATTCACCGGAGGAAAATTCTGGTTCTCGGCCAGCGAGCTTGCCGAGTTGAAATTGCCCGGCCTGCCGTCGTCGAAGCGCAAGGTGAACGAGCGCGCGGACAAGGAATGCTGGGCGCTGAAAGTCGATGCCGACGGCATGCCGCTGGCGCGGCCGCGCAAGGCGGTCGGCGGAGGCCTTGAATATCATGTGTCGATCCTGCCCGCGGCGACGCAGACGGCGCTGGTGCGGCGCGGCATTTCGGTCGCGTGCGAGCCGACCGAGGACGAAGCGCTGCGTCAGGGCACGGCATGGAGTTGGTACGAGGCGCAGTCCGGCAAGGTGAAGGCGGAGGCCGAGCGCCGCAACGCAATCCTGACGCAGGTCGAGGCGCTGATCGAGGGCGGCATCCCGGTCAGCAACGCGGTGGCGGCGGTGGCGATCGGCGAGAAGGTCGGCGGGTCGACGCTGCACGAATGGCGCGCGATGGTCAAAGGCGTGCCCGGCGCCGACTGGCTGCCGCATCTTGCCCCGCGCCGGAAGGGCGGCGGTCGGCAGGTCGATATCGACCCCGAGCTTTGGCAGGTGCTGATTTCCGATTATCTGCGTCCCGAACGCCCGACCTTCTCGTCCTGCTATTGGCGGGCCAGCCAGATCGGCGAGGCGAAGGGCCTCTCATTGCCGTCTGAGAAGACGTTGAAGCGCCGCTTCGACGCCGAGATCGACAAGCGCCTCGTCACCGCCAAGCGCCATGGGAAGGATGCGCTGCGCCAGATGCTGCCGCCGCAGCGCCGGTCGGTCGCACACCTGCACGCGATGGAAGCGGTCGATATCGACGGGCACAAGTTCGACGTCTGGGTCCACCGCAAGGGCGCGAAGCCGAACGACAAGCCGATCCGCCCGACAATGATCGCGATTCAGGACCTGCACAGCCGCAAGATGCTGGCGTGGCGGCTGGGCGAGAGCGAAAGTGCGTTGCTTACCCGCCTGACCTTTGCCGACCTGTTCCGCGATTATGGTATTCCGAAGCGCTGCACGAGCGACAATGGTCGCGCGTTCGCGTCGAAGGAAATCACCGGCGGCGCCGAGACGCGCAATCGCTTCACGATCCGCGCCGACGATCCGACAGGGCTGCTGACCGCGCTGGGGATCAAGACCGACTGGGCGTTGCCCTATCGCGGTCAGTCCAAGCCGATCGAGCGCTTCTTCCGTGACGTCGCCGACTATATCTCGCGTCACCCGGCCTGCTCGGGGGCGTGGACGGGCAACCGGATCGACAACAAGCCCGATTACAAGCCCGACGCGATCGAATGGGACACGTTCGTCCAGATCGTGAATGCCGGGGTGAAGGCGCTCAATGCCAAGCTGGGCCGCCGGACCGAGATGGCGAACGGGCGCAGCTTCGACCAGGCGTTCAACGCCAGCTATGCGACGGCGCCGATCGGCAAGGCGACCGAAGAACAGATGCGGCTCGCGCTGCTGACTGCCGACCGCGTGACGACCGACCGCAAAAGCGGCGAGATCAAGCTGGCGAAAAATCGCTATTGGTCGCCCGAGCTGATGCAGATCGCGGGCCAGAAGGTGACGATCCGCTTCGACCCCGACCAGCTGCACGGTGATATCCATGTCTATGACCCGACGGGCCGCTTTCTCGTCACCGCGCAGCTGATCGAGGACAGTGGATTTCACAGTCTGGAAGCCGCGCGCGCGCGGGCCAAGCTGGAACGCGACCATCGCAAGGCGACCCGCGAGCTGGAAGAGCGCGAGCAGTTGCTCGTCGCCTCGTCGATCGCGGCGATGCTGCCCGACACGGCCGAACCCGAATTGCCCGAGCCCGAGGTTATCCGGGTGGTGCGTCCGCGCCATCGCAACGGGTCCGCGGCCGTTGCCGTGCAGGCCGAACAGACCCCGAATTTCATGAACCGTTTTGGTGCCGCCGTCGCGCAGTTCCGGGTGGTCGAATGAAAGCGGCGGCGGAGGGTTAGGAGCCTCCGCCGCCGGCAATGTCCCGTGAAAGACAAAGGAAAGCGTAGCATGAACAATCCCGAAAATCAGCCCGTCGATATCGAAGACCAGCGCGCTTGGCTGATCGATCATAAGGCGGCCACCGGCATGAGCTGGTCGGACTTGGAAAAGCGCATCGGTCGCGCCGCCGGGACGCTCAGCCAGTTCGCCAGCGCCAAGGGCTATGCCGGCGACGAGAAGGGCGTTGCCGAACAGGTCTATCGTTATCAGCAGCAGCTGCTCAGCCAGAAGGCGTTTGCCGTGACGGCGCCCGAGCTGCCGACCTTCTTCGCGGGGCCGACCGCTAGCGAAGTCATCCAAATCCTGACCTATGGTCAGCGCGGTCGCATTGTCGTGATCGCTACCGGCGCCGGCATGGGCAAGACCAAGGCGATCGACCATTATCGCGCCAGCGTGTCGAACGTCTGGAAAGCGACGATCCGCCCGTCGTCGTCGGGTGTCATGAACATGCTGCTCGCGGTGCTCGCCGCGCTGGGCGAGCGCGACATCACCGGACCGCCGAACAAGCTCAGTCAGCTGATCATCGACAAGGTTCGTAACAGTGGCGGGCTGATCGTCATCGACGAAGCTCAACATCTGTCGGAAAAATCGCTCGAAGAGCTGCGCAGCCTGCACGATGAGACCGGCGTCGGCATCGCGCTCGTCGGCAATATTTCGGTGCTATCGCGGCTCGAAGGCGGCACCCGCAAGGCGAATTTCGCGCAGCTGTTCAGTCGGGTCGGCATGCGCATGGTCCGCGCCCAGCCTCTGCAAGGCGACGCCGACGCGCTTTGCGATGCGTGGAACATCGGCGACGCGAAGATCATCACCGCAGTGCGCGAAATCTGCCAGAAGCCGGGCGCGCTGCGCGGCGCGACGATGACGCTTGAGCTGGCGCACATGATCGCGGCGAGCGAGGGCCAGACGGTCAACGCCGGTCACGTCCGCGATTGTTGGGCGCAGCTCTCGACCCGGCAGATCGCGGCGTGACCCGCATGTCGGACATCGCGGCCGCGCTGACGCGGCAGGGGCGCGACCGGCCTTCGGTCGTCGCGCTCAAGCTCTATGCCTTTGCGTGGATCGTCATCTTTGGCGCGCTGGGCGTGATGGTCGCGGGCGTGATGACGGGAGCGATCGAATGAGCATCCCCATGTTCCGCGACCGCGCGCACGCCAAACGGTGGCTGGCCGAAAAGGCGGCGGTGATCGGCGCGCTCGAAGCGCTCGGTACCCGCGAGGAGATCGAGGCGGCGTCCTTCGAATATGCGCTGGTGCGGGCGTGGTTGGGCGACGATCGGGACATGCGTTCGCCGCGTCCCTGGTATGTCGAGCTGGCGCTCGTCGCGGCCTTCACGCTGGTGCTGATCGGCGTGCTTTGGCTGGCGGGAGAAATCCGGTGAGCGTCGCGGCCCGTGCCTTCGTCACTCCCGGCGACCAGCGTCGCCGGGGGCTGCTCGCCAAGGTCCATATCGCGAAGAAGCAACTCGGCCTGTCGGACGATGATTATCGCGCGATCATCTTCACGCACTGCTCGGCGACGCCGATCGAACAGGCGAGCGATGAAGACCTCGCGCTCGCCAGCGCGCGCAACGCGACAGACGATCAGCTGGAGCGCATCGTCCAGCATTTCGCGCAGCGCGGATTCAAGACGGTCGCGAAGGTGCCGGGTCGCAAGGCGCCCGCGGCCGACTTCCCCGCGGCGAAGAAGGCGCGCGCGCTGTGGATTTCGCTCTACCAGCTCGGGGCGGTGCGCAACCGGTCGGACGCCGCGCTGGAGGCGTTTGCGAAGCGCCAGATGCAGGTCGAGAATTGGCGCTGGTCCGACCAGTCGATGTCGTACCGGCTGATCGAGGCGCTCAAAGCGATGGCGAAGCGCCATGGCTGGGACGTCGGCGAGGGCAGCCACGCGAAGCTGATCGGGAGCAAATACCGGCTCAACCGCGCGATCCTGAAAAAGCTGGTCGACGCCGGCGTCGCGCACCCGGACTGGCGCGTGCCCGAGGCGTTGTTCCGCCTGACCGGCGAGGAAGTCCGTGAAATCGACCTGACCCTGTCGATCGAGTTGCAGACGCGCGTGTCGCAGCTGCTCGGCGACGTCCTGCGCGACCGCGCGCCCATGCACAACCCGGAGGCCTGACATGCAAGATTATCGCCTGCACCGCGACAAGCTGCGCACCGATCGCGAACCGCTGGAGTTCCGTACGTTGCCGCTGTTCGAAACCCGCGCGCAGCGGCTTCGCCGCGAGGCGGCGCGCCAGCGCGCGCTGACCTTTGCCGGCGGAGTCGGCTTCGCCATCGCGGCGATCGCCGCGCTGGCGGTTATCTTCTGATCCCATGAAGCAATCGCGAATCCTCGATTCCGCGATCTTTGACCAGGTCGCTGCCGTGATCGGCAGCGGCGACGCCGCCAAGCTGTGCGATCGGCTGGGAGGCACGTGCCTTTATGTGCCCGCCAGCGTCGGCACGAATCATCCGATCACGCTCGCGATCGGCGCCGCTGCCGCGAAATTGCTTTGCGAACATTTCACCGGCGAGCAGCTCCAGCTTCCCAAGGCCTGGCACCGCAAGCGGCGCGTCATCGAACTCGCGGCGCAGGAGCCGAAACTGACGCTCGCCGAGATCGCGCTTGCCACCGACTACAGCCAGCGGCATGTCATCCGCATCCTGGCCGAATCCCAAGAGGATGACGGCCAGCTGGACCTCTTCGCCGACTTGTGACGAATGTCATCTGACCGCGCGGCGCCCGACGCGCCATTGCAGCGGTCATGGGGAGCGACACCAACACCACCGAAACGGACGACATCGTCGTCGAAAGCTGGACGCCGCGCTTTGCGCGCGCTGTCGACAAGCTGCTGAAAATCGAAGGCGGGTTCGTCGACGATCCGGTCGATCGCGGCGGCGCCACGAAATACGGCTGGTCGCTGCGCACGCTGGTCCATGAAGGCGCGATCGACCTCGACGAAGATGGGCGGCTCGACTTCGACCTCGACGGCGACGGCGACATCGATCGCGACGATGTCCGCAAGCTGACGCGCGGCGACGCGAAGTTCCTCTACCACCGCTGTTTCTGGCAGCGCCTGGGCGCCGATAACCTGCCGCGACCGATCGGCGAGATGCTGTTCGACCAGGGCGTCAACGCCGGGCTGGGCAATGCGCGCCGGCTGCTCCAGCTCGCGCTCAACCGCTGCCTTGCCCGCGCAGTCGCCAGCGCCAAGCCCGAGGCGCTCAGCGCCGACCGCAATCTCGGCCCGCTCACGATGAAGGCGCTGGACTGGGTGCTGAAATGGCCGGCGCTCGGCATGCCGGCGCTGATCGACGCGTACCGCACCGAAGTGCGGCTTCGCTACCGCGCGATCGCCGCCGCCAATCCTTCGCAGAAGCGATTCCTGAATGGCTGGCTGGCGCGCGCCGACGAACTGGGGAGGGATTGATGAAGGTCTTGTCGGGATTTCGGCTGTTCGGCGCGGCGACGGGCGCGCTGCTGCTCGCCGCGTTGATCATCGGCGCGTGGACCGGGCTCGCCGCGAAACGCGATCTCAAGCAGCTGCGCGGCGACGTCGCCAGTTGCTCGCTCGCGGCCGAGAAAGCCAGCGCGCCCGCCGATCGCTGCGCCGAGCCGGTCAAGGCGGTGATCACCGCCGCGCGCCAGGCGAAGCAATGCGACGTCGCGCTGGTCGCCCGCAACCGCGATGCAACGCGCTTCGCGATCCACTCGGCCTGTTCGACCGCGGTCAAGGCCGAGGTTGCGGCGCGCACCGCCGCCGAGGATGGACAGCGCGCGGCCGAGGGCGAGGTCGACCGGCTGATCGCCGACCAGGGAAAGATCGCCGACCGCGCCGAGGCGCGCGGTCGCGACCAGGCAAAAAGAAAGGACGCCGCCGATGACGCGATCAAATCCGCGCCGAGCGCTGGCGATGGCAGCGGCACTCGCAAGCATTGCGATGCTGCCTGCCTGCGCAAACTCTCCCGCGCAGCCTGAGCCGGGCGCCGCGCCCGACCCGGTGATCGAGCGCCGGGTCGAGACGAAACCCGTCTGTCCGCCCGAGCTGAGCCAGGCGCTGCCGCCGTCGCCCGCGATGCCCGCGGGCGCCGCGATCGACGCCGACCCGCCGACGCTCGCCTGGATCGCCGCCCGCTTCGCGCGCGAGCTGTTGCTCGAAGCGCGCCTGATCGACGCAAGGACTGCCTGCCCCAATGGCTGATACCGTTCCCTTTGAAACGCGCACGCTGGAGCAAATGGCGCGCGCGACGGCGGTATCGCCGAAGGCGCTGATCGGGTGTCAGGAGCCAGGCGGGTCGATGCAGTCGGTCGAAGCCCGGCGGCTGTTCGGAAAATTGCTCCAGGTCGATACCGCCTATGAAACCGAGGCCGCCCCAGCAGGGCTCCAGGGCGATCTTGCGTGGCCCGCGTTTTCCTGTGGTTTCGTCTATGCCGATCCCACCCCGGCGAAAAATGGCTGGTGGCGCAAGATCGGCGCGCCGGGCGCCGGCAGTTGGGAACAGTTCGAAAAGCTGTCGTCGGAGGCCGCTGCCGAAGTGCAAGGGCTGGTCGGTGATGCGCAGGATGCGCGCGACGATGCGGTGGGCGCCGCGGCGGGGTTGCAGCACATGTTGCCCGCGACCTTCTTGCCCGCGGTCTGGACAGCGGGATATTGGTGGCGCCGTCCGCGCGGTACCGTCATTCGCGACTTCATCGGCAACAAGCATGTCGACATCGCCACCGCCTTTCCGAACGGCCTGTCGTTCGACGGCGATGGCTGGCTGATCCTTGCCAACCAGGGGGCGAAGCTCCCCGCGCAGGGACACAAGGCGCAGCTTCATATCTTCGAGGTCGAAGAGGGCGGCGGCACCGGATATTATTTCGCAACCTCTACGGGAAAGGCAGCCGGCAAGGGTCAGGTCGGCGGCCTCGCCACTTGGACCAAGGTCTATGGGGTGCAGGGTTGGGGTCCGCATCAGATATTTCGGCGCGGCGATTTGGGCGGCACCGGCGGCTATGAATGGGAAGGCGGCGGCGTCGTGGGCGTCGCGGCCGTTGCCGCCGACAACCCGACAGGACAGCCGGTGCTCGCCGCGGCCAGTTCGGCCCTGGCGGGCAAGGCGTCGTGGATTCGGCATATCTGCTCGCTTTATGCCGCGACCGAACCCACCGAAGCGGAAATCAGCCAGGCGGCGCAATATCTGCGACCGGAGCTCGCCGAGCACCGGAAGTGGCTGCGGGTCGAGGATTGCCCGCGCGAAGCGATCCCCGTGTTCGCCTTCGGTGAAAGCACCGACACGTCGACGCTGTTCGCAGCGGCGACGGCCAGTTTCGCCGGCGACGTGATGACGGTGATCGGCTTCAACGGCAACGCGCCTCGCGCGCTGGAGGCCGGTCACGCGCTGAAGGCGAGCGCCAACGCCGACCTCAACCAATATGTCGTCGCGCAGCTGACCAGCAACGAGCCCGACGGGGCGATGGGCAAGCGCGGAACCTATCGCGTGAGCTGGGCACCCGCAGTGACGGGGAACCAGGCAGTCTATTACCCTGACATGACGGTCGCTCAGCAGAATCAGCGCGCGAACAATGTCCGCGTCGTCGCGCGAAACAGCAACAGTTCGGGCACCACGGGCGTGTCGATGGACCGGCTGACGATGCGGCCGCCCTACGACAACCAGGCGGCGCCGAACGTCAAATCGATCGCACCGAAATCGGGCTGGGCCTATGGCTTCGTTCGTGCCGCGAACGAAGCGCCCGACGACGGGCGCTTCTATGACCTGGTGTTCGTTTCGCAAGGATCGACACAGGATTGCCCGGGCGGTTCCGAAGCCGCGCAAACGACCTCGACCAACTATGTCAACGCGCTCGGTGGCACCACGAATGTCACCGCTGCGCTGTCGCGCAATGTCAAGAACCTTGTCTCGGCGGGAATGGTTGGCTCGCTGCTCAATCGCAATGTTCACCGCGAAGAGCAGCGCAGCCGCAAGCTCGGCGTCGGGTACACCGTCGTCCATTGGGTCAAGAGCTGGGGCCTCAACACCGCGTTCATCGGGACGGGCGCGGTTCCCGACGTCGCCACCCCGCTGCAATGGCTGGAAGACGATCGCCAATTCATCATCACCTTCGTCGGCATCGCCGACCCTCAGATGACGATCGTCGATCCGCATCAGCCCGATGGCGACGGCGACGGCTTCGCCGACGGCGTCTTGGGCGGCGATCCCGATTACCCGAACAGTCCGGCTGGCGTGAACCGTGCCGCCGCCCTGGCGAACGAACGCGACGCCGGCACCGCCTTCAAGGCTGCGCATCTCGCTTCGGTCGACCGGATCGACGGCAACGTCGTCCATCTGAACAGCGCGAATGGCGATCGGGTGCACCCCAGCTTTGCCGGTCAGGACAAGCTCGGCGGGCTGATCCACGCAAATGTCCGCGCCAAGCGCAATGTGCGCACAACACCCGTTTTTTAGGGAAGCAACGATGCTCGATCCGCAATATCAGTGGCTGCTGGAGGGGATGTTCCCGCCCCCGCGAATGCTCAACAGCGCGCTCTTTCTGGACACGCTTCCTGCCGCCGACTGGCTGCGCGAAGTCTGTGTCGACGCGGGCAAGCTGTTCGTGATCGTCGCGCCCGAGCAGATTGCCGGCGGGCGGATCGCGGTGAGCGATATCGCGCTGGTCGCAGATTACGACCCGATGATCCATTTCGAACGGCCCCGGCCCGAACTGTCCGACGGCGCGCGGCGATTGAAGTTGAACAAGCTATTCGACCCGGCGCTGGTCGGTGACCCCTTCGATGTCGGCGTATGCGGCGACATCGTCCTTTGCGACGGCAAGGCGGGCGTTCTGATCGGCGACGACGGCAGTTCGGCGCACGTGCTTCTGGCGGGGCTAGCCGTCGAAAAGTGGCCGCTCGCCGACTGTTCCTTCCGTCATCCGCCCCAAACTCATGGCAGCGACTTCATGGCGCGCTTTGCGCTTCGCCCAGACGGGACGCTCAATCGTGCTGCGATGAACTGGCTGCTCGGCGAAGAGGAGCCCGATAGATGACATCAAGAGCAGGCCGTATCAGCGATCCTCTTCTTGAGTTCGGAACGCCCGGCCGCGTTCGCATGAACGTCGTCGGTGCGCAGAATCGCGGGCAACGCAGGAATGACCGCCCAGCCATTGCGGACGGCGAGCGATGTGGGCGCATCGATAACGATAGCCCCGCGCGGGGCTATCTTTTCAAGGTCCCGGTGCCAGGCATCGCCTTGTTCCCGGTCATTCGCCCCGGCGGAAACGACAATGATGCTCGGCCTGAGCTTATCAATGAGCACTGCGGAAAGCGGTGCGATCTGATCGGCTCTCGCGCCGGCCATCCCGGCGTTGAATACCGGTTTGCCGCACAGTTCGGGAATGTAGAGTCGGTGAACGATACTGTCGCCGATAAGGAGGGCACCGCCGGTCGGAAAATCTTCCGCCCGCTTTTCATGCGCAAAGCGCCACTTAGCGTAGGGGTCGTGCGGTTTGTTCCAGCGCACGTAGCCGGCCGCGCCCGCCACTGCTCCGCCAAGAAAAACGCCTACAAAAAACAGTATCACCGCTCTCATGCGGCGCTGCTGCCACGGCATTTTGCTTTCGTCAATTCGGGACATCGATGACCCAGCCAACCGATACTCTCGCCGGCTTCTATGCCGCCTGGACGCCGTCGCTGCTGTTCGCCAGCTCGGCGAGCAAGGCGTCGCCGGCCGACGTCGTCATCGCCGCGGGCGGGTTCGAATGGCCGGTCGTCACGCTGGCGCTCGCCGCGATCGGCGTGCTCGCCGCGCGTCCGCTCGCGCCGAAGCGTAACCCACCGCTCAGCCTGGCGAAGAATGTCCTGGTGTCGCTGATCATGCTGGTCGCGGCGCTGTTGTGGGTGGTCGACAGCCGGCCCGGCATGCTTTTCGCCTTTGTCGTGTCGATCGGGCTCGGCTTCAGCGGCTACACGCTGATCGAGCTGCTGGGCGAAGAGATCGCGGCATACATCAAGCGCGCGATCGCCGCACTGCCGCTCCCCGGCCTGCGACCGAAATCTCCGACACCCGCCCCGACACCCGACCATTTGGCCGCCGACGAGGAACAGGCATGAAAACGCTTTCCGATTTTTACCAGCTGGCGATCATCGCCTTCATCCTCGCCGGCGTCTTCATCGCCTGGCGCGCCGGGCAGCAGAACCCCGAGGGCACCGGGCGCATCGCGCGCCGGATCAGCCGGGTCGAACAGGAACTCCAGGGGAAGGCGACGACAGAGGATGTCGCGGCGCTGAAGGCCGCGCTTGCGCGCGTCGATGCGAACATCGCCGCCGAACATGAACTCAACGCGCGCACCTTTCTCGCGGTGACCCGCATCGAATCCTTCCTGATCGAAAAAGCGCTGAAGGGCGAATGATGAACTACGGCGATTTCCATTTTCAGCATGTGCGCCTGACCGTTCTGCGGCTGCTCGCCGAGGCGCCGGGCTATTCGACGAACGACAGCGTGCTGACCGACGCCGTCAACGCGATGGGCCTCGTCTGCACCCGCGACCAGATGCGCACGAACATCGCCTGGCTGGAAGAGCAGCGGCTGGTCACGCTGCTGCGGCCGACGGCGACGCTGACCGTGGCGACGATCACCGAACGCGGTGCCGACGTCGCCGCGGGCCGCTCGATCGTCGCCGGCGTCCAGCGCCCGTCGCCGAGCGCCTGACATGGCGCGCCGTCCCGTCCGCGCGAAACCCGCGCGCCATACGCCGTCGTCGATCGACAAGCTCGACCAGGAGGTCCGCGAGCTGATCGGCAAGTTGCGCATGGATCATGGCTGGACGATCGACGAGATTTTGCAGCGTCTGAAGGACATGGGACAGTCGGTCAGCCGGTCGGCGCTGGGGCGGCACGTCCGCACGCTCCAGGACGTCGCGGCCGAGATGCGCGAGGCGCAGGCGATGGCGACCGCGCTGGCGCGCGAGGTCGGCGACGCCGATCAGTCGCGCATGCTCGACGTCAACGTCCAGCTGCTCCAGTCGAACATGTTCAAGCTGATGCTCGCGGCGAACGAAGAGGGCGGCGAAGGCGTCCAGCTCGGCGCGAAGGATGCGAAGGCGTTCGCCGACGCGTTGCGCTCGATCGCGCTGACCCGCAAGACCGACCTCGACCTGATCGAGCGCGCCGAAAAGCGCGCGGCCGACAAGGCGAAGGCGGAGGCGGCCGAGAGCGCGACCCGTGCGGCCCGCGCCAAGGGCCTGTCGAAGGAAACCGTCGAATCGATCCGCTTTGCCGTGCTGGGGAGCGGCGAGTGAGGTTATCGCCCGAGGAGGATTTCAAGCGTGTCCAGGCGGCGCGGGCGGAATCAACCCGTTTCCGCGAAATCCAGGGCGACCGCGCCGCGGCCGAGAATGCCATCTTCCGCCTGCCGCGCGGCGACCTGTTGCTCGGCTATCAGCAAAAGCCGATCGACTCGCTCTTCGCCGGCACCGCGCTGCTCGTCATCGAGAAATCGCGGCGCATCGGTCTGACGTGGGGAATGGCCGCATTCGCTGCGCTCAAAGCTGCGGCGGCGCCCGAAGCGGGCGGCCAGAACATCTGGTACATGGGCTACGACAAGGACATGACCCTCGAATTTATCGAGGTCTGCGCTATGTGGGCGCGTGCCTTCGGCCTGGTCGCCGGCGACATCGAGGAGGAAGAAGTTCTCGAAGCCGATGAGAAGGGCGTGAAGGCCTTCTCGATCCGCTTTGCATCGGGCTTCCGCATCACGGCCCTGCCATCGGTACCGCGCGCGCTGCGCGGTAAGCAAGGCATTGTCATCATCGACGAAGCGGCGTTCCACAAGAATGTCGGCGAAGTCATCAAGGCCGCGATGGCGCTGCTCATCTGGGGCGGTCAGGTCGTCGTCATTTCCACCCATGACGGCATTTCGAACCCGTTCAACCTGCTGATCCAGGACATCAACACCGGCAAGCGTGCCGGCCAGACGATGAAAATCACCTTTCGCGATGCGCTCGATGCCGGGCTCTATGAGCGCGTCGCCATGGTGTCGAAGACCAAAGGCGTCGAACTCCCGCCCAAGGAACAATGGGTCGCGGGCATCTATGCAGCCTATGGCGACGACGCCGACGAGGAACTCGACTGCAACCCGAAAATCGGCTCGGGTTCGCTGCTCAACATCACCGATATCGCCGCTTGCGAGCATGCCGATTGCGGCCTGCCCGAACTTTACCAGGGCGGCATCTGCTACATCGGCCGCGACGTCGCGCGGCGCCGCGACGGTCAGGTCCAATATTGCATGGAGCTGGTCGGCGACGTCTTGTGGCAGCGCGACACCTATGAGGAGGTCGGGCAAAGTTTCGCGCACCAGGACGCGTTCTTCAACCAGCTGTTCAAGACGCGGCGCATCGGCTCGGCATGGGTCGACCAGACCGGCATGGGCGAAAAGGTCGTTGAAGACCTTGTGCGGCTGCACGGCAACCGCGTTCATGGCGAGCTGCTCACCGGTCCGTCACGCGTGGACCTGGCGCTGAGCCTGCACAAGCGCGTCCAGGAACATCGCATCCGCATTCGGTATGACCCGTTCACGCGCGCCGACCTGATGGCGATCAAGAAGATCGGGTCCGAGCTGTCCGGGGGCATCCGCATCGTCAATGCGGACGATGAGGTCCACGCCGATCGCTTCTGGGCCTATGCGCTCGCCAGTCGCGCGGCCGACCTTCCGCCATCGCTCTACCAATATCGCGCGGTGTCGCCTTCAGCTGGCCGACTGGCGGGCCGCGATCGCGACGACGACCGACCCGATCGACACAGCCGGGGCAGCCGCTTCGGCCGAGGAGCTTATTGATGACCGACCCGACCGCACCCGCCCCGCGCATTCCGCTCGTCTGGCCGAACGGCCAGTTGATGCAGCGCGAGCAGCTGCCGCGCGAGATCGCGGCTCCGCGCATGGCGTCGGTGCGATCGATCCTGTCGGGGCATCCTGCCGCCGGCCTGACACCGCATCGCCTGGCGAACATCCTGCGTGCCGCCGAAAATGGCGATGCGACCGCCTACCTCGAACTCGCCGAAGAGATGGAGGAGAAAGATATGCACTATCTTTCCGTTCTCGGCACCCGCAAGCGCGCCGTCGCGCAGCTGCCGATCGAGGTCGAGGCCGCGAGCGACGCGCCGCATCACAAGGAACATGCCGACTTCATCCGCAAATGGCTGAAGCGTGACACCCTCCAGGCCGAAATCTTCGACATCCTCGACGCGATCGGCAAGGGCTACAGCGCCACCGAAATGATCTGGCAGACCAAGCCGGGGAAATGGTTGCCGCACGAGCTGAAGCGCCGCGATCCGCGCTGGTTCGAGTTCGACCGCATAAACGGCGAAACGCTGAAGCTGCGCACTGCCGGCGAGCCCGAGCCGCTGGCGGCGGGCAAGTTCATCGTCCACATCCATTCGGCCAAGTCAGGTCCGCCGATCCGCGGAGGCGTCGCGCGCATCGCCGCCTGGGGATGGATGTTCAAGAATTTCGCGATCAAAGACTGGGTCAGCTTCCTCGAAACCTATGGCATGCCGATGCGCATGGGCCGTTATGACAATGGCGAGACCGAGGAAAACATCGACATCCTGATGCGAGCGGTCTCCGACCTGGGGAGCGATGCCGCGGCTGTCTTCCCCAAGTCGATGGAGATCATGTTCCAAGAGGCCAGCACCGGAAGCGCGCCTGGCGACCTGTGGCGCGCCAAGGCCGAGTTCGTCAACGACGAGCTGAGCAAGGCGGTACTCGGCCAGACCAACACCACGGACGCCAAGGCGGGCGGCATGGGATCGGGTCAGGCCGAGGTTCACGACGGCGTGCGGCACGACATCCGCGACGCCGACGCGATGATGGTGGCCGCAACGATCAATCACGACCTGGTTGTGCCGATGATCATGTTCAACTTCGGCCCTCAGGATGAATATCCGCGTATCACGATCGGCGAGCCCGACGCGGTCGACGTGAAGGCCCTGACCGAAGCCGCCGCGGCGCTGGTCCCGCTGGGCGTCAAGGTTGGCGCGCGCGCCATGCGCGAGAAGGCCGGTTTGCCCGAACCGGAAGACGATGACGATGTGCTGAAGGTCGCCTCCAGCCCGACCCCCGAAAATTTGCCCGCAGGAGCGCCCTCAGGCACCTTGCCCGGACTGCCCCAGCGCCCGAGGTCGACTCCTGCCCTCTTAGCCCCTCTTAAACGGCCTGTGGGGCGTGTCGGGGTCGCGAGCGCCGACCCCAACGGCGACTATCGTGATCCGATCGATGAATCCGCCGACGCGTTCCTCGACGACTGGGTCGAGCTGGTCGAACCGATCCTGTCGCCGATCGAGCAGCTTGTCGCCACCTCGACGTCGCTCGAACAGGTCCGCGACGGGCTGACCGGACTGATCGGCCGCATGGATGAAAGCGAACTGGCCGGCATGCTTGCGATGGCCGGGTTCGCGTCGCGGCTGGCGGGCGATGCCGACCAGCAGCGCGACGAGCGCGAGGCCGGGTGATGGCGGACGGCGATATCGGTCGGCAGCATTTCGCCGCATGGTTCGACTTCGGCCGACCGACCGCCGCGCCGTATCGCGACGCGGCGGGCGCGATCGTCACCGCGGCGATCGACGTGCCGCGGTTCGACCATGACGCCGCGGGCGCGCCGATCGGCCTGCTCGTCGAGCCCGGCGCCGAGCTGGGGCAAGCGGACCGCGCGCGGCTTCAGGTCGACGCGATCGGCGCGACGATCGCGACGGTGTTCCATGAACGGCGGGACGCGGACGGCACGATCGTGCGCCGCGCCTGGTACAGCCGCGATCCGCAGGCGACGATCGACGCCTGCCTGTCGCAGGCGGGGCATCATCTGCGCATCGGCGCCATCCCCGGCTATCGCCGCAATCTCGGCGGCTTCGTCCGCTTTCGCGGCATCGACTGGCAGCTGACCGAATTGATCGCCGCGGGCGCCGGTGCCGCGATCGGCGACGATGCCGGTCGCGGCCTGATCGGTGCGTGATGGAAATTCCGTTCGGACTGACGCCCGTCGAGGCGCTCGCCTGGTTCCGCGCCAAGGGCTTTGTCTTTGGCTTTTCGTGGCAGGATGTCTGGCACCAGGAGCATGGGCGCGGCTTCACCGTCGCGAAGGCGATGACGCGCGACGTGCTGGAGACGATCCGCGAGGCCGTCGACCGCGCGATCGCCGAAGGGCAAACGCTCGACCAGTTCCGGAAGGACCTGCGCCCGCTGCTCGAAAAGCTCGGTTGGTGGGGCAAGCGGCGCGCGATCGATCCCGCGACCGGCGAAATCGAGACGGTGCAGCTCGGCAGCCCGCGCCGGCTGAAGACGATCTTCAGCACCAACATGCGCACCAGCTATGCCGCCGGGCGCTGGGAACGCATCCAGCGCAACAAGCGCGCCTTCCCGCTGCTCGAATATGTCAATCCGATGGATGGGCGCGAGCGCGAGCAGCACCATATCTGGCACGGGACGGTGCTGCCGGTCGACGATGACTGGTGGGACGAGCATTACCCGCCGAACGACTGGGAATGCCGCTGCCTGCCCAAGCCGGTTTCGCGCGGCCAGGCCGCGCGGCGCGGGCTGAAGATCACCCAGCCGCGCGTGTTCCCGAAACGGCAGTGGGTCAACAAGCGCACCGGCGAGATCCACATGATCGAACAGGGCCTCGGCGCCGGCTGGGCCTATCATGTCGGTAAGGCCCGTCACGACGGCCTGACCCCTGGCCCGATGAATGGCGACGGCATTGCGGCGATGAGCGCGCTCTCAGGGAGCGATGAGGCGGCGGTGAGCGGCTTCCTCGCGGCCTTCGGCATGCGGACCCGCGACGAGCGGATCGGCGGGCGAACCTATGTCGACGCCGGCAACTGGCCGATCGCGATCGCGGCGAGCTGGTTTCGCGGCGACGATGGTGCGGGGGCGCTACCCGCCGGCCTCGACGCGGCCGAGCTGGACGATGTAGCGGCCGCGATCATGGCGCCCGCCGAAATCCGCTGGCTGTGGATCGTGTCGAAGGATGTCTCGCCCCAGCTCGTCCGGCGCTATTTCGGCGCACCCGATCAGGACGGTGCGGTGATGGTCGTCGACGTGGCGCGCTGGTGGCGTGCGAAACGGGTACCGGCGGCGCGCGCGGCGGCGATGCGCCGGGGCGCGCTCGCGTGGTCGCCCGAGCTGGGCGTCGCCGCCTATGACCCGTCGCAGCCGCGCCACCCGAAGGGGAGCCGCGACGGCGGGCGGTTCCGGTCCACCGGCCGCGGCGCCGCGCTGGTGTCGCTCGGTTCCCCCGGCGTCCCGTTCTTCAAGACCGCGCTGCTCGGCAAGGTCGGCGACGGCGCGGCCGATCGCGCGGCCGACGCGGGGATCGACATTCGCGGCAAGGGCGTCCGGCTGGAACATCGCTATGCCAAGCACATATTGAAGGTGCACGGGGCCGAGGGCGTCACCGGCCGCGATATCGTGAACGCGCAATCGCACCTCAATGCGGCGACGAAGTTCCTGCCGGCGAAGCCCGGCCGCGGCGGCGCGCAGCGGTTCGAGGCGATCGCCGGCAAGCGCGGCGCGATATTCGAGCAGAGCAAGCGCAACGTCGCGCTGATCTCGCTCTATCCGGTGTGGAAAAGTCGCGGGCTTGATGACGACTAGCGTCCCCAGGCAGCACGTCCGAGACGGTCGCGACCCGTTTCATATAGCCCGAATCGCGTTACCGTGCAATGAACGCTCGGCGGCGCGCTTCTTCGCTGTGACTTTTGTCATCTGACCCCGCGCCTTTGACCCCTCCATAGCAAGCTCATCGACCGGCGCGGTGCCGGGCGCGGGGAGCGTTGCGGACGTGGCACGGGGGAAAGTCGAGCTGGACTATGGCGCTGCTGCGATCGCGATCGCGACGGCCGCGGGCCAGTCAGCACCCGCCACGATCCAGCTGCTCGCCATGGGCGCCAATCCTTCGCGCAATGGCAAGCCCGCGATCGTCCGTGTCGACGACGCAGCGCACGCGAGCCGCATCGCCGCGGCGACCGCGGCGCACCACCGCAGCAACGACATCGTCATCGACTATGATCATCAGTCGGTGTTCGGCGCGCGCGCCGGTGTCGGCGGGACGGCCCGCGCGGCGGGCTGGATGAAGCGGATCTATGCCACCGACCAGGGCGTGTTCGCCGACGTCGATTGGACCGATGCCGCCGCAAGCGCGCTCGGCGCGCGCGAGTATCGCTACATCTCCCCGGTTTTCCAGCACGACGCCCAGGGGCGCGTCGTTCGCATCATCAACGCGGCGCTGACCAACACGCCGTCGCTCGATCTCGCCGCGGTGGCGAGTGCCTTTTCCACCGAAGAAGGAACAGCATCCATGAATTATGGTCCAATCGCCAAGGCGCTCGGCCTTGGCGAAGATGCGAGCGAGGAGGAAATCCTCCGCGCGATCGCAAATCTCGGCAGCGCCGCCACGATGACGGCGATTGCCAGTGCGCTTGGCGTTGCCGAAGGCGGCGACCTGGTCGCCGCGGCGACCGCGCTCAAAACACAGGCCGATGCCGGCGCACCCGACCCGGCGAAGTATGTGCCGATCGAAACCGTCGCGGCGATGCAGACGTCGATCCAGTCGCTCACCGCAAACATGGGCACGATGCAGGAAGAGAAGCGCAAGGCGAAGATCGACGCCGCCCAGCGGGACGGTCGCCTCGCTCCGGCGATGGTCGCCTACGCCACCTCGATCACCGACGACGACAAGCTCGATCAGCTGCTCGCCGCCTTGCCCGCGACCAATCTCGGCAAGCCGGCCGTCGACGGCAAGCTCTCCACCGATGGCAAGCTGACCGAAGAACAGGTCGCGCTCTGCACGTCGATGGGTTGGGACCAGGCGGCATATCTCGCCGAGCTGAAGAAGGAGGCTGAATAATGGCGGCTCTCACCGCACCGAAGCGCACCCAGGAACTGGCGGGTGGCCCCAAGCGCTTTCAGCACCCGGTCAAAGCCACCGTTGCGATCCATGCCGGCGCACTGGTCATCCTTGCTGCGGGTTGGCTTCGTCCTGCTCGTGAGGGCCAGGGTGCCGATAACGCCGCGAAGGCCGCCGACGCCGCAACCTATCGTTGCGTCGGTATCGCCGAGCAGTCGATCGTCGGCGGCGCGGTCGATGGCGACGTCGTCGTCGACACGCGCAGCGGATGCTTCCTGATGAAGAATGGCACCGCTGGCGACGTGCTCGCCAAGGATGACGTCGGGTTCCCCTGTTACGTCATCGACGACCAGACGGTCGGCAAAACCAATCCCAACAGCACGCGCTGCGTCGCCGGCGTCGTCGCCGACGTGACGGGCGAAGGCGTCTGGGTCGAGGTCAGCCCGGTCATCGCCGCGGCCCTCACCGCCTAATTCCGACCAGGAGAGTATCATGCGTCAAATCACCGCCATCTTGTTGCAGGGTCTGCGCACCGGCTTCAAGACCGACTTTCAGCGCGGCCTGGACAAGGTCAAACCGACCTATCTGAGCTTCACGACGAAGGTCAATTCGACCACCAAGGTCGAGACCTATGGCTGGCTCGGCGACTTCCCGCTGTTCCGTAAATGGATCGGCGAAAAGCGGATCAAGCGGTTGGCCGAAAAGGCGTATCGCCTGGTCAACGAGGCCTATGAGGTCACGCGCGGCATCCACAAGCACGACATCCAGGATGATAATCTGGGCCTGTGGCCGGCCCAGATCGAAGGATGGGGCGAGGAATCGGCGGCGCTGCCCGACCGACTCGCCTATGCGGCGCTCGCCAACGGCCACCTGGCCGTTTGCTACGACGGCCAGAATTTCTTCGATGACGAGCATCCGATGGCCGATGGCGTCGCGTCGAACATCAGCGCCGCCGGCGGGTCGCAGGCATGGTTCCTGCTGGTGACCGGCAAGTCGCTCAAGCCGATCCTGCTCCAGGAGCGCGAGAAGCCGCACTTCCACATGGTCACCGACATGACCGACAGCCGCGTCTTCGAGACGGGCGAATATCTGATCGGTGGCGAAGCGCGTTATGGTGCCGGCTACACCTATTGGCAGCTCGCCTATCGGTCGACGCAGACGCTGAACAAGGCCAATTACGAGGCCGCGCGCGACGCGATGAAGGCCTTCACCGACGACGAAGGTGAACCGCTCGCGCTGCGTCCCGACACGATCGTCGTCGGTCGCAGCAACCAGGCGGCGGCGAAGGAGCTGTTTGAAAAGCAGAACCTCGTCGGCGGGGAAAGCAACGTCCTGTGGAAGGAAGTTGCGATCCTTGAGTCGGATCGCCTGCCGTGACCGCGCTGCTTCGCGTCGTCTCGGCCCGCTCGCCCTATCGTCGCGGCGGGATCGAGTTCGGCAGCCTGCCGCTCGTCCTTGGCCCCGAGCATTTCGAACGCGGCATCGCGGCCCTGAAGGCACTTGCAGCGATCGTGGCCGATCCGGTGCTGAAGGTGAAGGTTGCCGACCCCGACACCCCGGACGTGTTCCGCGAGCTGACCGAAGTCGAGGTCGAGACGATCGTCGCAGCGGCCGACGCAGCGGCGGCGCACTCCGATCCCGATGCGGCCGAGGAAGCGGCGCAGGCGATCTTTGCCGGCATCGTCGGCGAGATTGCGCCGCCGGTCGATCCCGAGCAGCAGGCGCACGCCGAGCGGCTGGCCGCCGCGATGGCCGCGGAGAAAGCCGACGCAGCGCGGCTTGCCGCCGAGAAGCAGGCGGCCGACGCCAAAGCGGAAGAGGAGCGCGCCGCGGCTGCGAAGGATGAGGAACAGCGGCTCGCCGACCAGGCTGCCGCTGCCACCGCCAAGGAAACGGCCGCGGCTACCGCCGCCGCCGAACAGGCTTCGAAGGGAGAGCCGGCCCCGTCCGCGGCGAAAGCCGAGGCGGTTGCCAAACCGGCGAGCTCTTCGGGTCGCAAGCCCAAGGCCGATGCCGCCAACACGAAAGCGGCCAAGGGCTGAAGGGGGAAAGGGTCGGCGGTTTCGCCATTCTCCGCCGACCCCGACCTCTACTCTCCATCACCATGATGAGTTTCCATGCCGATCGTCTATGCCACTCTTGCCGACATGCAGGCCCGGTTCCGGCCCGAGCAGCTGATCCAGCTGTCGGACTGGGATGGTACGGGTGCGCTTGACCAGGCACGTATCGACCAGGCGATCGCGCGAGCCGGGAACAGGATCGATGGCTATGTCGCCGCGAAATATTCGAACTGGACGGCCGTCCCGGTGCTTGTCGACCTGGCATGCGACATTGCCTTTTACGAGCTGCACCGCGCGACCCCGCCCGAGGGCGTCGAAAAGAAGCACAAGGCGGCGATCGACACGCTGAAGGATATCGCGGCGGGCCGCTACAAGATCGATGGCGGTGATGTCGCCGCCGTGCCCGCGCGTCCCGGCGCGATCCATATCGCGGGGCGCAAGCGCTTTACCCGCGACCAGCTCGACGGTGCGATGTGACCGCGTCGGTCCAGATTTCCGTCCTGGGCGACGGCCCCGACCAAATCGTCCGCGAGATGGCCGCGCTCGTCGCCGCCGGCGAGGACCTGTCGGAGTTCAACAGCGCGCTGGGGCTGGAGTTCGAGGCGGTGACGATGGACCTGTTCGACCTTGAGCAGGATGTCGACGGCAACGCCCTGAAGCCGAGCATCCGGGCGAAGACCGAAGGCGGCAAGACACTGACCGACAGCGGCCGATACAAGGCATCGATCACGTCGGAATCGGATGCGCGCACGATCCGCTGGGGCAGCAATGTCATTTATGCCGGTCCCAACAACGAGGGCGCGACGATCCGCGCGAAATCGGGCGGCAAGCTGAAGTTCCAGCTGCCGGGCGGGCTCGGTTTCCGGTCGGTCGACGAAGTCGTCCTGCCTGCGCGTCGCGTCATCGGCTTCGGTCCGCGGCACGAAGAGGCGGCGCGCGACATGTTCACCGAATTTTTCCCAGGCAAGGCGCCGGGCCTGTTCGCGGGCGGCACGGCATGACGATCACGCCCGTCATCGCCTGGATCGTCGTCGCGGCGCTGATCATCACGGCACCGCCGCTGCGTTCGCGCGCCGATTGCTGGTGGCTGGCGCTGCTCTGGCCGGGCGTGATCGTGCTCGCCGCGGCGATCCTGTTTTACGAGATCGCGCTGTTTCGCCCGTTCGTGCTGCCGATCCTGCGCGCGCTGCGCCGGCGCCGGGAGCGCGTGTCGTGATCGCCGAAATCGAACTCGGCATGATTGCCGTGCTTGGCGACGCAAGCGACAGCGGCGCCATCCCCTATCACTATCGCACGCGCGAGACCTATCCGGCCGACTGGGATGAGCGGTTTCGCGAGACGACCGAATGGAACGCGCCGGGCGCCTGGGCGACCTTTGCCGGGGCGAACAGCATTACGCTGCTCGGCAGCGGCGACATTCAGGTCGAGGGTGCGCAATTCGGGCTGGTCGTCGGCGCCGAAAATCTGCGCAACGAACAGGCGACGCGTCACGGCTTCGCCGGCGGCGAGGTCGGCAGCTACCAGCTCGCGGTCGATGCCGTCCGTCTGCTCAGCGGGAATGCGCTCGGCCTGGGCATCCAGGCATTGCAACCGAAGCGCCTGCTGCTCGTGCGGCCGAGTGAGCTGATGCTCGAACGCAAGGCGTCGCTGATCGCGATCCAGTTCGAAACCAGCTTCACCCTGTCGCCGCTCGATCCGGCCTTTGCTGTCGAGATTTTCGAGCGGCTGCACCTCGACTGGGACGTGCCGCCCTTCGGCGGCATCGACGGCGACCTGGGCGAACCCGGCATCCAGCTTCCGGCGCCCGACGCCGGCCCCGGCCGCGCCGACGCGTCCGACCATCTGATCCTTCCGCAGGAGTGAGTATCGCATGATCAGTTTCAACCAGATTTCGGCGGATATCCGCACGCCCGGCGCCTATGTCGAGTTCGACGCCAGCCGGGCGCGCGGCGGCCTGCCCGTCGTCGCGAACAAGGTGCTCATCATCGCGCAGAAGCTGGCCGCCGGCACCGCGCCGTCGCTGGTACCGCAGCGCGTATTTCAGGCGGCGCAGGCGGATCAGCTGTTCGGCAAGGGTTCGATCGCGGCGCGCTGCTATGCTGCGTTCAAGCGCGCCGACGCGTCGAGCGAATGCTGGATCATCGGCCTGACCGACCTGGTCGCGGGCACCCAGGCGACCGGAACGATCACGGTCACCGGACCGGCGACGGCCGCGGGCACGATCGCGCTGATGATCGCCGGGCAGAAGGTGCCCGTCGGCGTCGCCAATGCGTCGACCGCCGACACCGTCGCGACGGCGATCGCGGCGGCGGTGAACGCGAAGGCGGACCTGCCGGTGACGGCGAACGCCGCCGCGGCGGTCGTCACGCTGACCGCGAAGCACAAGGGCACCGCGGGCAACGATATCGATGTGCGTCACAGTTTTTACCAGGGCGAGGCGCTGCCCGCCGGGATCGGGCTGGCCGTCGTCGCGATGGCCGTGGGTGCCGGCGACCCCGATTATGACGCCGTTTGGCCCGCGCTGGGCGAGGTCGATTATCGCACGATCATCCTCGCCGCGCATTCGGCGACGGTGCTCGGCTCGATCGAAGTCGAGCTGGCGAGCCGCTGGGGACCGCAGCGGATGCAGGAGAGCTTTTGCTGGACCGCGAAGCGCGGCGACCTTGCCGCGCTGCTCGCCTTTGGCCCGACGCGCAACAGCGAGCTGGTCAGCAACCTGGGCACCGGCATGTCGCCGACGCCGCCCTGGGAATGGGCGGGCGCCTATGGCGGCATCGCCGGGTACCAGACCGCGACCGATCCGGCGCGGCCGCTCCACACGCTCACGCTGCCCGGCGTGCTCGCGCCGGTTCCGGGCGGTAGGATGGCGCGCGGCGATCGCGAGGCGCTGCTAAAGGCGGGCGTCGCGACCTACACGGTCGGCAGCGACGGCACGGTCGCGCTCGAGCGCACGATCACCAGTTACCAGAAGGACGCGTTCGGCCAACCGAACACCGCCTTCCTCGACGCCGAAACGGTGCTGACGCTGTCGTACATCCGCATCGCGGTGCGCGCGCGCTTCCTGGCGAAATTTCCGCGCCACAAGCTTGCGAGGGACGGCACGCGCTTCGGCGCCGGCCAGTCGATCGTCACGCCATCGGTGCTGCGCGCCGAGCTGGTCGCGCTGTTCCGCGAGCTGGAAGAGGCGGGGCTGGTCGAAAATCTCGACCAGTTCAAGGCCGACCTGATCGTCGAGATCGACGCGAACGATCCGAACCGCGTCAACGCGCTGATCCCGCCCGACCTGGTCAATCAGCTGCGCGCCTTTGCCGCTCAGCTCCAGTTCCGCGTCTGAATATTCGCCGTCTGAGCGGGGCGGAGTCCTGAGTTGCCGTTCTGCTGAAGCAGCACTCAGCGCCCTCTCAGCGACCCATGAAGGAGAGTTTTCGCATGACCAATCCCAATCAGATCGTCGGTCAGGTCAAGATCAAGATCGACGGCGACCCGCAGGAATCGAAGCCCGGCGCCGTGCTGGAAATCGGCGGCGCCACCCGCACCGCGCAGCGCGGCGATTATCAGGCGGGCGCCTTCAGCGAAGAGACCGCCGAATCGAAGGTGACGTTCACACTGCTGACGAAACGCGGGGTCAGCCTGTCCGCGATCCGCGCGATCGACAATGCGACGATCACCTTTGAAACCGACACCGGCAAGGTGTGGATCATCCGCAACGCCTATTCGGCCGAACCGCCCGTGCTGACCGCCGGCGGCGAAGGCGCGGCCTGCGTCTTCCAGGGACCGCCCGCCGAGGAGCTGAACTGATGTCGCGCAAGGTCCACAAGAGCTATCGGCTCGCGACGCCAATCACGCCGAAACAGGGCACCCCGATTACCGAGGTTCTGATCGTTCGTCCTCGCGGCCGCGATCTCAAGGTCCTCGACCAGATCGACGGGCACGTCGAAATCATGGCGACGATGATCGACCGCCTGTGCCGGATGCCCGACGAGACGGATGTCTTCGTGGGCTTTTCCGACGAGTTGGACGTGGAGGATTTCGCCGCGCTGGGGGAGTCTGTGATGTCGCTTATCACCGATGCCCTCCCAACTGGCGGCAAGTCCTAGCCTGTCTGGCGCTCCATTTTCATTGGCCGGACGATCGGCTGATGGGGATGCCCTGGGATGAGGTCGAGGCATGGTTCGACGAGCTTACGGTGCTCCTCGAACCCGACCCGACCGGAACAAGTGGGTGATAAGTGGCAATCAAATTCGCCATGATCCTGGAAGCGGTCGACCGGATGTCCGGTCCCGCGAAACGTGCGGCCGCCGGCGCCAAGGAATTGACCAAGGGCGCGCGACAACTGGCGCGCGAAGGCAGTCCGGCGGCGCGCGCGATCGACAAGGTCTCCGCCGCCGCATCACGCATGCGCGGGCGCCTGGGTGCCGGCCTCACCAAGGTTCGACAGTTCGCCGGGCGGGCTGGGCTTAAGGGGCTGGAGCTGGCGGCAAAGGGTGCAGGCTGGGCCATCGGCACGGTGATCGGCAAAGCACTTCGTCTGACTGCTGTCGTTGCCCAGCTCGCGGTGGGCGCCGCCGCGATCGGGGCGGGGTCGCTATTTGGCGGTATGATCCGGATCGGATCGACGTTCGAGGAACTCGAACTTCGTCTCGCGCGGGTCAGCGGCTCGGCCGCCGACGCGAAACGCGAGCTGCGCTGGCTCGTCGACCAGAAATTGCCGGTCCCGATCGAGCAGCTCGGCGAGGCGTTCGTACAGGCGCGAAAGGCGGGCATCGACACGACGATCGATAGTCTGCGCGCCCTGGTCGACGAGGCCATCGGGTCGAAAAAGGAACTGGTCGCCGTAGTCGACGCGGTAAAGTCGGCAAAGAACGGTGATCTCGGCGCTTTGGAGCCGTTCGACATCCAGACCACCCGCAAGAACGGGCGCGTCATCCTGCAATGGCTCGACAAGACCGGCAAGCGGATGACGAAGAATGTCCGTGACAATGCGCGCGACATCGAGCGCGCACTGGTCGGCATCTTTGGCGAGCGTTCGAAGGGCGCGGCCGAGGATTATGGCCGCACGCTGAAGGGCATGTGGGCACGGCTGACGGGATGGTGGCAGCGCTTCCAGCTGAAGATCGCTGACGCGGGCATCTACGACAAGCTGAAGGAAAAGATGGAGGCCGTTCTCGGCTGGCTCGATCGACGACTGGAAGACGGTTCGATCGATCGCTGGGCGAATAGCGTGTCGAAGAAGTTGGAGGAGATCGCGAACTGGCTGGGTCAGTTCACGGAAAAAGACTGGGCAGCTTTTGGTGCCGATCTTTGGAACATCGCGAAGGCGGTTTGGTCGGTCGCTAAGGCGTTCGCTGACGCCGTGAACTGGGCAAGCAAGCTCATCAACACACAGGATAGGATCAAGGAAAACGGCGCTACCACAGTTGTCGACGGCGGTCCGCTATTCCGCATCCGACGCGCGAATGAAGCTCCACCAAAGGCACCTGGCAAGCCACCAGCGCGGCTTCCTCGCGGTCCGGCGACCCCGATCCCGCAGCGGATGCTTCCCGGCAATTCGCGCAGCACGCCGATCGCACCGCAGAAAGTCGCGGTCGGCGGCACCATGGAGGTGAAACTGACCCCGCCGCCCGGATGGTCCGCGACGCCGACGCGCATGTCGACGGCGAACCCCGCCGTGCCCGTCGTGTTCCGCGGCGGCGCCAATCGGGGTTTCGGCTGATGGCGAGCGTTCCGCCCTTTCAGCAGGCACCGATCGACGCGACCGCCGCCGCGGCGCCGGGCTGGCGCGAGCGCTATGTCCAGGGCAGCTTTCGCGGCGTGCCCTTTACCACCACCGACCGCGACCTGTCGGGCGGGCGGCGCGTCGCGCTGTTCGAATTTCCCTTTCGCGACAAGCCGGGCAGCGAGGACATGGGGCGCCGCGCCGAGGAAGCGACGCTGGAATGCTTCGTCATCGGTCCCGACTATATGGAGAAGCGCGACGCGCTCCTCGTCGCGCTGCGCGCTTATGGTCCCGGCACCTATGTCGACCCGTGGACCGGCGAGCAGCTTCAGGTGTCCGTCGAGGACTGGCGCGTCACCGAAAGCACCGCCGAGGGCGGCATGGCTCGCTTCTCGATCGTGCTGCGCGAAAGCGGTGCCGACCAGCCGATCGCGGCGCGCACCGATACCGCCGCGCTGGCGCGCGCGACGGCGGGCGACATCACCGGCGCCTTGCCCGCCGACTTCGCCGACCGCTTCTCGATCGACAAGGCCGCGGGTTTCGTCGAGGAAGCGGCGGCCGAGCTGGTCGACAAGGCCGCGATCGTTGCCGAATTGTCCGCCGCCAGCTCGGGCGGGCTCGGCCAGGCGCTGCGCGCGTTCGAAAGCGGATTGCGATTATTGCCCGCAGGCAAGGCGTCGCTGCTCCGCGCGCCGCTCGCGCTCGGCCAGACGCTGGTCGGGCTGGTCGCCACCGTCGCCGCGCTCGCGCCCAATCCGCGCACGCGCATGCGCTCGATCGAGCCGCTTGCTTCCTTCGGCGCCGACCTGAAGCCCGTCGAGCGATCGACGCCGCAGCGCGATCGCCAGGCCGCGAACCAGGACGCGATTGTGCACCTGGTGCGCGCGGCCGCGGGCGCCGAGCTGGTGCGCGCCGCCGCGGCGATCGCGTGGACCAACCGCGGCGATGCCGGCGACGTGCGCGACCGGCTGGCGGCGCTGTTCGAAGGCCATGCGCTGGCCGCGGCCGACGCCGGCGACGATGCCCGCGCCGCGACCTTTGACGCGCTGCGCGGTGCGGTGGTCCGCGATATCGTGGCGCGCAGCGCCGGGCTGGCGCGCGGATACAGCTATACCCCGCGCGCGACCGAACCCGCGCTGGTCATTGCCCAGCGCCTTGGCGGTTTCGGCCGCACGATGGAGGCGATGGCGGCGGCGATCGTCGCGATGAACCGCGTCCGCCATCCGGGCTTCGTCCCCGGCGGCTCCGCGATCGATGTCGTCGCCAGTCCGGCGGGGGCGGTGCGCCGTGGCTGATCCGCGCGCCACCCTGACGATCGGCGGCAAGGTCTATGACGGCTGGACGAAGGTGTCGGTCGTCCGGTCGATCGAGACGCTGACCGGATCGTTCGAGCTGGAAATCGCCGCGCGCGAGTTTACCGGCGCGCCGCGCTGGCCGCTGCGCACCGGCGAGGCGTGCACGGTGCAGCTCGACGGCGAAACGGTGATCAGCGGCCATGTCGACAGCTTCGATCCCGATTTCGATGCCGACGGCTATTCGATCCGCGTCGCCGGCCGCGACCGGTCGGCCGACCTGGTCGACTGTTCGGCGATCGCCAAGCCTGGCAGCTGGACGCAGCGCAGCATCGAGGCGATCGCGGCCGAGCTGGCGAAGCCGTTCGGGATCACGGTCACTGCGCGCACCGACACCGGCGCCAAGGTCAAGCGGTTCGCGTTGCAGCAGGGCGAGACGGTGTTCTCGGCGATCGAGCGGCTGGCGCGCTATCGCGGCCTGCTCGCGGTCACCGATGCCGAGGGCAATGTCGAGCTGATCCGACCCGGTACCGGCGCGATCGTCGCCGAGCTGGTCGAGGGCGTGAACATCCTGGGCGGCAGCGCCAGCCACGACGCGAAGGAGCGCTTCAGCGACTATATCGTCAAGGGGCAGGCATCGGGCGACGATCGCGCGAACGGCAAGGCGGTGTCGGCGGTGAAGGCCGAGGTGCGCGACCCGGCGATCGGGCGGTACCGCCCCATGCTGATCGTCGGCGAGGAACAGTCGACGATCGCCGAGCTGCGCAAGCGCGCGGCGTGGGAAGCGACGACGCGCGCGGGCCGATCGCAGTCGGTGACGATCCCGGTGCCGGGCTGGCACATGCCATCCGGCGCGCTGTGGAGACCCAATGTGCGCGTTTCGGTGTCGTCGCCCTTCCTGCACGTCGAGGGCGTGATGCTGGTCAGCGAAGTGCGTCAGTTAAAGGAAGAGCGGCGCGGCACGGTCACCGACCTGACGCTGATGCCGCCCGAGGCATTCAGCCTGATTCCGGTGCGCGAGGACGCCGACGCGTCGGCGGTGGGCCGGTCATGAGCGAGTTCCGCCGCCTGTTGGAGCCGATCGCCGGCCGTATCCAGATGATGCTCGGCCGCGGGACGATCGGCACGGTCGACGACGCGCCGCAGGCGCAGGAAATGCAGGTCGAGTTGCTCGCCGACGAGGCCCAGGACGCGATCGAGCGCTTTCAGGGCTATGGCTTCACCAGCGTGCCGCATCCCGGCGCCGAAGCGATCGTAGCCTTCGTCGGTGGGCTGCGCAGCCGCGGTATCGTGGTGCAGGTCGAGGATCGCCGGTACCGGATGAAGGCGATGCAGCCCGGCGAGGTCGCGATCTTCGACGATCTCGGGCAGGCCGTACACCTGAAGCGCGACGGCATCCGCATCGAAAGCGATTTCAAGGTCGATATCGACGCGCCCGAGGTCAACGTGACGGCCGACAGCGTGACGATCGAGAGCGGCGATATCGGGCTGGGCGGCGCAGGCGGCGCGCCGGTCGCGCGCGTCGGCGACGACGTCGACCTCGCCACCGGCAAGATCATCAGCGGCAGCGACGTGGTGAGGGCGGAATGAGGAAGCTGCGCAAAAATGCACGTCGCAAGACGTCGGCTAGCTATCGCTGGATCGTCGAGCCGGGGCCGAGCTGGGACAATATCGCCGAGATGATCGGCAAGGTCAGCGGCCATATCTTCGAAGGAAAGCCAACCCAGCTGCTCGGCACGGCCGAGCGCGGTACCGGGCGCATCCTGCGCGTGAAGGCGACCTATGGCCCCGGCGAGACGGTCGTCCTCAACATCCGCAAGGACGGCAGTCACAGCGTCTCGTTCGGCCTGCGCATGGTCACGACGGTGCGCCAATGACCGATATCGCAATTCTCTGGTCGAACGACAGCTTCAGCGGCGACTTCGCGCTCGATGACGGGCGGCTGGCGACCGATGACGGGCTGCGCACCGCGATGATTCTGTCGCTGTTCACCGACGCGCGCGCGCGGCCCGATGACGTGCTGCCCGATCCGGGCGGCGACCCGCGCGGATGGTGGGGCAACGCCTTTCCGGGCGATGCCGGCGACGACTTCGAACTCGGGTCGCGGCTGTGGCTGCTCGAACGCGAGAAGCTGACCCCGCGCGTCGTCGAGCGCGCGCGCGGCTATGCGGCCGAGGCGCTCGCCTGGCTGAAGCTTCTCGGCATCGTTTCCTCGCTTACCGTCACCGCCGCGCGGATCGGCGACCAGACGCTGGCGATTTCGGTCGCGGTCGAGCGGCCCGAGGGGCCGGCGCGCGAAGTTTATGATTTCACCTGGGAGGCCAGCGTTGCCCTTTAACCGTCCAACCCTGACCGCGCTCATCGATCGCGCCCGCGCCGATATCGACGGCCGCTTGCCCGGCGCCGACAGCAAATTGCCGGCAAGCGTCCTGGACGTGAAGGCGCGCAACAGCGCCGGCGCGGTGAACGGGCTCTATGGCTATCTCGATTGGCTGGCCGACCAGATTTTGCCCGACCGCGCCGAGGCGGAAATCCTCATGCGTCATGCCTCGACCTGGAACATCCCGCGCAAGGGCGCGGTCGGCGCGACAGGGCCGGTCGGCCTGACCGGCGTCCTGGGCGCGGCCGTTCCGGTCGGTAGCCCGCTCGTCCGCGAAGACGGTGTCGAATATCGCACCACCGCCGCGGTGACGCTCGGCGCCGGAACGACGATCGCGCCGGTCGAGGAAGTGGCGGGCGGCGTCGCCGGCGACACCGCGCCCGCGACCCAGCTGCGCTTCATCGCGCCGATCACCGGGGTGAACGCCGCCGCGATCGTCCAGGCGCCGGGGCTGACCGGCGGAGCGGCCGAGGAAGATGACGAGGCGCTGCGCGCCCGCCTGCTCGCGCGCATCCGCACGCCACCGAACGGCGGATCGAAAGGCGATTACCAGCGCTGGGCGCTGGAGATCGCCGAGGTCACGCGCGCATGGGTGTTTCCGGGCTGGATGGGCGCGGGCACGGTCGGCGTGACTTTCGTCCTCGACGGCCGCGCCGACATCCTGCCACTTCCCGGCGATCTCGCGGCGGTCGAGGCGCATCTCGACGATCGGCGCCCGGTCACCGCCGATGTCGTCGTCTTTGCGCCCGAGCCCTTTCCGATCGACGTTCGGATCAAGATCGTGCCCGACACGACGGCCGCGCGCGCCGCGGTGCTGGCCGAACTCGACGACTTCTTTCGCCGCGATGCCGAGCCGGGCGGCATGATCTACCTGTCGCGCATGCGCGAGGCGGTGTCGATCGCCGCGGGCGAGGTGTGGCACGATCTTGAACTGCCCAGCCTCAATATCCAGGCGCCCGCCGGATCGCTGCCCGTGCTGGGAGATGTCGAATGGGTGTAGCGCCGTCGACCAACCAGCTGCCGGTACGCGACGCCATCGCCTATCGCGAGCAGCTCGCCGCACTGCTGCCGCGCGGTCGCGCCTGGCCGCGCCACGAAGACAGCACGTTGATGCGGTTGCTTCATGCCGAGGCGGACGAGCTGGCCCGCGTCGACGGCCGCGCGTCCGACCTGTTCGAAGAGGTGGACGTGCGCACGGCGCTGGAACTGCTCGGCGACTGGGAGCGCGTCGCGGGCTTGCCCGATGCGTGCACGCCGGCGCCCGATTCGATCGCCGAGCGGCGCGCGGCGTTGCTGTCGCGGATCACTGGTCAGGGCGGGCAGACGCCGGCCTATTTCGTCGAGCTGGCGGCGAGCATCGGTTACGCGATCACCATCGACGAGTTCCGGCCCTTTCGTGCCGGCATGCGGTGCGGCGAGCGCCTCTATGACGAAGCCTGGGCGCATGTCTGGCGCGTCAACGTCCAGCCCGCCGCGATCGACACCGGGACCGGTGTGTCGGTCCGCTATTTCCGCGCCGGGCAGAGCCGCGCCGGTGAACGGCTCGTCGGTTACGGATCGCTCAACCTCGAATGCCTGATCATGCGCGCCCGGCCCGCGCACACCAACGTCCTTTTTGCCTACGACATCGAACCCGAGCCGCTGGCCTGGTTCGACTTTACCGAAGAATAGGAGACCAGCCATGCATCGCATCGACGGCCCCGGCCATGTCGGAAACCAGTTCACCTCGGGCGATCCCTCGATCGGCCAGCAGGCGACGATGGTCACCGCCGACTGGCTCAATGACATGCAGGGGAACATGGCCCGCGCCATCGAGCAGGCGGGGATCGCGCTGGCGAAGGGGAACTTCGATCAGCTCTATGCCGCGATCGTCGCGATCGCTGCCGGCGCGGCGGGCGACGGCAGCGGCGCGGTGCCGACGACGCGCCAGCTGATCGGCGCCGGCCTTGTCCAGGTGATCGGCGACCTTGCGGTCGATCGCACGATCAACGTGAAGAAGGCGTCGCCGGCCAGCGTGGCGGCAATGATCGCTGACGACGAAGCCATCACGCCCTTCGCGCTCCAGGGCGGTGCGGGCGGCAGCCTCATGGCCGGCATTGGCTATAAAACGATCTTCGGGCTGATCATCCAGTGGGGCACCTATTCGGTGGGCGCGAACGCGTCGGTCAACGTCACCTTTCCCACGACTTTTCCGACAATGTGCGTGCACGCGGACTGCGCCGGTGGCCGCCTCGATTATGGCGCCCAGGACAATAATCCCGTGGTTAGCAGCAAATCCGCGGGAGCCGCGACGATCTTCAACGCCACCGACGGCGTTGGCGTGACCGGCACCTGGTTCGCGATCGGTTTCTAAGGAGACATCGACATGGAACAGCTTCAGCATTTCTTCAGCCCGTCGACCGGCAGCTGGTTCAACGAGGCGATCCACGGCCCGCGCCAGATTGCCGACCCACAAACCGAGGCGCAGATTGAGGCCGGGCGTAAGCCGCGGTATCGCGTCAACCCCGCGTGCACGATCCCGGTCGACGCGATCGCCGTCGACCAGTCGCGCTGGATGGCGCTGCTGACTGCGCAAGGCGAGGGCAAGGTCATCAGCATCGATGCCGGCCGCGTCGTCGCGATCGACCCGGTGTCGACAGCCGAGGAGCAGCTCGCCGCGATCCGCGCGCGCCGTGATCGCCTGCTCCTCGCGACCGACCCGATGGTCACGGTGCCGGACTATCCGATCACCGAAGAACAGCGCGCCGAGCTGCTCGCCTGGCGCCAGGCGCTGCGCGACTTCCCCGACGCGATCGCGCCGTCGCTGCCATCGGCCGACGTCGAATGGCCGCCCCGGCCGAGCTGGATCGGTGAGCAGGGGGAAAAGCTGTGAGCCGCCGCAAGCAACCCGCGCTGCCCGTCCCGACGACCGACGAGGCCGCGATCGCGCTGATCAGCGAATATATCGACGTCGAGCGGAGGTTGCGCCTAGCTGCTGAAGCCGCCGACGAGATGATCGCGGGGGTGAAGGAGGGACTCGACGAGATCAAAGCCGAGGCGCGCCCCGAACAGGAGCAGCGCTTCGCGGCGATCAAGAGCTGGTGGGAAGCGGGTGCCGCCCAACGATGGGCGGGGAAGAAGCGTTCGGCCGACGTCGCCGGCGCCAAGATCGGGACGCGCCTGTCGAACGCGTCGGTGCGCATGCCGAAAGGGATCAAGATCGACGCGATCGTCGAATGGCTGCGCGGCCACTCCTGGACGGGCGCGTCGCGCTTCGTGCGCGCCAAATATGAGTTGAACAAGGACGCGCTGATCGCCGCATGGCCCGACGAGGCCGACACCCGCAAGCTGTTCGAGGACAAGGGCGTGAAGGTCAGCCAGGCCGACCAGTTCTTCATCGACGTCACCCCGGCCGACACCAAGGAAGAGGCGCGCACCGATGGCTGAAACCTCCCGCGAAGCCGCGCTCGCAAAGGAAAACGCGGACCTCAAAGCCCAGGCCGAGCGCCTCGTCTCGACTATCGAAATCCATCATCGGAACTTCGACGAGATGTACGAGCGCGCGTCGGCCGAGCCGGGCGAGTTCGCCGCCTGGGTCGCCGGCATGACGCACCCCGACGCGGCGCAGCGGTGAAAGCCGGTCCCGCCGATCGCGCGCGCAAGTGCTTCGCGCTCGCCCGCCAACCTGGCACGCACGGCGAACGCGATGCGGCGATCGCGCGCGGCATGGCGATCGTTGAGCGTCACGGCCTCAACCCCAATGACTTCGACATTCCCGGCCGCATTCGCGGGAAAAGTGGAACGGTGATCATCGATGATCCACTGGCGCCGCACCGGGATGAAAGGTTTGATCAGGCGTGCCGCGACCAGCGTTGGCGCGCTCGCGTCGCCGCTCACCACCTCGGCCGATCGCGCTTCACGGTGTTGACCGACCGTATCGACTGACCCCGAATAGGGGGAGGCAACGGGCGTTGCAGCGCCCGTCACCGCAGGGTCTGGACCCCGCACCTCGCGCTGCCCGGGCAGCGCTACGTTCCCCCGCCGGCTGGCCGGCAGGGATGGCGATAGGTGTTATAAGTGAACGAAGAATTGACCTTGGAGCCGGTGGCTCCGACCCGCCCCGTTGCAGGATATATTGGCGGTAAGAAGAACCTGTCGAAGCGGCTCGTAGCGCTAATCAACGAGACGCCCCATGACCTCTACGTGGAGCCGTTCGTCGGCATGGGCGGCGTCTTCTTTCGGCGTGATCGCCGCCCCAAGACCGAAGTCATCAACGATATCTCGGCCGACGTGACGACATTGTTCCGCATCCTCCAGCGCCACTATCAGCAATTCCTCGACACGCTGAAATGGCAGCTGGCGAGCCGTGCCGAGTTCGACCGGCTGCTGCGAGTCGACCCCGACACGCTGACCGACCTCGAACGGTCGGCCCGCTTCCTCTACGTCCAGAAGCTCGCTTTCGGGGGCAAAGTGACCGGCCGCAGCTTCGGCGTAACCACCACCGGTCCCGCCCGCTTCGATCTGACGAAATTGGTGCCGATGCTCGAAGCCGTCCACGATCGGCTCGCGCCGGTCATCATCGAGCGGCTGCCGTTCGAGAAGCTGATCCCGCGCTACGATCGCCCCGGTGCGCTGTTCTATTGCGACCCGCCCTATGTCGACGGCGAAGATGACTATGGCAAAGGCGTCTTCTCACCGGCCGATTATGCCCGACTGAGAGACCTCTTAGAAGCCGTTGAAGGACGCTTCATCCTGTCGATCAACGACCGCCCCGAGATCCGCGAGCTGTTCGCTGCCAGCACGATCGAGCCGGTCGAGCTGAACTATCGCATCAGCGGCAAAACAACACCGGCGCGCGAACTGATCATCACTGGCGGTCAGGGCGCGGCGGCGCTACATGCTACCCATGAACGGCGGCGCTAGTGCTCCAGAACCTCTTGTCCGAGACTCCAGAAGCTTTTGCCGCGCTACAATAGAAAATGTAGAATTGTTCCTCGACCCCCAGCGACCAGGTGTGGAGCAAGGGGGTCAGTTCGGCGTCGCCGAAATAATTGACCGTGCGCCAGAACCAGAAGTTCGACCCCGACAGCGCGGTCGCCGCGGCGCTCCACGACAGGTCGCGCATGTCCTGCGGGAAGAGCCGCCACCATCCGACCGCGAGCACGACGAGGAGCATGGCGAGCAGCGCGGGCAGGATGCGCAGCGCGCGGCGGCGATAGAAGCCCGCGAGCGTAAAACGATCGCCGTCCATCTCCTTGAGGATGATGCGGCTGATCAGATAGCCCGAGATGACGAAGAAGATGTCGACGCCGACGAAACCGCCAGGGATGGCATCAAGGCCGGCGTGGACGAGCAGGATTGGCAGGACGGCAACGGCGCGCAGCCCGGCGATGTCGTTGCGATACTGCATGGTCCCCCGAAAACTGGCCGGCGCGAGCCGACGCTGACTAGCGGCTTGGGGGCATCAGGGAAAGGGGGATGGCGCGGGCGGACGCAAGCGCCCGCCCGCCGCCGGATCAGGCCGGATAGGTCCAGGCGCCGTCGCGGGCGAAATTCTCTGCCGCGAAATCCCAGTTGAGCAATTCGTCGACCACCGCGTCGACATAGGCCGGACGCAGGTTCTTGCGGTCGATGTAATAGGCATGTTCCCACACGTCGATCACGACGAGCGGCTTGATGCCCGCGGTCAGCTCGGTGCCCGCATCGTGCGTGTCGGTGACCGACAGCGTGCCGTCGCGCGAGACGAGCCACGCCCAGCCCGAGGCGAAATGATTGACCGCGGTTTCCTTGAGCTTCTTCTTGAGCTCTTCGAGCGACCCGAAGTCGCGCTCGATCGCGGCGGCGAGATCGCCCTTGGGCTCGGTCCTGGTCGGGCTCAGGCTCTCCCAGTAGAAGGCGTGGTTCCACGACTGCGCCGCATTGTTGAACAGGCCCTTGTTGCCCGAGCCTTCGGCGTGGTGGACGATTTCCTCGAGCGGCTTCGACGCGAGGTCGGTGCCCTCGATCGCGGCATTGACCTTGTCGACATAGGCCTTGTGATGCTTGCCATGGTGCGTCGCCAGCGTGTCGGCCGAGATATGCGGCTCCAGCGCGTCCTGGGCGTACGGCAGGGGAGGATGAGCGATCGTCATGGCAGTCTTCCTTTTGTTTTGAACGTTCGGGGTCTTAACTCGGTATCGGGGGGCGCGGTTGCAACCCCGGGACGGGGAAATTTTCATCTCGTCATTGCGAGCGAAGCGGGCCGAAGGCGGCCGTAGGCCAACCAATCCAGAGCGGTTACCGCCTACGCTGGATTGCCGCGTCGCCTTCGGCCCCTCGCAATGACGAGGGGGCTACGTCACCATGCCGCGCAGCGTCGCGATCCGGTCGGCCTCCTCGGCGGGCTTGTCGCGGCGGATGCGCGAAATCCGCGGGAAACGCATCGCAAGCCCCGACTTGTGGCGTTTCGACGCGTGGATCGAATCGAACGCGACCTCGAGCACGAGCGACTTTTCGACCTCGCGTACCGGGCCGAAGCGGTTCAGCGTGTGGTCGCGGACGAACTTGTCGAGCCATTTCAGCTCCTCGTCGGTGAAGCCCGAATAGGCCTTGCCCACCGGAAGCAGTTCGCCGTCGTCGGACCAGCAGCCGAAGCTGTAGTCCGAATAGAAGCTCGCGCGGCGCCCGTTGCCGCGCTGCGCGTACATCATCACGCAGTCGGCGGTGAGCGGGTCGCGCTTCCACTTGTACCAGAGGCCGGCGCGGCGGCCCGCGACATAAGGGGCGTCGCGGCGCTTGAGCATCACCCCCTCGATCGCCGCATCGCGCGCGCCGGCGCGGCGCTCGGCGAGGTCGCCCCAGTCTTTCGCATCGATGACTTGCGACAGGTCGAAATGGCTGTCGGCGAGGCGCGGGACGAAGGCTTCGAGTTGCCGCCGCCGTTCGGTCCATGGCAGGCCGCGCAGGTCGTTGCCGTCGACCGCGAGCAGGTCGTACACGCGGACGAAGGCCGGATAGTCGGCGAGCATCTTCTTCGACACCGTCTTGCGTCCGAGGCGTTGCTGGAGCGCATTGAAGCTCGCGGCCTCACCCCCCTGCACCGCACCGCGCACCAGCAGTTCGCCATCGATCACCGCTTCCTGGTCGAACGCCGCGACCAGTTCGGGGAACGCCGCACCGATTTCTTCGCCGCCGCGGCTGTAGAGACGCGTTTCGCCGCCCCCGTGGACGATCTGGACGCGGATGCCGTCCCATTTCCATTCGGCGGCATAATCGGCGAGGTCGACGCTTTCCGCCTCGAGCGGATGCGCGAGCATGAAGGGGCGGAAGAAAGCAACGTCATCGAGGTCGGGACGATCCCCCCGTCCCTCGCCCCAGGCGAACAGCGGCGCATAGGGCGGCGGAATCGCGTACCACAGCTCCTCGACATCGTCGACCGGCACGTCGAACGCCTGCGCAAACGCCTGTTTCGCGAGCCGCGCCGACACCCCGACGCGCATGCCCCCCAGTGCCAGTTTGAGCAGCGCATAGCGCCCGTCGGCATCGAGCCGGTCGAGCAGCGAAGCGACGATCGCGGGCGCATCGCTGCGGGTGGCGGACGCGAGCGCATCGACCGCCTGGCTCACGCTGACGTCGTCCTTCGCCCCCGGGGCATCGGGCCAGAGCAGCGCCGCGGTCTCCGCCGTGTCGCCGACGAAATGCCGCGACAGGCGGAACAATTGCTCGTCCACCCGGGTCGCCAGCAGCGCGCGCACCGTCCCCGCCTTCACCGCCGGAAAGTCGAGGCTCTCGGTCAGCGCCGCGATCGCCCAGCCGCGGTCGGGATCGGGGGCGTGCCGCAAATAATCGACGATCAGCGCGAGCTTCGAGTTGCGCGAGCGCGTGTAGACCAGACGGTCGATCAGGGCCGCGAAGCGCTTCACGCCTCCTCCTCCAGATCGCGGCCGACGAGGTGCAGCGCGCGCGCCTTGCGCTGCGTGAGTTCGCACCAGCGCAAGAGGCCGTCCTCGCTGCCGTGGGTGATCCACGTCTCCTTGGGGTTCACGTCGGCGATCGTCGCGGTGAGTTCGTCCCAGTCGGCATGGTCCGAGATGACGAGCGGCAGTTCGACCATCCGCTGCCGCGCGCGCTGGCGCACGCGCATCCAGCCCGACGCCATCGCGGTCACCGGATCGGGGAGCCGCCGCGACCAGCGGTCGTTCAGTGCCGCGGGCGGCGCGACGACGATCTGCCCCGCCATCGCGGCCTTGTCGCTTTCCGACACGAGCCTGAGTTCGCCGAGGTCGACGCCGTGATCGGCATAGAGCCCGCACATGCGTTCGAGCGCGCCGTGGATGAAGATCGGCGCATCCCACCCCGCGCCGCGCAGCTCGGCGATCACCCGCTGCGCCTTGCCGAGCGCATAGGCGCCGACGAGCACCGACCGGTCGGGCTCGGCGCGCACCGCGCCGATCAGCTTTGCGATCTCGTCGCCGGTCGGCGGGTGACGGAACACCGGCAGGCCGAAGGTCGCCTCGGTGACGAAGATGTCGCACGGCACGACCTCGAACCGCGCGCAGGTCGGGTCGGCGCGGCGTTTGTAGTCGCCGGTGACGACGATCCGCTCGCCCGCATATTCCATCAATATCTGCGCGCTGCCGAGCACATGTCCGGCGGGATGAAAGCTGAAACGCACCCCGCCGCGCTCGAAACCCTCGCCATAGGCAAAGGCGGCATTGTGGCTCGCCTCGGCATCGACGCCGTAGCGCAGCGCCATGATCGCGAGCGTCTCGGGGGTCGCGAAGACCGCGCCATGCCCGCTGCGCGCATGGTCGGCGTGGCCGTGGGTGACGGCGGCGCGTTCGACCGGGCGCGAGGGATCGATCCACACATCGGCGGGCTTCACATGGATGCCGTGCGGATGCGGCTCGATCCAGGTCTTCGCCTTCGCCATCAGGCGGCGAGTTTCCGCGCGCGGATCAGGTCGGCAACAAACGCCTTGCGCTCCTCGGCGGCGCGCTCACGGTCAGGCAGGCGGAGCAGGAAGGATGGATGGATCGTCGCGATCAATTTGCTCCCCCCTTCCAGTTCGTGCACCGCGCCGCGCATCGACTTGATGCTGGCGCTCTTGCCCGTCACGCCGCGCAGCGCGCTGGCGCCGAGCGTGACGATCAGCTCGGGCTGCACCAGCGCGCGCTCCTTGTCGAGCCACCAGCGGCAGATGTCGATCTCGCCTGTGGTCGGGTTCTGGTGGAGCCGGCGCTTGCCGCGCGGCTCGAACTTGAAATGCTTGACCGCATTGGTGAGGAAGAGCCGCCGCCGGTCGAGCCCCGCCTCGTCGAGCGCCGCGTCCAGCACCTGCCCCGCCGGCCCGACGAACGGCCGTCCCTGCAGATCCTCCTGGTCGCCCGGCTGCTCGCCGACGAGCATGATCCGCGCTTTCGTCGGCCCCTCGCCCGCGACCGCCTGCGTCGCGTTGCAATAGAGCGGGCAGCGCGTGCAGCGATCGATCGCCTTCGCCAGCGCGCCCAGCGTCTTCACATCGTCGATCGGGGCAAGCTCTTCGGGCACGCGCGTTCGCCATTTGTCGGTCCGGGGGTTCGCAGCCGAAACGGCGGCCGCGCGCATCCGTTCCACTCGTGCACCGGCGCCCGCGAGCAACGGCGCGATATCCTGCGCCTCGGGCAGGTTGTGCCAGTATTTCTTCGGCATCTCGGCGCGCATCGCCTCGATCTTGACCCGCGCGGGGTTGAAGATCGCGCCATAATAGGTGCGCCACTGATCCTCGACGACGTCGCCGTCGGGCACCTCGTCGCGCGTGCCGCCAGGGCCAAGGGTCAGCAGCTCGTCCTGCCAGATCGCGCGTGCGTCGGGGGTCAGGATCGCCCAGTCCATCCCGTAGAAGCGCCGCTGGAAGAAGGGCGCAGTCAGCCGCAATATGCGGTGATCAGGCTCGAACCACGCCGCGAAGCGCTCGCGTTCCTCGCCCTCGCCGAGGCGGCGAAAGCGCACGAAGGCGTGCATCTTGTGGATGTCGCGGCGGATTGCCTTGTCGGTCCTGCGCAGCCAGTCGACATCGGGGTCGGTCGTCCGCGCGAGCAACTGCCGCTCGCGCGCCGCGCGCCAGACGAGGCGGTAGAGCCGCGCCGGCACCTCGGCGCCGCGATGACAGATCACCCGGTCGGCCATCGCGAGCAATTCGCGCGGCAGCTTCACCGCGCCCGCCGATGCGGGCGGCGCCTCGTCGCCGAACAGCGACGCGCCGTCTTCCGCACCGCGCCAGCTCACATCCTCGGGCGCCACGCCGCCCGCGAGCAGCGCGCGCGCGACGCCGCGCCATTCGGCGAAATCGCCGGGCCGCTCCAGCACCACCTCCCTCACGGAACGAGCCTCATAGGGCCAACGCCAGTTGTTCGGCCGGCGGCGCGAAACGCGCGCGCAAGTCGGCGCTGTCGGTGAGCTTGCCCGGCCGCCAGTCGGGGGTGACGATGAAGGGCAGGATCTTCTTCACCGACGCGGTGAGCTTGGCGAGATCGCCCAGCCGCAGCTTGCCGGTGCGCCGCACCGCGACGATCCGGTCGACCGCGCGCGTCCCCAGCCCCGGCACGCGGAGCAGCAGCTCGCGCGGCGCGCGATTGACATCGACGGGGAATATCTCGCGCCGCGTCAGCGCCCAGGCGAGCTTGGGATCGATCGCGAGGTCGAGCATGCCCCCACGCGCGCCCTCCATGATCTCGCTGCGCCCAAAGCCATAGAAGCGCAGCAGCCAGTCGGCCTGATACAGCCGGTGCTCGCGCATCAGCGGCGGGCGCACCGGCGGCAGCGCGCTGCTCGCGTCGGGGATCGGGCTGTACGCCGAATAATAGACGCGGCGGAGGTGATAGCCCGAATAGAGATTGTCCGCCGCGGCGAGGATATCGTCGTCGCGCGCGGCATCGGCGCCGACGATCATCTGGGTCGATTGCCCCGCGGGCGCGAAGCGCGGCGGCTTCGCCTTGCCGATCAGCCGGCTCTTCGCCGCCTCGAGCGCATCCTCGGCGCCGACGCGCACCGACGCCATCGTCTTGCGGATCGTCGCGGGTTTCTTTTCGGGCGCGAAGCTTTCGAGCCCGGCCTCGGTCGGCAGCTCGACATTGGTCGACAGCCGATCGGCATAGAGCCCCGCGAGCGCGACCAGCGCCGGGTCGGCGCCCGCGATCGTCTTCAAATGGATATAGCCCTGGAAACGATGCTCCTCGCGCAGGATGCGTGCCACCTCGACGAGTTGCTCCATCGTATAATCCTCGGACCGGATGATGCCCGACGAAAGGAACAGCCCCTCGATATAGTTGCGCTTGTAGAAATCGAGCGTCAGCGTGACGACTTCCTGCGGCGAAAAGCGCGCGCGTTCGACATTGCTCGACGCACGATTGATGCAGAAACGGCAGTCATAGACGCAGAAATTGGTGAGCAGGATCTTCAGCAGCGAGATGCAGCGGCCGTCGGGCGCATAGCTGTGACAGATGCCCATGCCCTCGGTCGACCCGATGCCCTTGGAGGCGACCGAGTCGCGCTTCACCGTGCCCGACGAGGCGCAGGAGGCGTCATATTTGGCGGCATCAGCGAGCACCGCGAGCTTCTGGAGAATCGTCTTGCTGCTCATGCCGATCGGCATAGCATATGGAACAAAAAAAGAACAAACTTGGGTTAGCTTCAACCCCGTCCTTGCGAGGAGCCGAAGGCGACGCGGCAATCCAGGATGGGTGTGAACCGCCCTCGATTGCTTCGCTTCGCTCGCAATGACGGTGGTTTTCGTACCCTACCCCAACCGCATGCGAAACGCGTCGAGGTGGAAATAGCTTGGATCGAACCCGCACATCGCCGCCAGCGCGTCGGCGTCGAGGAAGCGGATCCACTGGCGGTTCGTCTCGATATAGCCCTCGCGCACCAGCCGCCGCAAAACCCGGTTCGTGTGGATCGGGGTCAGCCCCAGCGTGTCGGCGATCTGCGTCTGGGTCATCGGCAGGCGCAGCACATCCTCGCCCGCCAGATTGACGATCTGCGCGCGGCGATGGAGTTCGAGCAGCAAATGGCCGATCCGTTCCTGCGCGGTCTGGCGCCCGTTGCGGACGATCTGTTCGCGCAGGAACGCCTCTTCCTGCACCTGCGTCCACCAGAAGGCCGTCGTCAGCGCGCCCGATCCCGCGAGCAGGTCGCGTACCGCGTGCGGCGCAATCGCGTAGAGCGACCCCGAAGTCACCGTCACCACGCCATGGTCGGCCTCGGCCGCGACGAGCACCTGCAGATCGAAGATGTCGCCGGGCAGCAGGATGTTGAGGATCTGGCGCCGCCCGTCCTCGAGTTCCTTGAAACGCGCCGCCCAGCCTTCGCGCATCACCAGCACCGCGTCCATCGGTTCGCCCGCGCTGATGATTTCGCTGTTCGCCGCGAAGGGGCGGACCTTGCCGCCGAGCGCGAGCAGCTGCGCGCGATCCCCGTCGCCGAGATCGCTGTAATAGGACAGGCGCGCAACCAGCGCTTCGAGCGTCATGGGTCCTCCGCCCCGATCAGGTTTCGCGCCAGCGCGCGGGCAGCGTGATCGTGCACACCAGCCCGCCCGGCTCCCATTGCCGTTCGATCGTCCCGCCCAGATTGTTGCGCACGCTGCGCTCCATCAACAGGGTGCCGAAGCTGGTGCGTTCGGGCGCGGCGACCGCGCCGCCGCCCCCGCTCTCGGCCCAGGTCAGGCGGAACCGGCGTTCGTCGCCCGCGCCGTCCTGCGTCCAGTCGACGTCGACGCGGCCGTTTTCGGTCGCCAGCGCGCCATGCTTGACCGCGTTGGTCGCCAGTTCGTTGAACAGCAGCGCCATCGCGACGAGCGCATTTTCGGGGAGTTCGAGGTCGGGGCCCGACCAGCGGATGCGCGGAAAGGCCGCCTCGACCTCGCGCATCAGCGCGTGCATCGACCCGGTCAGGAAATTGGCCCCGAGCAGCACATTCTGCGCACGGTTGAGCGCGTCGAGGCGGCTGCTGATCCGTTCGACATAATCGTCGACCCCGGTCGCGGCGTGCCGCGTGAGCGAGATGATCGCGCCGACCGTCGCGAACAGGTTGCGCATCCGGTGGTGCAGTTCGCGCAGCAGGATGGTGGCATTGTCCTGCCGCTGCTTCTGTTCGGTGATGTCGCGGCTGATCCCCGTCAGCACGGCGTCGTTCGACCGCACGTCCCAGTCGGCGTGCGCGGCGAGCCAGCGCACCCCCGTCTCGGGATGGACGATCCGATATTCGGTGACATAGGGCTCGCCCGTCGCGACCGATTCGCCGAGCACCGCGCGCACGCGATCGCGATCGTCGGGATGCAGGCGTTCGAACACGCCCTCGATCGTGCCGAGCGCGGTCGCATAATCCGTGCCCCACAATTGGGCGACCGCCCCGCTCCAGCGCACCTCGCCCGCCTGCGCATCGTAGCGCCAGGTCGCGATGCTCGAAAAGTCGAGCGCGCGCTCGAGCGTGCGCTGCGCCTCGTCGCGGTCGATCGCGGTGCGGCGCAATTCGGCCTCGGCCATGAGGATCGCGGCGAAATCGGCGAGCCGGTCGAGGTCCTTGGGCGCCGGCGCCGGGCGCGGCTTGTCGTCGATGATACACAGCGTCCCCAGCACGTCGCCATTATAGGCGCGCAGCGGCATGCCGGCGTAAAAGCGGATATGCGGCGCGCCGGTGACGAGCGGATTGTCGCGGAACCGCGGATCGGCGCGCGCGTCGGTCACGACCAGCGGCGCATCGTCGATCACCGCATGGTGACAGAAGCTGACGTCGCGCGGCGTCTCGCCGGCGTCGAGGCCGACCGCCGACTTGAACCATTGCCGGTCCTCTTCGACCAGCGACACCAGCGCGATCGGCACCTCGAACAGGTCGGCGACCAGCTTCGTCACCCGGTCGAACGCCGGTTCGGGCGCCGTGTCCATGATCCGATATTCGCGCAACGTGCGCAGGCGCCGCTTTTCGTGCTGCGCCTCGTCGCGATCCCCGCCGTCCGCCAATTGCCGCCCCTTGTCTGCCGCTGGCGTCATACCGCCACCATCCTGCCCCCGGGCCGCTGTGCCATGATTCAGCTCCTTACAAAAGCATGGAGGCCGAAACGGCGAAAAGAGCCGGAATTCCGTCCCTTCCGCCGCGGCCCTGGCGCGTCCCGTCGGTTTCTACGCACCGCGCGCCGACAGGTTGCGCAGATTCCTGCGGCCGCATCGGAACCGCATCGGGCGCGGGTGCGTATGACCCGTATCAGAGAGGGAGGTTCTGGATGAGTCTGGGCGAAGAAATCCGCGGTCATCTGCCGTTCCTGCGCCGCTATGCGCGCGCGCTGACGGGCAACCAGCAGCATGGCGACAATTTCGTCCACACGATGCTCGAGGTGATCGTCGCCGCGCCGGACGAATTCCGCACCGACGACGGCATCCGCATCGACCTCTACCGCACCTTCCACCGCATCTGGGAAAGCGCCTTCATCGAGGATGGCGAGCAAAGCGAGGAGGATGCGTTCGTCCGCGCCGCGACGCGCCGCCTGTCGCGCCTCACCCCGCTCGGCCGCCAGATCCTGCTGCTGACCGCGCTCGAGGGCTTTTCGACCGAGGACGCCGCGCGCATCACCGCGACCGACCTCGCCACCGTCGAAGCGCTGCTGGCCGAGGCGGTCGACGACCTCGACCGCGAATCGCGCACCTCGGTGCTGATCATCGAAGACGAACCGCTGATCGCGATGGAGCTCGAACAGATCGTCCGCGGCCTCGGCCACGACGTCGCGGGGATCGCGGCGACGCACGACGACGCCGTCGCGGCGTTCGAGAACAGCGACGCGGGGCTCGTCCTCGCCGACATCCAGCTCGCCGACGGCTCGTCGGGCATCGACGCGGTACAGGACATTCTCGCGATCGCGCCGGTTCCCGCGATCTTCATCACCGCTTTCCCCGAACGGCTGCTCACCGGCCACCGCGTCGAGCCGACCTTCCTGATCTCCAAACCCTTCCGCGAAAACACCGTGCGCGCGGCGATCAGCCAGAGCCTGCTCTTCACGCCCCAGCTCGCGGCCTGACCCCCGTCCTTCGGGCTGGACAGAATCGGACGCGCGCCGCTACCGGCGCGCGATGGGTATCGTCGCAACAATCATGAACACCGCCACCGGCCAGCCGATCCAGAAAATGAGCTTCGGCCGCATGCCGAAACCATGGGCCAGCTTCAATCTTGAAACGGGCGAACTCGTCACCGCCGAACGCATCGACGTCGGCAAACCCGCCCCGGGCAAATTCGCCGCGCCGGTCCATGTGTGGGTCACCGTCAAGCCGAAGGGCTGAACCGGGCGGAATGACCGAAACGGGGTGGGGAGCAGCCGACTGAGTGGCGAACCGGTTTCCCCTCCCGCGTGCGGGAGGGGCAGCGAGGCTTGCCAGCTTGCTGGTTAGCCGCAGCGGGGTGGGCCATCGCGACGCCGCTGCCCACCCCCGACCCCTCCCGCAAGCGGGAGGGGAGAAGAGTGTCCGCAATCGCTCGAAAGCCGCACCCACGGCGTCCCGACACGGCTCGCCGCCGCGCGGTGAAGGCGGGGCGGCCTATCCCCCGCTCGGTCCGTTCGCGGTCAGTTCGTCGACATTGTCCATGATCGCGCGGAACGCCTCGCTCGCGGGCAGTTCGTCGTCGCTGCGCAGCGGCATCGCGCCGCCGTCGAGGATCGCGTGCAGCGCGGTGCGCGCGCGCGACACGCGGCTCTTCATCGTGCCGACCGCGCAGCCGCAGATCGCCGCCGCCTCCTCGTAGGACAGCTGCCCCGCGCCGATCAGCACCAGCGCCTCGCGCTGGTCGACGGGCAGCTGCATCAGCCCGCGCTGGACGTCGGCAAGGTGCAGGCTGTCGTCCTGGTCGTCGGGCGCGACGAGCAGGCGTTCGGCGGCGAGTTCGTCATAGTCGGCGGTGAATTTCTTGCGCCGCATCTGCGACAGGAAACAGTTGCGCAGGATCACGAAGGCCCAGCTCTTCATGCTCGACGGGCCCGGGATATATTGTTCGCGCGCCTTCCACGCCTTCATCATCGTTTCCTGGACCAGGTCGTCGGCGAGATCGGCGTTGCCGCACAGGCTGCGCCCGAAGGCGCGCAGGTGCGGCAGCATCGCCGCGAGTTCGCGCTTGAAGGCCGTGTCGTCGAGCGGACGGGCCGTGCCGTCGGTCATCGGGCGCGCCGCTCCGGACGCTTGGGCGGGGCCGGGAAGGTTTTTCTTATCATCTGTCCAGAGCTTAACCCGTCGAGCGCATGATGCAAACCCATATAGCAGCCGCCCCGCTCACCCCGCCCCGCCGTGTCCGCCGAGCGCGAGGAAACTGGTGATCAGCCGTTCGTCCTGCGGATCGAGCCCGCCCCGCGCGGCAAGCCGCGACAGATCCTCGCCATGGTCGCGGAACAGCGGGCTGTAGAGCATCGAAAAAGCTGCGAACTCGCGCGCCTCGACCAGCCGGCGGCGCACCTCGATCATGCCGTTGTGGCGCCGGTCGGCGCGGATGCGCGCGAGGCAGGCCTCGACTTTCGAAACCGGCCCTTCGAGCAGCTGCATGAAATTCTGGCCGTTGTAGATCAGCGCCCCGGTCAGCGCGTCGCGGGCATTGTTCGCCTGCGCCTGCGCGACCAGCGCGACGAGATCGGCGGACCCGATGGCCGGGTCCGCGACGCTGACATAGATGACCGAAAGCACACCATACCCCTCCCGCGCCGGCCGCGGCACGCGGCGACCCGGCGCGACCGTAGCGACCGTCCGGATCGCGCGCCTTAATCTGGATTAGGCCGCGAATATTTTGTCCGCGCAGCATCCCGTCGCAAAAAACAACCCGCGCGGGAACTCCGGCCGTTTTTTTTCGTTCCTCGGACATGGCAACACACGGCGATCACAGGACGAAAGGCGATGGCGCTCCCCGGCCGCTCAACGGCTCGCGCTCCACGCCGGGCAGCTTCGCGGGCCTTGGCGGCGATCACTGGCACCGCGCGCTCACGGGCCGCCAGTCGCCCGAACCGGTCAGCACCAAGCTGCGCATGATCTATGGCAACATCGTCGCCGAACCGCTGCCCGACCGGATGTGCGACCTTCTTTCGCAGCTCGACCACAAGGTGTCCGACCGGAAATGACGCAAAACAGTGCCGTTGCGCGAGCGGAGGGAACGGCCAGCCTTTCGGATCGCGAATTCAAGACTCTGCTCGCCGGGGTCATTCCGCACCTGCGCGCCTATGGCCGCAGCCTGTCGGGCAACCCCGACCTCGCCGACGACCTGACGCAGGACACGATGGTCAAGGCGTGGGCCTCGCGCGAACGCTTCGAACCCGGCACTTCGATCAAGGCGTGGACCTTCGTCATCCTGCGCAACACCTTCCTGTCGCAGATGCGGCGCAACAAGTTCGTCGGCGATTATGACGAGAGCGCGGTCGAGCGGACGCTGTCGACCCCCGCCAGCCAAGAGGAATCGGGCGAGATGGCCGATCTCCAGCGCGGGCTGATGGAATTGCCGCAGGACCAGCGCGAGGCGCTGATCCTCGTCGGCGCGGGGGGCATGTCGTACGAGGAGGCGGCGACGATCTGCGGCTGCGCGCTCGGCACGATGAAGAGCCGCGTGTCGCGCGCGCGCACCGCGCTCGAGGACATCATGGACCGCGGCCATTTCAGCCAGAAGCGCGCCGACGCCGCCCCCGCCAGCGAGGCGATCGACGCGATCATGGGCAGCGTCGAGACGATCGCGGCGCGCCACGAAGCCGGCGGCCGCTGAACGCCGGCGCCGTTCGCGCCTCTCGACTTTGCCGGCCGGGGGCGCCAGATTGCTCCCCCCTCCTCCCCAGCCAAGCGAGTTCCCCATGAAGAAGATTTCCGCCCTCGCCCTGTCCGCCGCCGCGGCGGTCGCGGCCTGCTCGTCGGGCGCGACGCAAAGCGGCGCCGCCGCACCGGCCGCCGCGATCGACAGCAACGGCGACCAGCCCGCCATCCCTCTCGCCGACGCGCCCTTCACGGTCGAGGAGGTGGCGAGCTTCGACGAACCCTGGGCGATGACCTTCCTCCCCGGCGGGCGGCAGGCGCTGATCACCGAGAAATCGGGCAAGCTCAAACTGTGGCAGGAGGGCGGTTCGACACGCGACGTCGCGGGTGTCCCCGCGGTCGCCTATGGCGGCCAGGGCGGCTTCGGCGACGTGATCCTCGCGCCCGATTTCGCGGCCAGCGGCACCGTCTATCTGAGCTGGGTCGAACCTGGCGAGGGCGGCACCTTCGGCGCGGTCGCGGGCAAGGCAAAGCTCGTCCTGGGCGCCGCGCCGCGGCTCGAAGGGCTCGAGACGATCTGGACCCAGTCGCCCAAGGTCACCGGGCGCGGCCATTTCTCGCACCGCCTCGCCTTTTCACCCGACGGCAAATATCTGTTCATCGGGTCGGGCGAGCGCCAGAAATTCGATCCCGCGCAGGACATGAAGGCCAATCTCGGCAAGATCGTCCGCCTGAACCCCGACGGCAGCGTCCCCGCCGACAATCCCTTCGCGTCCGAAGGCGGCGTGACCGCGCAGATCTGGTCGCTCGGCCACCGCAACATCCTCGGCCTCGCCTTCGACGGCGCGGGCCGGCTCTGGAACCAGGAAATGGGTCCGAAGGGCGGCGACGAGGTCAATCTGGTCGAGGCAAAGGCCAATTACGGCTATCCGGTCGTGTCGAACGGCGACCATTATGACGGCCGGGACATCCCCGACCATCCGACGCGCCCCGAATTTGCCGCGCCGAAGCTGTGGTGGAACCCTTCGGTCTCGCCGGGCGGGCTCGTCTGGTACGGCGGCGACCTCTATCCGGGCTGGAAGAACAGCCTGCTGATGGGCGCGCTCTCGGGCGAAGGGCTGATCCGCATGGGCATCGACGGCGACCGGCTCACCAAGTCCGATCGCTGGGACTTCGGCCGGCGCATCCGCGAGGTCGAGGTGCGCGAGGACGGGACGGTCTGGCTGCTCGGCGACGGCCCCGGCGGCAAGCTCATGAAGCTGGTTCCGCGGGGATAATTGTTCCCCGGCGAAAGCCGGGGTCCATGAAGCTTTGCACGGGCTGGCTGGACCCCGGCTTTCGCCGGGGAACAGGAATGACTATATCCCCCCGATGATCCGCGCCTTTCTCGCCCGCCGTGCCGAATGGCCCGCGCGCGTCCCCGATCCCGACGCGCCGCCGCGGCTCGCGCTGCTGTGGCGCGAGGCGGGATCGCTGCTCCGCGCGCTCGGCGGCCGCATCCGCCCGATGCCGCCCGAACCCAACCCCGACAGCGACCATCCGCCGGTGATGGTGCTGCCCGGTTTCCTGTCGGGCGACTGGGCGACCAAGGCGCTGCGGGCCGACCTGCGCCGCGCGGGGTTTCGCTGCTACGCGTGGGGCCTCGGGTTCAACCGCGGCGCGACCGCCGACATCATCGAGCGTATCGACACCCGCGTGCAGTGGATCATCGACCGCACCGGCCACGCCCCGGCGCTCGTCGGCTGGAGCCTCGGCGGCATCTATGCGCGCGAATATGCCAAGCACCATCCCGCCAAGGTCGCGCGCGTCGTGACGCTCGGCTCGCCCTTCTCGGGCAGCCGCCGCGCCAATCGCGCGTGGCGCCTCTATCATCTGATCGCGCGCCACCCGGTCGACAATCCGCCGATCGACTTCCACCCCGCGCCGCGCCCCGAAATGCCGACCTTCGCGCTGTGGTCGGCTTTCGACGGGGTCGTCGCGGTGAACAGCGCGCGCGGCGGCCCGCACGAAAGCGACCGCCAGGTCGAGGTCGACTGCGCGCATATGGGTTTCGCCTATGCCCCGACCTCAGTCGCGGCGATCGTCAAGGCGCTGAAGGAAGAGGTCGGACGCGCCAGCTGATCAGCACACGTCGATCCCCGGTCCGGGGCGCCATTTCATCAGCATCCGCCCGGGCCGCCGCCCGATCTGCCCCGTCGCGAGGAAGCCGACCCGCCGCAGCAGCGCGCGCGAGCGCTCGTTCCCCGGATGGCATTCGGCGACGATCGCCGCCCCCGGCCGCGAGGCCGCGATCTCGCGCACCACCGCGTTCACCGCCTCGGTCGCGAGCCCCTTGCCGCGTGCCGAGGCCGCGAACCAGTAACCGACCTCGACCTCGCGCGCGTCGCGGCGGTGCACCCCGACCACCCCCTGCAGCCGCCCTTCGGCGCGGTCGCGCACCGCGTGGAACACGTCGCCGCCGCCCGAGCCGGCGATCAGCGCACGCGCATCGGCCTCGGTGAAGGGCGCGGGCAGGAAATGCACCTGGTCGGTCACCGACGCATCGGTGATCGCGGCAAGCGCCGACGCGTCGTCGGCGTGGAGCGGTGCGATGCGGCACCGGTCGGTCGAGAGGGCAAGCAAGGTATCGGTCATGTCGCGTCTTCCAAGATGCGCACGCCGTGACCGGATGGGGGATGTGATGGGATAACCATTCGCCTGTCCGAACACGGCGGCGATGGTCACAGGTGATGCCATGCCGCTCCTATGTAAAGGAGCGCCAATATGCCTTGAATCGGGGTTGCAGGGCGTCGGTCATCGCGGGCGGACCTAACAGCGCCGCGCGCCGCGATCAAGCCCCCGCCGGCACGGCATTGTTTCGCCCGACGAGCCCCCTTCACCGCCAGCGCGTGATGCCCGGGGCGCGCCGCGCCCGCCCCTCGACCCGTCATGCCGCTTGCATCGACGATTATTACAATATATTGCGCAATATATTGTAATAATCGTCCTGGAGCAGCAAATTCGATGACCGACAAACGCTGGACCGCCCTGCTGGTCGCCGCGACCGCGTGGCTGACGACCGTCGCCGCAGCGGACGAGGCGCCGCTTTCCGCCGCCGACAGGCGCGCCGTGGTCGAGCAGCTCGGCCGGACGCTCGAGGCCAATTACGTCTTTCCCGACAAGGCAAAAACCATCGCCGCGGCTTTGCGTCACAACCTCGACGCCGGCGATTATGACGCCGCGCACGATCGCCCCGCCCTTGCGCGCGAGCTGACCGACGATCTGATCGCCGCAAGCAACGACCTGCATTTCGCCGTCGGGGTCGATCCGGCGTGGGTCGCCGACCATGCGGCGCGACAGGACCCCGCGCGCGCCGCCGCGGTGCGCGACGAGGAACGCCGCGACGAGGCGCGGCAGAATTTCGGTTTTGCCGGCCTCCGCTACCTCGACGGCAACATCGCCTATGTCGACCTGACGCATTTCGCCGACCCCGAACTCGGGTACGACGCGGCGGCGGCGGCGATGCGCTTCATCGAGAATGGCGACGCGGTGATCTACGACCTGCGCTACAACAACGGCGGACATCTGGAGATGGCGCAACTGCTCGCCAGCCAGCTCTTTCGCGGCGACAAGGATCAGGAGCTGTTCGACTATTATTACAACCTCGACGGCCGCCGCGTCGAACGCGGCCAGTGGGTGCTCCCCGCGCTGCCCGCGAAACGGCTGACCGGCAAGCCCGTCTATGTCCTCACCGGCTCGACCAGTTTCTCTGCCGCCGAATGGTTCGCCTACACGCTCAAGAAGCTGGGCCGCGCGACCCTCGTCGGCGAACGCACCGCGGGCGGCGCGCACCCGGTCGACCGCAAGCCCGTCGGCACCGACTTCTTCCTGCAGGTGCCGATCGGCCAGATCCGCGATCCCGTCGATCGCGGCGATTTCGAGGGCCAGGGGGTCACGCCCGACCATCCGGCGGCCTCCGCCGATGCCCTCGCCGTCGCGCACCGCCTCGCGCTCGCCGACCTCGCCAAAGCCGACCCGGCCAAACGGGCCGACGCCGACTGGCTCGCGCCCGAACTCGCCGCGCGGCCGCCCCTGTCCACCGCCGCGCTCAGCGCGATCGCCGGCCGATACGAAGGACGTCGCATCGACCTCGTCGACGGCAAATTGCGCTACACTTGGCGCGAACGCTTCCGTCTGGCGCTCGAACCGCTCGGCGGCGACCTGCTCGCGATCGAAGGGGTGCGCGACTTCCGCTTTCGCATCGTGCGCAAAGGCGGCAAGATAGCCGCGCTCGAACGCATCGACCGCGACGGAACGACCCGGATTTATGCCCGCCTCCACTGATCTCCCCAATGCCCTGGACGACATCTCGTTCCTCGGCCGCCTCAGCGAAGCGCTGAGCACGCGGATCGAGGAACAGACGCGCCCCTTGTTCGACGACGCCGGCATCACCGTCCCCGTCCGCTCCTGCTCTTTGCTCGCCGCGCTGGAGGCGGCGGGAGAAGCCTCCGCCGCCGATCTCGCCCGCGCGCTCGGCCAGTCGCACCAGCTGGTGGTCCAGAAATGCCCCGCGCTGCTTCGTCTCGGCCTCATCACCCAGCACGCCGACCCCGCCGACGCACGGCGCAAGATTTTCCGGCTGACGGACGCGGGCCGCGACCAGCTCCGCCGCATCGACGCCTATAGCGTGCGGATAAGCCGCGTTTATCGCGCACTCTTCGAAGAGGTCGGCGACGTCCACGCCGTGATATTGAAAGCGCTCGACGCGCTCGCCGACAAACCGCTGAGCGAACGCGTCAACGATTAGCCAAAGCGTCCGGACCATCACCGTCGCATCGGCGGACGCGGCGGAACCGGTCGGCGCACGCTCACCCGGAATCTTGACGGCAGCATATCACGCACTATTTAAAGTTACATGAAACGCGACAGCCGGCTCTCGGGCGTGCTCCACGTCCTCCTCCACATGGCCGAACAGGCTGCCCCGATGACGTCAGAACAGCTTGCAGGGGCGATGCAGACCAATCCGGTCGTCATCCGCCGCATCCTCGGCGGGCTGCGCGACGCGGGCTTCGTCCGCAGCGAAAAGGGCCATGGCGGCGGCTGGACGATCGCGCGCGACCTGGCGGCGATCACGATGCACGACGTCTATGATGCCATCGGCCGCCCGAAGCTGATGGCGATGGGCAACCGCACCGAGGCGCCCGGCTGCCTCGTCGAACAGGCGGTCAACGCCGCGCTCGATCCCGCCTTTCGCGATGCCGAGGCGCTGTTGCTCGACCGCTTTGCCGCAGTGACGCTGGCCGAGCTCGCCGCCGATTTCCATGCGCGCAGGACCGCGCGCCCCTCGAACGCACAGGATCATCATCATGGCTGACGGCGCGCAGCATTTTCTCGACAGCTTCAGGGACCCCGCGGCGGTCGCGCGCTACACCGACGGCCCGCGGCGCTTCGTCCCGGGGCTCGACGGTCTCCACCGCATGACCGGCCTGCTTCTCGCCGAGCGCGTGCCCGCCGACGCGCATATCCTCGTCCTCGGCGCGGGCGGCGGACTGGAACTCAAGGCGATGGCCGAAGCCCATCCGGGCTGGCGCTTCACCGGGATCGACCCGGCACGGCAGATGCTCGACCTCGCCGCGCAGGTCATGGGCCCGGACGCCCGCCGCGCCGAGCTGATCGAAGGCTATATCGACGATGCCCCCGCCGGTCCGTTCGACGGCGCCACCTGCCTGCTGACGCTCCACTTCCTCGAACGCGACGAGCGCATCCGCACCGCCGCCGCCATCCGCAAGCGGCTCAGGCCCGGTGCGCCCTTCGTCGCCGCGCACGGCAGCTTTCCGCAGGAAGCGGGCGCGCGCGACCGCTGGCTCGACCGCTACGCCGCCTATGCCATCGCCTCGGGCGGCGACCCCGAACAGGTCGCCAGGGGGCGCGAAGCCGTCGCCACGCACGTCGCGATGCTCAGCCCGGAAGCCGACGAAGCCGTGCTCCGCGCCGCGGGCTTCACCGGGATCGAGCTCTTCTATGCCGCCTTCACCTGGCGCGGGTGGGTCGCCTGCGCGTGACGGTCAGAGCGTGCGATGCATGACGAACGCGTCGACGGCGCCGTGCGCCGGATGATCGAACGCCCCGGGCAGCCGTCCGACGACGTCGAAGCCGAGCGACTGCCACAGCCGCACCGCGCGCGCATTGGTGCTGACGACGAAGTTGAACTGCATCGCCCGAAACCCGCGCGCCCGCGCCGCCTCGAACGAATGCGCCGCCATCGCGCGAGCAACCCCGCGCCCGGCCGCCGCGGCGTCGGTCATATAGCCGCAATTGGCGACATGCGCGCCGCCGCCCGCCTGGTTCGCGCGCAGATAATAGGTCCCCAGCACCGCGCCCGCCGCCTCGGCGACGAACACCGCCTTGTCGGCGCCGAACCAGTAGGCGAGCGCATCCTCCTCGCTCAGCGTGCGGTCGAGCGTATAGGTCTCGCCCGCGCGGATCACCGGCGCGATGATCGCCCAGATGGCGGCGGCATCGGCGCGCGTCGCCGGACGGACCGCGACCGTCACGCCGAAACCCGCCGCCGCATCAGGTGCGATCCGGGTCCATAGGGCCCGTCCTCGCCCGGCGCGGCATAGGCGAAGCCCTGCGCCGACCAATAGCTGTCCGCGCCGTGGACCGCGACGAGCATGACCTCGTCGCACCCCGCCGCCGCCGCCTGTTCAAGCACGAACGCCATCGCGGCGGCGCCGGCCCCCGTCCCGCGCGCCGACGGCAGCAGCGCGATGTCGTGGAGATAATAGCTGCCGGTGGCTTCGGGGATGCGCTCCAGCATCGCCCCGATCTTGGGCGCGGCGTCGCGGTGCCAGGGGTGCGTGACCAGAAATCCGGCGATCGTGCCCCCGGCCTCGAAGATGCGGCACCCGTCGGGATAGAGGGCCAGCCGCTCGGCGTAGACCGCGAGCGGCTCGGTGAAGACCCCGTGCACTTCGTCGGCGATCGCGACGACCGCGGACAGGTCGGCCGCGCGCATCGGACGCCAGCCGCTCACGCCGCGTCCCCGAACGGCGCCACGACCTCGGCGGTGACGCGCAGCGGCCGGCCGCTCGCCTTGTCGAGCAGCGCCCACACCGTCCGCGCGCGGACATGGACCTTTCCGTCCGCGCCGGTGAATTCCATGAAGCGGTCGAACTTCGCCCCCTGCGGCTTGTCGGCGACCCACGTCCGCGCGGTCACCGTCTCGCCCGGGCCGAGCGCGCGCAGATAGTCGATCTCGTGCCGCACCACGACCCAGACATAGGCATCCTTGTGCGCCTGCGGCGCTGCGGCGTCCCAATGGCCCGTCGCGACCTGCTGGATCCACTGGACCCAGACGGCATTGTTGACATGGCCGAGTTCGTCGATGCTCTCGGGCGTGGCGGTGAGCTGGAGGGTAAAGTCTTTCATGCCTGTTGCTTAGCATCCCCCTCCCGCCTGCGGGAGGGGTTGTGAGACTTGCGAACTTGTTCGCTAGTCGCAGCGGGGTGGGCATGCAGCGAGGCCGGTTTGCCCACCCCGCTGCGGCTAGGCAGCAAGCTGCCAAGCCTCGCTACCCCTCCCGCAAGCGGGAGGGGAGGACTACGCCAATTCGACCGTCGTCACCATATAGCCCGCCTCGCGCAACGCGGCGACGAGGCTGTCGAGATGCTCGCGGTCGCGTGCCTCGCACTCGATGTCGGTGATCAGCCCCTTGGCGGGCAGCGTCGTGAAGATGCGCTGGTGATAGATTTCGATGATGTTGACCTGTTTCTCGTCGAACAGCTTCATCACCTTGAACAGCGCGCCCGGCCGGTCCTGCAGGCGGATACGCAGCCGCGCGATGCGCCCCGAGCGCGCGAGGTCGCGCAGCAGCACGTTGGCGAGCAGCCGCGTGTCGATATTGCCGCCGGTGAGCACCAGCCCGACCTTGCGCCCCGCAAACTCCTCGGGATGTGCGAGCATCGCCGCGAGCCCCGCCGCACCCGCGCCCTCGACCACGGTCTTTTCGATCTGGAGCAGCAGGCTGACGGCGCGTTCGAGATGGCGTTCGGCGACGAGCACGATATCATCGTTGAGCCCCGCGACGAGCTTGCGCGTGTAGCTTCCCGGCTCCTTCACCGCGATGCCCTCGGCCAGCGTATCGCCTTCGCACGCCATGTCGACGCCGTTGAGCTCGGCGTACATCGACGGATAGAGCTCGGCCTGCACCCCGACGAGGCGCATGTCGTTCTTGATCCCGCGCGCCGCCGTGCCCATGCCCGCGAGCAGCCCGCCGCCGCCGATCGGCACGATCAGCGTGTCGAGTTCGGGCACATCCTCGAGCATTTCGAGCGCCACCGTCCCCTGCCCCGCCGCGACGTGCGGGTGGTCGAAAGGATGAACGAAGGTCAGCCCGCGTTCCTTTTCGAGCACGCGCGCATAAGCATAGGCGTCGTCGAACTTCTCGCCGTGGAGGACGATCGTCGCGCCGTGGCTTGCGGTCTGCGATACTTTCACCTGCGGCGTCGTGCTCGGCATCACGATCGTCACCGGCACGCCGAGGCGCTTGCCGTGATAGGCGAGGCCCTGCGCATGGTTGCCCGCCGACGCCGCGATCACGCCGCGCGCCTTCGCCTCGTCGTCGAGCAGCAGCAGCGCGTTCAAGGCACCGCGTTCCTTGTACGCCGCGGTGAACTGCAGATTCTCGAACTTCAGCCACACCTCGGCGCCGACCATTTCGGACAGGGTCTGCGAATGGAGCGTCGGCGTGCGCACGACCGCGCCGTTAATTCGCCCCGCCGCCGCGCGCACATCGTCCAATGTGATCGCCGGAAGGTCGGCAGCGGCAAGGGTGGGCTGGTCTGTCATAGGGGTGCGGCCCTACTGTTTCCCGCGCGCGAGGGAAACCCCCGTTCTCTCCGTTCCTTTCAGCGAGGGGTGGTTCTCGTCCCCAACCATGGTTATGGACCCGGAATGAGCGAACAAAAATTGCGCATCGCCTTCATCGGCACCGGCGTCATGGGCGGGCCGATGGCGGGGCATCTGGCCCGCGCCGGCCACCGCGTCACCGTCTACAACCGCACGCGGGCCAAGGCCGACGCCTGGGCCGCGCAATATGGCGGCACCGCGGTCGCCACCCCCGCCGAAGCCGCGGCCGGCGCCGACGTCGTGCTCACCTGCGTCGGCAACGACGATGATCTCGCGCAGGTGACGCTCGGCCGCGACGGCGCGTTCAAGGCGATGACCGCGGACGCGTTGTTCGTCGACCACACGACCGTTTCGGCGCGGATCGCGCGCCAGCTCTCGGTCGAGGCCGAGGGGCTCGGGCTGCTGTGCCTCGACGCCCCGGTCTCGGGCGGCGAAGCGGGGGCGCAGAACGGCACCCTCTCGATCATGTGCGGCGGCCCGAAAGCCGCGTTCGACGCCGCCGAGCCGGTGATGAAGGCCTATGCCGGGCGCATCGTCCATATCGGCGGCCCCGGCGCGGGGCAGACGACCAAGATGGTCAACCAGATCGCGATCGCCGGCGTGCTGCAGGGCCTGTCGGAGGCGCTGCGCTTCGCGCAGGCGTCGAAGCTCGACACCGACAAGGTGTTCGAGGCGGTGTCGGGGGGCGCCGCGGCGAGCTGGCAGATGCTCAACCGCTGGGGCACGATGGCGAAGGACGAGTTTGATTTCGGCTTTGCGGTCGACTGGATGCGCAAGGACCTGGGCCTCGCGCTCGACGAGGCGCGGGTCAACGGCGCGACGCTACCGGTCGCCAGCCTCGTCGACCAGTTCTACGCCGATGTGCAAAAGGCGGGCGGCGGCCGCAAGGACACCAGCTCGCTCGTGACGAGGATGCCCAAATGAAGCGCCTTCTGCCTGCCTCGCTCGCCGCCCTCGCGCTTACCGCGCCCGCGCACGCCGACACGCTCGTCGACAATGTCAACGGCATCACGCTCGACAAGGACGGCAAGCTCGTCCGCTTCACCGGCATGGTCATCGGCACCGACGGCAAGGTCAAACAGCTGCTCGACCGCAAGGACAAGCGCCCCGAGCGCCCCGATTTCAAGGAAGACGGCAAGGGCCGCACGCTCATTCCCGGGCTGATCGACGCGCACGGCCACGTCATGGGGCTCGGCTTTTCGCTGATGCTGCTCGACCTCAGCGAGACGCGGTCGCTCGAGGAAGCGCAGGCGGCGATCCGCAAATATGCCGCCGACAATCCCGAAATGCCGTGGATCATCGGCCGCGGCTGGAACCAGGAGAAATGGGGCCTCGGCCGCTTCCCGACCGCCGCCGACCTCGACGCGGTGGTTCCCGACCGCGCGGTGTGGCTCGAACGCGTCGACGGCCACGCCGGCTGGGCGAACAGCGCCGCGATGAACGCCGCAAAGATCGGCGCGACGAGCAAGGCGCCCGAGGGCGGCCGGATCGAGATGGCGGGCGGCAAGCCGAGCGGCGTGTTCGTCGATGCCGCGATGAGCCTGATCGACAAGGCCAAGCCCAGGCCGCTGGCGCGCGACGTCGACCGCGCGCTCTATCTCGCGCAACAGAAGCTGCTCGAACAGGGGATCACGACGATCGCCGACATGGGCACGACGATCGGCGAATGGCAGGCCTATCGCCGCGCCGGCGACAAAAAGCAGCTCGCGGTGCGCATCCTCAGCTACGGCGGCGACATCGACAATATGGCGCTGATCGCGGGCGGCGAACCGACGCCTTGGCTCTACGACGACAAGCTGCGCATGGTCGGGGTGAAACTCTATCTCGACGGCGCGCTCGGCTCGCGCGGCGCGTGGCTGAAAGCGCCGTACAGCGACGCGCCGGGACAGCGGGGCCTGCCGCTGCTCACCCCCGCGCAGCTGCGCAACAAGATGGTGCGCGCGTCGATGGACAAGTTCCAGGTCGCGATCCACGCGATCGGCGACGCCGCCAATGCCGAAGCGCTCGACGCGATCGCCGACCTCGACGCCGACCTGCCCGGTGAACGCCGCTGGCGCATCGAGCATGCCCAGATCATCGACCCCGTCGACATTCCGCGCTTCGCGCAATTGAAGGTCATCGCCTCGATGCAGCCGGTGCACCAGACGAGCGACCGGAGCATGGCCGAAGCGCGTCTCAGCCCCGACCGGCTGAAGGGCGCCTATGCGTGGCGCAGCCTGTCGGCGTCGGGTGCGCGGCTCGCCTTCGGCTCCGACGTTCCGGTCGAAAGCGCCAACCCCTTTGCGGGGCTCGCCGCCGCCATCTCGCGCACCGACGCCGACGGCCAGCCCTTCGGCGGCTGGCGCCCCGAGGAAGCGGTGAGCCGCGAGGTCGCGCTCGACGGCTTCACGCGCACCGCCGCCTTCGCGGGTTTCGCCGAGGACCGCATCGGCACGCTGATGCCCGGGATGCGCGCCGACTTCCTGATCGTCGGCACCGACCCGATGCTCGCCGGCCCCGACGAGATTCGCCGCATGGTGCCGCTCGAAACCTGGATCGGCGGCTATCGCTACTACAAGAAGGGCGACTGACCCGGTGAGCGTCACGCGCCTGATCCCGCGCCGCGTCGCCAAGCCGTGGGGCCGCGACGACATCGGACCGCTGTTCGATGCAGGCGGCGAGCGGATCGGCGAAATCTGGTTCGAGCTTCCCGAGGGAAGCGCCGAACCCGCGCTGCTCGTCAAATATCTCTTTACCTCCGAAACGCTGTCGGTGCAGGTCCACCCCGACGACGCGCAGGCGCGCGGCGCGGGCGCGGCGCAGGGCAAGGAGGAAGCGTGGCTCATCCTCGACGCCGATGACGACGCGGTGATCGGGCTCGGGCTCGAACAGCGCGTCAGCCCCGAACAATTGCGCGCCGCCGCGCTCGACGGCAGCATCGAGGAGCTGATCGACTGGAAACCCATCGCCCCCGGCGATCATTTCCACGTCACCCCTGGGACCATCCACGCGATCGGCGGCGGGCTGTCGCTGATCGAGGTGCAGCAATATGCCGACATCACCTATCGCCTCTACGACTATGGCCGTCCGCGCGAATTGCATCTCGACGAAGCGATGGCTTGCGCCGAGGCGGGCCCCTATCTGACCGCCAATCTGCGCACGCCGGTCGCGGTCGGCATCGACCGGCTGGTCGACGGCCCCAAGTTCGGCATGGCCGAAATCCATAGCGAGGATTTCGCGGCGCTCCCCGACCTCGGCGCGCGCGGTCCGGTCTGGTTCGTCCCCATCGACGGCGAAGGCACGCTCGACGGCCGAGCGTGGCAACCCGGCGAATGCTGGCTGCTCGGCGACGCCGCCGACCTCGCCGCGCTGGCGGGGCGCGGCCGCGCGCTGGTCGCGTGGGCCACGGCGGCGACAGCATGACGTCGCGCCGCGCGCTGCTCGGCGGCCTCGCCGCGCTGCCCGTCGCGGCCAGCGCCGCCGCGGCCGAACGCAAGGAGCGCAAGGCGAAAAAGCGCAAGGACGCCGGACCGACGGTTCAGCATGTCGACGTCGCGGTAATCGGCGCGGGGGTCTTCGGCGCGTGGACCGCGTGGCACCTGCTGCGCGCGGGCAAGAGCGTCCGCCTGTTCGACGCCTATGGCGCCGGCCACGCGCGCGCCTCTTCGGGCGGCGAAAGCCGCGTCCTGCGCATGGGCTACGGCGCCGACACAATCTATTCGGACATGGCGCGCGACTCGCTGCCCTATTGGAAGAATGTATCGGACAGCGCGAGCGCCCCGATCTTCCACAACACCGGCGTCCTCTGGTTCGCGCCGCAGGGCGACGCCTACACCGCGCAATCGCTCGCCTGGCTCCAGGCGAACCGCGTACGCCACGAGCATGGCGACGTCGCCTGGCTCCAGAATAAATACCGCCAGATCCAGTTCTATCAGGGCGAAAGCGGCATCCTCGAGACCGAAGCCGGCGCGCTGATCGCCGGACGCGGGGTGCAGGAGGTGATCGCCGACGCCGGAATCGCGGTCGAGCGCGTCGTCATGCCCGCCCCCCTCCTGTCGAAGAAGATCCAGCGCCACACGCTGCCCGACGGCGGCACCGCCGATCATCTCGTCTATTGCTGCGGGCCATGGCTCGCCGAGCTCTTCCCGCAGCAGCTGATGTACAAGATCGTCGCGACGCGGCAGGAGGTCTATCATTTCGGCGCGCCGCAGGGCGACACGCGCTTCGCCCCGCCCGAGCTGCCGGTGTGGGCCGATTTCAACAACGGCCGCATCGTCTATGGCATCCCCGACCTCGAAGGCGCGGGGTTCAAGATCGCGATCGATGCGCACGGCCCGGTGATCGATCCCGACACGCTCGACCGCCAGCTGACCCCCGCGGGTATCGCCGAGGCGCGCGCCTATCTCGCGCGGCGCTTCCCGGGCCTTGCCGATGCGCCGCTGATCGGCGGCCGCGTCTGCCAATATGAAAACAGCTCGAACGGCGACTATCTGATCGATCGCTTTCCCGGTCAACCGCACGTCTGGCTCGTCGGCGGCGGATCGGGGCACGGCTTCAAGAACGGCCCCGCGGTCGGCAAGCGCGTCGCCGCACATATCCTCAATGCGAACCTCGCGATCGAACCGCGCTTCGCCTTCGCAACCAAGGGCACGGCGGCGGCGCGCACGGTTTTCTAGGCCGTGCGCAGAAAAGTTGCCGGTTCCCCGGCCTCGTGCCAGACCGGTCCCGCAGCGATGGAGGGGTGATGACCGAAGCACCATATGCGGAACGCAGGTTTGAGCTCGATGGCGAGGAATTGGTTGTCCGCTTCTTCGCGCCATCGAGAGCCCCCGGAGGCGAATTCCAGTGCCGCTATCTTGTAGGATGGCCGGAGCGAGAGTTTCGCCGGTATGCGAGCGGGGAAGATGGTGTCCAGGCGCTCCTGCTCGCCATGCGGACGGTCCATTCCGAACTGGTCGAGAGTGAGGCTTACAAGGCTGGACTCCTGACTTGGTGCGGACAGGCCGATCTCGATCTCCCGCCGACTTGGGATGCCGGTCCGCTATACGATCCGCCGCGGCAGGCTTGAGCCGTTCCTACCGCCGCCGTTCCGGTTCAGGGGCCAATCAGCCGATACGACGAACTGGCCGAGTCCTTCTCGCCATGGCCCGGCCTGCGCCCGTTCGGCTGTGACGCCGCGTTTATGAGACGGGGGCCTGATTTCGCCCTTGCAAGGCCTCGGGGCTTGACCCGGGGGACGCGGCGATCCAGACCCCGGGTAAACCACCCTCGATTGCTTCGCTACGCTCGCAACGACGGGGCAAGAGCGGGGCTCCGATGAAACTCACCGACTGCCACAATATCGACGATTTCCGCGCGCTCGCGAAGCGCCGCCTGCCCTGGCCGGTGTTCGACTATATCGACGGCGCCGCCGACGACGAGGTCACGCGCCGCCGCAACCGCGAAGCGTTCGACGCCTGCGATCTTGTCCCGCGCGTGCTCGCCGGGGTCGACTCCGTCGACATGAAAACGACCTTGTTCGGGCGCGAGATCGCGATGCCGCTCTTCCTCTCGCCGACCGCGCTCCAGCGGCTGTTCCACTGGCAGGGCGAGCGCGCGGTGCTGCGCGCCGCGGCGAACGCCGGCACCGTCGCGGGGATCTCCAGCCTCGCGACGATCGGCCTCGCCGAGGCGGGCGCGCTCACCGATGGCCCCAAGCTGTTCCAGCTCTACGTCCACCACGACGAAGGGCTCAACCAGGCGATGCTCGAAGCCGCGCGCGAAGCGAAATTCGACGCGGTCGCGCTCACCGTCGACACGATCGTCGGCGGCAACCGCGAACGCTGCCTGCGCTCGGGCTTCACCTCGCCCCCGCGCTTCACGGCGCGCAACCTGCTGAGCTATGCGATCAAGCCCGGCTGGGGGCTCAACTATGTCCTGCGCGAGAAGTTCAGCCTGCCCAACCTCGCGACGCACGTGTCCGAAGGGTCGAGCGTCCCCAAATCGGTCGCCGAATATTTCACCTCGATGCTCGACCAGAGCCTCGACTGGAAACGCGCCGAGGCGATCCGCAAAAAATGGGACGGCCCCTTCTGCCTCAAGGGCATCGTCGCGGTCGAGGATGCGCGCCGCGCGGTCGACATCGGCGCCAGCGCGATCATGGTGTCGAACCATGGCGGGCGCCAGCTCGACGGCAGCCGCGCGCCCTTCGACGCGCTCGCCGAGATCGTCGACGCGGTCGGCGACCGGATCGAGGTGATCTGCGACGGCGGCATCACCCGCGGGACGCATGTGCTCAAGGCGCTGTCGGTCGGTGCGAAGGCCTGCTCGGGCGGCCGCCTCTACCTCTACGCGCTCGCCGCGGCGGGCGAGGACGGCGTGACGCGTGCGATCGCCCAGCTGCGCGCCGAGATGGAACGCGGGATGAAACTGATGGGCGCCAAGAGCCTCGCCGACCTGTCGCGCGACAATCTGCGCTGGCGGTAACCCAGTTCGTCATCGCGACCCCGGCGTAAGCCGGGGGAAGCAATCCAGGGCGGGTTTACGCCACTCTGGATTGCTTCGTCGCTTCGCTCCTCGCAATGACGAAGAAGAGGAGCGCTAAGCCGCCGCCTCCTTCTTCCCCACCCCGCCCCAGTCGACGCCGCGCGTCATGTACATCACCCCCGCGAGCGCGATGAACATCAGCACCGACCCGATCAGCAGCGAGTATGCCTCGAGGTTGAGCAGCACATAGAGCAGGGCGTAGAGCCCGATCAGCATCGCCGCGAGGAAGCGCGCGCGTTTCCAGCTCCGCAGCACCGCCGCGCTATACGCCGCGAGCAGCCCGATGATCGCCCCCGACGCGGCGAGATAGGCGGGGGTGAAGCCGATCACCTCGGCAAAGGCGAGCAGCAGCACGAAGAACAGCACCAGCGCCACCCCGGTGAGCAGATATTCGGCCGCCGCGACGCGCGCGCCCGCGATCACGTCGAACATCAGGAAGGCGACGAAGGTGAAACCGATGAACAGGAAGCCGTATTTGATGCTGCGGTCGACCTGGCTGTACAGGTCGACGGGCTCGATCAGGCTGATCGCGACCGCCTTGGCGGTGCCGCCCGACGCTTCCGCCGACGCGGCCGCATCGGCGACCGCGGTCTCGACCGCCATCGCATCGGTGCGCCCGCCGCCGCCATAGCTGACGTTGGGCGCCGACAGGTCGCCGGTCAGCACCTGCGCCTGCCCCAGGGCGAGGTTGGGGATCGCATAGGTCGCGGTGAAACCCTCCGCGCCGACCTTGCGCGTCGCGGGCAGGAAGTCGCCGCCGAAGCTCGGGTTCGGCCAGCTCGATTTGACCGTCCAGCGCGTGTCGACCCCGCGCGGCACCAGCCGGAAATCGCCGAGACCGCGCACCCCGATCCGGTAGTCGACCTTCATCGGCGCCGCACCGGTCCAGTCGACGAAGGCGAAGGTCCCCGAATTGCCCGTCGAGAGCAGCCCCTTGCCCGGCTGGAGCGGCACCGCGGCGCCGTTGACCGCAAGGCTGTTGCCGTCGACCAGCCCGCGCGCATCGCTGATCCCCAGCCGCAGCTCGGCGCGGTCGAGCAGCAGCGCCTCGCGCGCCACGCCGTAGCGCGCGATGTCGGCGGGCAGCACGAAATCGGCGCGTCCCGCGATCTGGCTTTCATAGACGACGGTCTCGTAGATCGCCTTGCGGCGCTTCTCGGGCTTGATGACGACCTCGGCCCTGTTTGTCTGCGGCGACAGATAGAGGTTCCTGACCGTCTCGACCGTGCGCGTCACGTCGCGGCCATTCTCGGTCACCGTCTGCTGTTCGGTGGCGCGATAGGGGATGACGATCACCGGCCCCGCGATCGTCTGCTGGCCGCCCCAGCCCTGCCCGATCGACGCCTGCGCGGTCTCGGCCTGCTGCTGGCGGTCCCACAGCAGGCCATAGACCATCAGCAGCGGCACCATCAGCGCGACCGCGATCAGCACCGCGATCGCCAGCTTCACCCCCGGGCTGCGCTCGCGCTTCTCGCGCTCCCCCCACGGCGACGGCGGGACGGGGGGAACGGATGCGCGCTCGGTCATGCGGGATTTCCTTTCGCTCGATTCATCGACAAAATGGAACGGTTCGTCGCGATCGTCAAGCGACTTGCCATGCGTCGCGGGGCTGCTATCGCTGCGTCGGTGTATCACGCCACATGGGATGAAAGGTTGCGGCGGCCATGACGGCGGACGGGGCAGAGGCGCTGGATGCGCGTCCCTATGACATTTTCATCAGCTACAGCCGCGCCGATGCCGATCGGGCGACGCGGCTGCGCGACCTGCTGATCGCGCGCGGCCACGCCGTCTTTTTCGACGCCGAGGGGATCGACGCCGGCGCCGAATTTCCCGACGTCATCGACCGCGCGGTCAAGGGTGCGAAGGTCGTGCTCGGCTGCTGGACCCCCGCCGCGATCCAGCGCCGCTGGGTCCGCATCGAAAGCCGCATCGGGCTCGACCGCGGCTCGCTGGTGGCGATCGGGCTCGAGAAAATGGACCCCGAGGCGCTGCCCGCCGAATTCTACAACGTCAATGTCGTCGACCTGTCGACCTTCGACGGCAATGCGGCGCATCCGGGCTGGCAGCGCGTGCTCGCGGCGATCGACCGGCGCCTGTCGGGCGGCGGCAGCGCAGCCGGCGCCGCGGCGGACGAAACGCCGCCCGGCCCGGCGCCCGCGGCGCGCCGCCGCCGCCTGTCGCCGCTCGCGCTCGGCGGCGCTGCGGCGCTCGCGATCGCCGCGGTCGCCGGTGGCGGCTGGTATTACAGCGCGCACCTCGCCGCCTTCGATCAGGCCGCGGTCGAGGCGAGCCTCGACAGGACGGTCACCGCGACCGAACCCGTCATCGCCAACGCCGTCGTCAGCGCGCTCGGCGACACCGAGGGTTCGACCAACGGCAAGATTTTCTGGGGACTCGCCCAATTGTTCGCGGTCGACACGGGGCGCGATCCTGCAAAGCTCGCGCGCTTCGACGCCGCGGTCGAAAAATTCCTCGGCGCCGGCTGCCACTGCGTGATCGTCGAGGGCGCGCCCTTCACCTTCGTCTCGCTGTGGACGCTCAAGGCCTATGGCGCCGCCGGACGCGCGCCGCCCGCATCCGTCGTCGACGCGCTGCTCGCGGCGCAGAATCGCGAGGGCTGGTGGTCGAGCGCGATGGACGCCGCCGACCGCCCCGACAATGCCGCGACCTATGTCACCGCCTTTGCGGTCATCGCGCTGCGCGAGGCCGACGCGGCGGTCGCGGGCGACGCGGCGCTCCAGGCCAAAATCCGCACCGCGCGCAGCCGCGCGGTCGAATGGCTGAAGCGGCGGCGTCCGAAATCGGGGGTCAACTGGGCCGACTATCCCGACAACAGCCTGCGCACCGAGGCCCCGTCGATCTCGGCGATGGCGACGCTCGCGCTGCTGCCCGAGGTCGGCGAGGCCGAGGCAAGGGAGATCGCGGCGGGCTTCGTCGCGGGGATCGACAAGCTGTCGCCGATCGACCGCAATTTTTCGACCGACGTCATGGTCGCGCGCGCCGGCGGCGAAACCTATATCGACACCTATCGCCACGTCCCCGCGGGGTGGGAAATCCACGCGCTCGCGAAAAGCTATTCCCTGCTGTCGGGCGACGCGGCGGCAAAGGCCGGACGCCTGCTCGACGAGGCGCGGCAAATCAGCCTCTCCGACCCCCAGCTCGCACGGCAGGACTGGATGCTCGCCGACCAGTATATGGGCCTGCGCGGTGCCCGCGATGCGCTGGCGGAAAGCAAGCGCTAGAACCGTCGAGAAAGGCGGCGGTGCGGGGCTCTCCCAAGGATACGCTCCCCAATGCCCCCGCCGACCGTCCGCCGGTCGCTCACAATCAACCGGGCGTCGATGCTCCCGCGCCGGCACCTCCGGTCCGCAGCAGCATCGATTGCCCCGCGACCGCGAGCAGCGCGCCGTCCTCCGCGAACAGATGTGTCGCGACATGCGCCACGCCGTCGCCGATCCCCTCGACGCGCATCCGGGCCAGCACCCACGTGCCCACCGGCGCGGCGGTGAAGCGGATCATGTTGTCGAGGCTGCTCCCGCTCGCCGGCCGGCCCAGCGCGCCCGGGAGCGCCAGCGCCGCGCAGTCGGCGATCACCGCCAGCCTGCGGCGGTCGAGCGGCGCGCCATCGCGCGGACGGACCCAGCACGACAGGTCGGCATCGCCCGGTCCCGTCCACCCCGCGCGGTCGGGAAATTCGCCCTCCGCCAGCCGGAATTCGAGCAGCGCGTTGAGGTTCGACGACAGCAGGCGCGCGACCGAGCGTTCGGGGCAGGCAGCGGGCGGCGCGACCGCCGGCCGGACGACGCCCTGGTACAGCACCGCGGCGTCGCGGCGCCCGCAGGCGCCGTGTCCCTGGACGAACAGGGCCTCGCCGCACCAGCCCGTCACCCCGCACTGCCGCACCGAGCGGCCATCGGCGGCCAGCGCGACATCGAAGCGCAACCGGTCGCCCGGGCGCGCCTGCGCGATGAACTGCAGCGACGCGAAGATCGCGGGCAGCGCGGTTCGCCGTTCCATCGCCTCGATCGCGGCGGCGAGCGCGATGCCGCCGAACAGGAACTGGCGCCCCGGCGGTCCCACGCACAAGGGCTCGGGCACGCCCGCCGCGAAGCGGGCATCGCCCTCCCCCGCCCGCAGCGCGAGCAACGGCGCGCGGCGCGGCATCATCGCGTCAAACGATCCGCCGGTCATAGGCGGCGACCCGCGCCGCGAGCTGCGCCGCGCGCGCGTCGGCGTCGACCCAGCGCGTGTCGGCGGGCAGTTCGCTTTTCAGCCGGTCGACGCGGGTCAGATGCAGCGTCGATGCGATCGCCGGGCCGTCTGCGCGCATCCGTTGCCAGCGCAGGATCGAAAACACATGCTCGTGCCCCCCGGTATCGAGCCAGTTCCACACCCCCGGATCGCGCCGTGCGATGACGACGCGGATGCGGCCGTCGCGATCGATCGCCGACTGCGCGGCGGTCAGGCTCGACTGGATGCGGTGATAGTCGCGCGAGCGGTAGAGCCATTCGGTGAGCTGCACCGCGGCATAGCCCGCCCCCGCGGGGTCATATTCGAGGATCGCGGCGTCGTCGGGGCCGAGGCGATAGCTGCCGTTCGAAATCCCCTGAGTCACCAGCCCGCCGCCGGCGCCGCGAAAGGATTGCGGCGGCGTGATGCTATTGGGGGCGAGGCCGCTCCACACATTCTGGAACCAGAAATAGAGATAGAGGTCGCCGAGCGCGTGCTCGACGCCGCGCGTCGCCATCTCGTCGACGGTGACCGGCGCCGCCTTCGCGTCGCCCAGCCGTTCGATCGAAAGCTCCAGCGGCGTCTCGGTCGCCCAGTCCATGATCGAATCGCGCACGAACAGGAATTTGACGCCCGGCCGGGTGACCAGCCGGTTCGGTCCCGCATCGCCGCTGCCGTCGTCGATCCACAATTCGAAGCTTCCGTCGTCCGCCAGCTCGAGTTCGTGATCCTCGAGCGTCTGGATCGTCTGCGACGTCCCGTAGTTGGCGGTCAGCGTGAACGAGATGTTCGCGGGCTTCGCATCGCGGATGCGCCCGGCGATGCGGTACCGCGTGCCGTGCTCGACCCCGGCAAGCCGGTAGCAATTGTCGGGATTGTCGCCGCCCGTGCGCGCGCCGGGCACGGCGTGCCCGAACCAGTCGTGGGCGGGCATGAAGTTGCGCACGAAGCGCGGATGCTGCGCGTCCGAAGCCGCCGCCTTGAACAGCCAGTTGTTGAGATATTCGTCGGCGAAGGCGCCGAGCAGCGGGCGCGATTCGGCCGGGATGCGGTCGCCGTATCCGCGCGCGAAGAGCATTTCGATCTGCGTCCGCGCCGCGGCGACGCGCTCGTCGCCCCGCATCGCGCACACATCCGCCTCGGCGACGAACTGGCCGGGGTTGGCGATGGGATTGGTCACTGGCGTTTCTCCCGCTCGATGGAAAAGCGTTCGATATAGGGAGCGAAGGCGGCCTCGATCGCCGCTTCGTCGAGGCCGTAGTCGGCGAGCCGATAGGCGCGCTTCGGCGCCGCGGCGTGGGGATCGGTTTCGAGGTGCCGCGCCATCGCATCGCGCGCGTCGGCGGTGAAGCCGATCCCGAGCTCGTCATAGACGCGCGCGACGGTGGCAAGCGGATCGGTGACCAGATCGGTGAAACGCACGTCGCTCACGCAGGCTTCGACGCCCTCGCAGTCGCGCCATGCCGCATATTCGCCCGTCGCATGTTGCCACGCCGCAAGCTGCTGCGCGCCGATCGCCGCCGGGTCGACCGCATCGTCCGAAAAGAGCGCGCGCAGCCTCGCGAAGAGGCTGGCGATCGACGGGATGACCTTGCCCGGGTCGCGATGGTTCACATAGAGGCGCGCGTCGGGAAAGGCGATCAGCAGCTCGCGCCAGGCGAACAGATGCCCCGGCCCCTTGAGCGCCCAGCGCCGCGGCGGCCCGCCCGCCTGCAGATATTGCATCACCCCGACCTGCCACGCGAAGGCCGAGGGCATCTTGCCGGCAATCGCGGCCTGATAGCGGGGCACGTTCCAGTAGACGCCATAAAGGCTGCCGAGATTGCCTTCCTGCAGGAAGATGCATTCCTCGGGCAGCTCCGATCCGAAAGGATGGATCGCGGTGACGTCGGGCGCGGTCATGCCCTGAAAGGCGAGGATGCGGGCGTAGAGCGCGGCGCGGTCGCCGCCGTCCGCCAGCGGTGCCGGCATCGCGGCTTGCCACGCCGGCACCGCGCGGTTGGCGGGGTCCCGCGCGAACAGCCCGTGGAGGAAGGTCGTGCCCGCGCGCGGCATGCCCGATCCGATCAGCGGCGCGGCGATCCGCTCGGCATCGGCGCCCTTCGCCGCCTTGCGTGCATCCAGATAGCCGAGTCGCGAGACAAGCATCGTCATCAGGCGGCTGTGCGTCCGGCTGCGCCCGGTCGCGGTCAGCGCGGCGCTTGCCTCGATTTCGTCGCAGAGCAGCGCGAAATCGTGGCGGAAGCGGTCCTCGCCCCAGCGCCTGCCGCCCCAGTCGGACAGCCCCGTGCGCGCCTCGGCCTCGGCGAGCAACGCCGCGGCCGCGAGCGGCGCCGCGAAACCGGCGAGCGCCGACGCATAGGCGTCGCTCATTCGCCGGTCACCCGTTCGTAGGCGGCGAGCGGGCCGACCTGCGTTACCCCGCCGTCGACGGGCAGCGTCACCCCGGTGACGAAGCGGCTTTCGGGACCGGCGAGAAACAGCGCCGCCTGCGCGATGTCCCACGCGTCGCCCTCGACCCCGAGCGGCGCGATCGCGCTGCGGATGCGGCGGCGCTCGCCCTCCAGATGCGCGGCGACCATCGGGGTGACGATATGCCCCGGCGCGACGCAATTGGCGCGAATGCCGTCGCGCCCGTACATGACCGCGAGCTCGGCGGTGAGCTGCTGCACCGCCGCCTTGCTGGGGCCATAGGCGGCGTTGCCGTGCGCGCGGATGCCGGCAACCGACGAGATGTTGACGATCGCCCTGCCCTGCCCCGCCAGCAGCGCGGGCATCGCGTGGCGGCACATGTTGTAGATCGTGCCGAGGTTGACCGACAGCACGCGGTCGATGTCGGCGTCGGCGACGTCGTGCAGCCGCCCCGCGCCCGCGCCGATGCCGATATTGTTGACGAGCACGTCGAGCCCGCCGAGCCAGCCCAGGCTCTCCGCGACCATGCGCGCGGCGTCGGCGGGGTCGGCGACATTGCCCGCGACCACCAGCCCCTCGCCGCCCAGTTCGCGCACCAGCGCCAGCGTCGCCTCGGCCCGATCGGCCTCGATATCGAGCAGCGCGACGCGCGCGCCCTCGGCGGCGAACAGCGCCGCAATCGCCTTGCCGGTACCGACCCCGTCGCCGAGCGTGCCGGCGCCGGTGACGATCGCGCGCCAGCCGGCAAGCCGGCGGTGAAAGCTTATGGGCTGGGGCATGGCAGTTCCTTCGTTCGGCGGTGTTCGTCAGTCGGCGGCGGCGACCATCTCGCGCAGCTTCGGCTTGACCACCTTGCCCATCGCGTTGCGCGGAAAGGCGTCGAGGAAACGCCATTCGTCGGGTATCTTGTAGCGCGTCAGCCTTTCGCGGCAGAGCGCGACGAGTTCGGCCTCGATCGCCGCGGGGTCGAGGTCGGCGTGGGCCAGCTGGATGCACGCCACCGTCAGCATGCCCATGCGCAGGTCGGGCTTGCCGACCACCGCGCAGTCGGCGACGCCGTCGTGCCCGTGCAGCACGCGCTCGATCTCGGCCGGATAGACGTTCGATCCGCCGCGCAGGATCAGTTCGGAGCTGCGGTCGGCGATCGTCAGCCAGCCGTCAGCGTCGAGGCTGCCGTGATCACCCGAATGGACCACCCCGCCGCGCAGCAGCGCCGCGGTCTTGTCCGCCTCGCGCCAGTAACCGAGCGGCGGCGTGTAGACATTCGCCCATTCGCCCGCCTGCGTCGCCGAAAAACAGACTTCGCCGACGGTACCGGTGGGCACCGGGTTTCCGTCGCCGTCGCGGATCGAGATATCGAGATGCGGCAGCGCATGCCCGCTCGCGCCGTCGGGGGGCACCGCATCGAAGCTGTGCGCAACCACCGTCGGCGCCTCGGTCAGCCCGTAGGAGGGCGAGACATGATAGCCGTGGCGCCGGAAGAAGGCCGCGCGGATCGCGTGCGGCAGCGGCGCGCCGCCCGACGCCATGCGGAAATGTTCGGGCAGGTCGAGATCGGCCTGGAGCAGGTCGTAGATCATCGTCGGCACGAACGCGACCTGTCCGACGCGCTGGTCGCGGATCCAGCCGATCAGCGGCTCGATCTTGATCGACGGCGCGAACAGGAAGGGCTTGCACGCAAGGAAGGCCGACACCGGGCCGAGGATCATCACGTTGGTGATCGTCAGCGGCAGCGCCGATCCGCGCCGCGCCTCGGGCGTCATCAGCCCGTGCGCGAAGGCCGCGGCGGGCACGACGATCATGTTGTGCTGGCTGTGGACGACGCCCTTGGGCACGCCGGTGGTGCCGCTGGTGTACATGATCGCCGCGGGGGCGAAGGGATCGATGTCGGGGGCCGGAGCCACCGCATTCGCCGCGTCGGCGAGCGCCGCGTGCCAGCCGCCGTCGCGCCCCGGCGCATCGAGGATCCAGACATGCGCCAGTTCGGGCGCGCCGTCGCGCAGCGCCACGACCTGTTCCTCGAGGCTCGCGTCGGTCAGCAGCAGCGTCGCGCCGCTGTGCGCCAATATGTAGCGCTTGTCGTCGGGCGGCAGGATCTTGTTGATTCCCACCCACACCGCGCCGAGCCGCATCGCCGCGAAAAAGGCGATCACGAGACTGTTTTCATTGCCGAGCGACGCCGCGACTCGATCGCCCGGCCGAATCCCGGCCGCGTCGAACAGCGCCGCCGCGGCGGTGACCGCCGCCGCCAGCTCGCCGAAATCATAGCGGCCCTGCGCGTCGACGAGCGCCTCGTCGCCGGGACAGGCCGCCGCGGCGCGCGCGATCAGGCTCGCGACGTCGCGCGGCGCGCGGGGGGGATCGATGCGGGCCGGGGGGCCCTGCAAACCGAGCGCAGCATATTCCTCTTCCGTCATAACCCTCGCCATCGAAGCGTATCTCTCTTGCATTAAAGTCTATATGATTATGATATATTCGTGCAAGAGCGGAGTCCGTCCCGCTGCACATTCCTGTGCGGGACGGCGTCGGCAATCAAGCGCCGGAACAGCGAGAGGACAAGATGACCCAGCCTTCCCCCGAAGAAGAATTCGCCGCCTTCGGACCCGTCGAGGCGGCACCGATGAACAATTTCCAGAAGGTCGTCGCGCGGCGCCTGACGCAGAGCTGGACCCAGATTCCGCACGTCACGCACCACGACGCGGTCGATGTCACCGCGCTCGACGCGCACCGCAGGACCCTCCCCGCGGGGGTCAAGATTTCGCCGCTGATCTATCTCGTCAAGGCGCTGGCCCGGGCGATGGCCGCTTATCCGCAGTTCAACGCCTCGCTGTCGCAGGACGGCAAGACGCTGGTGCGCAAACTTTATTGCCATATCGGCATCGCGGTCGACGGACCGCTCGGGCTGCTCGTCCCGGTGCTGCACGACGCCGACCGGAAGGATGTCGCGGCGCTCGCCGGCGAGCTTGCCGCCCTCAGCGCGCAGGCGCGCGACAAGGGGCTGCCGATGAGCGTCATGTCGGGCGGGTGCATCACGATCACCTCGCTCGGCGGGATCGGCGGCACCGGCTTTACCCCGATCATCAACCAGCCCGAGGTCGCGATCCTCGGCGTCACGCCGTCGCGTGTGCAGCCGGTGTGGGACGGGTCCGCCTTCCAGCCGCGATCGATGATGCCGCTGTCGCTGAGCTATGACCACCGCGTGATCAACGGCGCCGACGCTGCGCGCTTCGTGAAAGCGATCGGGCAGGCGCTGGCACAACCGGAGTTGCTGTGATGACCGACGCGACGACCGACGAACTGGTGCTGCGCACCGATGCCGATGGCGTGGCGACGCTGACGCTCAACCGCCCCGAAAAGCGCAATGCGATCAACCGCGAGCTGTTCCGCACGCTGCGCCGCCACCTGCTCGCCCTGCACGATGACCGTATGATCGGGCTCGTCGTGATCGCCGGCGCGGGCGATCATTTCTGTGCGGGGCACGACCTCTCCGAAAAACCGCACGCCGACGCGCTCGGCTGGCTGCGGCGCGAGGTGCAGACGCTCGAACTGCTGACGCGGCTGCGCCAGCCGGTGATCGCCGCGGTGCGCGGGACCTGTTTCACCGGCGGGCTCGAACTCGCGCTCGCGGCCGACTTCATCCTCTGCGACGAAAGTGCGCGTTTCGCCGACACCCACGGCAAATGGGGGCTGGTTCCGGGCTGGGGCATGTCGCAGCGGCTGCCGCGGCGCGTCGGCCAGGCGAAGGCGCTCGAGATGATGATCACCTGCCGTCCCTATGGCGCCGCGGATGCGCTGGCGATGGGGCTCGTCAACCAGTGCGTGCCCGCGGGCGAACTCGACGCCGCGGTCGGCGAGCTTGCGGCGACGATCCTCGCCAACAGCTGGCACAGCAATGCCGAGAACAAGCGGCTGGTCTACAACACCGACGGCATGCGCCTCGCCGAAGGGATCGACCACGAGATCATGCGCAACGCAGGCTTCGACCGCGACGCCGCGGCGCGGCGCCAGCGCTTCCACGACCGGCCGCGCGGCGATGCCGGCTCCGACAGCCGATAAAAAGCGAGCCGGTCCCGAAAGACCGGCTCGATTGGAGTTGCCCTGATTGGAGGTTCGGATGAACCAACAATCATATAACTAATATAACTCTATGATTCGTACAAGGTCTGATTTTTGACCAGAAGCGGAGGTTCGCTCCTCCCTGTGGCGAAGCCATGGGGAGGTGACAGCGTGCAGCGCTGACGGAGGGGCCATGGCGCAACGTTGCTGGCCCCTCCACCACCGCCTGCGGCGGCGGTCCCCCTCCCCATCGCTGCGCGACAGGGAGGAGCGGGGTCGCTTCGACCGGCTACGGCCCTGTCTTTCATCGTCGCCCCGGACTTGATCCGGGGTCCATGACTTCGACGCTGCTATGGATCCCGGATCAAGTCCGGGATGACGAAGTCAGGCAGGAAAGCCCGCTCCCCACCCCGAAACCGCCCCGGCACCGGCCTGACGAACGCCACGCCCCACCTTGCTCAGTCGAGCACCGCCACGCTGGTCAGGATGCGCTGGATCAGCTCGCCCTGCCGCGCGGTGCCGGTACGCGCATAGATATCCTTCGAATAGGTGCGCGCGGTCTGTTCGGTGATGCCGATCTCCGCCGCGGCTTCGGCGAGCGCGCGGCCGTTGGCGAGCAGCATCGCGAGGCGCGCCTGCGTGTCGCTCAGCCCGAACAGCGCCGCGACATGCGCCGATATGTCGCGCTGCGGCGGGCGCCGCCCCGACAGGTACAGCGTCAGCCGCGCCGCGCGCGGCCCCGCGTCGACGCGCGGCGGCGACGGCACGAGCAACAGGTCGATGCCGTCGGCATCGCCAAGATGGATCGCTTCGGCCTCGCCCGACGCCAGCGCCGCGGCGATGCGCTGCGGCAGGTCAACCTTGCGGTCGATCGCGTGCGGGCGGTCACCGTGGATGACGAGAGCGCCAGCGGTGTCGATCCAGCGCTGCGCGGCATCGTCGACCCCCACCACGCGGCCGGTCGAATCGAGCGTCACGACGCCGAAGGCGAGCAGGTCGGCAGCGCGGCGATACGCGGCGGTCTCGGTCGCCTGCGCGAGCAGCGCCGAATAGCAGGACAGCGCCGGTACCAGCGCGCGCGTCAGCCGCTCGCACAGCCGGCGGTCGTCGGCGTCGAAATCGGGCATCGCCGCGCTGCGCGTGACCGTGACCCAGATGTTGCACCCGCCGGGCTCGACGACGCGAAAGATCAGGAAATGTTCAAGGTCGGCGGCGCGCAGGAAATCCTCGCGGAACGCATCGCGCGCCAGCGCCGCGATGCCGTCGAGCTCGGCATAGGCATAGACCCGCCCCGGCTGCATCGCGAAATAGGGAATGGGGTCTGCGTCGGCAAAGCGCGCGCGATAGCGGTCCCACAGCCAGTCGGGCGGCGCCGGCGCGTCGTGGACCTCGATCCCGCTCGCGCGATCGGCATCGGCGCGGCGAAAGATCAGGTTGGCGAAGTTGCCGCCGAGCCGCACGCGCAGCCGGCGCACGAAATCCGACCAGGGCGGGCTGTCGATCGGCCCCGCCTGGACCGCCAGCAACAACGCTTCGAGTTCGTCGTCCACTATCCTCTCCGCCCTTCCCATTTGGGAATATGCCCCGCCTCTTTGCGAATCCTATACAGGAAAAAACAGCTTCGGGAGAGACGAGACGTGAAAGCGGCCCTGTTCAAGGCGGTGGGCACCCCCCTCGCCATCGAGGACCTGCCCGACCCCGAACCCGGCGCGGGCGAGGCGGTGATCCGCGTCGCGCGCTGCGGCGTGTGCGGTACCGACCTCCATTCGACGAGCGGCCACGGCTACACGCTGCCCGCCGGCGCACAGCTCGGCCACGAATATGCGGGCGAGGTCGTCGCGGTCGGACGCGGGGTCGAACGGCTGAAGGTCGGCGATCATGTCGCGGCGCTGCCCGTCGTCGGCTGCGGCGAATGCGACGCCTGCCGCACCGGCATCGACGTGCTCTGTTCGCGCTGGAAGGGCTATGGAGGCGGGCTCGCCGACTATGCGAAGATCAGCGAGCGCGGCGCGACGATCCTGCCGCAGACGCTGTCGCTCGCCGACGGCGCGCTGGTCGAGCCCTTCGCCGTCGGGCGCCGCGCGGTCCGCCTCGCCAACCCCGCGCCGGGCGACCGCGCGCTGATCATCGGCCCCGGTCCGATCGGTCTCGCGGTGCTCTTCTGGCTGCGTCGCGCCGGCGTCCGGTCGGTCGCGCTGCTCGCCAGCAGCGACCGCCGCCGGCCGCTCGCCGAGGCGATGGGGGCCGACAGCTTCATCCTCGAAGGCGAAACCGCGCAGCAGGACATCGTCGCCGCACTCGGCGGCGCGCCCGATATCGTGTTCGAATGCGCGGGCGTCCCCGGCACCATCGCGCGCGCGATGGCGCTCGTGCGGCCGCAGGGGCAGGTCGTCTCGCTCGGCTTCTGCATGGTGCCCGACCAGTTCGTGCCGGGCATGGCGCTGATGAAGGACGTCAGCCTTCGCTTCTCGCTCATCTACACGCGCGACGATTATGCCGAATGCGCCGCCGCGCTCGACGCCGACGGCGACCGCGCGCGCGCGATGGTGACCGAGACCGTCGCGCTCGCCGACGCGCCCGCCGCCTTCGAACGGCTGCGCGCCGGAACCGGCGGCGGCGGCAAGCTGCTCGTCGATCCGTGGCGCGGCCGGTGAGCGGCTGGCGGAAGCGCTTCGACGCGCTGCACGAAGCCGCGGTTGCCGCGACGGGGCACGAGGACTTCGGCGACACGGGCTATCATGCGCCGATGCGCGTGCTGCTCGACGCGATCGACGCCAATCCGCCGCAGGGCGCGGCGGTCGAGGCGGCGGTGGCAGGAACGATCGGCGGCGCGCTCGCCGGCCGGCTGGTCACGCAGGCGGGATGGAACGCCCATCCGGACCATGCCGCCGAACCGGTCGCGCGCCCGCTGATCGTCATCGGCCTGCCGCGCACCGGCACCACCGCGCTCCACCAGCTGCTCAGCCAGGACCCGCAGTTCCAGGGTTTCGAACGCTGGCTCACCGCGAACCCGATGGTGCGCCCGCCGCGCGACACATGGGACGCGCATCCGCTGTTCCAGGCGACGCAGGCGCGGATCGCGGCGATGCGCGCACGGGCGCCCGCGATCATGGCGGCGCACTCGGCCGAAGCCGACGAGGTCGACGAATGCCTGATGCCGATGGCGCAGAGCTTCATCTGCAACTGGTTCGCCTCGAACATCGACGCGCCCGCCTATGACGCCTGGTTCCGCGCCGCGGACGAGACGCCGTCCTTCCTGCGCTACAAGCGGGTGCTTCAGCTCGTCGGGCTGGGCGACGCGCGGCCGTGGCTGCTGAAAAATCCCAGCCACGCGTTCGGCATCGACGCGCTGCTCGCCGCCTTTCCCGACGCCTGCATCGTCCAGACGCACCGCGACCCCGCCGCGTCGATCGCGTCGCTGATGAGCCTGCTCGGCGGCATCCGCGAACTGATGGCGGGCGGGCCGATCGACCGCGCCGCGCTGCTCGCGCGCGAAAGCAGCTTCTGGGCCGAAGCCGCCCGGCGCAGCATGGCGGCGGCGGATCGCGATCCGGCACGATTCGTCCATGTCCGGCAGGAGGATATCCGCGCCGATCCGCTGGGCGTCGTCACGCGCATCTACGGCCATTTCGGCATCGCGATGTCGGCCGAGGCCGAGCGCCGCTACGCCGCCTGGGCCGCCGCCAACCCGCCCGACGGGCGCTCGTCGCACAGCTATCGCGCGGTCGACCGCGGCCCCGTCGACGACCTCTTCGCCGACTATATCGCGCGCTTCGACCTGAAGCGCCCCGTTCCCGCAGGAGCCTGAGATGAGCATCCCCGTCCTTTTCAAACAGCATTTCCAGATCGCCTATGTCGTGCGCAACCTCGCCGCCGCCCGCACGCGGCTCGCGCGCGAGTTCGGGGTCGCCGAATGGGATGTCATGGACATGGCGGCGCTGATGGGTCCCGGCCACGGCACCCGCTACATCGGCAACAGCTTCGCCGGCGACACGATGATCGAACTGATCGAACCCGACCCCGCGGGCGATTCGATCTACCGCGACTGGATCCCGGCCGAAGAGGACGGCGTCCGCCTGCACCATCTCGGCTTCCTCGTCCGGAGCGACGAAGACTTCAAGGCCGCGATCGCGCAACTCGGCGCAGCGGGCTATCCCACCGCGGTCAGCGGCAGCTTCGGCGACGCGCTCGACTATCATTATGCCGACACCACCGCGCTGCTCGGCCATTATTACGAACTCATCAACCTCAAGCCCGCGGGCGAGCAATTCTTTGCCCGCATCCCGCGCAACTAAGGGGGCAACCGCCATGTCGACCGGCCCCGCCGTCCCGATGGAATGGGAACGCTTCATCGAACTGATCTCGGGCATCGATCGCAGCCTTCAGCATGTGATCGACCCCGCCGACCCCTGGCTCAAGCAGGAAGCGATCCAGCAGATGGCGATGAGCCTCGCGCAGGGCTATGCTCCGATCGTCGCGCAGGACAGCCGCGTCCCGGGCTTCTTCACCTTCCTCAACCCGGTGATCAAGTCGGCGGCGCCCAACCCCGACTATATGTACCGCACCAGCTTCGTCGAGGGCGACGGCACCTATCGCCTGTCGGGGTGGCGGGGCACGACGCTGTTCCTGCACATCGGCATCGGGTCGGGTTATATCGGCGTCGACGACAAGCCGGGACCGTCGGTCGGTCATATCGACGCCGACACGCTGACCTTCGACGATCAGGGGCGCTTCTCGGTGATCCTCAGCGCCGAACGCCCCGCGGGCTACGACGGCGACTGGTACGCATTGCCCGCCAATGCCCGCACGATCGGCATCCGCGAGGCGAGCTACGACTGGGAGAATGAGGTCGACAGCCGCCTCGCGATCGAGCGGCTCGACGACGCCGGCGGCTTCACCCGCCCCACCCCCGAAGAGATCGCGCACCGCCTCGAACGGCTCGCGGGCTTTCCCGAACGCTACGCCCAGCTCTTTGTCCATTTCGTCAAGACGCTGAGCCGGCACCCCGTCAACACCGTCGTGCTCAACAGCTGGTCCGACATCGGCGGCCTCGCCGGACAGACCTACTACGAAGGACTGTTCGAATTTTCGGAGGGCGAGGCACTGATCCTCGAGACCGACGTGCCCGACACGGTGCGCTACTGGGCGGTGCTGCTCGCCGACCCGCTGTTCAACACGATCGACTGGGAGAAATGCCAGTCGAGCCTCAACGGCTTCCAGGCGCGGCGCGACGCCGACGGCAGGTTCCGCGCGGTGATCGCCGCCGAGGATCCCGGCGTCCCCAACTGGCTCGACACCGGCGGGCGCACCAGGGGCGTCGTCCAGGGCCGCTGGTATCAGGCGAGCGCGGCGCCGACCCCGACGCTGCGGCGCGTCAGGCTGTCGGAGCTGCGCGACCACTTGCCCCCCGACACGCCGCAGGTCGACCGCGCGGCGCGGCGCGAGAGCCTGCGCGCACGCTTCCGCGGCGCGCAATTCCGTCGCAAATGGTGATCGCGCCGCCGGGGCTCGTCCCGTACCAGATCGGCGTCATGGTCGCCGATCTCGACGCTGGCATCGACCGCTACCGCCGCCTGCTCGGCCTTTCGGGCTGGAAGCACATGGATACCGACTATGTCGCGCGCTACCGCGACTGGGAGGGGCGGATCGCCAACCGCAACGCCTTTGCGCCATGGGGTCCGATCCACCTCGAAATGATCGAGCCCGGCATCGGCGAGGGCAATGCGCGCGAATGGCTCGATACGCGCGGCGAAGGCATTTTTCACGTCGGGGTCGCGGTCGACGACATGGCGGATCGCCCGGTGGCGGCGGGCGTCGTGTTCGAGGTGCAATCGCAGCGCACGCCCGGCGGCCGCCCGGCGATCGTCCACCTCAACACCGTCGCCGAACTCGGCTTTTTCCTCGAACTCGCATGGCGCCCGCTGGCCGAGCGGCTCGACGCGTGGGTCCGGTCCGAAGCCGTTTCCTGAAACGAAACGGCGGCGCATGCGGCGCCTCAACCCCTGTCGGCGAGCGCCAGCAGCCCCGACCGGTCGCGGATCGCGACCCCGCCATAGGCGGGCGCGATCAGCCCCTGTCCGGCGAGCTGTCGCAGCAGCCCGTTCATGTGCTGGCGCGATACGCCGACGATGCGCGCCAGCTCGTCCTGCGTCGTGTCGAACCGCCCGTCGACATGCCCCCGTCCGCCCGCCAGAAACAGCGCGAGCCGCGCCAGCGCGGGCAAGGCGCGGACGCGCGCCGCTTCGCGCATGCCGAGCCGGTGATGCATGCAGTTGAGCAGCGCGAGCCCTCGCCACAGGTCGGGCACCACCGCGGCAAGCCCGGCGATCGCCCCCATCGGGACGGTCAGGATGCGCGCGGGGCCCGCCGCGATCGCATCGTGCGGGCGCTCGCGGCCGTCGATCACCGACAGTTCGCCGAACCAGCGGCCGGGCCTGACGATCATGTTGACGAGTTCCTGCCCCGCCGCCGGATAGCTGACCAGCCGTACCCGCCCGGTCACGACCGCGTGCAGCCCGTTCGGCGGATCGCCGATGCGATAGACATGCGTGCCGTCGTCGATCGTCCGCGCCTGCGCGCCAGCCAGCAGCCCCGCGCGCTGGTCGCCCGGAAGCGCGTCGAACCAGCTGTCGGCGACGAGATGATCGGCAGTCCCCATGCCCAAGGCTGGCCGTCCGCCGGAACAATGTCAACCACATGACATTTTGCGATGCCCGCCGATGCTATGCCCGCGGCAGAACGGCGACAGGGAGAGCATCATGGCCGATTATGATCTGGTGATTCGCGGCGGAACGATCGTCGACGGCCTCGGCAATCCCGGCGCGGTCGGCGATCTCGCGGTGCAGGACGGCCGCATCGCCGCGATCGGCCGGGTCGACGGCCGCGGGCGCGAGGAGATCGATGCCACCGGCCGCATCGTCACCCCCGGCTTCGTCGACGTCCACACCCACTATGATGGACAGGCCTTGTGGGAGACGCGGCTCGCCCCCTCCTCCAACCATGGCGTGACGACGGTGCTGATGGGCAATTGCGGGGTCGGCTTCGCGCCGTGCAAGCCCGACCAGCGCGACATGCTCGTCGCGGTGATGGAGGGGGTGGAGGATGTGCCCGAAGTCGTGATGACCGAGGGCCTGCCGTGGAACTGGGAGACCTTTCCCGAATATCTCGACGCCCTCGACGCCCGCGCGCTCGACGTCGACGTCGCGACGCAATTGCCGCATTCAGCGCTGCGCGTCTTCGTGATGGGCGCCCGCGCCGCCGATCACGAGCCGCCCAATGCGAACGATCTGGCACAGATGCGCGCGCTCACCACCGAGGCGATCCGCGCCGGTGCGCTGGGGGTCAGCACCTCGCGCAACCTGATGCACCGCACCAAGGCCGGCGAACTCGCACCCAGCCTGTTTTCCGAAGAGGATGAGCTGACCGCGCTCGCGCACGGCCTGCGCGACGCCGATGACGGGGTGTTCCAGATCATCCCGCGCGTCATGGGGCCGGCGCGCGACGAATTCGCGCTGATGCGGCGGCTCGCCGAAGCCGCCGGGCGCCCGCTTTCCTATTCGCTGCTCCAGATGCCCGCCGGCGACCCCGCCGAATGGCGCGCGTCGCTCGACGCGCTGACCGACGCGCGCGACGCGGGGCTGCCGATCCGCGCGCAGGTCGCGCCGCGGCCGGTCGGCATGTTCTATGGTCTCGACCTCAGCTTCCATCCCTTTTCGATGCACCCGAGTTTCCGCCCGCTGCTCGACCGCCCGCTCACCGACAAGGTCGCGGCGATGCGCGATCCCGATTTCCGCGCGCGGCTGCTCGCCGAACAGCCCGAGGACAGCAATCCGGTTTCGCTCGCCACGGTCAAGGCGTTCCGCTTTGCCTATCCGATGGGCGAAACCCCCGACTACGAACCCGACCTTGCCGACCGGATCGACAATCGCGCCGCCGCACTCGGCCTGTCGGCGGAGGAATATGCCTATGACCTGCTCCTCGAACAGGACGGCCGCGCGCTGCTCTACCAGCCGGGTGCCAATTATCGCGACGGCAACCTCGACGCGGTGCACACCATGCTCGCTCACCCCGGCACGGTCGTCGGGCTCGCCGACGGCGGCGCGCATTACGGCATGATCTGCGACGCGAGCTTTCCGACCTTCTATCTCAGGCGCTGGACGGTCGACGCCGCGCCGGGCCAGCGCATCGCGCTCGAAACGGCGGTCGCGGCGCTGACCAGCGAGCCCGCCGACATGATCGGCCTCGGCGACCGCGGCCGGCTGACGGTCGGGGCAAAGGCCGACATCAACATCATCGATCTCGCGGCGCTGCGCCTGCACAATCCGTCGGTGGTCAACGACCTGCCCGCGGGCGGACGGCGGCTGCGCCAGCTCGCCGACGGCTACGACGCGACGATCGTGTCGGGGGTCGTCACCTACCGCGGCGGCACGCACAGCGGCGCGCTGCCCGGCCGGCTGGTGCGCGGCGCGCGGCGATTGGCGGCGTAAGCGGCGTGCGTTCGATATAAACCGTCAGCCCTGAGCCTGTCGGGCTTCGGGATGGTGCTGATTTATCGCTCGCCGCGCTAGTCGCGCATCGCCCGGATTTCGTCGTCGCGCCCGGTCATTTCCCAGCGGATCAGCGAAATGGGGATCGATCCCGCCGCGCGGAAACGATCGTGGAAGCGCTTGATGTCGAACGCGTCGCCTTCCTGCATCGCAACGTCGGCGAGCAGCTTTTCGAGTTCGACCTTGCCCATATAATAGCCGATGCCATAACCCGGCTGGCGCAGGTAGAGCTCGATGTCGAACTGCGCGACCGCGTCGCCCGGCTTCATCCATTTGGGCGTGCGCGCGATCAGCGATTCATTCGCCTGGCTCCACGTCCATTCGTTCGCCTGCATCTTGAGCTCGGGCATCACCCGCGCCGCGCGCTTGGCGCCGAGGATATAGTCGATCTCGCGCGTCTTCGGCCGGTCCTCGAGCATCCCCGCCTGGACGATCAGCTCCTCCAGATAAAAGGCCCAGCCCTCGTTGCGCAGGCCGTTGACGAAGAACAGCCGCGGTGCGCCGCGCACCGGCCGCGTGTCGCGCGCCGCCTGCAAGGCGTCGAAGGCGTGCCCGGGCAGATTGTGCGCGCGCAGCGGGCGGCCGTCGCGGAATTCGGCCTGAAAAAAGAAATGGAGATGCAGCGGCGGATCGAACAGACCCGGCTTCGACGGGTCCTTTTCGAACGGGAATTGATACGGCCCTTCCTCGGGGTCGTGCCGGACATAGTCGGGGATGGTGACCCAGTCGCCGTCGCGCAGGAAGGCGAGCAGATCCTCGTCCTCGACCTTGCGCTTGGCGTCGAATTCCTCGCGGGTCGCGACGGGTTCGGGCATCGCGATGGCGCGGTTGCGATGCTCCTCGATCTTCAGGAAGGCGAGCTGGCGCTGATATTCGCGCTCGCCGATCACCCCGATCTCTTCGGGGGTGTAGGGGAGCAGCAGGACATTCTTCAGATACCAGGCATAATTGTCGCGGCCGACGCCGCCGTGCGCGGGCAGCCCCGCCTCGATGCCTTCGAGCCAGGCCTTGAACTCCGCCGCCGCCGCCTGCGCGCGCCGTGCCGGCGCTGCGAGCGCGGGCTGCACCTTCGCCGCGCGGTCGGCGAGTTCGCCATAGACGTTCACCTCGACCGCCTTCTGCGCGATGGCGAGCCGCGCAAGGTCGCCGCGCGCGTCGATCAGGTTCGCCCGCGCCTGCCGCAACGCCTCGGGCACCGCGTCGAGCTGCGCCTTGAAGGCGGCGGTCTTGTCCTTGGCCAGCGGCAGCTTGGGGATCGCGATCGCGCCGTGCATCTTCGGCCCGAAGCCAAGGTTGGTGGTGCTGTAGAAGGCGGGGTCGCGCTTCCACGGCTCGACGACGCGATGCTGGAATTCCAGCCCGCGCATCTCGGCGAGCACGACCATATAATCGACGCGCTGCGCCACCGGCCAGCCGCTGTCGTCGATCGCCTTCAGCCGCGCCTGGAACGTTTCCAGCCCGGCCTTCTGCTTCGCCATCGCCACGGGCGAATAGTCGGGAACCCCCTTCACCATCGGCGGCGCGACGAAGGCGCGGAATTCGGCATAGAGCGCGAGCAGGTCCGAATAGCCCGCGGGCGCCGCCTCGCTCGCCGCGGCCGGCGGCACCGGCGCGGCGGTCATGAACAGGGGCGCGGCCATCAGGGCAGCGGCCAGTCGCAGCGTCTTCGTCATCGAATACTCCCTGTCATGTCGGCCCGATGCGGCCCGTCGGTTGTCAGAGGCTGTTGAAGAAGCGGCCGAGCCGCTCCATCGCCTCGGTCACGCGCGCTTCCGATTCGGATCCGAAGCAGACGCGCAGATAACCTTCGCCGCTCGGGCCATAGAAGCTGCCCGATTCGACGACGACATGCGCTTCCTTGAGGATCGCCATCGCGAGGTCGGTCGAGCTCTTGCCCGTTCCGCTGATGTCGGGAAAGGCATAGATGGTGCCCTCGGGCTCGGCGCAGGTGACGCCGGGCATCTGGTTGAGCGCCTGCACGACGATGTCGCGCTTGCGCCGGTCGGCCTCGACCAGTGCGTGCATCGCGTCCTGCGGCCCCTCGACCGCGGCGCGCGCGCCTTCCTGGACAAAGACGTTGACGTGCGTCACGTCGGTCATCGCGATGCGCAGGATCGCGGGCATCAGCGCCGCATCGGCGGTCAGATAGCCGATCCGCCAGCCGTCCATCGAATAGGCCTTGGTGAAGGCGAAGCAGGTGATCGTGCGCTCGCGCATCCCGGGCAGGCTGGCGATGCTGATATGCTCGGCGCCGCCATAGGTGATATATTCATACACCTCGTCCGACAGCACGAGCAGATCGTGCTTGATCGCGAGGTCCGCGACCTCCTGCAACTCGGCGCGCGAATAGACGCGGCCGGTCGGGTTGGCGGGGTTGATCAGCACGATCATCCGCGTCTTGTCGGTGATCTTCGCCGCGATCCGCGCTTTCGAGATCGCAAAATTGTCGGCCTTGTCGAGCTCGGCGATCACCACCTTGCCCCCCGCGATCTCGGTCTTGCCGATGTGCTGCGGATAATAGGGATCGAGCAGGATGACCTCGTCGCCCGGATCGATCGCCGCCATGAAGGCCGCGAAGGAGGCGTGGGTCAGCCCGTTGGTGACGAGGATCTCGTCGGCCCCGTAGTCGAGGCGGTTGAAGTCGCGCAGCTTGCGCGCCAGCGCCTCGCGGAACGACAGCGTGCCGCGAAAATCGCCATAGTGGACGATACCCGCGTCGAGCGCCGCCTTCGCGGCCTCCTTGATGTGCAGCGGGGTGTCCGCATGCGGCCGGCCGAACTCGAGATGGATCAGGTCGACGCCCTCGGCGTCGAGCTTCGCCGCCTCGTCGTACATGCCAAAACTTTTCTTCGATCCCGTCGCGAGACGTTGTGCCGGCCACTTCATATTCGATCCTCCGAGCGATTCCCTACACGTGAATAATTGTGTGATAAAGGATATTTCAAGCTTAAAATTTTAGGCTTGAAGCTTCTTGTGCCGCGGCTTAGGAATCGACGCATCAATCCCCGATGGAGTCTCTTGCAGTGAAGATTGCCTGCGTGGGCGGCGGACCGGCCGGCCTCTATTTCGCGATCTCGATGAAGCTGCGCGACCCCGCGCACCAGGTCGATGTGTTCGAACGCAACCGCGCCGACGACACCTTCGGCTGGGGGGTCGTCTTCTCGGACCAGACGGTCGAGAATCTGATGGCGAACGACCCCGTCAGCGGCGCGACGATCCGCGACGAATTCACCCACTGGGACGATATCGACGTCCATATCCATGGCGAATGCGTCCGTTCGACCGGCCATGGTTTCATCGGCATCGGCCGCAAGCGCCTGCTCCGGATCATGCAGGACCGCGCGCGCGAACTCGGCGTCGGGCTGCATTTCGAGCATGAAGCGAGCGCCGACCTCGCCGAATGGGCCGACTACGACCTCGTCATCGCCGCCGACGGCGCGAACAGCCGCATCCGCGACGCCTATGCCGAACATTTCGACATCGACATCCAGACGCGCCGCAACAAATATATCTGGCTCGGCACGCACAAGACCTTCGACGCCTTCACCTTCGCCTTCGAACAGCTCGAAGAGGGCTGGGTGTGGGCGCACGCCTATCGTTTCGACGACAATCTTTCGACCTTCATCGTCGAAATGGCGCCCGAAACCTGGGAGAAGCTCGGGCTCGACCGGCAGGGCCCCGACGAGGCGATCGCGTGGAGCGAGCGCGTCTTCGCCAAATATCTGGACGGCAACAGGCTGATGACGAACGCGTCGCACCTGCGCGGGTCAGCGGCGTGGCTCAATTTCCGCCGCATCATCACCGGACGCTGGTCGTACGACAAGCTCATCCTGCTCGGCGACGCCGCGCACACCGCGCATTTCTCGATCGGATCGGGCACCAAGCTCGCGATCGAGGATGCGATCAAGCTCGCCGAGGTGCTGAGCCGCCCCGGCCTCGATCGCGCCGCCGCGCTCGCCGAATATCAGGCCGAACGCAGCGTCGAGGTCCTGAAGCTCCAGAACAGCGCGCGCAATTCGACCGAATGGTTCGAAACGCTCGACCGCTACCTGCCCTTCGCGCCGATCCAGTTCGCCTATTCGCTGCTCACCCGCTCGCAGCGCGTCAGCCACGAGAATCTCCGGCTGCGCGACAAGGGCTGGCTCGAAGGCGTCGAGCGCTGGTTCCAGTCGCAGGCCCCCGGCGGTCGGGACCGGAACGCACCGCCGATGTTCGCGCCCTACCAGCTGCGCGAGATGACGCTCGAAAACCGCATCGTCGTGTCGCCGATGGCGATGTATTCGGCCGAGGACGGCACCCCCGGCGATTTCCATCTCGTCCACTATGGCACGCGGGCGCAGGGCGGCGCGGGACTGGTCTATACCGAAATGACCTGCGTCTCGCCCGAGGCGCGCATCACCCCCGGCTGCCCCGGCATGTACGCCCCCGACCATGCCGCCGCGTGGCGCCGCATCGTCGATTTCGTCCACCGCGAGAGCCAGGCGAAAATCTGCCTTCAGCTCGGCCATTCGGGCGCCAAGGGATCGACGAAGATCGGCTGGGAGGGGATGGACGAGCCGCTCGACACCGGAAACTGGCCGCTGATCGCCGCGTCCGACGTGCCGTGGAGCGCGGCCAACCAGCCCCCGCGCCCGATGACGCGGACCGATATGGATCAGGTGCGCGACCAGTTCGTCGCCGCGACGCGCATGGCGATCTACGCCGGGTTCGACATGATCGAACTGCACGCCGCGCACGGTTATCTCCTGTCGAGCTTCATCACCCCGATGCAGAACCGCCGCACCGACGATTATGGCGGCAGCCTCGAAAACCGGCTGCGCTTCCCGCTCGAGGTGTTCGCCGCGATGCGCGAGGCGTGGCCCGCCGACCGCCCGATGTCGGTGCGCATTTCGGCGACCGACTGGATGGGCGACCAGGGCGTGACCCCCGACGAGGCGGTGCGGATCGCCGAGGCGTTCCACGCCGCGGGCGCCGACCTGATCGACGTCTCGGCGGGGCAGACCTGGGCCGATTGCACGCCGGTCTACGGCCGCATGTTCCAGACCCCCTTCGCCGACCAGATCCGCAACGAAGCACGCGTATCGACGATGGCGGTCGGCAACATCTTCGAGACCGACCATGTCAATTCGATCCTCGCCGCGGGCCGCGCCGACCTCGTCGCGCTGGGCCGCCCGCACATGATCGATCCGATGTGGACGCTGCGCGCCGCCGCGCAGCACGAATATCGCGGCGCCGCGGTGCCGCCCGCCTATCTCAACGGCATGGGCCAGCTCGCGCGCAACATGAAGCGCGCGGCCGAACAGGAAGCGGCCCTGCGGGGCTGAGACAGGAGGCAGCGATGCGGCTCGAACATGTGCATGCCGTCGTCACCGGCGGCGGATCGGGGATCGGCGCCGCGGTGGCGCAGGCGCTCGCGGCCGAGGGCGCGCGGCTGACGCTCGTCGGGCGCCGCCGCGACGCGCTCGACGCGGTCGCCGCGACGCTTCCCGGCGCGCACGTCGCCCCCGCCGACGTCGCCGATCGCGCCGCGGTCGATGCCGCCTTTGCGTCGGCGCGCGCCGCGCACGGTCCGATCTCGATCCTGATCAACAACGCCGGCGTCGCGCCGAGCGCGCCCTTCGCGCGCGTCACGGCGGAGGCGTGGCGCACGACGATGGCGGTCAATCTCGACGCGCTCTTTCATTGCTGCCAGGCGGCGCTGCCCGACCTGCTCGCCGCGCCGGCCGGACGCATCGTCACCGTCGCCTCGACCGCGGGGGTCAAGGGCTATGGTTATACCGCCCCCTATGTCGCCTCGAAGCACGGCGCGATCGGGCTGATGCGCGCGCTCGCCACCGAATTCGCCGCGACCCCGCTCACCGCCAACGCCGTGTGCCCGGGCTTCACCGACACCGATATCGTCGGGCAGGCGGTCGCCAATATCCAGGCCAAGACCGGCCGCAGCGCCGACGAGGCGATCGCCGAGCTGACGCGCTACAATCCGCAGAAACGGCTGATCGAGCCCGCCGAGGTCGCCGAAGCGGTGCTCTGGCTCTGCCTGCCCGCCAGCCGTTCGGTCACCGGACAGGCGGTGATGGTCGCGGGCGGGGAAGTGATGTGACCAAGGTCGCTCCGATCCGCGAAAAGCACGACGGCGCGCTCGACGATCGCGGCAACGTCCGCCTCTGGCTGCGCATGCTGACCTGCACCACGGTGATCGAAAAGCGTCTCAAGCGGCGCTTTTCGGACCAGCACGGCATCACCCTGCCGCGCTTCGACGTGATGGCCGCGCTCGATCGCCACCCCGAAGGCATGACGATGGGGCAATTGTCGGCGGCGCTGCTCGTGTCGAACGGCAATGTCACCGGCGTCGTCCAGACGCTCGCGCGCGACCGCTATGTCAGCATCGCCCCCTCCCCCAGCGACGGTCGCGCCTCGATCGTCCGCCTGACGCAGGAAGGCCGCGACTGCTTCGCGGGGCTCGCGGACGCGCATCACGACTGGATCGACGCGATGCTCGCGGGGCTCACCCGCGACCAGCGCACGACGCTTTACGATCTCCTCGGCGCGCTCAAAGATTCGCTCGCCGCCGACCATGGAAAGGAAGAGGCATGAATCCCGAAAGCTTTTCGCCCGAACATTTCGGCTGGCAGTTCGAAGGCGGTGTCGCCACCGTCACGCTGAACCGCCCCGACCGCAAGAACCCGCTGACCTTCGAAAGCTATGCCGAACTGCGCGACACCTTCCGCGCGCTCGTCTATGTGCCGGCGGTCAAGGCGATCGTCGTCACCGGCGCGGGCGGCAATTTCTCGTCGGGCGGCGACGTCCATGAAATCATCGGCCCGCTCACCGAAATGGCGATGCCCGAACTCTTGAACTTCACGCGCATGACCGGCGATCTGGTCAAGGCGATGCGCGCCTGTCCGCAGCCCGTGATCGCCGCGATCGACGGCATCTGCGTCGGCGCCGGCGCGATCATGGCGATGGCGTCGGACCTGCGCATCGCGACCCCGGCGGCCAAGACCGCCTTCCTCTTCACCCGCGTCGGCCTCGCCGGCTGCGACATGGGCGCCTGCGCGATCCTGCCGCGCATCATCGGCCAGGGCCGCGCGTCGGACCTGCTCTACACCGGCCGCATGATGGGCGCCGAGGAAGGCGAGCGCTGGGGCTTCCACAACCGCATCGTCGACGCCGACGTATTGCTCGACGAAGCCACCAAGCTGGCACGATCGCTCGCCGCCGGCCCGACCTTCGCGCACGGCATCACCAAGACCCAGCTCAGCACCGAATGGTCGGTCTCGGTCGAAACCGCGATCGAGATGGAAGCGCAGGCGCAGGCGATCTGCATGGCGACCAAGGACTTCCGCCGCGCCTTCGAAGCCTTCGCCGAAAAGCGCACCCCCGAGTTCGCGGGCGACTGATGGCCGACCGCAGCTTCCTCGACTGGCCGTTCCTCGACGACGGTCACCGCCGCCTCGCGATCGAGCTCGACGACTGGTGCAGCGCGAACATCGCGCACGATCATTCGGACGACATCGACGGCGAATGCCGCAAGCTGGTGCGCGCGCTCGGCGACGCCGGCTGGCTGCGCTACTGCGTCCCCGCCGCCTATGGCGGGGTGCACGACAGCCTCGACATCCGCTCGCTCGCACTGATCCGCGAAACGCTCGCGCGCCACTCGGGGCTCGCCGATTTCGCCTTTGCGATGCAGGGACTCGGCTCGGGCACGATCAGTCTCTTCGGCACCGAAGCGCAGAAGCAGGCCTATCTGCCCGAGGTCGCGGCGGGCCGGAAGATCGCGGCCTTCGCGCTCACCGAGCCCGCGTCGGGGTCGGACGTCGCATCGATGGACACCACCGCCGAGCGCACGGCGGGCGGCTATGTCGTCAACGGGGCAAAGACCTATATCTCGAACGGCGGCATCGCCGACTATTATGTCCTCTTCGCACGCACCGGCGAGGCGCCGGGCGCGAAGGGCGTGTCGGCCTTCATCGTCGACGCCGACACCGCGGGCCTTGCGGTGACCGAGCGCATCGCGGTGATCGCGCCGCACCCGCTCGCGACGCTGACCTTCACCGGCATGACGATCCCCGAAACCGCGTTGCTCGGCGAGGCGGGACGCGGCTTTGCGCAGGCGATGGCGACGCTCGACATCTTCCGCACCACCGTCGGCGCCGCGGCGCTCGGCTTCGCGCGCCGCGCGCTCGACGACGCCACGGCGCGCGCGAAGCTCCGCAAGCTCGGCGCCGGGACGCTCGCCGACAATGCGGTGACCCAGTCGAAGCTCGCCGAAATGGTGCTCGACGTCGATACGTCGGCGCTCCTCATCTATCGCGCCGGCTGGCTCCGCGACGTGCGCGGCGAACGCAACACGCGCGAGGCCGCGCTCGCCAAGCTCCACGCGACCGACAGCGCGCAGGTGGTGATCGACAAGGCGGTGCAGATGTTCGGCGGGCTCGGCGTCACCGTCGGCACGCCCGTCGAGGCGCTCTATCGCGAGGTGCGCGCGCTGCGCATCTACGAAGGCGCGTCGGAAGTGCAGAAGGTCGTCATCGCACGCCAGCACCTCGCCCAGAGCGCGCCCTGATGTTCGAAACCAGCCTGCCGCTGCGCTTCGCGCACTGCGATCCGGCGGGCATCGCTTATTATCCGCGCTATTTCGAACTGTGCGACGCGGCGATCGAGGACTGGACGGCGGCGGTGCTCGGCATCGACCGGCGGACGCTGCACCTCGATATGGGCCTCGGCCTGCCGACGGTCAGCCTGCACGCCGATTTCGCCGCGCCGAGCCGGCTCGGCGACCGGCTCGACTTCACCGTCGCGGTCACCCGCGTCGGGCGCAGTTCGATCGACCTCGCGGTCGACGTCGCCTGCGCCGGTACGCCGCGCTTCGCGGTGCGCTTCACGCAGGTGCTCACCAATCTGGCCGAAGGCAGCTCGCACGCCTGGCCGCCCGACCTCCTCGAACGACTGAACAAGGAATTGTCATGACCGCCCACCAAAGCCTTCTCCCCCCCGGCTGGAAACGCCCGCGCGGCTACGCCAACGGCGTCGCGGCCACCGGCCGCATGGTCTTCACCGCCGGCGTCGTCGGCTGGGATGCCGAGGAACGCTTCGTCGCCGCCGATCTCGGCGGCCAGTTCCGCCAGGTGCTGCTCAACACGCTCGCGATCCTCGCCGAAGCCGGCGCGGGGCCCGAACATATCGTGCGCATGACCTGGTATGTAACCAGCCGCGACGAATATCTCGCCAGCCTGCCCGCGATCGGCGACGCCTATCGCGAACTGATCGGCAAGAATTTCCCGGCGATGGCCGTCGTCGAGGTCGTCGCGCTGGTCGAGGCCGAAGCGAAGATCGAGATCGAGACGATCGCCGTCGTCCCCGACGCCGCCTGAGCAAGGACAGCAAGATGCAAAAATTCGACTGGGCCGATCCCTTCCTCCTCGACGATCAGCTCGAGGACGACGAGCGCATGATCCGCGACAGCGCGCGCGCCTATGCGCAGGACCGCCTTGCGCCGCGCGCGATCGAGGCGTTCGCGACCGAGAGCACCGATCCCGAAATCTTTCGCGAGATGGGCGAGCTCGGGCTGCTCGGCCCGACGATCCCCGAAACCTATGGCGGCGTCGGCGCCTCCTATGTCGCCTACGGCCTCGTCGCGCGCGAGGTCGAGCGCGTCGATTCGGGCTATCGCTCGATGATGAGCGTGCAGTCGAGCCTCGTCATGTACCCGATCCACGCCTTCGGGTCGGAAGCGCAGAAGCGGCGCTACCTGCCGAAGCTCGCGAGCGGTGAGTGGATCGGCTGCTTCGGCCTCACCGAACCCGATGCAGGCAGCGATCCGGGCGGGATGCGCACCCGCGCCACCAAGGTCGACGGCGGCTATCGCCTGTCGGGGACCAAGACGTGGATCTCGAACGCACCGATCGCCGACGTCTTCGTCGTCTGGGCCAAATCGGACGCGCACGGCGGCGCGATCCGCGGCTTCGTGCTCGAAAAGGGCATGAAGGGCCTGTCGGCGCCGAAGATCGAGGGCAAGCTCAGCCTGCGCGCCTCGATCACCGGCATGGTCGTGATGGACGAGGTCGAGGTGTCCGACGACGCGCTGCTCCCCGAAGTCGAGGGACTGAAAGGTCCCTTCTCGTGCCTCAATCGCGCGCGTTACGGGATCAGCTGGGGCGCGCTCGGCGCCGCCGAATTCTGCTTCCACGCGGCGCGCCAATATGGGCTCGACCGGCACCAGTTCGGCCGCCCGCTCGCCGCGACGCAGCTGTTCCAGAAAAAGCTCGCCGACATGGAGACCGACATCGCGCTCGGCCTGCAGGCGAGCCTGCGCGTCGGGCGGCTGATCGACGCGGGCAGGTTCGCGCCCGAGATGATCTCGATCGTCAAGCGCAACAATGTCGGCAAGGCGCTCGATATCGCCCGCGCGGCGCGCGACATGCACGGCGGCAACGGCATCAGCGGCGAATATCAGGTCATCCGCCACGCGATGAACCTCGAAACGGTCAACACCTACGAGGGCACGCACGACGTCCACGCGCTGATCCTCGGCCGCGCGATCACCGGCATCGCCGCTTTCTGAGCCCCCGGAGCGCCCCCGCCTGCGGGCGGCGGGCGCCCCCTTGCCGCCCCTCCGGTCGCCTTTCGGCGCGGCGGGGCGGCAAGGCTTGAAAGCGCGCGCCGGGGTGCCACCCGCCCCGGAAAACCGCAAGATTTCCTTCATCATTAACGCGATGATAACCATCGGCCGATAGGCACGACCGGCAATTGCCGGAGACGTGTGCGCGTGCCACTTGTTGTCAACAGGATGATCGTCAGCTGGCGGACTCTCGGGCTCGCGCTGCTGCTCAGCATCCTCGTCGGCGTCTCGACGGCGGGCGAGCTTGCCGACCGGATGATCGCGACCGCGACGAGCCGGCTCGGCGATCGCCCGGTTTCGGGCGATATCGTCATCGTCGCGCTCGACGACCGCACCCTCGGCCAGACCCCAGGCGGCAGCTTTTCGATGACCCAATATGCCGAGGTCATCGACGCGATCGACAAGGCGGGCGCGAAGCGCATCTTTCTCGATTTCTTTTTCGACCGCCGCGAATCGGATCCCGATTTCTCGCGCCTGACCGATACGGTGCGCCGGCTCGGCGACCGCGCGGTGCTTGCCGTCGCGACCAAATCGATGCCGGGCACCGACCGCACCCGCTCGATCTTTCCCAACCCCGCCTTCGGCGAAGAGGCGCAGCTCGCGAGCATCGCGTGGGATTATGAATTCTGGCAGGTCTGGTCGGTGCCGATCACCTATGTCGCCGACGGGCGCAAGCTCCCCAGCTTCGCCTCGCTGCTCGGCGGCAAGACCTCGCCCGAGCCCCGCAGCTTCCGGCTCGACCTGTCCTACGACACCGACAGCATCCCCCAATATGGCGCCGCCGACCTGCTCGCGGGGCGCGTCGATCCCGCCCGGCTCAAGGACAAGGACGTCATCTTCGCGCCGACCGCCTCGACCTTCCAGGACGCGCATTACCTCCCCGGCCACGATCTCGTGCCCGGCGCCTATATCCATCTGATCGCGGGCGAGACGCTCAAGCGCGGCAACCCGGTCGATATCGGCTGGATCCCCCCGCTCGCGGCGATGCTGCTCACGCTCCTCGTCGCGCTGCTGCCGCGCTTCCAGCGCTGGTACGCGCCGATCGCCTTCGCCGCGGTGGGCGCCGCGATCGTCGGCAAGGTCCTGCTCGCGACGCTGCTCGTCACCTCGTCGATCGGCGCCTCGCTCTTCCTCGTCGCCGCGGTCAGCGCCAATGTGTCGCGCAAGCGCCGCCGCACCTCGGCCCAGCGCGAAAACCCCGTCTCGGGTCTCCCCAATTTCGAGGCGCTGCGCGGCCAGGCGCCGTTCGGCAGCGCCACGATCATCGCCGCGAAGCTCGTCAATTTCGAGGATCTCGCCGCCTTCCTGCCCGGGCAGGGCAGCCAGCAGCTCGTCGACCAGGTCGCGCGCCGCCTGACGCTGGCGTGCCACGGCACCCAGCTCCATCACGATCTCGACGGCACCTTCGCCTGGCTCGTCCCCTATTATCAGCACAGCCAGATCGAGGGGCATCTCGCCGGGCTCGCCGCGCTGTTCAACGCCCCGCTGACGATCGGCGAGTTACGCGTCGACGTCGCGATCGCCTTCGGGGTCAACGACGAATTCGAAGGGTCGAACGCGCAGCGCCTCGCCGCCGCGCTCGTCGCGGCCGAACGCGCGGTGCGCACCCGTGCCTTGTGGACCAAATATGCGCCGCGGCAGAAGGAAGACGCCGGCTGGCAGCTCAGCTTCCACTCGCAGCTCGAGGACGCCCTCACCGGCGGCGACATCTGGGTCGCCTTCCAGCCGCAATATGACATCCGCACGCACCAGCTCGTCGGGGTCGAGGCGCTCGCGCGCTGGACGCACCCGACGCGCGGCCCGATTCCGCCCGACGAATTCATCGTCCAGGCCGAAAAGAGCCAGGACATCTATCGCCTCACCCTGTTCGTGATGGACCAGGCGATCCGTTCGGCCGCCCAGCTCCAGGAACGCGGGCTGCGCATCCACATGTCGGTCAACCTCTCGGCGACGCTGCTCGACCACGCCGACCTCGTCGGCACGATCCGCGTCATGCTCACTGCGCACCATCTGCCCGCCGAGATGCTGACGATCGAGATCACCGAAACCGCGCAGATCGAAAACAGCCGCCAGGCGCGGCAGACGCTCGCGCAGCTGCGCCGCGCCGGCATCCGCCTGTCGATCGACGACTATGGCACCGGCCAGTCCAACCTCGAATATCTCACCGAGATCGAGGCCGACGAGATCAAGATCGACAAGCGATTCGTGATGACGATGCGCGATTCGCAGCGCAACTTCGAAGTCGTGAAATCGACGATCGATCTCGCGCACCGCCTCGGCGCCGTCGCGGTCGCCGAAGGCATTGAAGACGCCCCGACGATGGCGCTGCTCGCCGAACTCGGATGCGACGTTGGCCAAGGTTATCACCTTGGAAAGCCGCAGCTATTTTCCGAACTCGCGGCCCGTCTCGCCACCCCGCCCCACAGCCGCTCCGCCTGACCTCCCAAAAGCCGCCACTCTGGTACTAATGGACATAGTTAAGACTCGCTTTACCATATCCATTAAGGTATATGATTGGTTAACTGCTCTGCGTGGGCAGTGCATGCAGTGCATCAAGGAGACATCCCATGGGTTGGTTCTGGAGATGGATGGGCGGCGGCGGCACCGGTAGCGGTGGCGGTCAGGCCTGATCCGAACGAAATAGAGAAAGGGCCTCGGCATCGCCGGGGCCTTTTTTTTTCGTTGGGGCATGGTAAACATCGGAGATTTTCGTCGACAAGACGACGGTCTCGTTCCTCGTGGCGGGCCCGATTCCGGTTGCGACGCTCGTCATTGGCCCCTCGCCTATCGATTTATGTCACGACACGACAACGGCATCGGCGAAGCGCGGTTCGCAAGCATTCTCCGCCCCCGCGAAGGACGCGGGGCACCTGTCAGCACCGCCAAGCCGGAGGTGGAGCGGAAGGGTTTCTAGTTCAGAGCGGCGCCGACGCCACCCCGACCCGCTGTCGTCCGCATCAGGAGCGGGGGAGTTGCCCATTGCCCGGCAACCCGGGGAGGATCGGAGACGGCTGTTGCAACAGCTTGCTTCCGTGGCAGTTTTTGTACTGCTTGCCGTCTCCGCACGGGCACGGCGCGTTGCGGTGGACCTTGGGCACCGCCATGGGAGCCGGCTCGTCGCTAACGTCCTCAACCGTGAAGTCGGTCATGGCGATCCCGCCGCCGCCGGGATGGATGGACACCATGGAAGGCATGCGCACACTGAACTGGTTGACCATGGTCGAACCGCCGCCTTCGATCGGGCGCACGGGATCGGAATACAACAGGATAGAATCGAGTTGCTTGCCCACGGTGCCCGCACTTTTCGGATCGTCCGCCACCTTGCGCACCATCCCTTCCAGCATGGCACGCATCCCGGCTGCGGGCATGCCGGCCTTCAGCCCCTTCCGAATCCGGTGCTCGAACCGGACAGCGGCAGGTCCGCCGCTCCCCATGACGCCAACCCACGTCCAATCATCGGGCGCATTGTCGGCGACGCCTGAATAGCGTGTGCCAAAGGGCCCGTGGGGGTCGTCCAAGTTGGAAATTTCCGCCGCCAACCCTTTGGGCGGATCGATCGAAATATTATAACCGATAATCGATATGATCAGCGCTTTTCGGTCGGGCGCCAATATCTTAATGGGTATTGTCGTCGTGAAAAGCTTGGTGAGTTCGGTCGCCAAGCCATCGAGCATCTGGACCGGATCCGTATTTTCCTTTGCCAAATTGATGAGCGTGGTCATCAACCATGTTTTCGTCGCGTGAGAGCCGATCGTCGCAAGACCGGCAAAGGCAACGGAAAAGCGGAAGTTCGAAAAAACGAGCGAGAAACATTTCTCATGCTCGTCATCCACGACGAGGCCATCGGCCGTCAGGCGACGATCGGTAACTTGCACGACGAAATCTTTGTTCATGGCGGCGAGGATCAGGGTCACACGGACTACTCCGATGATTTGGTCACCGACATGACACGGCGGAGCCCTCCGCGCCATCGCTCCCTGTCCGACGGCAGCCGGCGCTCGCTCGCGCAGCCCAAGAAAAAGGGAGCGGTCGCCCGCTCCCTTTCCCCGCCCCTGCCGCATGCGCCCACCGGGGAGAAGGCGCGCGCGGCATGATCGAAACCCGTCAGTCGTGCTTCTGCTCGAGCTCGGCGATCGCCCGGTCGAGGTCGGCGGCGACCTTCGCGCGCATCGCGTCGGACATCTGCCGCCCCGCCTGCGCTTCGGAAAACTGCGCCCGCGCCTTCTTCAGCGCCGACAGCTGCGCCGTACGGTCGCCCGGCGCGCCGCAGCGGATCATCATCACGCGGCTGTGCCTGGCGCCATCCTTGTCGTCGCGATCGACCAGCGGCACCGGCACCGCCCCCTTGCCGCAATGCGCGACGCTAAGCGCCTTGCCGTCGCCCGGCGACCAGCTCATGGGCGGGATCGGGGGCATCGGGGGGATGGGCGCCAGAGCGGTGCGAAAGCTTTCCTTGCGCTTCGCCTCGAGCTTGTCGGCAATCGCTTCGGCCTGGGCGCCGGCGATGCCCTGTTCCTTCAACGTCGCAAGGATGTCGTCGCGCGACAGGCTGCCCGGCATGCGGAATTCGAACCGCTTCGCCCCGGCCTCCCCCGGCGCAACCATCGTGACATGCGCCGGCGTCTCGCCGTCGCGCTCGCGGATCATGATGCTCCGCACTTCACGGCGCTTGCCATGCCTGGCGGCGTCGGTGCCCGCGCCGTCGTCGTTCGAGGTAAAGATCATCACGCCATGGCCATCGCCGATCGCGTCGGGCGCGGCGGGGGCTTCGGGCGGCGGCGGTGCGTCGGGCGCGGCCGGGGGAGCGGGCGGTGCCGGCGGCGGCGGCGGTGCGGGCAGGTCGCTGTCCTGCACGCTCGCGCTCGCGATCCCGGCGGGCACCAGCGTCGCGGTCGTCGCGAGCACCGCAAGCGCCGTGCCGCCGACGAGCAGCCGGCCGACCAGCCCGCGCTCCTTCGAAATATCCTGCTGCATCAGCATCGTCAGTCTCTCCTGCAGATTGTCGTGGACCGCCATCGGCGCCGCGAGCGACAGCCGCGATCCGACCGCCGCCTTCGCGATCGCGGTGGCGTAGCGCGCGGTGCGCACATCGCGCGGCGCGACGTCGCTCATCGTCAGCACGCGCGCATCGCACGCCGCCTCCTGGTCGAAACGGAAGGCGCGGATGGCGCGCCAGGCGAAGGGGTTGAACCATTGCACCGCGAGCAGAAGCAGCGCCGCGCTGTTCGCCCACAAGTCGCCGTGGCGGTGATGCGCCAGCTCGTGGTCGATCGCCAGCGCGCGCTCCTCGGCGACATAGCGCGCAAAGAAATCGCGCGGCACCGCGACATAGCGATGCCACAGGCCAAAGGCGACCGGGCCGTCGACCGCCTCGCTCATCACCAGCCGGATCGTGCCGATCGGTTCGAGCGCGACCGCGCCCGTCAGCACCGCCCGCCGGAAACGCTGGTGCGACAGCGTCGCCGTCGCGATCACCGCGACCAGCCCCGCCGCCCACAGCGCGAACAGCCACGGCAGCAGGTCGGCGAACGACCAGAGCGGCGCCGCCTGCGAAACCGGCAGCGCGGGGGTGCCGGTGCCCGCCGCCCCGGCCATGTCGACCAGCACGATATCGGCCACCGGCGCCGCGGCCTGAGGGGCAACGGGCTCGGCAAAGGGCAGCGGCGGCAGCACCAGCCGCAACGCGGGCACCGCCCACAGCGCATAGGTCAGCCGCGGTCCGAAATGGCGCGCAAAGGGCTTGCGGATCAGCAGGACCGCGAGGACGAGCAGCGCGGTGGTGACGAGCGTGTCGGCCCACGCCTGAAAGAGCATCGCGGCGCTCATGACTTGAGCTTCCGGAGCAGCGCCTCGATCTCGGCGATGTCGCTGTCGGTCAGCGCCTCGCGTTCGGCGAGGTGCGCGATCATCGGGCTCACCCGGCCGCCGAACAGCCGGTCGACGAAGCGCTGCGATTCCTCGCCGACCGCCTCGGCGCGTTCGACCGCGGGACGGTACAGGTAGCGCCGCCCTTCGGCCTCGGCGGCGACCGCGCCCTTCTGGACGAGGCGCGCGAGCAGGGTCTTGACCGTGGCGAGCGTCCAGCCGTTCGCGGTGCCGACGCTTTCCGCAAGCTCGGCCGCGGTCTGCGGGGATTCGTCCCACAGCGCGGTCAGGACCTGCATCTCGGATTCGCTTGCGCGTTCAGCCATGACGGAACCCCTCCCTCGGCTTGTGTCTGCAATACGACTACAGATGTAGTCAATAGACTGAACGCTTGCTGAACGGAACGAAAGGAGGAGGAGCGGCGGGGCGATGCTTCGGCCCCCCGCCCGCACCCCGCCCGCACCAGGCCGACGGCACGGGCGGGCCCTGTCGGGATTTTTGACACCCGCGCGGCGCGGTAAGGAATCGCTAACCAGCCGAGGCCGCACAAAAGCACGGCGGCCCGAATCTGGCACGCGCCTTGTATGATCATCGATGTTCCCGAGTGTTCCGCTCACTGGAGCGGCAGGAGGCATCGGTCTGGTCCCCGATGCCTCCTGTCCCCACCCGGGAAATCCCCACTTGCCCCCGAAGCAGACGGGGGGCGGAGCGGCCGCAAGGCCCCGCCCCCCGGACGCCTCCTCCCTCCCCTCGATGGCGGCCGCACCGGCGCCGCGATGCCCGGCCGCCCGATGCGCCCCCGCACCCCCGTTTCCGCATCGGGTGGCAAGCGATTTATTTTGCTTCGCGCCGTTCGGCGCCGACCGTATCGGCGAAGCCCGCGGAAAGCCGTCGATCGGGTCCGCGAAGCGTGCCTCGCGAACGACGAAACGAATCGGAAGAGCGACGAGTCGAGTCCTCAATCTGTCATTTACTCTCTTGCATCGCCGCGCCGACGTGGCACTATAGGTGGTGGGTCGACCGCAGGGGGCACCCCAATAATTTGTATTTGGCTGGAAGTGGCGGATTTCCGTCGCCCATCGCATATGGGCACGGGAAAACCCTGCTTGCGCCCAAAAATAACTGCCCCGGCGACGGGTTTAGATGCTAGGATCGGGGCTTCGCCCTGAGTCGAACAAGACAGGAACAAAACGCGCCGCGCGCGCGTTCGGAACGAGGGCGATCGAGATGGATTTTCGCGAGACGGAACGGGTGGAGACAGGCGACGTGGCGACGGTGGAATTGACGAAGAACGAGGCTCCGGCGAGCACCGAATCGACGCCCGATTCGGGTCCCGCGGTGAAGCTCAACGATTCGGGCGAGCCCAAGGTGCACGCGCGCCGCTTCGCGATCGTCACCGACAAGAGCCGCGACGCGCTGCTCACCGATTTCGGCAAGGAAACGCTCGAAGACCGTTATCTGCTCCCCGGCGAATCCTATCAGGATCTCTTCGCGCGCGTCGCCGACGCCTATGCCGACGATCAGGATCACGCGCAGCGCCTCTACGACTATATCTCGAAGCTGTGGTTCATGCCCGCCACCCCCGTTCTCTCGAACGGCGGCACCGGCCGCGGCCTCCCGATCTCCTGCTACCTGAACTCGGTCGACGACAGCCTCGAGGGCATCGTCGGCACGTGGAACGAGAATGTCTGGCTCGCCTCGCGCGGCGGCGGTATCGGTACCTATTGGGGCGCGGTGCGCGGCATCGGCGAACCCGTCGGTTTGAACGGCAAGACCAGCGGTATCATTCCCTTCGTCCGGGTGATGGACAGCCTCACCCTCGCGATTTCGCAGGGCAGCCTCCGCCGCGGTTCGGCCGCCTGCTATCTCGACATCTCGCACCCCGAGATCGAGGAATTCCTCGAGGTCCGCAAACCCTCGGGCGACTTCAACCGCAAGGCGCTCAACCTCCACCACGGCGTCCTCATCACCGACGAGTTCATGGAAGCCGTCCGCGACGGCAAGGAATTCGACCTCCGCTCGCCGAAGGACCAGAGCGTCCGCGGCACCGTCGACGCGCGCGGGCTGTTCCAGAAGCTCGTCGAGACGCGCCTCGCGACCGGCGAGCCGTACATCATCTTCATCGACCAGGTGAACCGCATGATGCCCAAGCATCATCGCGACCTCGGACTCAAGGTCACCACCTCGAACCTCTGCTCGGAAATCACGCTGCCGACCGGCCGCGACCATCTCGGCAACGATCGCACCGCGGTCTGCTGCCTTTCGTCGCTCAACCTTGAAACCTGGGACGAGTGGAACGGCGACAAGCGTTTCATCGAGGATGTGATGCGCATGCTCGACAACGTCCTCCAGGACTATATCGACCGCGCCCCGCCCGAAATGGCGCGCGCCAAGTACAGCGCGAGCCGCGAACGCTCGGTCGGCCTCGGCGTGATGGGCTTCCACAGCTTCCTGCAGGCGCGCGGCCTGCCCTTCGAGGGCGCGATGGCGAAATCGTCGAACCTCCGCGTCTTCAAGCATATCCGCGCGCAGGTCGACGCGGCCTCGATGCTGCTCGCCAACGAGCGCGGCCCGTGCCCCGACGCCGCCGATCAGGGCGTGATGGAGCGCTTCAGCTGCAAGATGGCGATCGCGCCGACCGCGTCGATCAGCATCATCTGCGGCGGCACCAGCGCGTGCATCGAGCCGATCCCCGCGAACATCTACACGCACAAGACGCTCTCGGGCAGCTTCTCGATCCGCAACCCGCACCTCGAAGCGCTGCTCGTCGACAAGGCGAAGAACAGCGACGCGGTGTGGAACTCGATCCTCGAACGCGGCGGCAGCGTCCAGCACCTCGACTTCCTGACGCAGGACGAGAAGGACTGCTACAAGACGAGCTTCGAGATCGACCAGCGCTGGCTGCTCGAACTCGCCGCCGACCGCACGCCGTATATCGATCAGGCGGCGTCGCTGAACCTGTTCATCCCCGCCGACGTCGAGAAATGGGACCTGCTCATGCTCCACTACCGCGCGTGGGAACTCGGCATCAAATCGCTCTATTATCTCCGCTCGAAATCGGTGCAGCGCGCCGGCTTCGCGGGCGGGGTCGAGGCCGACAACACGCCCGAAGCCGCGAAGTTCGAACTCAGCGCCGAGAGCACCGATTACGACGAGTGTCTGGCCTGTCAGTGACGCTCCCGCCGCGTGCCCCCCGGCGAAAGCCGGGGCCCAGCGCGCAGTAACGCAACATCCGACTGGACCCCGGCTTTCGCCGGGGCACACCACCCGAGACAAGACCCGAGGATAAGCCGATGTCCCTTCTCGAAGCCCGCAAGACCTACAAGCCCTTCGAATATCCGTGGGCGTTCGATTTCTGGAAGCGCCAGCAGCAGATCCACTGGGTTCCCGAGGAAGTGCCGCTGGGCGAGGATTGCCGCGACTGGGCGCAGAAGATCAGCGACCACGAGCGCAACCTGCTCACCCAGATCTTCCGCTTCTTCACCCAGGCCGACATCGAGGTGCAGGATTGCTACCACGAAAAATACGGCCGCGTGTTCAAGCCGACCGAGATCAAGATGATGCTGACCGCGTTCAGCAACATGGAAACGGTGCACATCGCGGCGTACAGCCACCTGCTCGACACGATCGGCATGCCCGAGAGCGAATATGGCATGTTCCTCGAATATGACGAGATGCGCGCCAAGCACGACTATATGGGCACCTTCGGCGTCGACAGCGACGAGGATATCGCGCGCACGCTCGCGATGTTCGGCGGCTTTACCGAGGGGCTCCAGCTCTTTGCCAGCTTCGCGATGCTGATGAACTTCCCGCGCTTCAACAAGATGAAGGGCATGGGCCAGATCGTCAGCTGGTCGATCCGCGACGAAAGCCTCCACTGCGAAGGCATCATCAAGCTGTTCCACACCTTCGTGAAGGAACGCGGCTGCCTGACCAAGGCGGTGAAGGAAGACATCATCGACACCTGCCAGAAGACGGTGCGGCTCGAGGATGCGTTCATCGACCTCGCCTTCGAACAGGGCCCGGTCCCCGGCATGACGCCCAAAGAGATCAAGCGCTACATCCGCTACATCGCCGACTGGCGCCTCGGCCAGCTCGGTTTCCAGCCGATCTACATGATCGAGGAACACCCGCTCCCCTGGCTCGCCCCGCTCCTCAACGGCGTCGAGCACGCCAACTTCTTCGAAACGCGCGCGACCGAGTATAGCAAGGGCGCGACGCGCGGCGACTGGAACACCGTCTGGTCGAGCTTCGACAACCGCAAGAAGGCGAAAGCCAACGACGACGGCGCCGCGGCGCCCGACGCCGATGGCGACGGCGAGGACATGTTCGCCAAGGCCGGCATCGCCGCGGAGTAACCCGCCCTCCAAAACCCCTCCCCTTCAGGGGAGGGGCAGCGAGACTTGGTGGCTATGCCACCTAGTCGCAGCGGGGTGGGCCTCCAACGTCAGCGCGACAGGCCCACGCCCGACAACAGGATAAGACCACCCAAATGACCGACAAGAAACCCAAGCTCAAACTGCTGGTCCTCAGCCAGCCCCAGCGCGCGACCCTCGAAGGCCTCTCGAACCGCCGCCCCCAACTCCCCACCGACCCCGTCCGCGACGAGCTCGTCACGCTTGGCCTCGTCGTCAAGCAGGGCGCCAAATGGGCGCTGACCCTGACGGGCAAGAAGGTCCTCGCGGCAGGATCGAACCGGCGGAACTCGGGCGGGTTTTCGGTTTGAGTGAAAATCGCGTCCAAATTATGCACTTAGCGAGGTAAACTCAATGCCATTAGAGTTTTCTCACAATTGCCCTTATTGCAAAACTGATAAGATTGGCTTTACCAGTCGTTATGATTGGAAAATTCCAAACACTTCAAGCCAAAAATTTATATTGACGACATGCAATGGATGCCATGGCGGAGTCATTTTTCTTTTTGGTTTAAGCAACCACACATCCGACTACGACTTCAACAAGGCCAGTGGTAATTTGGAATTCAATGGCTTGCGACCGATAAAATCTTGGCCTCAGACCGCCCACAACGACGTCCCGGAAGACATACCCGCCCAGTTGTCGGGGCTTTTGTCTCAAGCAGTCAAATGCCTTCGACAGGGCGCATGGGATGCGGCGGGGATGACCTTCAGAAAAGTGATAGACATATCTACAAAGTTGCTAGACCCATCTCTTTCAAAGAAGATGCTTGCCTCCCGTATAGACGAATTAGAAAAATCGGGAAAACTGACACCCGACATTAAAGCTTGGGCACACGAGATACGGCTTGACGGCAACGAAGCCGCGCATGAGGATGACCCATTTACCAAGGATCAAGCAGAAGCTCTTAGCTCATTTGTTGATGCCTATCTCAGGTATATCTATTCCTTGCCAAAAATGGTCGAAAGAAGTCGCGAAAGGCGTAACTTAGGCCAAGGCCAATCAACCTAAAGAAGTACGCGCAATAGTTTGGCAAACCGCATGGATGCCGGATCAAGTCCGGCATGACGATCCGAAGAGTATTCTCTATTCCAACCCAACCTTCGTCACCCCGGACTTGATCCGGGGTCCATCGCCGCCCTAGCCTCCACCCCATGCACGCCGACTTCCAGCCCTGCGCCTATATCATGGCCAGCGCGCGACACGGAACGCTCTACGCGGGCGTCACCTCGCACCTGATCCAGCGCATCTGCCAGCACCGCGACGGCAGCTTCGACGGCTTCACCAAACGTTATAGCGTCAAGACGCTGGTGTGGTTCGAACTCGCCGGCACGATGCACGCCGCGATCACGCGCGAAAAGCAGATCAAGAACTGGCAGCGCAAGTGGAAGATCGATTTGATCGAGGCAGCGAACCCGGATTGGCGCGACTTGGCCGAGGAACTTGGCCTGCCGCCGCTCGGCACGTGACGCCGACCCTCTGCCCCTCCCGCATTCGTCATGCCGGACTTGATCCGGCATCCACTCCAGCGCGTACCACATGGCCCCCGGATCAAAGCGAACGAGGCACGCGCCTCGTTCGCGGGCGACGCAAGAGGGGTCGCGCTTCGCGTCTTCGCGCGAAACCCGATTACCGCGATCCTGGCGCGCGCCCCGCCCCCCAGGCGAAGCGCCGGCCCCCCGCCCGAACGCCTCGCCCCCGGCCGGTCGCCCTCGCCTACAGCCCGATATTCGCGGTCGGCAGATAGCTCATTTCCCAGTCGCCGCCGTCGCGTTCGAAACGCAGGATGGTGCCGTCGATCGACCACATCAGCGCGCCGTCGCCCCGGCCGCCGCCGCCGCCCAGCATTCCGCCGACCGCGTTCATCGCGGTCGCGCCGCCCAGCTCGCCCAGGCCGCCGTCGCCGCCGAGCAGACCGCCCGCGCCCTGCGGCACACCCGCCGCACCCAGCGCCTGGTTGACGACTCCGCCGGTGATCCGCCCGAGCAGCCCGCCGCCGCCGCCCGATCCGCCCGCCTCGCCATCGATCCTGTGCGCCGGCCGACCATATTTGCCGATCAGCGCGCTATACAGCCTGTCGGCGCATTTCTTGTCCTCGCCCGTCACCACGACGCTGTCGACGACCCCCGCGTCGAGCATCACCCGAACCTCGCTCTTACACCCCCGGATCGGCTCATATTTCTTGATCTCGACATATTTCGACTTGCGGTTGGCCTTGGGGTACAGCCTCATCACCTCCTTGACGGTCATCCCCGCTTCGACATTCTGCCACAGCGGGGCAGCCGTCGCCGGGGTGGCGATGAAGGTTGCGGTTGCCAGCAGGATCAACTTCTTCACGATATCAAACTCCATGGGATCGCGCCGGGGCGCAGCCGGCAGCACGGGGCGCCGGGTGGTGGAAACAGCGGCTGTCCGGGGACTGCCGCAAGGCAACAGGAAAATGGAGGGGACGCGCCGCGATCACGCGGCAGCCGCGAAGGCGCGCCGGCGTCCGGCCGGGCCAGCCCGTCCTCTTAAAAACTATATGCTACAGATATTTAGACCCTCCAACCCCGGGCGGGGACATAGACTCCGCCCCGGACCTGTCAAGCATGGTCGTCCCGCATCGCGCCGCGCCGCCCGCGCGAAGCGGGCCAGGCGCCGGGATCGCCGCCGCTTGCCTGTCCTCGCCGCCCAATACCGGGTCCGGGATGACGAAGCGGGGGAGCCCACGCCCCCCCTCCCTCAATTCATCGCCGACCCCGCCGGAAACCCGCGCACCCCCGCGACCGCGAACATCACCCCGCCGCGCACCGCTTCGGGCGAATCTTCGAGCATGTAGAGCGGCGCCAGCGCGCGCGTGACCTCGCTGTCGTCGTCGACGACCAGCCGCAGCGACGCGATGCCGATCCCGTTCCTGGCCACCACCACGTCGCGGATCAGCGCCAGCGGCCAGCTTTCGCTGCCGCGATAGAGCAGCGACCCGTCGTGGCGGATATGGCTGGCCCGCCGCCGCCACAGCCGCCGGAAATGGACGACCCCCGCCAGCGCCGCCGCGATCAGCACCGTCACCGCCGGATTGCCCGCGACGACGGCGCGCAGCACCTCGGCCGCGCCGTCGTCCCACGCGCCGCTGGCCTGCCGCACCGCCAGCCCCGCCGCGGCGAGGCCGCACAGCAATTGCCCCGCCAGCAGCGGCTTTGCGCGCAGCCGGCCGATCACCACCATCTTGCGTTCCCAATGTTTCATCGCCGCGCACGATAGCAGCGCGGCGGCGCGGCGCCAGCACCGCGTGACGGCGCCCCGCCCCGCACGCGCGGCGAAAGCCCTCGACGGCGCGATTTTCATGCTATGCTCACGCGCGAAAGGAGACTCGCCATGCACGCCGTGACCGAAGGCGACCGCCGCAAGGAAATCCGCGTCCTTCTCCACCAGATTCAGGCGCACCCCGAACGCGACTGGAGCGCGGCCCGCCGCCGCCTCGCCACCCTCACCAAACTCGTCGCGCGCCCGAAACCGCACTGACACGCCCATCCGGTTGATTGAACCGGAACGGGGCGATTGGAACTTGTGGATTCGCCGGCCCATGGCATTCTTTGGCCGTGCGCGCGTCAACATATATCTATGGCTTGATCTACCCCGCTTTCCTCGGGACGTTTCTCGTTTCGGCCCTGTCTCTCCCTGTCGGCGACTGCGTCACGTTCGGGATCATAATTGCAGCTCTGCTCTATTTTATCGCGCAATATGGCGAGGGCGCGACCGCAGCTCAGCGGAATAAAACGGGCGATGGCGACGCGTTCGGCTGGCCGGAGATGCTATGCGAACTTTTCGAGATCTGCGTCATGACAATGGCTTTTGGGGCATTGGGTTTGTTCGAACGCCCCCCAGGCTCCCTTGCAAATGCCGTCTTCGCCGATCCGTCGCTCGAACGCCACTGGTGCTGGCTCGCGATTGCCTTCCTGCACCCCCCAATCTCCCGCATCTTTCTGTCCTCGCGCGGGCGGTCATGGGCGCAGCGCAACGGATCGCTCAGGGCAAACAGACTCCTTGTTGGTCTTTCGGGCATCGCCGCCGCCGGAGCCGTCATCGGCGGTTGTGGCTTTCCCCGTGCCGGCCTCGCTCTGATCAGCGTGTCTCTCTTCTTCTATTTCGTTTTGTTCATTCTCTGCCCTGCGTGCGGCGAGGGGCCGAAAACAGCCGCCTGATCAGCACCCTTCGGCCGGAACAGGCATTCGTCGCGCCGCTGCGCCGTCCCGCCGCGCACCGGGCAACGCGCGCGTCGCCGCCCGGTTTCTCTCCCGACCATCCTCGGGAGAACAGCCATGCGGACCATCCTCACCCTCACCGCTACGGGCGCCATCGTCGCCGCGATGCCCGCCTTCGCCCAATTCGGGGTCGATGTCGGCGCCCAGGCCGGCGCGCGCGTCGGGGTCGATCCGGCGGGCACCGTTGGCGGCGTCACCGGCCGCCTCGGCACCACGGTCGACCGGCTCGACGGCGCCGCCGACCGCGCGATCGACGCCACCGACCTCAGCCCCGCCACCCGCGACCATGTCCGCACCGGCGCCGAGCTTCGCGATTCGAGCGGCCATTCCGTCGGCACGGTCCAGAGCCTCGACGGCGACATCGCGATCGTGGTGCGCGGCGGCAAGCTGTACAATGTGCCGCTATCCGCCATCTATCACGATGCCAGCGGCCGGGTGAAAGGCCTCGTCACCAAATTGCCGCGCGCCGATTTCAAGGCGCGCGCCGCCGGCGGCGTGGCGATCGACTGAGCGCGCGCCGACGGCGGCCGCCCCGCCTCCCCGGCCCGGCCCGGCCCGGTCCTGCGTGCCTATCGCGCGGGCGTGCCGGGGAAGCCGGGGCCGGCGACCACATTGATCTCGCGGCTGCCGCCCATCGGGATCACGCTGCGCCCGAACCACACATAGCGCGCGGTCGGTGCGTCGAGGTCGCGGTCGTAGCGCGCCGTGGCCGCCGCGCGGTCATAGCCCATCCAGCCCAGTGTCGCGGGAAAGATCTGGCTCGCTGAATGCCCCGCGCGCGGCGCCGCGGCATAGCGCGCCGCCTGCGCGGGCGGCAGGAAGGCGAGCAGCGGCACGCGAAACTCGTCGGCGACCGGCGCGTGGCTGCAATGCGGCAGTGCCCCCGGCGCCAGATTCTGGCCGTGGTCCGACGTATAGACGATCGCGACCGCGTCGCGGTCGACCCCGGCGAGCAGTGCCTCGAAAAAGCCGCGCTTCGACCAGCTCAGCGCGGTGTCATATTGCCGCGGCACCGGACTGTCGTCGGGAATGGTGCCCGCGGGATAATGGTCGCGATACTGGAAATGGACACCGCGCAGCACCGCCAGAGTAAAGCTCTTGCCCGGCTCTTTCATCTTCCGGTTCAGATATCCGGCGATGCGCAAATCGGTGTCGATCCCGCCCGCCATCGGGTGCAGTTCGTCGATCAGCGCCGCTTCGGGCGCGAGCAGCAGGTTCTGCGGCGCGCCCACCGCCTGCCCGTCGATCAGCCGGGTGCGATATCCGGCGCGCCGCGCATAGCCCCAGATCGACGGCGTTCGCCGCAAGTCGGTGCGCCTTCCGACGTTCAGCACATCGACGCCCGAGCGCAGCGCGACCTGCGCCGGCGCGCTGCAATTGCCCAGCGCCGCCGCGGTTCCGAAATCGCTGTGCGGCACCTTCGCCAGCATCGGCGCCACGAGCCGCCCGAACGGCGCCGCCGCAACGCTCTCGTCGACCAGCCAGACGATATGCCGCGGCGCCCCCGCGGTGTCGGGAACCGCCGTCACCGCATCGCGCGGCGGTGGCGGCGCCGCGGTCGCCAGTTCCCACGCCAGCCCGTAGAGATTGCGTTCGGCGCCCTCGGGCCAGCGTTCGAGCGGCCGGATCAGCAGCGCCGGCAGCACCAGCGCCGCCACCGCCGCGATCCTCCAGCCGCGCCCCGCGGGCACCAGCGCCGATCGCCGCAGCGCGTGCCGCGCCGCCGCGAACAGCGCCACCGCGGCGACGCTCTGCGCGAGCGCGAACAGCAACGGACCCGCGAATTCGCCCGCGGCATTGCCGGCCTGCCGCGCCTCCGCGATCAGCCAGGCGAGCGATCCGGCGCCGAGCAGTTCGCCGACAAGTCCGCTATATCCGATATTGACGAGGATCGACGCGCCCGCGAGCCCCAGCAGCACCAGCATCCAGCGCCGCGGCAGCCAGACCAGCGCCGCCAGCAGCCCCGCGCCCTGCGCCGCGAGCGTGGCAAAGGCGCGCGCCGCATTCTGCGGATCGCCCGCCGCGAGCCGGTACGCAACATCATGCGTCAGCTGGAACCGGTTGGCGACCGCATAGCCGAACGCGAACAGCAGCAGCCCGGCGGCGATCCACATCGCCCCCGCCCCGCGGCGCCGCCCCGCCATTCTCCTCGCCCCTTCGCGTGCCATTGGGCGAAGAGGTTAAGCGAAACATGTTGAGAAATCACGAAATGAAGCGGCCGCACGCCAGCCCCGCTGCAGCGCGGGCGACGCCGCGCGGCCCGCCCGCCGTTATTCGGCTTCCTCGAACAGGCCAGCCGCATTGGCGGCGGTCGCCGACAGCCGCACCGTATCGCCCTCGACGGCGGCGACGAGCCCCGCGGGGAGATAATGATGCCTGGCGCCCGCACCGTCGCCCGCCTGCGGGCTGTCGGCCTTGGTCAGCTTGATGCGCTCGCCGTCGAGCCGGTCGACGGTGCCGATATGGACGCCGTCGGCGCCGACGACATTCATATCTTCCTTGATCGCGCTATGGTCATGCTCGGCCATCATCCGTCTCCTCGACATCGGTTTCCCCGCCGCGCGCCGTGACGACTCCACGGCAGCGACAGCGATCATACGCGACGGCGCGGCTTTCGATCCACAGCATCGACGATCCGCCCCAAAGTCGCGCCGCTTCCCAAGCCCGTGGCGGCGCGCTAGCCTGCCGCGATGCACCTTTTCCGTCCTTTCGCCGCCCTCCTCCTTCTCGCCGCGCCGCTTCCCGCCCTCGCCTGCTCGGTCGCGCCGGGTTACCGCGTGCCGACCAACATGCAGCTCGCGGCCGATGCCGAGCTGATCCTGCTTGCCACGGTGTCCGGCGGCACGACCGATCCCCGGCGCCCCGACGACATGGCGATCACGCTCGCGCCGGTGGCGGCGCTCAAGGGGGCCGTGCCCGACCGCCCGCTGACCCTGCCATTCATGCTCGCGAACGGCGGCGACACGCTGCTCAGCAATCCCTACGACCTTGAAAGCGCGCATCCGCAAAGCTTCGCGGGCGCGTGCGTTCGCTACGCCTTTCCGCTCGGCACGCGCGCGCTCTTCTTCCTGAAACACCGCGAGGGCGGCGGCTGGACGAGCGCAGGCGGCGCCTTTTCGCGCTGGGCCGAGGATGTCCTGACCGACGAGGCACCCTGGCTCCGGGCGGTGCGCTTCTATCTCGAGGTCGAGGCGCTGCCCGAGGCCGACCGGCACGCGGCGCTGGTCGCGCGTCGCGATGAATGGCGCGCCCTGACGGACGATCCTGTCGCACAACTGCTCGCGGATGACATCGACCGCCAGCTCGCCGGACCGAACAAGCCGCTGCGCGAGGAACTGCCGACGATTGACGACAATGGACCGGCCACGGACGCCGGGCAGGCGAACTGACACACCAGCCAATAGTCATCGCGCCCGCCTGCCACCCCCTTGCCGAAATCCAGACGAGCCCGGTCGGCATGCGAACAGGCGAACAAGGATATCCTGCCGCGGCGCCATTTTGACCGAAGTCAATGCGTGGCAGCGCTCGCCGGGCAATGCACGGACATCACGGCCGCCAAAGGAGCACCGCCATGTCCGATCATCTTCTTCAGACACCCGTCCTGATCTTTGCCTTCATGATGCTGTCGTTCCTCGTCATTCTGGGACCGATCGCCGCGGGCGACCTGATCCGGTCGCGCAAGGATTGATGTACCGCGACGCGTGCTCCGCGCCGGACAAGCTGCGGTGTCCCGCAGTTCCGGCCGGAGCCGCCACGATTGAAACCGGCGGCCGCTAGGGTGCGCCGCGGGGCTCGTCGTCCTCGATCCCGGCCTCGCCGAGTTCGCCCTCCTCGTCGTCGTCGCTACGCTCGCCGCGATAGGCGTCCATGTCGATCCGACCCGACCGCTCCATCTGGTGCATATGGTCGACCAGATCCTGGACATCATCGCCTTCGCCGTGCGCAGCGGGCTTTTCGCTGTCCTCGAGCCGCCGCCCTGCTCGTGCATCCCCGGCTACGGTCTGCGCCTGTGCGTCTTCGTCCTGCTGCTCGCGGTTCAGCGCTTCGGGGGCATCGTCGTTCGCCGGGATGGGCTTGGCGGTCATGGCCGGGACTCCTTTTGCGGAATAGCCAGGCAACGCGCCGCGGGGCGCCTCCGTTCCTCAGGCCGCGTCGGCCAATATTTTTCGTTCGATCACCCGGATGAAAACCTCCGGGTCCTGGGCGCCCGGTACCAGCATTCGCCCGCCGAGGATGAAGGCCGGCACCCCGGTGACATTCTGGTCGGCCCAATAGCGCTCTTCGGTCCTTACCATCTCGCCGAACTCGTCGCCCGCGAGGATTGCCGCCGCGCGCGCGCGATCGAGCCCGACCGACGCCGCGACATCGGCGAGCACGGCGGGATCGCTCACGTCGCGGCCGTCCGTAAAATGCGCGGTGAACAGCGCCAGCTTCAAGGCGGTCTGCACGCCCGTTGCCGCGGTCTGTTCGGGATCTTCGATCGCTCCCGCCCAGGTCAGCAGGCGGTGCGCATCGAAACTGTTGCGCATCCGAAAATCGGGGCCGCGATTGAAGGCAAAGCCCAGTTCATCTGCGATCCCTGCCATCCGGCCGCTGTTGGCGCGGCTCTGTTCGGCGCTGATGCCATATTTGCGCATCACATGGCTCGCGGCATCTTCGCCCTCGCGCGGCATATCGGGGTTGAGCTCGAAAGGGTGCCACTGGACGCGAAAGGCGATCCGGCCCTCGAAATGCTCCATGACCTTGCGGAACTTCAGCCAGCCGATGATGCACCAGGGGCACATCACGTCGGACACGATATCGACGCTGAGACGGGGAATCGGGGAACTGGTCATGACGCGCCTTTCCGGCGCGACCGCAAAGCCGGCCGCGGATCCGACCCTAGCACTTCCGGCCCGGCGGGAAACAGGCGCCAATTCGGAAAATGCGGCAAATAAATGCGATCCGCGACAGGTTGCTGCGCTAGCTCCGGACGGCGGCGCGCCGGTCGGTCGCCGAACGGCGGTCGACGCCCGAGCGGCGCTCGGGTCCGGTATAATTGGGATCGACGGCCTTGCGCCGGTCCGCGCGGCGACGGCCTGCGCCGCTCCGCTGTTCATATTCGGGTTCCATCTGGTCCCTCCTTCTCCGCCCCACCGACGGAAGGAGTGTCTATCGCAGCAAGGCGATGAGAAATGGTTAACGGCCGCCTAGGCGGCCGGAGCGCCGCTCGCCGCACCCGATGCCGGGCGCGACAAGACCCACCAGGCCCCGACCATCAGCAGCAGCGACAGCGCCTCGATGATCATCCCCTGCACGATTCCGGCGTTGGTCGGATCGCCCATTGCAACCCCGACCAGCCGTCCGGCGAGCGCCGTGCCATAAAGCGCCGCCGGTACCAGCAGCGCGCGCAGCCATCCCGGCACCAGCGCCCCGAGCGCCGCCGCACCCGCCGATACCAGGAAAAAGGCCGAAAGGTCGGCGCGCAGCGTGTTGATCGCAACGCCGCTGATCGTGAAACCGAAGGTCTCGGTATAGCTTGCCGGGTCGAGGAACCCGCGCGCGCCGACGATGAAAAAGAAAAGCGCCCAGAGCAGGACGGCGCCGCGCAAGACCCAGTTGACCATCATATTCTCCCCTTGTTGCACCGCAGGCTGCGGCATCGGGGACGAAAGCGCAATCTATTCCGCGGCGAATGTTTCCTCGATCCAGCCGCCGCCGAGCACGCGGCTTTCGTTCGCGGCGTCATACAGCACCGCCGCCTGCCCCGGCGCGACGCCATATTCGGGCGCCGCGAAGACCAGTCGCTCGCCTTCGACGCGCGCCGGAACCGGCTTCGCCATGCTGCGCACCTTGGCGAGCACGTCGCGGCCCGAAACATCGGCGAGCCAGTTCGCCTCGCCCAGCCGCGCGCCCGCCACCGCGAGCGCACGCCGCGGCCCGACGACGACTTCCTTCTTCGCGGCATCGAGGCGCACGACATACAGCGGTTCGGCCTGTCCGCCGATCTCGATCCCGCGCCGCTGCCCGACCGTGTAGTGGATCAGCCCCTTGTGCGCGCCGAGCACCGTGCCGTCGACATGGACGATCGCGCCCTGATCGTCGGCGTCGGGACGCAGCTTGCGCACCAGCGTCGCATAGTCGCCGTCGGGAACGAAGCAGATGTCCTGGCTGTCGGGCTTGCCCGCGACGCCGAGGCCGAGGTCGCGGGCGATCTCGCGCACGACGCTCTTTTCGAGCCCGCCCAAGGGGAAGCGCAGGAAATCGAGCTGTTCCTGCGTCGTCGCGAACAGGAAATAGCTCTGGTCGCGCGCCGGGTCGACCGCGCGGTGCAATTCGGCCCCGGCCGGCCCCGTCACGCGCCGCACATAATGACCGGTCGCCAGACAATCAGCGCCCAGATCCCTCGCGAGCTGGAACAGGTCGGTGAACTTCACCCCCATGTTGCAGCGAACGCAGGGGATCGGCGTGCGTCCGGCCAGATATTCGTCGGCAAACTGATCGATCACCGTGTCGCGAAAGCGGCTTTCATGGTCGTGAACATGGTGCGCGAAGCCCAGCCGGTCGGCAACCGCCCGCGCGTCGCGAATATCCTGCCCCGCGCAGCACGCACCGACGCGCTTCGCCTTGGCGCCATGATCGTAAAGCTGCAGCGTCACCCCGATCACCTCGGCGCCCGAGCGCGCCGCAAGCGCCGCGACCACGCTCGAATCGACTCCGCCCGACATGGCGACGACGATTCGCCGGCCCTTCATCGGTTCGGCGAGCTGAAAATCGGCCCGGGCGAGCCCGGCGGGGACGGCAATCGTGTCGATCATGATCGGCGCCATCTAGGGACAAATGCGCCGAAATGCCAGCTTTCCTGCGCCCCCTGTCAAGATATTGACGCCGGTTAAGCTTCGCTAACGAGGCATGAAATGGGCATTTACCGAGCCTTAGGTCGTTCGGACTAGACCGATGGCATGAACCTCGCGCCCTCCGATCTTCCGCGCCTTGCCGGTGCTGCCAGCCTGTCGACGCCCGGCTTCGACATCATCCTGGCGGTGTCGGGTGCACGTCAGGCTGCGCTGCCGACCGCGATGCTGGCCGGGCGCGAATCGCTTGCCGGAACCGCCGCCGCGCGGCGCGCGCTGCTGTGCGGAACGATCGCAAAGGACCGCGCGTTTGGGCCGCGTCCGGCGCGATTCTTCGACCTGTCGGACGAGGGGAACATCCTGTCCGAAAGTCTGAACAAGCTGTTTACCAGAGGGTTTCAGTCGATGTTGAAACCCGGGCCTCTAGACGAGTCTTCGCCGGACCACCCCCTGTCCGGCGGCGAAAAAGTGGAATGAATATGATCGAGAATCAGAAAATCCGTCCGGCTCAGGTCATCGGCCCCCTCGGGGAACCGCTGACGCTCGACACGCTGCCCCCCGCGAACACCACGCGCTGGGTCGTCCGTCGCAAGGCGGAGGTCGTTGCGGCGGTAAACGGCGGCCTGCTGACCGTCGACGAGGTGTGCGAACGCTACGGCCTGACGCTCGAGGAATTCGCCGGCTGGCAACGCTCGATCGACCGCAGCGGCATGCCCGGCCTGCGCGTCACGCGTATCCAGCATTACCGCGATCTATACGAACGCCAGCAGCGCTTCTAATCGCGCGCGACAACCAGCAGAAGGGCGCCTCCGGGCGCCCTTTTTTTTTGACTTGGGCACAGTCTGCGAAGGGACGGGAGCAGGCGCGAGAGGGGGCGATGCGCACGCCATCCCCGATCGTCGGCTCTCTGCCGCGTGACATTTTGGTTGCAACTCAATTGTTCACCCCGCGTTAAGCCCCCGAGTCAACTTTTGGAGTCACTCGATATGCGCAAGATGTTCATTACGCTCGCCGCCACCTCGGCCCTCGCGCTGGGCGCCTGCCAGAGCCCGGCCGCCGACAAGGTCGAGGATCAAGCCGAAGCTAAGGCCGACGCGATCGACGACCAGGCCGACGCGATGCCCGAGGGGCCCGCCAAGGAGGCGATGGAGCAGAAGGCCGACGTCGTCGAGGAAATGGGCGAAGAAAAGGCCAATGCGATGGACGACAAGGGCGAGATCGCCCCGTCCGAAACCGGCGTCGGCGACACGCAGAAGAAATAAGGGCTGCCTCCCCTAAAGGGCAGGGTGAAGGGCGCCGGGCGATTCCGGCGCCCTTTGTCGTGCGCGCGCGCTTTTCCGGAAATATGCCGGACCTGTGAGCGGAGTCACCGCGGCACCGCGCAGCGCCCGCTATTCACGGTCCGTGGGACGAAAACGCTTCGGCGACGCCCCATCGCTCCACCCTCCCGCCGCCGTTCGCGACCACGATGGCGGGAGGGACTAGCCCCGCACGCTTACCGGTCCAGCGCCGCGAACACGTCCTGCACCCCGCGCGCATCGGTATCGGCGCGCAGCAGCGCAAGGCTCGCCGCGACGTCGAGCCGGTAGTCGGCGACCCCCGCGCTCTCGCCTCGCCAGATTGCGCCGAGCGCCTTGATCAACCGTTTCGCCGCCGCATTTTCGCTCAGCATATGCACGTCGAGCGCCTCGATGCCTTCGGCACGACACTGGAGCAGCAGCGCGGCGGTCATCATCCGCGCCAGCCCCAACCCGTGAAAGGCGTCGAGCACCGCCACCGAATATTCGCCCACCGGCCCACCCGGCCGGTCGCGCACCGCGTGCACTGCTCCGATCGCGGGTTGGCCTTCGCATTCGGTACAGATCGCACCCCAGCCGATATGGTCGTGCCCGTCGACATCGAGCAGCCGCTCGATCACGGGATCGGGCAGCATCGGCGCACATGAAAAGAAACGCAGGTAGCGGGCCTCGGCCGACAGCGTCTCAATTCCCGCCCGCAGCAGCGGCTCGTCATCAGGGGTGATCGTGCGCAGGCACACGGCGGTGCCGTCGGCCAGCCGGCTGTGCACGGCGATATCGCCCAGCGCGGGGCGCGGCTGCGGCCTCGAAGCGGCTCTCTCGTCCATCGCGCCTCCTGCACCGACGATAGCAGGCATCACAATACTGGCAACACCCTGCCGCGCGTCGATAAAGCGCATGGAATGAGGGCCTTGGAAATCTGCCCGCGCAGATCGATCACCGTTCAGGCCGCCCCTTCGCCCGGTCGGCGCGCCGCCGGAATCCCCGATTGGTACAGTGATCGGTCTTCTTTGGCATTGGCCCGAATGCCCCATGCCTTTACTTGGCAGTAACCAAATCTAGGGGGATTCGATGAACATCCGCATACTGCCCATCCTCGCCGCCGCCGCGCTCGCGTCGCTGCCCGGCGTCGCGCATGCAGACGTCATCACGCTCGGAAGCGGCGACCTCAACAAGAGCTTCACCGTCGACTACAACGGCTACACCGGCAGCGGCGCGATCGACGGACTGACGTCGCAGATCGTCTTCACGCTGACCGGCACGACGGCGAACAGCTATACGCTGAGCTATGCGGTCGCGAACAATTCGGGCACGCCGATCACCGGTTCGCGCGTGTCGGGTTTCGGCTTCAATACCGACCCGACGATCAGCGGCGCGTCGAGCACCGGCACCTACAGCGTGACCGCGCTCAACTCGAACGTGCCCAACGTCGGCACCGTCGACGTGTGCTTCAAGGGCGGCGGCGGCACCAACAGCTGCGCCGGAGGCGGCGGCGGCGGTGTGAGCCTCGGCGATTCGGGTTCGGGCACACTGACCCTGTCGTTCGCCTCGCCCGTCACCTCGCTGACGCTCAGCGACTTCTTCACCCGCTACCAGTCGATCAGCGGCGCGGGATCGACCACGTCAGCGGTCGGCAGCGGTACGATCAGCACCTCGTCGGGCGGCACCTCGTCGGGCGGGACGCCGGTTCCCGAACCCGGCATGTTCGGCCTGTTCGCGCTGGGCGTCGGCGCATTGATGTTGCGCCGCCGGCGCGGTGCAGGCGCGCCCCAGCTCGCGACCGCCTGATCGGGCTGGTCCGCGACCGCGATCAGCGGTTCGCGGCCTCCCAATGCGCCCTGATCGCGGCGTTGCCCGGCGCGAGCCGATGAGCCTTGGCGAGATAGGTCCGCGCCGCGGCGCGATCCTTGCCCGACGACCAGAGCACCCAGCCGAGACTGTCGAGCACCGATGCATTGTCGGGCGCCTGCTTGAGCGCATCCCGCAGCAAGGCCACTGCCTTGTCGGACTGACCGTCCTGAAAATACGCCCAGCCCATATTGTTCAGGATCATCGCGTCGGGCCGGACACCCTCGCGCTCGATCAGGGCCTCGTAGGCGATGATCGCGCCCTTCCAGTCCCGCGCTGCCAGCGCTTGGTCGGCCCGAACGAACAGATTGGCCGTCCGCTCGGCTGAGGGCTTCGTGGCACGCGCGGCATAGGCGGCGGCGGCGTCCGCCTGCCCCGCAGCCTTCGCATGACGGGCCAGCGCCGCAAGCACCGCCCGCGACGCGCCGGGGCCGTCGGCGAGCGGCTTCAACGTCGTCACCGCCCGTTCGGGATCGCCCGACGCCGCATAGGCCGCGGCCAGCGTGAGCGCCGCATCCTCGTCGCGCGCGCCGCTCGCCAGATAGCGCGACAGTTCGGCAATCGCGATGTCATGGTTGCCCGCCGCCATCGCGACCTGCCCCGCGAGCAGCTGGATCGCCGGACGGTCGCCGGCGAGTTGACGCGCTGCGAGCAATTTTTCCTGTGCCTCCTGCGCGTCGCCGCGCAGCAGCGCCAGCCGCGCCGCGGCGATCGTCGTCGCCGGCGACTGCGGCGCGATCCGGCGCAGTCGCTCGACCACGCCGGTCAGTGCTTCCTTGTCCTTGGCCGCCGCGAGCAGTTCGGCCTGCGCCGCAAGCGGTCCGCTGTTCAGCGGGTTCCGCTTCTCCGCCGCGGCATAATGTGTCAGCGCGCCGCTCACATTGGCGCGCCGCTGCGCGATCGCACCGGCCGCCATTTCGATTTCGAAACCATTGCCTTTGGCCTCGCGCGCGGCGCCGACCAGCCGCTCGGCCTCGGACAGATCGCCGCGAAGCATGGCAAGACGCGCAGCCACCAGCTGAAGCCCCGCATCGCCGGCATGATCCGCCAATCCCGATGCAACTTCTCGGGCTGCCGCCGCCATGTCACCGCCGTCGATTGCGCAGAGCGCGCGGACCCGTCGCAACGTTGCAGACATAGCCGCCTTGCCCGGCGGCGCGCCAAGCAGGTCGCCGCACCGCCCGCGCAGCATGTCGGCCTCCGCCTGCAAGTCCGCGAGCTCGGGCGATGGCGGCTTGCCGCCGATGCGCGCCAGCGTGGCCGCGGCCCCCTCGCCGTCGCCGCTCGCGATCTGGATACGCGCCATCAGCCCGAGCGCCGCGGCATTGCCGGGTTCCGCCTTCAGGACATTCATCAGGGCGATGCGCGCATCGCCCCATTGCCCCGCGGCATAATAGCGCTCGGCATCGGCGAGGCGCGCGCCGCGCTCCGGCTGGCAGGCGGCCAGAAGCGCGAACGCCGGCAGGATCAACGATAGCGAAAGGCGCATGGGGATCGGGGCTCCTCGAACATGTGCGAGCAACCCTAGTGCTCAATCCTCACCGGTGCGTTAAGCCCGGCGGACCGCGCCCGCTCGCGTCAGCGGCACTTCAGCTCGCCGCGGTCGATCGCCCGGCCGAGCAAGCCGCCGCCGGCCGCGCCGATGATCGTGCCGACCGTCCGGTCGCGTCCGCCATCGAGTTCGCGTCCGACGAGCGCACCGACCGCCGCGCCGATGATCAACCCGGTCGTGCCATTGTCGCGGCGACAATGATAGCGACCGTCGTTCCCGCGCCAGATGCGGTCGTTGTGCGACAGGCGCCGCGGCTCGTAATAACGGCCATAGCTGTCATAAAGTCCGCGATCCTTGGCACGCTTTCCGTGCGCGGGAGCCCAGGGCGGCGGGTCGGCGAACGCGGGCGCCGTCGGAATGGCGAGCGAGGCGAGCACCGCAGCGGCAAGAAATTTCTTCACGACGGATTCTCCTTCTGTGATCCGGCAAGGCTATGGCACGCACCCCGAACCGGCGCTGAACGATAGCGACGCCCACCGGCGGCGTCCGGGAGGTCCTTTGGCTTATATTGGCGCGGAACGATCGCGTCGACCATTTGGGCGACCGGCCCCTCCGCTCCCTTCGCTCGTACGCGGCCCGCAAGGAGGCGCGAGGCAATCGACGAAAACCGACCGCGACGCGACCGGCACTCTCGCCCCCTCGCGCGCGCCGCGCTAGGATCATGCCCCATGCACGGCAGCCACCGCACCCTATCGCAGCAAGCGGCGTTTCTGACCATCGGGCTGTGGATCGCCACCGCGGGGCTTTTCCTGCTGCCCGCGCTGCTGCTCGACGATCCGGTTTCGGCGTCGATGCTCGCGGGGGTGGGCAGCACGGTCGCGCTGGGCATTCCCGTTTCGGCCCTGATTTTCTGGAGCGCGCTGCGCTTTCGCGACGCCGCGCCGTGGCGGCGCTACGGACTGACCGGGCTGGTCGCAATAGCGGTCGCGGGTGTCATGACGCTGGTCGACGCGTACAAGAGCGCCTGGCTGATGCGATTGCTCGATCCTGCCATGGCCCCCGAGCGCGTCATGTTCCGCGCGCTGGCGAACCTTGCCGGCTGGGCGCCGCTGTTCGCGCTGATCGCCGCCATCTACCTGATCCTGATCCATAACGAGCAGCTCGCTGTCCGCGCGCGCGAAGTGGCCGAGGCGCGCGAGGCCGCAAGCAAGGCCGCGCTCGCGACCGCCGAAGCCGAGCGCGCCGCCACATCGGCGCGGCTCGAAACCCTGCGCTACCAGCTCAACCCGCATTTCCTGTTCAACACGCTCAACGCCATCTCGTCGGCGGTCGTGACCGGCCGTGCCGACGCGGCGGAAGCGATGCTGGGCAAGCTGTCGGATTTCCTGCGCACGACATTGACCGCCCCGGCAACGGGCATGGTCGCGATCGACGACGAACTGCAGACGCTGGCCGACTATCTGGCGATCGAAGGCGCCCGGCTGGGCGACCGCCTGAATGTCGAGATGCACTGCCCGCCCGAGCTGCGCGACATCGGCGTGCCGGCCCTCCTCCTCCAGCCGCTGGTCGAAAATGCGATCAAGCACGGCGTCGGATCGACCAGCCGCCCGGTAGCGGTGTCGATCGATGTCGCACAGACCGGCGACACGATCCGTATCTGCGTGACCGACGATGCGGCCGGTCACGGAATGGCGCCGGATGCACCGGGTACCGGCCTCGGGCTCGCCAATGTCCGCGAGCGCCTTGCCGCGATCTATGGCGCAGAGGCGTCGCTCGACGCTGCGCCGACGGGCGACGGTTTCCGCGCCTGCATCCGCTTTCCGTTGACGAATTGAGCCTGCTGATGCGCGTCCTCCTCGTCGACGACGAACCCCCGGCGATCGAACGCCTTGCCGCCTTTTTCGCCAATATTCCGGGCAGCGAAGTCGTCGGGACCGCCGCCAACGGCGTCGAGGCGCAAGCCGCGATCGCGCAGTTGCACCCCGACCTGGTGATGCTCGACATCCAGATGCCCGAAATGGGCGGGCTGGCGCTGGCGGGAACGCTGCCGCTCGACGAGCGCCCCGAGATCGTCTTCGTCACCGCATTCGAGCAATTCGCTCCCGACGCGTTCGAGGTCGAGGCGGCCGACTATCTGCTCAAGCCGGTGCGGCTCGACCGGCTGCGGCAGGCGGTCGAACGCGCACGGCGCCGCCAGACGGGTCGCCGCGCCGCGATGCAGTCGGGCGGCGGAGCGACATCGACGTTCGACGATGCGATCTGGGTTCCGCTGCGCGAGGGACAGGCCCGCGTCCCGATCGCGGCCATCGACTGGATCGAGGCGGCGGGCGACTATGCGATGCTGCACACCGCGCTGCGCAGCCACCTGCTGCGCACGACCATGTCGGCGCTCGAAAAGCGCATCGATCCCGGCGAACTGATGCGCGTCCACCGATCCGCATTCGTCCGGCTGGCGCGCGTCGTCGAGATCCGCAGGGTCGACAAATGGCTGCTCACGCTGGTCCTGAACGACGGCGCCGAGGTCGCGGTCGGCCCCAATTATGCACGGGCCGTGACCGCGGCCCTCGCCGGCGGCTAGAATCCGCGACCGCAACCAGCGTTTCAGCCGCGGGCGAAAGTCCAGCGGCTCGGACCGCTGGTCAGGACGAAGCGCCCCCCGGCAAGCTGCATGCCGTACCGCTCGGTCGATTTGGCGATCGCCGCCGAACCGCGGCGACCGCAGCTCGTCACGAAGCTTTCGGTACCGCCCTCGACCGAAAAAACCGCCTGTCCGCCGCCCTGCGCGACACGTCCCTGCTTCACCTGCGTCGTGGTGATCGTGCAATCCGCCTGCTCGGCATGCCGCCGGACGATCGTCCATTGGAACCGCCCGTCGGCTTCGACCGCGAGCGTCATCGACCGCGCGACCTCCATCATCACCGGTTCGGTGACGATCGTCGTGCGCGTCATCGACCCGTAGCCGACCGTCCCGCCAAGGTTGGTGCCCTGCGAAACGCCGACGTTGGGCTGGAGCTTGATGCGCGGCACCAGCACCAGTTCCTTGCCGCTGCTCGCCTGGGTCCAGCGGCCGATGGCACCGGCCAGCGCCGACTGGGCGTATAGCGCAGGGATCGCCGCGGCGGCGACCGCCGCAAGCAGCAGGATGGAACTTTTCTTCATCGACATGTCCTTGTCTGGCGGGGATGGGGCGTCCCGGACGTCCTCCCGTCGGGCCGCGAACGCGGAGCGGGCGAAGCGAACGCCCGGGCGTGCCGGGTCAGAAGACGCCGACCCAGCTGTCGCTTCCGGCATATTCATTGGCCTTGCCCCAGCACATCAGGCCGGGCCGCGATACGCTCTGGCCGCCCTTTTCGAGGCGATAGGTCATCTTGCGGCAGCGAAACCCGTTCACCTGCTCCTCGCCGTCGATGGTCAACGTCCCGGAAAAACCGCTGGCAGACCAGCGATGGACATGGCCCACGGGCAGCCGCGACAGGCGCGTTTCGGCACCGCCATATTTGCCCGAATATTCGTCGCGCGGCCAATCGGGCCAGCCCGCTTGGGCATAGCCGCCTTCGCAGCTCGTGCATCGCACCTTGCCGAACGCGTCATAGGCCGTCTTGGCGGTCTTCCAGTCCTCAGGGATGGGCATGCGGCTCGGATATTTGGCGTCGTTCGCCGCCATTTCGCGCCGCGCGCGTTCGGTTGCGGTCTCGGGCACGGCGACGGCGCCCACGGGCCTGCCCTTGTCTTCCCCGCGCGGCGTTTGGGAACATTTGCCGGTCGCCGCCCCGTCGCCCGCGGCCGTCCGGCGCCCGGAGTCCTCGAGACCGGACCCGCGATCACCATCACCGCGCAGCGCCCCCGCAACCGAACCCTCCAGCCCGCCCGAACGCGCAGCGGACAACAGGCCGCCCACCCCGCGCTTCTTTTGCGGTTTCGGCACGGCGCAGCCATCCTGCGCCTGCACGGCAACGGGTGCCCCCGCGGTGAGCGCCGTCCCGGTCGCCAGCAGGGCGGCCATCATCATCGGATATTTCATCTGTTCCTCCTCGGATCCGTCGATCCGGGAATGGAACGCGCGCCCGCGCGCGTCGCCGCCGCGGCGACCGAAGCCGCCCAGCGCACGCCCGATACCTCGATCCGCGACGAACACCGCTCGACGGGCGACGAAAATCGCGACCGGCGGAACGCGCCGACGGCCGGCTTGCCTTCATCACGAGGGAAAACACCGGCTGGCTGGGGCGGCAGATGCCGGAGAGACATACCACGTCGTTGATTTAATTAGAATAAATTCAAATCTCGGAGACGATTACCATCAATTGGCACATCATTTTGAGGAGCTTTCACGAGCCAATTTGGGATATGCGGCCAGCCGTGGCTTTTGTACGTTGGAACTTACGAGGCCATGCCAATGGGCCCTCCGAACTTCAGGTTTCATGAATTACGTCATTCCCGTGAACTCCGGGCTGCCAATCCCATGATCACAACAGACGTCGTCCGTGGGTTCACGAGCACGCCAATGTTATCAGTCGCGCAGGTCCCGATTTAAGCGCCGCCCGCAATCTTTCCAGGAGCGGCATCCCAAGCGATGTGGGCAGTTCCTCACCGCGAACCTAAATCGCGGCCGTCACCGCAGATCAATGAGGCTGACCCTAAACCTTTAGCAAAGCCCCTCCATCGACTGCTAGTCCGTGTCCAGTTATGAATCCTGCCTCTTGGGAAGCCAAAAAGACAAAAGCGCCAGATACATCCTCGGGAGTTCCCATGCGCCCTACAACACCCATATTATCATAAGTCATTTGCAGCGTCGGATCGGCATCGATCAGCGGCTCGGTGATCCCCGTCAAAATGGCCCCGGGGAGTATGTAATTGGCGGTTACTCCGCGAGGACCTAGCTCAATTGCGAGCGTCCGCGTCAAACCGGCTACCGCGTGCTTGCTGGCCGCATATGCAGCAAGACCGGGGTAGGAACGTTCGGCCATGATGGAGGCTGTATTGATGAGGCGGCCCCAGCCGCGGTTAGCCATGTCCGGTGCAACGGCGCGACATAGTTTAAACATCGCAGTTATGTTCACGGCAAGCGTACGGTCCCATATTTCGTCGGCACATTCGCCAATATCCGCATAGTCGCATATGCCGGCATTGTTCACCAGGATGTCAATGGGGCCAAGTCGACGTCCAGTTTCTGCGACAATCGAGGCTGGCGCTTGCGGATCGGTGATGTCGATCGCCAGACTGCACAAATCATCCGACGCATCGAATATTGTAGATGTTGCCGTCCGATCCACGACACACACGCGAGCGCCCTCGGCGAGAAATCGGCGCACAACAGCCTTTCCAATTCCGCTCGCTCCACCGGTTACCACGGCTACTTTTCCGCTCAACATCGATGCCATTGTGCTTTCGCCTATACGTGGGCCTGCGACGCAAGCCATCAACCGGTGATGATTTTCCCGATCAAGTCGCCGACCTGGTAAATCTCGCCGACCTCCCCGATGATCTCAAGTTTCCCGGACAACGGAGCAGTGATTTCGTTCGTCGCCTTGTCCATCTCGAGTGCATAGAGCGTTTGCCCGGCCTCGACAGCCTCACCGTCAGCGGCAAACCACTCCACAAGCGTGGCCTCGGTCATGCTGATCCCGATCTTTGGAACTCGTATTACTGCGGTCGCCATTATCGCCTCATGGTTTTGATGATTGCAGCGGAGATGTCCTGCCGCTGGTACAGGAATGCCTGTTCGAGCACGGGCGAGAAGGGGACCGGGGCAAACGCCGAGCCAACCCGCTCGACCGGTGCTTCGAGCGTGTCGAAGAGGTGCTCATGAATTATCGCCGAAATTTCGGCGCCGACGCCAAAGGCCTTTACGGCTTCATGCACGACAACTGCCCGTTTTGTCTTTTCGACCGAAGCCAGAACCGCCTCACGATCAAAGGGAGCAATTGTACGCAGATCAAGCACCTCTACCGACACGCCAGTCTGATCGAGCTCTTCTGCTACCATCAGAGCATGGCCGATTGCCGGGCCATATCCGATCACGGTCACATCGGTTCCCTCACGCGCGACCGCAGCCTTTCCGAGAGGGACGCGATATCCAGGCTCGGGCGCGGCGCCCGACACTCCGTAGCTGACCGAGTTCTCGATAAAGATGCACGGGTCGTTGTCGAGGATGCAAGATAGGAGCAGACCCTTTGCGTCAGCCGGGTTGGATGCGGTGACCACCTTCAGTCCCGGAACATGCGCAAACCATGCCTCGAGCATGTCGGAATGCTGACCGCCGAAACCGGCGCCCGCGCCGGTGGCCGTACGAATCGTCAAGGGCACGCTCGTTTGCCCGCCGGACATGAAGCGAAGTTTGGCCGCGTGGTTCACCACCTGATCCATCGCGACGGTCATGAAGTTCATCAGCATGATCTCGGCAACAGGACGGTAGCCGACAAGCGCCGCGCCGACTGCAGCGCCAATGATCGCTTGCTCCGCAATCGGTGTCGACCGAACGCGATCGACACCATATTTCGAGGAGAGCCCCTTGGTGGCACCGAACACCCCGCCACCCTGATCGTCGGCGATATCCTCCCCCATCAGAATCACCCGAGAATCGGCCGCCATCGCCTCATCCATCGCGAGATTGATTGCTTGGCCGAAGCTCATGCGCTTGGGCCGGCTCTTCCCCTCGGTCGTCATGCCGCGATCTCCTCTTCATACACGTCACGGCGCAACTCGGCGATGTCGGGATAGCTGCTCTCGAGCGCATGCGCTGCCGCCGCGTCCACTTCGGCGCGAAGCTCGGCATCGATCTTGTCCAGCGTCGTTTCAGGTATTTGGCGCGCAAGAAGTTGTGATCGAAACGCGGGAACCGGATCTACCGCTTTCGCAGCGGCCATTTCCTCGGCCGGAATATAATGGCTGTCATCTCCCAAGAGATGGCCGAAGAAGCGGAAAGTCTTGGCCTCTATAAAGGTGGGGCCCTCGCCGGCTCGCGCCAGATCGACGGCGGTCTTCGCGGCATCATACATGGCGAAGGCATCATTGCCATTCACCTGCACTGAGCGGATCCCATATCCGATGCCGCGGTCCACCAATTCCTTGCAACCCGTCGACATCGCCTGAGGCGTATGCTCACCATATAGATTATTCTGACAAACGAAGAGCACCGGAAGCTTCCAGATTTGTGCCATGTTCAGGCTCTCATGGAATGCTCCGATATTCGTAGCCGCGTCGCCGAAGCACACGACCGTAACCTTGTTGTCGCGCTCGAGCTGGCTGGCCAGCGCGAGACCATTGGCTATCGGCATACCGGATCCGACAATACCGGTCGTAACCATCACGCCTGTTTCGGGATGTGTAATGTGCATCGGGCCGCCTTTGCCCTTGCATGTTCCGTTTCCCTTACCGGCGAATTCGGACCAGAGGTCCCGTGCGGGAATGCCTTTCGCCAACTGGTCATGCATTCCGCGGTAGGTCGTTACGAGATAATCGTCCTGCTGCAGAGCGGCCATCAAAGCAGCAGCCAATATCTCCTGCCCTCGCGGACTGTAGTAGAGGATCTGCAATGTTCCGGAGAGGATGAGATTGCGAAACTTCTCGTCGCACTGATACACGAGATTGGCGCGACGATAGATGTCGAGCAAAACCTCATCGGCAATATGGGTCTGCGGGGGCAAGACATGTCTCCATTCGTTTGGGAAAGCCGGGAAGCGCCTGGTGCTCCATCGCGATGATGCAGACCAGGCACCCCATCCTCCCCAGGATTTCGTCGTTCAGAAGCGGTAGCGCATTTCCAGACCATAGGTCCGCGGTTGCCCCCAAGAGGCAATATTAACTCCGAGATTGGCGCCCTCGGGAACGCCGCCCACCCAATAGCCCCGATTGCCGACATTCTTAACGAAGGCGCTGACAGTGACGGGAGCGGAGAAGGGCTCCTCCCAGTCGAGCCTCACATTGCCGAGTGCATATCCTGGCAGACGGGTGTCCGGATTGATCGTGTCATTAAGGTTCGAGAAATATTGCCCCGTCTGTGCGTAAAGCTCCGCTCGCAACCCGAGCGAACCCGCGTCACCCGGCAGCGGCGCCGTCGCTTGGGCAAACAGCGTGCCGGTCCATTTCGGCGCGTCCGCATATGGTCCGAAATCGACCGAAGTCCCGAAGAAGGAAACGCGCGGGCTGGTGAACCGAGCATTCGCGTAGGCGATCGATCCGCCGAGTTCGAGCCAGCTTGCCGGTTTGACGTTAATGTCGGCTTCGACACCCGTCACTTTGGCCTTCGGCACGTTCGCAGTGAATGACAGCGGATTGCCGTTCAAAATATAATATGCGGTCCGCTGAATATCGTCGATCCATTGATTGTATAGGGCAAGGTTCATCCGCAGGGGGGTATCACCCACCCTTCCGGCAAATTTGGCTCCAACCTCGACGTCCTTCACCTTCTCTGGAAGAAACAGATTTCCGCCGCCAGCAGCGGTGGCAAACACGGGAGGGGAAAAGCCGTTGAAGCCTCCGGTGCGCCAACTGCCACGCGTCACCGCATAGAGCATGAGGTCCGGCGATACCTGATAATCCAGTCCGACCGACCAACTCGGTTTGCTGAACTTTATCCGTTCGGAAGGCGCACTGGCGTAAATCGTGCCGGGCGTCTGCGCGATGGAGAATGTCTCCCACGTATAGCGCAAGCCGCCAGTGACGCTCAGCCCGTTGCCGAACCGGTATGTGGCCTGACCAAAAAGCGCGCGCGAGCGATCGACCGTCGACCAACCATAGGTGACCGGCGTTCCGGGAATCTCAGGAGACAGATCGAAAGCAAGAAGCGGATGGTCCTGCTGGTCCTTTTGGAATGAATAATATCCGCCGATGATGAAGTCGAGCGAGCCGTCTGCGACGGTTCCCTGAAGCTGCAACTCGTTAGAAAATTGACGGGTACGATATGTCTGGCCGATCGAATCGGCTGGCGAGTTGAGCGCAGCGAAGATGGGATAGGGCGTGCCATCAAGATCGCTCTGCTCATTGGCTCGCGACCTGGTGAAGCCGACAATATTTTTCAGCTGGAGGTCGCTGCCGAGATCAAGCGTCGTCGCGTTAGAGATGAAGCCCGCCCTGGCACGATGCCGCGCCGGGTAATCATTATAGGATGTGAACTTCCCCAAAGTGCGAACATATGCCTCCAGCGCCTTCACACCATCGGGGTAAACGCCGGGATGTGCCGCAAGAAAGGCCGCAAAAGAGGGAAATGAGGGATCATAAAGGCACCCCGCCGACGAGGAGGGCGTATATCCATTGTTCGTCAGACCGCATGCATTCGCCGAATATAGAAACGGGTCCGAATTGGTGCCGCCGAACCAGCCATATTGACCAACGAACTCATTCGTGAGCCCTTCGAACGGCTTAACGGTCAATGAGACACGAAGCGACCGGGCGTCACTGCCGCCGGTACGGGTATCGCGGTACGCATTATAGACGTTTCCGTCCGACCGATTATAGTCTCCGGCTACCCGAAGCATCACCCTGTCTGAAGACAGGGGGATATTGACCGCGCCCTGGAGACCAGCTTGGCCAAGGTTTCCGACACGCGCTGAAACAAAGCCTTCAAACTCGTCGGTGGGCTTTTGCGTTTGATACAGCACGGCCCCGCCGGTCGCATTGCGGCCGAATAGCGTCCCCTGGGGCCCCTTCAGTATCTGAATTCCCTGAAGGTCGAAGAAAGATGTCGCGGTACTCGCAGAGACCTGCACTTCGTTGATGTACGGAAGAACGCCGGGCGACGAATTCGAGAAGGCGTCGACCGACTGGCCGCGAATCGAAAAGTTCAGCTGATTCTGGCTAAGATTTTGCCGTACCGTGACCCCGGGCGTCGCAAGTTGAAGATCGGCCTCGCTTCGGATTGCCCTCTTCTCCAGATCTTCGGCGCCATAAGCCGAAATGGAAACGGGCACAAGCGCGAGCGATTCTTCCCGGCGCCGAGCCGTCACCACGATATCGTCGGAAGACGCAACAGTGCCATCGCCTGCTTGCGTATTATCCTGCGCATATACAGGACATGCCGCGACGATTGCCGGCAACACGCAGCTCAAGGCGCGCAGTCTCGAAATCCTCATTTACCCTCTCCCTAAATCGGCTGTTTTCCAGCCTTAAGTCATCGTCGAGACGGGCCGCGAACTCGGCAGAACGCCGTCGCCTCCCATTTTGTCCTCTCGATCATTGATGGGGAAAGGCACAGGAACAATCGACTTACTGTGCAATTTAGCTTTGCGATTTTTGCATGATTTGGTTCATTGACTAGGAAAGGGGGTGCAGGCCTAGCGATCGCAGTCCGGCAAGAGCTGCACGTTCGTCATTGTCGGAAGTATCGCCGGTCACAGCGACGGCACCCACAGGCCTCCCGTCATCGCCGTTGATGACCACACCACCAGCAGCGGGTATGATTCCGCCAGGCACAATCGAGGCGAGGGAGCCGATGAAGCTCGGACGATCCGCCGCCATCTCTCCCACGGCTCGACTGCTGACACCGAGAAACAGGGCCCCCGAAGCCTTGCCCAGAGCCAGGGCGAACCGACCGTGCGACGCTCCGTCCTCACGCTGGAATGCCACGACATGCCCGCCAGGGTCCGTGACGACAACACTGAGCGGCTTAAGCTTCATTCGTGCCCTTTCCGCGAGAATGGCAGAGATAAGCTTGTTGGCGTCAGACAGCGAAATCATGATGGTTTTAACCTTTCCAATGAATCATCGCTTCGGGGAGTGGACCGCCGGTCGCCCAATCTATGATTTCGACGATATGAAGAACGGGCCGGGCCACGCCGGGCGCTATCTGCATGGCGCAGCCAATGTTGGCCGTCACGATCAGGTCGGGGGCGAGCCGCTCCAGATTGTCAGCTTTGCGTTTGCCGAGCTGAGAGGCGAGCGACGGCTGAAGAATATTGTAAGTCCCGGCGGATCCGCAGCACAGGTGAGGCTCGGCTGGCAAACGCACTTCGAAACCGACCCGCGTCAAAAGATCCGATCCGATGCTGCCGATCTTTTGGCCATGCTGCAACGAACAGGGCGCGTGATAGGCAATGCTCGGAAGCGGAGTGTCGCGCGTCGGCGGCAAGGCAATACGCGACAGCAGTTCCGTGCTGTCACATACGAGCGCGGCCAACTCGCGCGCTGTCTCGGCAAGGTCGCCGTCATCGCGCAGAAGATGGGCATAGTCCTTGAGCATCGAACCGCATCCCGAGGCGGTTGTCACGATCCCCAGCACCGGACCTTTAGAAATCTCGTCCCGCCAAGCCCTGACATTATCGCGCACAAATTCGAGACTCTCCTCGCGGCGCCCCAGATGATGAGGGATCGCACCGCAGCACACCTCGCCCTTCGCGACGACCACCTCAACACCTGACCGTTTCAGGACGCGGGTTAGTCCCGCACTGAACGACGGACGTAACGAGGGCTCGATACATCCACCGAACAGGATAACGCGCCCGATGGGTTGCTCGACTTGACTTTCCGGTACAACGGAAGCTGTTGGCCGTCCGGATGCGGGCACCATACGCAGCATCGCGGCAAGCGGCGCGGTTAGCGACGTCCTCGCAAGGAGAGGCGACAGCGGGCGCGCCAGTCTTCCGAGCCGCAGTGCCATCCGAAACCGGCGCGGAAAAGGCAATATGCGGGCCAAGGCCCAGCGGAGCATACGGTCGGTGAAAGGGCGCTTATAGTGCGTCTCGATATAAGCCCGTCCATGGTCGATGAGATGCATATAATCGACCCCCGATGGGCAAGTCGAAGTGCAGGAGAGACAGGACAGGCAGCGATCGATGTGCGTCACGACTTCGCGAGTAGGCGTCGCCTCCTGCTCCAGCATCTCTTTGAGCAAATAGATGCGCCCTCGCGGGGAATCGAGTTCATTGCCGAGAAGAACATAGGTTGGGCAGGTCGCGGTGCAGAAGCCGCAGTGGACGCATTTACGTATAGCTCGTTCCGCTGCGGCGGTCTCCGTGTCCGCAAGCTGCGTTTCGGAAAAATGGGTTTGCATCAAAAGCGCCCTGTCTCGAATATGCCGGAAGGATCGAAGCCCCGACGAACCCGGCCTTCGAGCGCGGCCAGCGGCGCGGAAGATGTCTCGAACGCTGCAACGCGCTCGCGTACTTCGTCAGGCGCACGAAGCAGCATCGCGTGGCCGCCGAACGCGGTAGCAATCTCGCGAACCCTGACACTTTTGTCGCCAACGCTGACCCACAATAGTCCGCCGGCCCAATCCATCCAGTAGCTGGCACCAAGCGTTTCGAGCGCTTCCAAGCAGGCGGAAGCCCTGCTCGGCAAGATGCTGACGCGCCAGAGCGGCTGGTCGAATGGTAAAGCCACATTCGGCCCGATCGCGCTCCAGTCGCAAGTCTCGGCACCGATCATGTCTACGGGGCGCTCTCCCACGTTGTCCGAAATGAACCGAACCAGGTGATCACACCTTGCCTCGACCGATTCACGGAATCCTTCTATCAGGAAGTCCGTCACGGAATGCTCGGCACCGGTACAGTGCCAAGCCAATGGTGCAGGAAAATGGCGAGCCGCAGCGATTTCCGTGGACGTACCGAGAGCATGAGCCATGAGATTGGCGGACTGATTGACACCAAGGCCAGTGACGCGGACGGTTGTCGACACTTGAGGTCGCGGCATTGTTTTTAACGTGACCTCGACGAGCGCGGCGAGACGCCCCCAACTGCCCGCCATCAGCTTGGGAAGGTCGTAGCCCGTAACGTTTTTCACGACGCGTCCGCCGGCTACAAACAGTTCGCCGCGTCCGGAGACGGCCGTAAAGCCAAGCAGATGGTCGCGTGCCGCGCCGCGGGCGAGGCGGCGCGAGCCAGAGGCATTGGCAGCCAGGACCCCGCCAATAGTCGCAGTGCCCTCCACACCGAACAGCGATGCATGGTCGAACGGATCGAAGCCCAGCACCTGCTGCTCCGCCTCAAGCGCGCTCGCAATCACATGAAGAGGCGTTCCGGCGCCTGCCGTGAGCACGAGTTCGGCAGGTTCATAGGAATTGATGCCGCTGAACCCTCGCATATCCAGCACCTTCTCGCGGCCTAGGGGACGGCCGACCAGATCCTTTGTTCCGCCACCCCGGATACGCAGCTTTTCTCCCGCACAAGCTGCATCGTTGATCACGTAGCGCAGGTCATCAGCGTTACCGGGGCGGTACACCCTGGCGCATGATTCAATCGGAATTGTCATCAGAATCTCGGGAGCTCGGGGAAGCGGCTGTGGCCGCCATGAACATGCACCCGGCCGAGTTCGGCGCATCGGTGCAACGTCGGGAACATCTTCCCTGGATTGAGCAGCAATTTTGGATCGAAGGCGCATTTGACCCGCTGTTGATGCTGAAGATCGATTCTCGTGAACATCTCCGGCATCAAATCCCGCTTCTCGACCCCGACGCCATGTTCGCCGGTCAACACACCGCCGACCTCCACGCACAGCCGCAAGATATCATTGCCGAAGGCTTCGGCGCTCTCGAGCTGCCCCTGTTGATTGGCGTCGTAGAGGATGAGCGGATGGAGATTTCCATCCCCCGCGTGAAAAACATTGGCGACACCTAACCCATAGTGACGCGACAGTTCTTCCACCCGCTGGAGCACCTCTGGGAGGCGGCCGCGCGGAATGGTACCATCCATACAATAATAATCGGGTGCGATGCGCCCGACTGCCGGAAAGGCCGCCTTGCGCCCCTTCCAGAATGTGAGCCGCTCCGCTTCGTCGCGGGATATTCGGCATGAGGTAGCACCATTGGCGCTCGCGATCTGCTCGATCCGCGATGCCAGAGCCGCGCACTCCGCCTCGGGCCCATCGACCTCAACGATCAGCAGCGCCTCGACATCGAGCGGATATCCGGCGCGGACAAATGCCTCGGCGGCATGAATGGCCGGCCGATCCATCATTTCCATGCCTGCCGGAATGATGCCGGCGGCGATGACGTCCGCCACACACTGGCCCGCGCCAGCGACCGTTTCGAAACCGATCAGTAGCCCCCGGGCGGTATCCGGGGTTGGCAGGATACGCAGGGTTACCTCCGTGACGATGCCGAGCAACCCTTCCGAACCGACAATGACGCCAAGGAGATCAAGACCGGGGCCTTCGAGCGTGCCATTCCCGATCCGGAGAACCGTTCCGTCCATGAGAACAAGTTCGACACCAAGAACATTATTGGTCGTGAGCCCATATTTGAGACAATGGACCCCGCCGGAATTCTCGGCGATATTTCCTCCCACCGTGCAGGCGATCTGGCTCGACGGATCAGGAGCGTAGTAGAAGCCCTGTTTCTCAACGGCCTTGGTGACCGCGAGATTGGTCACGCCAGGCTCCACGACCGCCAGCCGGTTCTCGAAATCGAGCGAAACGATGCGGCTAAACCGCGTCATGACGACAAGCACACTGTCGGCGAGAGGAAGCGCGCCGCCTGAAAGCGAAGTGCCAGCCCCGCGCGGAACCACCCGAATTTCTTCAGCATTGCAATAAGCCAGAATGCGGGACACCTGATCGGTCGTTTCCGGAAGCACCGCGATCATCGGTGGTTGTCGATAGGCCGTGAGACCATCGCTCTCGAAGGCTTGCAGCCGGTCGGCATCCGCGATCACGCCCTCGCCGGGAACGATTGCACGTAACGCCGCAACGATCGCGGCGCGCTTCGCAATCACCGCTCGATCCGGCTCGGGCATCCGGATCGTCATTGCATGGCCTTCGCGATGAGCGTCTTCTGGATTTCCCTGGCACCGCCGAAAATCGTGTTGGCTCGGCTGTTCAGATAACGTGACGTGAAGCAGTCTTCGGGCTGCGTATCGGGGTTGGCATGGAACGGGCGCCCGGCCGACCACCGTATGGCGTCGGCGCCGAGAATATCGACCCCGAGTTCCGTTATGGCCTGCTGGGTTTCGCTCACCCTTAGCTTCAGGATCGATGGCGTAGCGGGATGTCCGGCATTGCCGGTCAAGGTGAGCAGTTCCATCGCATCAAGCGTATCGATAGCTATCGACACGCTCGCAACGCGCCGCCGATAGCTAACGTCATCTCTGCCTCGCTTGACAGCGACCGCATCGACATCGCGAAGCAGGGCTCGCTGGGCCGCCGACATGATGTCACCGCCGCGCTCATACTCGAGAAGAAATTTGGCGATTTCCCAACCCTGCCCCTCGACGCCAACGAGATACTCCGCGGGGACCCGCACATCATCGAAGAATATCTGGTTCAGTTCGTGATCGCCGCCGATGGTCTCGATAGGACGAATGTCGATTCCCGGTGCCAGCATGTCGATGAGCAGGAAGGATATCCCTTCGCGGCGTGAGCCCGGGCCTCCCGTCCTTACCAGAGCGGCCATCATCTGCGCCTCATGACCCTGCGTCGTCCAGATTTTCGTCCCATTGACGATATAATGGTCGCCATCGCGCGTGGCTCGCGTTGTCAGGGCGGCCAAGTCCGATCCGGCGCCGGGTTCCGAGAACCCCTGGCACCAAAGCTCCTCGCCCGAGACGATCGGCGGGAGAAAACGACTCTTTTGTGCTTCGGTTCCAAAATGAAAAAGCACGGGCCCGACCAGCGGCAATCCGAGCGGTGACGTGACTGGCGCAAAGCGCTTAGCGCTTTCATGCGCCCAGACGTAGCGCTCAAGCGCAGACCAGCCCGTTCCTCCGAATTCGGAAGGCCAATTCGGCGCCGACCAGCCCTGATGATGGAGAATATCGTGCCAACGCTGCGCGACCTCAGCCTCGGCATAGACCATTGTCGTCAATTGCTGCGCCCGCGCCACATCGACATCGAGATGCGTATCGAGCCATCCGCTCACAACATCACGAAACTCTTCCAGGGCAGGCTCGGCGAGCAGTCCGGAGTCCGGACCAGGCTCGGCGAGATAGGAACCGCACGCCCCGGACCGAAGCAAGGTTGCATACTGATCCAGCGCAGTACCTTCGTCCGGAATGGCACAGCGCAAAGCCATCAGACGCTTGACCAAGGCGCCGATCCGCAGCTCTTCCGTCACGCCCATGGCGCCATGAAACTGAATGGCGTTATGGGAGACGAGCCGCCCCGCCGCGGCGACCTTGGCGATCGCGGCGCAAACGCTTCGGCGGCGCTGCGTCGGCGCGCCCCGAAGGCGAAGAAGCCCTATACGCACGACGCTCCGCGCTTCCTCCAGCGCAACCTGCATGTCCGCCAGTGCGTGCTCGACGACCTGAAAACCGCGCAGCGGCCTGCCAAACTGTTGGCGCATCACGCTATAGCTTGTGGTGTCGTGAACCAGCGCCCCCATCACGCCTACGGCCTCGGCGCAGACCAGTAGGATGTTCAGTTCCTCCGCATGGTCGACCAGCGCGGGATTGCCATCCCGGATATCCATCGACTTTCCGATGAAAACATCCTGAAACACGACATCGGCCATATCCGACCCATCGATCGTCGCCACATGTACCCGTTCGACGCCGGGCGCGTCCGCCTCGACGACAAAGAGCGCCTCATCGCCACCGTATCTGGCCGCCACCAGGAACACATCAGCGCTCCCTCCTCCCGCGACCGACGTCATGGCACCTCCGATGCGCAAGCCGTTCTTGCCTGGATAAACGCGCAAATTGTCAGATCTTGCGAACGCGGCGCGTCGGGTACCCGCCGCGACCGCAGCAGCAAGCTCGACCGCCTCTGAACCGTGACATTGGCGGAGCACATATAGCGGAATGGCCGCTTGCGCGGTGAACGGCTGCACGATTCCCGCTTGGCCAATGGCCTGCGCGATCAGCGCGAGGATCACCGGTTCGGCGTCCAGCCCCCCCGCGTCGGCGGGAAGCGGCAGGCCGAGCCATCCCATTTCCGCCATGTCTGACCACAGTACGGCATCATTGGGAGACACCCGCCCGCCAGGCGACGCCAACAAGCGGTCCTGCAGGAATCGTTCGGCAACCTCCTGGATCAGGAGCGCTTCGTCGCTGAATGCAAACGTCATGACCGCTCTTCCGTCGGCAGGAGACGAGCATTGGACGATGCTTGTTCAACGGTAATTACGAGCGGCTGACGAAGCGCATCGCGCAGGCGGTCCTTGCGCACCTTGCCCGATGCCGTTCTTGGAAAATCGTCTATATATTCTATCCGCTCAGGAAACTTCTGTTTAGCAAGGTCGCGCTGGGCAAGAAAATCGGCGATTTCGATGAGCGACGGCAATTCGGCCCCTTCATGGGCGCGAATGAACGCGGCCACACCTTCTCCCAGACGGGGGTGAGGCATCGAGACGACCGCTGCCTCCAGAATCGCCGGATGGAGTTCCAGCGCACGCTCGATCTCGACCGGAGAGAGATTCTCCCCGCCGCGGATGATGATATCCTTGAGCCGTCCTGTGACGACGACCGCGTTATCTTCCGTGACCATGCCCAGATCGCCGGTACAAAAAAAGCCGTCGGCGTCGATTGCTCGGAGAAACTCGTCATGGTCCGTATAATCGACGAGCATCGCTGGGCCGCGCGCACGAATTTCACCGACCCGACCGGGGCCAAGCGCCTTGCCATCAGCATCGACAATCCGGACGTCATATCCCACGATTTCACCGTCGGTTTCCGATGCCAGTGCGCGTTGCCCGGCTTGCAGAAACCCTTTGGTGACCAACGGAATTTCCGTAGCGCCATAGACCCGGAAGGCGACACAACGTTCCGTCACGCGCGCAGTCTGGAGGATCAATTCCGGCGTAACCGCGGCACCGCCGCAGGCGAACATTCGTAGCGACGGCAGATTACGTCCGAGCCGCGCGGCCTCCTCGACAAGCTCCTTAAGGAAAGGCGTGGCACCGATGCTCGCCGTGATCTGATGCGCGTCGATAAGCTCGATGGCGCGCGTTGGTTCCCAACGATCCATCAGGGTGACGATGCAGTCGCTCTGGAAAGGCAATTCAAGGCCGAAGGCATAGCCTGTTATGTGCGTCACAGGCGATGCCATCAGCATATTGTCGGTCTCAGCCAATTCCCAGAAATCGACTGCCGACATCGTGCCATGATCGATACTGTCATGCGTGTGGATCACGCCCTTGGCGGTTCCTGTCGTGCCGGATGTGTAGAGGAGAAGCTTGTTCGACGCCGGGGAAACCGACGGAAGACTATATGGCAAGATCGCACGTCCCAGCGACCGCAGCCATTCGTAGCCATCCTCCGTATCCTCGCTCGCCAGGATAGAGCGCACACTGATGACATGTTGCAAGTCTGGAAGATCGCCACGCAATTCGTCGAGCATGGTGCGATAGTTGATCGACCGAAAACTATCCGGGATGAAGATCAGCCGACTGCGCGAATTCTGAAGAATGAAACGGAGTTCGGCGCCGCGATAGATGGGGGTCACGGGATTGATCACGAGCCCCGCAGCCGCAGCCGCCAGATTGATCGCCACCGCCTCTCGCCAGTTAGGAAGCTGAAAACTGATCGTCTCTCCCGGCTGGATCCCAAGCGCTCCAAAGCCCGCCGCAAGTTCTTCCGCTTCGCTGACAATTTGGGCGTACGTGACCGCGATACCATTGTCGTATAGCGCAACCGCATCAGGCATTGTCCGACGCTTTTCCCACGCCAGTTCGCTGATCAACCGCGCGTCGGCGTTACCTGCCGCCGCGCTGCGGGCGGTAACCCGTTCCTGCCTGTCCGCATCGTCAGATGTCATGCCGTCTTGCCGTTTTCCGTTGTTTTGGGGAAGAGCCGGTACGCGCCGGCCGCGCCTAAAATGGACCCTATTCGAAGACTGGCTTACGGCCCTCGCGAAACGCGGTAACCGCCGCCTGATGATCGCGACTGAGATTCGTCACCGCCTCATAAGCAAGCCCCGCGTCCAGCATCTGGTCAGCGAGCTGCTTCAGTCCAATATTCACTGTCGCCTTCGTCCAACGAATCGCTTTTTGGGCCCCGGCGGCGAGACGCACGGCAAGCGTCGAGACCTCGCCTGGAAGCGCTTCAAGACTGCAGACATGGTTTACCAAGCCGATGCGTTCAGCGTCCGCCGCTTTGAGAAGATCGCCCGTCAGCAGATATTCCTTCGCGCGCGCATATCCCACGAGCTGAGGCCAGATGACCGCGCCGCCGTCGGCAGCAACCAGTCCCATGGCGACATGCGGATCGCCGATCTTGGCCGTATCCGCCATGAAGGTGATGTCGCAAAACAAGGCGAGCGTGGCGCCCAGGCCCGTGGCGTGACCGTTGATCTGACCGATTATCGGCTTCTCGCAGTCGAGCATCGACAGGATGATTTCCTTGGCCTCGCGGATCGTTCGCTCAAATATCCGCGGATCGTCGATCATCTCCTGCATCCACTCGATGTCGCCTCCGGCCGAGAAGGCCTTGCCAGCTCCCGTCAGAATGATGACCCGGACATCGGGAGAACGTTCGAGTTCGCGAAATACGAGGGACAGCTCCGCGTGCATGACCGCACCCGCCGCATTCAAACGGTCGGGTCGGTTGAGCATGACTGTCGCAATCCCATTTGGATCTATTTCGACCGAAAGCTGGGAGTAGCTCACCATTTTTCTCCATCAAGATAGCGGTCGATCTCGCGGTGAAAGTGACGGACCCGCTGCTCTTGTTCGCTAAGCCGTGCTCCTCGAAAGCCGCGGCTGTGCATGCCCGCCTGGACAAATGGGATCATGCGTCCATCTTGCTCGAGCACCGGACCGACGCCGCCATCGCCCCGCGTCAGATAACGCCGTTGCGGCCGCGTAGACCCCGTGCAGTCCGTTCCCTCTTCGACTCCCATATAGGCCGGGATTTGGATAGCGGGGTCGCGGATCGGGTGGATGAGTACTGTAACATCATAGATCATCTTTTCCGGATCGCTCTCGTGCGGGCGGAACCGCTGGACCAAGGCGCCTTCGGGATGGATATTAAAGGTCACGTTCGGAAATGCGAAATATGCCCAATCGTCCGTCATCTGGTTGAGCGCATAATCGCCGGCGGTCGGGCCGAGACGATCGGACAACTTCATCTTGGCTTTCTGGACGGCCTCGCGAACATCGCCTGCCGCTTTTCCAAAGCCTTCCGGGTCAATGCCAACCTCCGCGAGCATGCCTGCAAGAAAATCGTTCACGCTGTCCTGATCCTCATGGCGCGGACTGACCGCACCAAACTTCATGAGCATCCGGCTCATTCCGTGTTCGTACAGATCCCATTGCTGGTGATAATCGTCATAGAAAGGCAGAATTTCCGGATGAATCGCGTGGACGTGATAGCTTTCCAGAAATGCGTCGACGACCGTCTTCCAATTGGCAGGCCATTCAACCTCGACATCCTTGACGGTCACCATATCTTCGAGCCGATAGACGGCCAGATGCGGCTCCAGCACGCCGAGAAATTCGGCAAGCGGAGGCGCCTTTTCGTCCATGCAAAGAAATACGAAGCCTCCCCAGACGTCATGGCGCACTTTCGAGAGATCGAGCGAGCCCTCTAGAACTTCGGGACGAAAGGTTTCCCGATCGGTGATGTCGCAGATTGCGCCGTTCACCGTCCATGCCCAGCTGTGATAGCGGCATCGGATTTCCTTCAGATTGCCAAAGTCCGACGCGACAAGACGGGCGCCGCGGTGCTGGCACACATTATACATTACCCGGATTTCGCGATCGGTGCCGCGCACGACGAGAAAGGACTCCGATCCGACATTGAAACGGAAGAAATCACCTGGCTCCGGAATATCGGAAACGCGCCCCGCGAGCAGCCAGGTCCTGGTCCAGAGCTCGCTCCATTCGCGTCGCATGAAGGCCGGGTCAAAATAACGCTGCGGCTCCACAAGGCCGGTTCCATTGTCGACATAGGGCGCCTTGGCTTCGAACGAACCATCGACCGATTTCTCGTTCAGCAACCAGCCCTTGCGATAGTCGTAGCTACCTGCCTTACAATCGCCCGCCATTTCTCTCTCCCGCGCGTTTTTTCGCATCCGGGTTGCAGATTGACAAAAGCCGGACGAAAGTCACAGGGATAATCGAGCAAACCAACCTTGCGCGATATGCACTAATCGAGCGGGAGTATCATGGATCATCTTTTAGCCATGCGGCTGTTCGCGAGTTCGGTCGAGCTTGGCAGCTTCTCGCGCGCCGCCGCGCAGCATAATTTACAGGCTTCGTCGGTCTCGCGCTATATTTCCAATCTCGAGCAGAGTTTGGGCACGTCGCTCTTTCGCCGCTCGACACGACAATTGCTCCTCACCGACGCAGGTTCCGCCTTCTACGAGCGGGCAAGAACCATCCTTGACGAAGTTGCCGACGCCTGGCGGCTGGCAAGTGCAAGCTCCGCCGATGTCATTGGCTCGCTGACCGTCTGGGCGCCACAAGAGTTTGGGATGGTACGCCTCAATGCCCTCATCCCGCAGTTCATGAACCAGTATCCGGGATTGAGCGTCGACCTAACGTTGGGCGAAAAAGAAAGCGAACTGTCTTCAGCCAAATATGACGTGGCGATCCATATCGGCGAGCCAGCAGACTCACGATTTTACGCTCATCGTTTCGCGCGCAATCAATATGTCATATGCTGCGCGCCGTCTTATCTGGAGCTGGTCGAGGAACCCGCATTCCCTAGCGCGCTAAGCGAGCAGAACTGCCTGGTCCATACCGGTCGCAAGATATGGCAATTCAGCTCCGCAAAAAGCAGCGTCGATATTTCGGTCGAGGTTTCGGGAAACTTCCGCGCCAACCTGCTGTCCCCCATACTCGACGCCGCCATTGCAGGGGGCGGCTTTGCGCGACTACCGTCATGGCTCGCCAGCCCCTATCTGGAATCTGGCCAACTCACGACGGTTCTCGAAAAATACCAGGTGAAATGCGACGATTCCGTCATTTATGGCCTGTATCCGGAAAAACGAAGCATCTCTCCAAAAATACGGGCATTTATCGACTTCCTGACCGAGCGCTTCGTCGGGATTGCACAATAATCGCGCCACAATCATGCGCTTTTCGCAAAACTACTTTGCCCCATTAATGGGTGGCCGAACGCAATGACGCTCAGCATGATAGCCTGATGTACGCGAACCAAAACGCGCCAGATGGGAGAATATGACATGGACCGAGCGCCCGAACCTACGAGCTTCGTCGATCCCGAGGTACAGCGTTGCCCTTTTCCCCATTATGATCGCCTTCGGGCCGCAGCTCCAGTGTATCGGGACTCCTCGACTGGCTTCGACATGCTGATGCGATACGGCGACGTTCGCAAAGCCACAGCAGATACAACGCATTTTTCAAGTAAAGCGGGTCAAATTTCTGTTCGCGACGGGTCGCCGGTGGCGGAAAAGGTCCGACAAATCTATGCAGCAGAAGGTTGGCTGCCCGTCCACTCACTGGTCAACAATGACCCGCCGGACCATGGCCGCTTTCGGGCCTTTGTGGACAAGGCCTTCCTGCCAAGACATGTGAGGGCAATAGAACCGTATATCCGCGCCACTGCCGAAGAGTTGTGCCGTTCCATGCCGGACGGCGTCGCATTCGATTTGATACCGGGGTTTTCACTACGACTTCCGTTGATGGTGATCTCGCACGAGCTGGGTGTTCCCGCGTCTGACCTTGATCGATGGAATGCATGGGCGATGATTCTGCTCGAGCAGATGAATCCTGATCTTGCGCCCGAGCGCGAGTTGGAACTAACCCACCAGGTATGCGAGATGCAGCAATATCTCGCTCGACGTATCGCGGAGGTTCGCGCAGCACCAGGGACGAATTTGCTCACCCATCTCGTTCTGGCGGCGGACGAAGGCCAGATGACGATGGCGGAGCTTCTGAGTGTCATTCAGATGCTTGTCCCCGCCGGGCATGAGACAACCGCCAACGCCATCTCGGCCGGCGTGCGGCGTCTTGCGGAAACTCCTGACTTGCAAGCCAAACTGCGCGCGAATCCCAGCAGGATCCCCGCCTATTGCGAGGAGGTTCTCCGGCTGGACGCGCCCATTCAGGGACTATTCCGCCGCGCCGTCAGCGATACGGAGATCGATGGTTGCCCGATCTGGGCCGGAAATACCGTTGTATTAAGCTGGGGCGCGGCAAATCGTGACCCGGACAAATTTCCCGACCCTTCGAGACTTGATCTGGAAAGGCGAAATGCAAACCAGCATCTCAGCTTTGGTGCAGGCGCCCATTTCTGCGTAGGCAACCAGTTAGCGCGGGCCGAGATGCGAATTGCTTTCGAGACGATGCTGGCGACCTTCCGTTCAATCCAAATCGCTCCGGACATTGGCGTTGCTTCAGCGCCACATTTCTTCGCTTTTGGCCATTCTACGCTCGGCGTCATCGTCGAGCGCTGACTGGCTACGCGCCTGATCGCACTCCAATCTTGAAGAGAAATTTCATGACTCTGACACTCGAGCCTGGCTTTTGTGCCATCGTGACCGGTGCGTCGTCCGGTATAGGCAAAGCCATTGCAGATCGTTTTCTCATCGCAGGCGCCCTTGTAATCGGCGCCGATCTGAACATTGACGACGGCGCTGTCCCGTCGGAGAGATTCAGACCAGTCCGCATGGATGTCAGCGACGAGGGCGCTTGGAGGAATATTGTCGATGAAGCGGCCTCGCTGCACGGCAGACTGGATGCGGTGGTGAATGTCGCCGGAATCCTGTCCTCAGGCAGCATAGAGGAGATGGCTCCGGATCAACTCATGCGGATGCTGGATGTGAATACGAAGAGTGTATTCGTCGCCTGCCAGGAAGCCATACGCGCCATGAAGAAGCATCCGGGCGACAAATCCATTATAAACATCGCATCTGCGAATGCCGTGAAGGCGCAGTCATGGACATCAGGCTATGCGGCCTCCAAAGCAGCGGTGCTGTCGCTCACCCGGACCACGGCACTCCATTGCGCGGAACAAGGTTACGATATCCGCGTCAACGCAATCCTTCCAGGAATCGTGCGAACGCCGATGGTCGAGACCTTGTTGGCGCAGGCCTCCGACCCGAAAGCGGCGCTTGCCGACCTCGAACGCTTCCATCCCACCGGGCGGCTACTTGAGCCAAATGAAATAGCAGATGTGGCGCTTTTCCTTGCATCACCTCTAGCCCGCGGGATTACCGGAGCCGGTATCGCAGTGGATTGCGGCATGACGGCTGGTTGAAGTCGCACTGCAAAGCCCAATTTGCAAAAGCAGGACGCAGGTCCTCACGCCAGGTGAGAGCGCCAACCCGACCATGCGGATCCGCGCTATTCCGCAACATCGCCTTGTTGAGCGACAGACCGGTGACAAGCCGCTTCAGCTTGGCGTTCCTCTCCTCAAGCTGGCGCAACCGCTTCATCTCCGACGGCATTGGCCCCGCGCACTTCTTGCCCCAGTTATAGTATGTGGCCTCCCTGATCCCGACTCTCCGACAGACCTCCCCAATTGACGCCCCATCCTTGGCCGACTTGAGCACAACGGCAATCTGGCCTCCGAAAACTTGGTCCTCTTCGTCGTTCAATGGTCATTTCCGCCTCTCCACCTATCGTGTTCGGGTGCTCCTAAAATAGCTGCGCTCACGACAATTGATGTCGCGACCATTTCCCAGCGACCACTCATGCTCAAACTCCAACGGAGAAACGCGCGCGAATGAGAGGAATCGCTGCACTACGCTGCAAGTCATCGCGCATCGATATCCTTTAGCTACATCCAGACGGCCACCCCGATCAGCGCGAGGAGCGCTCCGGAGAGTATCCCGCCGGTAGCGGCCCAAGTAACCCACCAGTCCTGCTCATCGTTCGACCGGCGCTGCTTGATCATGCCCTCGACCCGGCCAAGCGAGCGCGCCAGCGCCTCGCGGGCCTCGCCAACGGACTTGCGGTCCTCGGCGCCATAGGATCGCGATGCTTCGTGGCTTTCGGCGGCAAGGGCCAGCGGCGTGAGACGCATCGCGGGCTTGTCGTCGATGCTATCGATATGCCGATCTATGGAATCGAGACGCGCCTCTATCGCGCGAAGTGTGGGCGAGTAGTCAGGCAGCTTCTCCTTGGCGGCGGCGAGCCCTTCAATCGCCGAGTGGAGAAGGGAGACTTGCTTCCGCAGCTCCTCGAAAGCGCCGGCAGCGTCTGTGGAAGGCGGGGTGGAGCGGGCTGGTTTTGCTGTCATGGCACCGGGCTACATCGATATATCGATCCCGCGCGAGCGGCCGAGCCATTGCTGGAGGTCGTGAGACAGCGATCCTGTCGCAGACGGTTTCAGGCCCAGCTCGGCGCGGCGCTGCTGGAGCAGCGACTCGAGCTGCGGGTCGCGGTGCAGGCTCTTCGCCATGTCGGACAGGCTCGCGCGTGCCTGGTCGCGCGCGGCATAGGTCGGCGCTTCGCGAACCCGAGCATTCGCTTTCTTCCAGTTCGTGACGAACAGCTCGGCGCGCTTCTCGGTCTCGGCGGCGAGCCTATTTGTTTCAGCGGCGCGGCGCGGCCCCTCACGCGCCGCGCGGTCCGCTGCTGCGCGTCCGGCCACGCGCGCAGCCTCCTGCCGGTCTATCGCCGCGATCGCGTCGGCAGTGCGGCCCTCCGCCGCTTCGCTGGTGAGCGTATAGTCCTTCCCGAACGCCTCGCGCAGGTCGCTCGCGCCGCCGGGCCGCAACGCGTCAACTTCCTCCCGGGCCTTGCGATAGGCGTTGAGCTCGTGCGGCAGCTCCTTTCCGCCGGCACGCCGGACATCGACGATCTCCTTCGTCACCCGCGCAAAGCGCTCGACCGCCTTGTCGAGGGGCGACCGCGTAACAGCCGGATCGAAAGCGTGGGCACGGACCCTCACCTCGGAGAGGCGAACAGTGCGCGGCGTGGCGGGCGCAGGCTCTTCGAGCGCCTTGCGCGGGACCGTAAGTCTGAGCCCGTCGAACATGGAGCGCTTGGGCTCTGTCGCCTTCGCGACTTCCCGAACCCGGTAATCGCTCGCCATGTCCTTGCCGCACTCGCGGCCGAGCGTACGAACAAGCTTCGCCCGATTGGCAAAGTCGTCGCAGCCATAATGGACATCGACCGCCTCGCGATGTCGCGACAGCGCCACATAGGCGCTGTGCCGATCCATGCCCGGGGTCGCCAGCACCTGCACCCGATCCACCGTCATGCCCTGGGCCTTGTGGATCGTCGCGGCATAGCCGTGATCGACCTGCGCATAATCCTTCACGTCGAACGCGACGCTGCGGCCGTCGTCGAGCATCACCGCCATGCGCATCCGGTCGACATTCTGCACGGTACCGAGCGAGCCGTTCTTCACGCCAAGGTCTCGCTCATTCTTGAGGAACATGATGCGGTCGCCCGGTGCAAAGGCGCGCTCGCCGCGCTCGACCGTCAGCGCCACCTCTTTGCCGAGCGCGCCGCCCGTCTTCAGCCGGTCGCGAACTTCCTCGTTGAGAGCCCGCACCTCGTCATTGGTATGGGTCAGAATGATCCGGCTGGCATCCGGATATTGCTGCCGATCGCGCTCCCAGGCATCGACAAGCTCGGCGCGCGCGGCTTCGCGGGTGTCGGCAGCGTGGACAAAGCCCGCGTCGGCATAGCGTGCAACCGCCTCGCCGGTTCGCCCCGTTGCAAGTTCTCGCGTCGCCTCGCGCTGCCACTCTTGCTGCTGGCGGCGGATGTCCATGATCTCGACGGCGCCGTGGCGCTCGGCGGCGGCGCGGAACGCCGCTCCAGCTTCGATCGCCTGCAACTGCTCGGGATCGCCGACGAGAACGACCTTGGCGCCCTGTCGTTCGGCCTCCGCCATAACACGCTCGAGCTGCCGCGTGCCGACCATCCCCGCCTCGTCGATCACGAGGATATGTTTGTCGGTCAGGCGCTCGCGATCATTCGCCCATTGATGTTCGAGGCTGGCAAGCGTGCGCGAACCTATGCCAGAGCCTTGTTCCAGACCCTCCGCAGCGATGCCCGACAGCGCTGCTCCCAGTACCCGATAGCCCGCCGCCTCCCACGCTTCGCGGGCAACACCGAGCATCGCGCTCTTGCCCGTTCCGGCATAGCCGATGACGTTGCTGACGCCGCGTGCCGATGTGACATGATCGAGTGCACCGCGCTGCTCCGGGGAAAGCTGCAAACCGCGATCAAGCGCGCGCTCCAGCGCCCGTTCGCGATGGCGGTCGGTAACGGCATGATTACGCCGCGCGTCAAGCGTGGCGGTCGCCCGTTCCAGCCGTTCTTCAGTCTCGATCATCGACCGCGACGTGAACCGATCATCGCCGCGCCCGTCCTTGCCGAGCGCCACCAGGTCGGGAGAAGTTTTGACCGCCGACATCACAGCATCGAACTGCTCCTTGCCGTCGCTGTGGCGATGCACGAACATGGCGAGGTCCCGCGTGGTGAATGTCGCCTGCCGATGTGTGATAGCGTCGAGCGCGATGACGGGATTGGCGAATATCTTCTCGCCGTTCGATCGGGCGATCTCCAGATGCTCGCCATGCCGGGCGGACTCAAGCCCCTGCCCCGCCATACGCGACGCCGCCGGACCGATCTTGTGCTGCGGCTCAAGGTCGATGCCCTGCGCTTCCAGCGTGCGATGATCGACGCGCGCCTCGATGTCGAGCGCGGCAAGGCGCTCGTTGACATGCTCCGCCCAGGCTTCGCGCCAATGGGTCAGCAGCTCGGTGCGGTTCCAGTCGCGCACCTTGGCGCCGAACTGGGAGCTTCCATCCTCCCCAATGCGGATTTCGCGCATCGTCAACATGACGTGCGCGTGAGGCTTGGCGAGGCCGTCGGCGCCGATATCCCAATGGACATTGAGGTCGGCGATCATGCCGCGGTCGACGAACTCGGCTTGCACAAAATCACGCGCCAGCTCGATACCCTGCTGCTGCGTCATCTCGCGTGGAATTGCGAACTCGACTTCGCGCGCAAGCTGCGCGTCCTTGCGAACCTCGACAGCTTCGATATGATTCCAAAGCTGCTCGCGATCCTGCCAGCCCTCATTGGCATTCGTGGGCAGCAACACCTCGCTATGCACGACGCCCGCCTTGTTCGTGAAATCATGGGAGCGGCCGAGCCGCTCGTCATGCAGGCGGTCTGCTGAGCGATAGGCAGCGGCCGCAACGGCCGACGAGCCCGCAGCGCGTGAAATCACTTTTGCTGAGAAATGATAGATCGCCATGGCGGCGTACCATTTACGGCAAAACGAGCACGTCGGCACGACGTATAAGCGCGCCCTCACACGATTTCATCGCGCTCGGGATCACAAAGTCGCAAGATATTTCAGCTGCTTGAACGAGGTTGAGACTCTGCATAGCTGGTTCGTCCAACCCTCTCAAACGGAAGGACAGACGATGCGCAGACCCCGTAATTTCGATGCCGAACTCCAGGCGCTCACCGCCAAGGCAAAGGCTCTCAAGACGAAGAAGCAAGGTCAGCTCGGCGAACTGATAATCGCAATCGGCGCCGACGCGCTAACAATCGAACAGCTTGCCGGTGCGCTGCTCGAAGCGGTCGGGGCCGACGCTGCGCGGAAGGAGGCGTGGCGCAAGAGCGGCGCAGCCTTCTTTCGCGGTGACAGCGCCCGTGCTCGCAAGGACGCTGGCCGGAACGCGGGAGGCGCATCAGCGAGCGGTGCAGGCCAGCAACCGTCTTCAAGCGCAGCGGGCGCGACATGACACGCGGGCGTGGCAGGTGAAGCGCCGTGAACGCACGCGCCAGCTGATCGAGCTTGGCGGCCTCGTCGCCAAGGCCGATCTGGTCGAGCTGACCGGCGACGACCGCGCGGTCTTGCTCGGGCTTCTCGTCGAGGCTGCTGCAACGCTGCGCGGCGAAACGCGCGAGCAGCAATTGATGAAGTGGCGCCGCCGGGGGCGGCGCGCATTTTCGGCGGCGAGTGCCGAGGCTATTTAGCCTTGGCGCGGCCGCGCGCAGCGGGCTTGCGGCCACCGCCGCGGCCCTTGGTGCCGAGACCGATCTGCTTGGCAAGTTCGCGGCGCTTCTCGGTATAGTTGGGCGCTGTCATCGGATAATCCTTCGGCAGATTCCACTTTGCGCGATACTCGTCGGGCGTCATGCCGAAATTGGTCATTAGGTAGCGGCGCATCATGGTGAGCTTTTTGCCGTCTTCGAGGCAGACGATGTAGTCGGGCTTCACCGACGCGCGCACTGACACCGCAGGTTGCTGCGGTTCGGGTTCCGGCTCGGCGCTCGCGGAAAGACCAGTGAGCGCTTCGTGCACCGAGCGGATAACCAGCGGAATGTCCGATATGGCAACGCTGTTGTTGCTGACGTGCGCGGCGACAATATCGGCGGTCAGCGTGACCAGCGTTTCATGATCTTCCAATTTCAACTCTCCCTATTCGGCGGCGCGGTCCGCGCTGCCGAGCGCCGCGAGGTGATCGCGGCAAATTTTCTCGACGAGGCCTTCGAGGACGGCCACGCGTTCGCCGATCCAGGTCAATTCCTCGGCGCTGATCTTGTAATGCGGCGATTATGCCGAGCGTCACACTATGCCGAGTGTACGCGGGATGCCCGCACTTTCCCGTAACTTTGCGGTGATCGGCTCGGCATAGTTTTTAGCATCCGATCTGGACCAATCGACACCGCGCGGCCGCAATGAGGCCTTGCCACGGAGCGTGAAGATGGCGAGACTCCGCGCATGAAGAACGATGTCGATCATCTCCCGCCGGCGCAGCAGGACGAACTGGCGCTGGCAACGCGGATTTTGATGGACGAATTTGCCCTCGCGACCTCGCGCGCGACGCAACCGTGGAAGAAGAACGGCAAAGTCCGGAAGATCGTCCTGTTCGGCAGCTATGCGCGCGGCGACTGGGTCGACGAGCCCGACAACGGCTATCAGTCGGACTATGATCTGCTGATCATCGTCAGCCACGAAGACCTCACCGAGATCGCGGATTATTGGTATGTCGCGGAGGACAAGATCCTGCGCGATACCGCGATCACGCGACCCGTGAACATCATCGTCCACACGCTCGACGAGGTGAACCGCGGGCTGAAGCGCGGCGAATATTTTTGGGTCGACATCGCGCGTGACGGGGTCGTGCTGTACGATCTTCCCGGAAGCGAGCTGGCCACCCCGATGCCGCTGACGGCGGCCGATGCCTATGAGATGGCAAGTGAATATCTTGCAGAATGGCTGCCAAGCATCGACCGGGCTTTGGCCACGGCAAAAGAACAGGAACTGAAGGGCGCGGATGACCTCGGCTGGCGCAAGGATGCCGCGTTCTCCTACCACCAAGCGGCAGAGCGAGCGTACACCTGCTTCCTTCTGGTGCGCAGCCAATATGTCCCGCGCTCGCATAATCTGAAGTTCTTGCGTTCGCTCGCCGAGGACCGGGAAACCCGGCTTGTCGAGGCCTGGCCGCGGGCGACGAAGACCGATCGCCGGCGCTTCGAGCTGGCGAAGCGCGCGTATGTTGAGGCTCGCTACTCGGCTGCATACGCCATCGACGGTGACGATCTGCAGGCAATCCGGGCAGCCGTGACCACGCTGCGCGACACGGTCGAGACGGTGTCGCGCGAATGGCTCGACGGGCTCCGCCAGAAGGCAGACCTTTGATCTGATCACCGCGGCGGCGCAGGTTACAGTGCGTCGAGGAAAGCCAGCAGCCGATCTTCCGGTTCGAACCGCGCGGTCCGCTTCATGTCATGCGGCTGGAGCTTGGCGAGCGCAGCGGTCTTCAATCCGATATGCGCGTGGAGATAGGTCTGCGTCGTCTGGATCGACTCATGCCCGAGCCACAGCGCGATCACCGACAGGTCGACACCCGCCTGGAGCAGCTCCATCGCGGCGGTGTGGCGCAGGACATGCGGCGATACCCGCTTGTGTCGTAGCGACGGGCACTGCGCCCGCGCCATCCGGACGTGCTTCGCGAGCAGATACTGGATGGCGTCGGAGCTGAGACGACCGCCGTGGATCGTGGGGAACAGCGCCGATGCTCTGCCGCGTGACGGTTCCTTCAGCCAGGTCGTCATGGCGGCGCGAACCTGACCGGCGAGCGGCGTGCGCCGTTCCTTGCGGCCCTTGCCGACGCATCGGACGTGCGCGCCGGTGCCAAGAGCGACGTCGCTGCGATCAAGACTGGCTATCTCCGAAAGCCGGAGGCCGGTCTGGATCGCAAAGAGCAGCAGCATATGATCGCGGCGGCCGAGCCAGCCTGTTCGGTCGGGCGCGGCGAGGATCGCGTCGATCTCCGGGCGCGACAGGAAATGGACCTCGCGCTTCTCAGTGAGCTTGCCGGGGATCGCGAGAATGCGCTGTATCTGCCCGCTGCTTGCCGGTTCCTCGAAGGCGAGGAAGCGGAAGAAGGCCCGTATCGCGGTAAGCCTGAGGTTGCGGGTCTTGGCTCCGATCGCGCGGCCCGCTTCGAGATCGTCGAGGAAGGCGATGATGAAGGGGGCGTCGAGATCGGCGAGATCGAGCTGCGAAGGCGGCTTCCCGAGCCTGCGCTGAGCGAAGCGCAATAGCAGCCGGAACGTGTCGCGGTAGGAGGCGACGGTGTGCGGGCTGACACCGCGCTGATGCATGAGGCGCTCAGCGAAATAGCGTTCGATCAGCGGTGCGATGGAGGAAGAGCGGGTCATGACGCCTGCTCCCACCGGGCATCGAGCCGCCGCGCGGCATGTTCCATCAGCTCGGGGCAGGCTGACAGATACCAATAGGTGCAGCTGGTATGGCTGTGCCCCAGATAGGTCGACAGGACGGGCAATCGCTGCTCGACATCGTCACCGGCGCGATACCATCGCAGCAGCGTGGCGACGGCATAGCTGTGGCGCAGGTCATGAATGCGGGGGCCGCGATAGGCATCGCCGGGACGCCGCAAGCCGATCTGGCGGGCGACGTTCCGAAATATCAGATGGACCGCGCTATGATTTAGCGCGCGCCCCTGTTCGCCTACGAAGAATGTCGGGCTGATCGGCGTGGGAAAGAGTGCGTCGCGGCGCTTGGTGTAATCGTTGAGCACGGCGACCGCGGTCGAATGGATCGGAACGAGCCGGGACTTGCCGAACTTGGTGTCGCGGATGGTCAGAAGGCCGGCCTCGAGATCGGCATCATCGCGCTTGAGCCTCAACGCTTCGCCGATCCGCAATCCGGTGACCGCAAGCAGGCCGAAAATGCAGTAATAGGTCCAGCGATGCAGGCCCTTTGCCGAGCGGACAGCCAGCATCGCATCGAGCAAGCTGCCGATCTCCTGGTCGGTGTAGATATGGGGCGTTCGGCGCTGCCTTGCCGCGAGCATGTCCGTCGGCGGAATCTGGGTGCGTGGCTCGGTGCTCGATAAATGCCTGGCAAAGGTGCGAACGGCCGACAGGCGTTCCGGCCACGTTGGCGGGCTTGCCTCGCTGGTAGCCCAGTCGAGGGCCAGCCTGGTGGTGATGATCGTCGCGCCCTGTTGCTCCATGTAGCCCACGAAACGCGCTAGCAGATAGGCCTCGCATCGCAGCTTGTAGCCAAACCCGCGGCGCATCGTGATGTAGCGATCGAGCGCATCGCGCAGCGGGCTCATTGTACAGCTCCCGGCCATGGCAGGCTCAGGGTGCGAAGGCTCGCCAGATCGACCTTTGCGTAGATGCGCGTGGTGTTATGATCCCTATGGCGCAGGATCTGGCTGATCTGGGTCAGAGCGGCGCCTGAACCGAGAAGCTCGGTCGCGAGACTGTGGCGGAAAATATGCGAGCCGCGATGGGCGATGTCGCCGATCCCGGCTCGCCGGAGCGCTCTTGCAGCGATATCCCGGATGCCGGTCGCTGGCGGGAATCCCGAATGCGGCGGGTAGGCCTTCAGGAAGAGCTGGCGGTGACCCGATGCTGGACGGCCGCTCTGAAGATATGCGGCAATGGCGGCGCCGACGTCGGGAGGCAGCGGCATGATCGCCGGCTGCCGCCCCTTGCCTCGGATGCGGAACTGGCCCGCGCGCCAGTCGATGTCGTCGAGCGTGAGGGTTGCGACCTCCTGTGCCCGGAGGCCCAGCCGGGAGAGCAATAGCAGGACGGCATAGTCGCGGCGTCCAGACGCGGTGCTCCGGTCGCAGTGCTGAAGCACCTGCTCGAGCTGAGCAGCTGAGAGATAGGTCGGAAGCGCTGTGAAGCGCCACTTCTTCACCGAAGGGACACAAGCGGCAAGATCGTGCTCGATCAGGCCTTCGACGTGGAGATATCGCAGGAACGATCGCAGCCGCGAGCACATCGCAACCGCTGTTGCCGCGCTGGCATCGCGGGCGCGCCGTTCGACATATCCGAGGACGTCGGCCGTTGTCAGCCGAGCGAAGTCGTCCGGGTCGGTAATCGTCATGTCGCGCAGAAATGGGCGCGTGAACTTAGTATAGGCCGCGCACGACCGTGCGTTCAGACCAAGCCGATGGTCGAGATATGCGCGGTAGCGCTCAAGGATATGATCTGGGGGACCGAGCAAACGCGGTGCCGCCGGAGCCACGATCCCCGCCTCGCGGACAACCTCCAAAAATCTGCCGATCGCCGCCGGGTCGCCGCCGCTCAAACCGCAACCTCGATCCTCGTCCCTGAAAAAGCGATCGACGAGCTGGCCGCTGATATCGCCGCGATCGAAACGATGCCGGATCATCCACTGGATGAAGCAGTTGACGATCCTGACCGAATATCTTGCCGTGACCGTGCTGTAGCCGTCCTTGCGCAGCCGGGACGCGTACAGGTCGATGCAGTCCCTGAAGGGTCCCGCGCGCAAATCGCGGACCGTCCAGCTGCCGTTCAAAAAATCATCCAGCGTCATGGCTTCCTCCTCTGCAATGAGTGCAGGGAGGAGCGTAAAACTATGCCGAGCCGATCACCGCAAAGTTACGGGAAAGCGCGGGCATCCCGCGCCCGCTCGGCATAGTTGCGCGCTCGGCATAATCGCCATTATGCCGAACGCGGCATAACTTCGAGTAGCGCGCATTGACATAGGCGAGCCGCAAAAGCTCGAAGCAACGGCGACTGAATTTGTCGTCGCGCGGCCAAGCTTTGACCAGCGCCGGCGCAATCTGCTCACATTGCGAGCGCAGAAAATTGAGGCGATGGGATTTCGGGCTGTAGAGGGACAACACCAGCAGCACGCAGTGATAATAGCGCTCCACCGCTTGGTGATAATTGAAGGCTGCGACCTTCTCGGCATCACGTTCCCGATGAAAGTCGGCTCCCGCGCGAAATTCCGCCGCCGTAGAGAACCATTCTTCAAAATGCTTCTCTGCCTCGATACGCGCTTCTTCGGGCGGCAGATTACGTGGTTGCGCAAACTCGTATCCCTCGGCTTCATAAAGCGCGATACCCTGCTCGACGATGTCGACAAAGAACGGCCGTCCGCGCTCAAGCTGCGCGTTCACGTCCTTCAAGGAGTGAACGATGAAGCTTACCGGCGCGGTCAGCGTGTGGTTGATCGTGACCTCGCGCATGAGCCGATCCTCGGCGGCTGACCAATGCTCGAACTCGGTCAGCCGCTCATTGTTGACGACGACAAGAATATCGAAGTCCGACTGATAGCCGCCGACCGGATCGTCGACCCAATCGCCGCGCGCATAACTGCCGTAGAGGACGATCTTGAAGATGCGACCTTTGCGGTTCCAGTCCGAATTCCCGCGCGCATGCGCGGTTTCAAATTCCTCGAAGAGGATGCGCACGACATCGGCAAGTTCGCGCTGCTTGGATTGCGGGAGATGATCGAGGCCGGTTCGCATTGCGGCAACCTTAGGAAGGCGGCGGGCCGGATGGCAAGCGCCATCCCGCCCGCCGCCGATCAAAGCCATGGCCAGACCAGATGCGGGAAGCGCGAATGGAGGCAGCGCGACCACATGCCAAGAGCGCGGGCGAAGTCGGTGGTGACCTGATCGATCGTGACACCGTGGCGCGACGCTAATTCCTCATAGGGCGTTTCATCGAAGCGGATCGACAGGAAGATATCGCACTGACGTTCGGTCATCTTACCGAGCGCGATTACCATGCGGCGCTCGGCATCCTCGAGGGTGACGGTGGAAAGATCGCGGCGCCTCATGGTTCGACTCCCGCGAAGTCGAGCAGATAGTCGCTCGCCTTGCTCGCCTGACTGGCGGCGCGGAAGATCGCCTTCTCGTCATCCCGCAGCACCGACAGCCACGACGCGATATAATCCGAATGCCGAACGGTCGGCGCGATGCCGAGCGAGGCGCAAGTAAACGCCGCCGCCAACTCGGCGACAAGCTCCTCCTTGGCGTAAGCCTCCGATCCAAAGCCGCCTCTCTGGTCGCGATCTAGCCTGCTGCCGTGACCCGTCCAATGGGCAAGTTCGTGCAGCGCGGTGCGATACCAGTTCAATGGCTCGTAGAACGCGGCTTGAGGCGGCACCTGAACGAAATCATGGCTCGGACTATAGAAGGCCTCGGCGCCGCCGATGTTGAACCGCGCGCCGCTCGCTGCGATCAGCGCATCGGCCTCGGCGATGGCGAGCACCGGATCGGGGCTGACCATGGGGAAGGTGTAATCCTCAGGCAGACCTTCGCACTGATCGACATTGAACACGACAAAGCGCTTCAAAAAAGCCACCTGCCGCGCCTCGCGATCCTCGCCGCGTGCCGCCTCGGCTTCGGCCTTCGGCGTAAAGCGGTCGGCATAGCAAATCACCGTTCCCTTCTCGCCGCGCCGGACGTTGCCGCCCGCCGCCTCGGTCTGCCGGTAGGTTAGCCAGCGCTGTGAGGCATAGCCGCGATGGACAACCTCGGCCCAAAGGATCAGCACATTGATCCCGCTATACTTGCGGGCCGTCCCCGCATTTTGCGGCATCGTGCAACCACACGCCGCACCATCCCACGGCTGCACCCATGGCAGCCGCCCTTCTTCAAGCTCCGCGATGATCCGGTTGGTGACCTCCGAATAGAGACTGGCATTCTCGATCCGTTCCTTGCGCATGTCGCTTCTCCTTCCCGCCAACCGCACCCCGGCCCGGAAGGGGCGGAGGTGGGCGGCAGGAAGGAGCCTGCAGACCCGCATCATCGGGCGGGCTGCATCCGAAGGACCGGAACGAAGTGGCGGACCCGCGGAGCGGGTTGCGGCCCGGCCGGGCGGGGCTAGAGGCGAGTGACGCCCACCTCCGCCCCCGCCGCGCCGGGACAGACAACGCCGCCGCGCTAGCGGCGACCTTTGATCCATCTCACGACTCGGACGACGACCGCGTCGCTCGCGGCGCGTCAATTTGGGCGCGACCGTCTCAGACGGTCTCATTCGACAAGGGTGAGACGAATAATCCACATCGGATCGAAATTTTTTCTCAGCGCACCGAAGTACCGTTGGGTGCCAGCAGGAACCAGCAGCAACCAACAGGAAAGAATTGGCCGCATTTGACCGCTTAGCGACCCTTCTCAAGCCATTGACGTCGATAGATGAATTCCCATTCTCCTCTCAGGGAGCATCAATCGCAGCCAGTAAATGAAGGATATGTGCATGGCGTCTCTTCCCTCCCCTGACCGCTTTATTCGCCTCGATGCCGTTCTCGACCGTACCGGACTTAGTCGGGCAACCCTCTACCGGAAAATTGCCGCAGGTACTTTTCCGCCGCAGCACAAACTCGCCGAGCGATGCTGCGGTTGGCGCGAGTCCGAGGTCCGCATCTGGCAGCGCAACCCCATGACATTCACCCTCGACGACCTACCGCCGGACGAAGTTTGAATAGCCCCGCACGCCAAAGCCCCGCGCCGCGGTTCGCGGCGCGGGGTGGAAACCCGCCTCAGTCGGCGGGGTTCCAGATCAGCGCGTAGCCGTCCTCGCCATCCTGGCCGGGCGCGCGGCCGAGGTTCGCATAGAGCCGGCGCGGCCCAAACTCGGGGGCTGCGAGGCTCACCGATACATAGGGCTCACCCGATTGCTGCCCGACGCGGATCCAGCCGGCGCCGATTTCGACGCCTTCGGACCAGACCCGGTAGTCGGGCTGGACGTCGCCGCTCTTCGAGCGGTTGGTCCGGATCTCGATCGCGGCGCGGATCGAGAGGGTCTTGAGCTGGCCCACGAAACCCGTTTCGATGGTACCGTTCACAAAGCCGATAGCTGCCATTGGTCGTCTCCTTGAAGTACCGCGGGACCGTCCCTGCGGCATGGGCGGACCAGGAACCGGCGCGCAAGGTGTGCCGCGAACCCGCAGGGCCGCAGCGCAAGCGGAGGAGTGCGGCGGCGCGATTATTTGGAGCGAAGCGGCCGCGAGGAGCGTGCGCAGCACGCGGGGAAATAATCGCGCCGCCGCGCTTTCGCGGGGCGCCGCGCCGGTTCAGGTCACATCGCCCGTCGCCGGGATGGTCCTGCAGAACAGGTGGAGCGAGCCCGCGCTATCCGCGTGAACGATCAAACGCAGAAACTTGAGTGAGAAAGGCGATCTAACCGCGAACTGTGGGTACGATCAGAGCGGCCGCGCCCGAGTTGGCAGTCCGTCTTCCTATCAGCTCATGCCGCGCGGCAAGAAAACCATGTCCAAGGCATGCGATTTGGCGTTTCCGTACAATCCTAGGGTCAGAACCGATATTATCGGGCTCGCCAACTTCCGTCCGGGCTTGGCGATTAGCGACCCCGGCAAGTCAGGATGGTGGGGCGAAGGATGCAGCATCCTCGTATGGGCGGCGCGAAGGCAACTTCGCGTCGCCTCTTTCTTTAGCTGAACCGCGGGCCGTCGCCGCTTGCGGCGGCGGCGCGCCCAAGTCATGAGCGCCGCGCCGGCCCACAAGGCCGGCGCGTCATTTTGCGCCCGCAGAAAATATGGCGGGCGACCGAAGCCGCCCGCCGTCATTTCATGCTGCCAAAGGCTGTGCGTCTTTCGCATCGGGTTCGGGCGCTGCCGGAGCCGCAAGCTCATGCGCGACCCGCCGCGCCGATTTGACGCTGCCGACCCCGCCCCGCGTCGTATAGGCCGAAGGCGGAAAAGCCATCCACTGCGGCACCCACGGCTCGGCCTTCGCTCGGCCGTTCGCCCCTTCAAGGCTGTCGGCGATGATCGCCTTCAGCGCCTTGCCCTTCTCACCGGCATTCGCTGCGGCGACCTCCTGTCCCGCAACCTCGCCGACGATGGCGAGCAGCACTTCGCGGTCGCGAAGCTGGTCGAAGAAGGCCGCGTCCGCCGACCAGTGCTGGCGCATGTCGGTGCCGAGATAGAGGCCGATCATCTCGACCGCGTCGCTTCCCGCTCGCAGCGTCTCGCCCATGACGATCGCGACGATCTCCAGCACCACCGGGTCGGGGAGTTCGAGCAGCCGCGCGAAGAGCGGGGCAAAAGGGGGTCGGTTCAGCGGCCTTCCCGTGACGGTTGGCGCCTCCTCGTCGAACCCCAGCACCGCCAGTACCGCACGGCGCTTGAGGTCGAAGGCCGTCTCGGCAGGACAGGTTTCGACGCTCTCGGCAATATCTTCCTTCGGCGCGCGCTGGCTCTCGACATCGACGCGCCAGAGGTCCGCGCCCGCGATCACATGCGCGAGCATCGCCCGCAGCGCTACGCCACCGTGCCCTGCCAGATCGGCCCGCACCGCCGCATGGCGGTGAAGATCGATATAGGCATTGAGCGGCCCCGACACCTCGGGACGCACCGGCTTGGCAATGACGGCATCGCCCTCGCCGCTCCCACTGCCGCCCGACAGCCGCTTCGATACCTTGGTCGTGACGAACCCTTCGTGGAACGTCACCTCGCCGCTCTCGCGAACCTCGATATAGATACGGCCGCCCTTGCGCTTGCCCGCATGGGCGTAATCCCACGACCGGAACCAGTCGCCCCGCGCCATGATGACGACATCGGACCAACCAGCTTCGATGTATGCGGCCTTGCGCGCCTCGATGGCTTCCACCTGCGCCGACCAGAAAGCATCGCTGTCGGCAAAGAAGCTGTCGTCGCCGAACAGGTCGGACACGACAGCGAGCTTCGATTCCGCGACATCGAACAGCGCGTGCTTCGCCGCAATGGCCGTGCCGCCGAACAGCCACGCTTTCAGCTGATGGCCGGTCGGACAATAGGCGCCTTCGTCGTCGAACAGCGCCAGCCATGCCTTCTGCTGGCTCTTGGATGCGAGGGTCAGATGCCGGACGGTGGCCGGATCGATCTCGCCACCGCGATAGAGAGTGCGGATACGCGGCAAGAGATTGCCGAGGGCGAGGATGCGCTTCACCGCGCACGGCTCGAACCCGAAACTGTCCGCCACCTCCTCGACGCTGCGCCCCGCTTTCACGAGCGCGACAAACGCTTCCCACTGGCTCACCTCGTCGGGCTGCACCCGCGCGAGATTTTCGAGCATCGACGCTTCGAGCGCATCGGCATCGTCGCCTTCGTCGAGAATGGCGCAAGGAATGGGCCGAACCGCCCCGCCCTCGCGCGCGACCGCGCCGACAGCGGTAAAGCGCCGTCGCCCCGCGACGATCTCGTAATGGCCTTCCGAGCAGTTCGGACGGACGAGCAGCGGAACCAGCACCCCGCGCGCGCGGATGCTCGGCATAAGGTCGGTGACGTCGGGGTCTTTCCCCTTCCCGCGCATGTTGGCGGCGGCGATGGACAGGTTGCCCAGATCAATGAAATCAAGCTTCATGACTTTCTTCCTTCTCTTCAACCACACCCGGCCCCGGACGGCGGGGCGGGCGGCGAGAAAAGGCGACGGGATCGCGCCAAAGGACGGCGCGCACCCGAAGGGCTGCAACGAAGTGGAGGAGCCGGGCATTGCCCGGCTTGCGCGACGGCCGAGCGGTCCCATAGCCGTGCGCCGAACGACACGCTGTCCGTGGCCGGCAAACCCGGCAACGCCGCCGTGCGGTCAGCGCGGCGCCAACACCGGATAACAGACGCGCCCTTGGCGAAGCCGCGGGCGGGGCGGCGTGCGCGCGCAGATGTGCTTAGCCGCCGCCCCGCCAAGACAAGCAAGCAAGAGCGCCGCGCGGGAACCCAAGCAAACGCGCGACCTCTGGCGGCAGCCTGCCGCCGTCAGTGCGCGCTCATTTGAGGCCGCGCTCAATTTGCGGCAGAATTGCGCCCGATGTCAGCCATTCCTGCCTTGCTTGGCGTCTGCCTGTAAGCGGTCATTTGATCGCGGCGCTTATCGCCACCGCTTCCCGCCCGATGTCTGCGGTCCCGACTTCGATTAGCGTACATCTCAAACTGGTAATTTGGTTCGCAGGCTATGCTCGCCCACGATGCAGAGAATGGTCCGATGCGGATCCTTTTTCGTCGCAGTTATCAGGCCGAACCTCCGACGATCGCCTCGGAAATGCTTAAGTTTCTCCAGGAGTGCGCCGAATTTGGTCGCCGCGCATCTTGGCGGATTAGTGGCGTGCGAACTATAGAAGGGTGGCATCGTTGTTAGCGGCTTCCAATTGCAACATGAGCTTGTAAGACGTCTCAAGGACCGCCCTGAGACATAAAAGATGTTGGGTTGGCCTAAAATGCAACGCGAGATTGGGGGGGCTATTTCTCGCATGACGGGTCGGTTGAAGTTTTACGAGTTCTTCGCCGGTGGAGGCATGGCACGCGTCGGCCTCGAGCCCACCTGGGACTGCACCTTTGCGAATGACAATTCGACCAAAAAGGCTCTCGCTTACGCTGCGCGATGGGGCGAGGGTCACCTCGACACGCGGAGCATTGACGAAGTCGCGTCAACAGATCTCCCGCGCGGCGCGCATATGGCCTGGGCTTCCTTCCCCTGCCAAGATGTGTCAGTCGCCGGCAACGGGCTGGGCATCGGCACGGCTGCTGAGAGGGGGACACGGTCGAGCGCGCTCTGGCCCTTCCTCGATCTAATGGCCGCGCTGAAGGACGAGGATGATCATCCCGCAGTGATCGCCCTGGAGAATGTCACCGGACTTTTGACATCGAACGGCGGTCAGGACTTCACGACCATCTGCGAGGCGCTTGCGAGCCTCGACTATGTTTTTGGTGCCGTTCTCATCGACGCCAAATTTTTTGTGCCGCAGTCGCGGCCGCGAGTCTTCCTCATTGCAGCACGCGAGGATAGGCAACTGCCCGCCGGCCTTCTAGGAGCAGAGGCCGTCAGGCCATGGCACAATAGCGGCATCGAGAATGTCCACGCCACGCTCCCTCCGCACCTCTCCCCGCGCTGGCGATGGTGGGATCTTGGCGCCGCACCAGAGCTCGCGGACGACGCGCTCGTTCGCGCGATCGATCTAACGGCCGCCGCGGCGTGGAATAGCACTGCGGAAACTGACCGCCTGTTGGCGATGATGCCCGATACGCACAAGGCGCGGCTCGAGGAAGCGAAAGCCGCCGGAAGGCCCGTGATCGGAAGCCTCTACTTGCGGATGCGGCCACGCGAACATGGCAATGTGCAATGCGCGGAAATCAGCTTCGCGCCCACATTGGGGTGCCTGCGAACGCCCCGCGGTGGCGGATCGCGCCCCCGTATCATCGTTGTAGAAGGCGAGAATGTCCGCACGCGGCTTCTCTCGGCGCGCGAAGCGGCCCGGTTGATGGGACTTCCCGAAACATATCCGCTGCCCGACAAATATCAGCATGCATTTCAGCTCATGGGCGATGGCGTCGTCGCTCCCGTCGTGAGGTTCCTCGGTCGGACGCTCATCGAACCGCTCGCGCGCGCGCCGATCGGACCGCCGCCGCCGGATGCAGTGCCCGAACCCGCCGCCGTCGAGGAGCAGCTGGCTTGAGCGAGGCGCTGCCGACAACACTGGCAGAATGGGAAGCGGGCCTCGTCGATCGCTTTCTGCGCGTTGGCGAGGGCGAAGAGAGCTCGCCTCTGCGATCCTTCGAAATCACCCCCGAAACGCTGGCGACCGTGTTTCCGGACGCGGACGCGAGCCCAAATGAGGCAGCGACTGCCTTTCAAGCCGCTGTCAGGGGCGATCGCCATGTGTTCCGAGCGTTCCGGCTGGGCCGGCCCTGTCGGGCTGGCGACGCCGCGCCGGGCTGCTTCGCCTATCTTTGCGCATCGCTCCTGATCGATACGCTCCTTGATGGTGCCTATTCGGCGCAAGGCGAATATCGCGCCCGGCTTCGCACATGGCTGGGAACGTCGCGCTCGATGATGCAGCTCTCGGGGATCGCGTCGATGTGGCGCGATCTCGCGACATGGCTGGACGAACGCTCGGCGGTGGGCGACGACGTCCGAACCCTGCTGCTCCCCGACCCGCGCAGCTGGTATCAAATCGGACACACCCGCCGCCTGTCCTTTCCAACCCGCTCCGACCTGCGCTTCCTCGCCCGAGTTTTGGCGAGCTTCCCACGTGGGAGCGTCGATCCGCCGGGCCTGGTCCGCGCCATCGAAACCGCAATCGGCCGCCACGATGTCTCCTGGGGGATGGAAGCCGCATTCGGCGAGTTCCAGCGGGCTTTTCGCAATGGCAGCGCGATAGCTAGCCACCGCTTCTGGCGCTTCATCCTGCGCGCCGAAAGTGCCCAGACACAAAAGGCCGCGCCCGTCCTCGCCCGGCTCGAGCTCGAATATGATGAGGATGGCCGTGCCGAGTTCCGTCTGGAAGGAAGCCTGTTCCCCAATCTCGGCTCGGCGATCCAATCGCCGCTCGTCGTGCGCAGCGCCAATCTCGGCCCGGCCTTCGAGCGAGGGCTCTTGTTTTTTCGGCAAGTTGGCATGGCCCGCTGGGTGGCCGAGGCCGATCCCCAACCGGGGTCGTCGCACCTTGCCGTCGGCCCTGGTCTCGCCGGTGCCGTGCGCGGAACTCTGATCGAATTCGCGCAAAGCGGTGACTGGTTGCTCTCCTCAGCGGCGCTCACGCCCCGTAACGTCGACGATCTCCTAGCACAGCTGCGCCTTGGCCGGCTCCGCCGCGAACATCTGGTCGAAATTGCCATCGAAGGTGCCGTACATATCGAAGGCGGGCTTCTGGGGCGGCCCACATTTCTGCCGCGCATTGAAGCCGAACAGCGGCAGGTCAGCGTTCGTGCCCTCGCCGACACCGAAAGACCGCAGCCACAAGTTCAATATGTCGGCGGTGCGCTCGTCGCCGACGAGCCCCTTCATGGTCGTTACGAGCTCAGCATCTACGCCGACGTCGATAGCCAGCAAGTTGAATGGTCGAAGCGCCTGCGCTTTTTCGAGAACGCGCCCCCTCATGTCGATCTGAGCTGTGCGGCCCTCCGCGAAACGCCGATCGCCGAATGGACCGAAACGGGCAGCGCTGATTTGCCGCAGCCCGAAGTTGCCGCTGCGACATGGAACGACGTTCCGCAGCCAATGGCCGACCTGCTCGAAGCGCTTTATGCTTCGGGCCGATCAGGGCTGTCCGATGGCGACGTCCTCGATTTGCTTCACCGCGCCAATGCGAAGGCGTCGCCTTGGGATCGGCTTCGGTCGATTCAGGAGAGCGGCTTTCTTTGCGCACGGCAGCGTTCAAAATGGCGCGGCCGCATATGGACGCTGGGTGCCCCCCGCCTGATCGACTTGAGATCGTCAGTACGCGTTGACGGTGCGACCTGCGCGCTCCTTCAGGAAGAATTTCGGGCCGTCGCCGCAGCCGCCGGTGGTGTTCCGTTTCGGCATATGTCCGGGTCGGCCTGGAGTCCGCCCGTGATCGGCGCGGTCGGGGTCGAAGCCGCGGTGCTCGCCGTAGCTCTCGGATGGGAGGTTGCCGTGCCCGGGCAGCCGCCGGCACACGGGGCGCCCTATCTCGAAACATCGCGGCTGGTCGGTGGGCATCATCGTCTCGCATCAAGCTGGGACTGGCACCGCCGCCGCTTCGTCACGGCCGCCGTGGCCGCCTCAGATGTTTCGATCACGCGCTGGGTTCATCCAGGCGGCCGCGATCATGATCAGTATCGCGTCACATCGGCCGCAGGTGAAACACGGCATGCAACGCGGAACGCCGCGATCCTCCAGGGTCATATCGCCGCGGGCGTTCCTCTCTTCGAGATCGAGGGCGACACGCTCGTCCGAACTTCGGCCGAAGGCGCGCTGCCGCTCGAAGTTGCAAAATGGCTGCGCGGACGCGCAACCGAAGGCGGCGGTCCGGCGCCCGACGGCCGATATGTCTATCCGCTCGGCGGAATGCCGCCGCGCGCGCTCGCTGCGGCATTGCCGGGATGCATCGACGACCTCGCGGAACAGCTGGCGTCTGCGCCTCCGTACGAGGCGAAAGCTGCGACCTTGGCTCGCGCGCGCCGAAGCGGCGGCCGCGTAAGGCTCTACTGGACCAATGGGGAGGTTAGAGCGGCATGAGCGCGGCACGCCCCTGGTACGCCGGCCGACTGATGAGGCGGCGCGCCATGCGAACGCCTGTCGAGGTCGTCGCCGTGCGCGGGCGCGCCGGGTGGGATCCGGTCGACAATCCGAAGCGCCTATTCCCTAAAATGGGCCAGGTCGACCTCCAGGGAGCAGCAGCGTTAGAAGGCAACGCCGGCGACTGGTTAGCCTTCCAGGTGGTCGACGATGGCAGACCGGGTGCCGGCCAGACCCGCATAGGGGCCCATCATTATCTGCCGCGCTACGCCGACATGCGCAGTGCCGGGACGATCGACACTGCGCGGTTCCGGTTCGCCCGCGAGGGATGGGACGGCGCGAGCGATCCCGGTCATTGGGCCGTCCGGATTGCTGACGACCGCTATCTAGCGCTGCAACTCGAGCGCACGAAGGACGGTCGCCTACGGTGCACCGAGCGAAGTCTCGGCAAAATTCTCTGCCTGCCTTTCGACGAAGCTCGTTTGCTGGTCGAACCTGGCGCAAGTGGGGAGCAGCTGCTCTACGAGCCCGACGGCGGCGCGCCGCTCGCCGAATATGACTGGTCGCCCGGTGCCGATTATGTTGCGCATGTTGTGCGTGCGCTCGCCGGTGCCAATGATCCGCGGCTGCCCGAACTCATCACCTGGCTCGAACTCCACCGCGACGATGTGACGGGCCGCGTATCGGCCATCGGTACGGATCATGAACGGGCCTTCGAGGCCTTGCGGTCGGGCGAACTTGCGGCGCGGCTGGCCGCCGATCGGGACGTGATGCAATCCTATCTGGATGCGGTGCGAACCGATCCCATCGTCGCCGAGCTGGTCGCCGCGGCGGTCGCGCGAGAAACCGAACAGGGACGTGCCGCGGTCCGAACCGTGCTTGAAGCAGAGCTAGCCGACGAATTTGCCGCAAAGCGCGCTGCGCTCCTCGGCGATCTCGAAGCCGAACGGTCCGCGGCCGAGACGGCGCTTGCAGAGTGCCTCGCCGCGCAAGAAAAGAAAGCCGCGGCCGATCTCGCGGCGCGCCTTGCCGAACAAGCCGATGCGCAGGCGAGCGTGCTCGCCGCCGAAAAGGAGGCGGCGACGCGCGCCGCCGATGACGCGCGCAGCGAACTCGCCGCGCTGAACGAAGCGCAAGATGAGGCTAAGATCGCGCTTGCTGCACTCCGTGAGCAAACCGCTGAGCAAGAAGAGCGGGCACGCGTCGCCACCGATCGCGCCGTGGCGATCGCCAAGGAACATAGGATCGGTGACGGGCACGCGGCGATGGCGCCGCGCCCTCTCGTCACCATCCCAGAGCGCAAAACTCCGGAACGGGTCGACCCGGCAGAACTCGGGCGCCGGATCGCAGCCTGCGTTCTTCTAACCGACCATGGCAAAGCAATGATGACGGCGTTCACGGCCTATATGCTCGCCGGCGAAGTCCCCATATTGGAAGGCGCGGATGTCGACGCCTTCATTCTGGTCGCCGAGGCTCTAATCGCCGCCGAAGGCCTCATTCCGTTCGACACTGATTCGACGATCATTGCACCCGACGACATTTGGTCCCGTCCGGGATCCCATCTCCCTTCGCAGGTCGCGCAAGCGGCAGCAATCGCAGGTGTTGATCAGACTTTCCTGGTGCAGCTGCGCGGCATTGAGCGGTCGGCAGCGCGCGTCTGGCATCCCGCGCTGAGCGCGCTCGCGCGCCGGGGTCTCCTTCCACGCCCGCTCCTGCTGTTCGCAACGCTTCAGGATACAGCTTCGGAAGAAGCGGGCGCGCTGCCGAACGATAGCTGCCGACTGGTCATTGAAGAGGCTGTCCTCAGCGACGCATTTCTGGTGGCACCGAGTCTGCTCAGCCGTGCGCCGACAGCGATCGCCCTACAGCTCGATCCCGGAGAGGCCCCCACCGATCTCTCCGGTGCCACAAAGGCGATCGCAGAGCTAGAAGGCCTGGCTCTCGATCTTCCTGCCGTCATGCGGGTGGCAAGAGTGATCGCCGAAGCATCGGCACTAACACCCAATGACATGTCGGCTGTTAAGGCCATCGCACAGCGCTTTTGCAGCGCCATCGGTTGCGCGACGTGCGCTAGCCAATAGGAGACACGCCGATGCTCGATCCGATTGGCGGATTTGACCGCATCCAGGATTTCTTCACCTCCTACGTGGAGACGAGCTTCCGAATTTCCAATCCTGCGGTCGCGGCTGCGCGGGGCGCCCTCCTTGGCGAAGACAATGTGTTCGCGACCCAGCCGTTCATCGAACCGGTACCCCGCTATCAGCCGAGCGCGCATCGCCTCGAGGACCTGATCGACTGGCCCGACGGGCCGCTCGGCCCCCTGAGCCGTGAGGCGCGCATCGCTTTCGTCGAGCTTGCGCTATCGGGTCTGTTCGACGGCGAGCCGAACGACGGAGACGTCCGGCGCCGGTCGACGTATGAACCCTATCGCCACCAGATCGATATGCTGGCGCGTGGTATCCGCCCAGGGCAGCCGGGCATCGTGACCTCGGGCACGGGCTCGGGAAAAACCGAAAGCTTCATGCTGCCCATTCTCGCGGCCATCGCTAACGAGGCGGTCGGCTGGGCTGCGCCCGGAGGTGAATATCTTGCCGACACGTGGTGGAACGGGTCGCGCACGCGCTGGACACCGCAGCGCAGCGGGGAAAATCGCCCCGCCGCCATACGCGCTCTCGTCCTTTATCCGATGAATGCGCTCGTCGAGGATCAGATGGTCCGGCTCCGGCGAACGCTCGATTCCGACGCGGCGCGGGCGGTGATGGACGAGCGCTTCGCAGGCAACCGCGTCTTCTTCGGTCAATATACCGGCTCAACCCCCGTCACCGGCTATGAGCGGCATCCGCGTATCGCCGGAGAGCAGGTGGAAAAGGACCGGCGCAGCCGCCGCCTCCGCAAATTGCGCCATACGCTCCGTTCGCTTGAAGCCGATCAAACCGCAGCGCGGCGGCACGACGCAGCCGAAGCCGAACGCGCGCGCGAGGCCGGCGTGCGGCCACCCGATCTGACGCGCTATATCTTTCCCTCGCTCGATGGCTCTGAAATGCACTCGCGCTGGGACATGCATCACAGCCCCCCCGACCTCATGGTCACCAACGCGTCGATGCTCGGAGCTATGCTCTCGCGCGAAGTCGAACAGGGGATGTTCGAGCAGACGCGAGCCTGGCTCGAAGCCGACGACGACTCCTATTTTTACCTTGTCTTCGACGAGCTTCACCTGATCCGGGGCTCTGCCGGTACCGAGGTTGCCTTTCTCGTCAAATCGCTCATCCAGCGGCTCGGGCTCGACGCCCCTGCACACCGCCACAAGCTGCGGATCCTTGCCTCGTCGGCGTCGCTTCCAATGGATGGCGAACGCGGCGAGCAGTCGAAGCGCTATCTTCGCGATCTCTTCGCTCCTTTCGGCACCAGCACCGGGCCCGGTGACGCGGGATCGGAGACGACCGAGTTCTGGGCCGACTGCGTCGTTCGCGGTGTCGCCGAGCTGCCGAGCTGGGGGGGCGGTGCTGTCCCCGCCGCGCCCTTTGAATCGCTTCTTGCCGCTGGCGTCGGGGGCGCGGGCTTTGTCGCAAGGATTGACGATCCGGCCCGCTTCGAGCCGGCGATCGCCAATGCTGCCGCAGCCCTTGGCTTGTCCGGCGGCGCGAACGTCGTCCCGGCCCTCGCCGAAGCAGCCGCCGCGATTCTGACCGATGCCTGCCGCGATGGTGACGGCGTTCGTGCGCGCGCGCTCGACGATGTCGCGATGCGGATATTCGGCGATACGGGCAGGGCGGAAGCGGTGCGCGGTCTGATGCTGGCGCGCGCACTGCCCGAGGCCGCAGCTTTTAGCGGTTTAGGCACACCTCCAAGCTCGACGCCGTCCTTTCGCGTTCATTGCTTTGTCCGGAATATCGAAGGGCTTTTTGCTGCTCCTGCGCTCAGCGAGGATGGCGAGGTCGTTTATTCAAGCCTGGGCGTTGAGCGCGGGTTATCGCATGCGCCGCCGGCTCCTGGCGAGGCGCGTGGGCGCCGCTTGTTCGAAATGCTCTATTGCGAAGCATGCGGCGATCTTTTGATCGGCGGCCAGCGGGGCACCGTCAACGGCAGCCGCCGCGAAACTGAACTTCTGCCCGCGACCGCGGAACTCGAGAATCTCCCCGAGCGGGCGGCAGCCGAATATTATGACCGGATGACGCAGGACCAATTTGCCGTCTTCTGGCCGCGTCGCCAGGATCCGCTCCTAAGCAATTTTGACACATGGGAGCCGGCGAGCCTCAATCCCGAGACGGGGGTCGCCACCATAGGTTATGATGTGCCCGCCGGTTCCATCGGCGGCTATCTCTATTTTCAGGCCGATGCCGCCGTAAGCCGGGGCCGGTCGCAAACGCTCGGCGTAAAATCAGCGCAGCCCTTCTGCTGCCCGAAATGCGGAACGGACTATTCGAACCGTCCAACAAGCAGCCGGTCACGCTCGCCCATTCGTGCTTTCAGAACGGGTGTCAGCAAAGCATCGCAGCTGGTCGCGACCGAGCTATTCGAGCTTCTCTACGCGATCGGTGCCGACCCCAAGAGCATCGTCTTTTCGGACAGCCGCCAGGACGCTGCCAACCAGTCGCTCGAGATCGAGCGCCTCCATCTTCGAGACCTTCGCCGCGAAGTGCTGATATCGGTTGCGACCACTTATCTCGACCGCCTAGCAGCAGATGCCCTCGATCGCGACGAGACCGTTGCGCGCATCACTGAGCTTATGGCGACGGATCCGGATGCTGGCGTTGCGCTCGCCACTCGTTTAAGCCAGCAGCAGAGCGACCGCGATGTCAGCATCGCGAACCGAAAGGTGCGGTTATCCCGGATCCTCGACTATCAGTCGGGCGAAAGCGGTGACGTCGGACAGTTGATCTCGGAATATGTCCGTTTGGGCGTCCATCCGTTCGACGAGGTTGGGCTAAGATTGTTCAATCGTCGGCCCTGGCACGAAGCGTTCCAGGAGCAAGACGGTGCCGTTCGCTTTGACCCCTCCCTGTCCGATACCGATCGGACCAAGCTCTGGCTAAAGATATTCGAGGAGCAAAAGAAACTCGTCGATGACGTGATATTCGCCAATACCTTCTTTGCACTCGAGGAAACCGGGCTCGCTTATCCTTCGACATCGCCGGACGCGGGTGCAGATGTCGACCGCATGGATGCCTGGCTCCGCGTCTTCGCGAGCGCGACACGTGTTGAGGAGAATCAGTATTTTGATCGCGGACGGGCTCGCGAGTGGCCCGATGCGTCAGCGGTGCCCTCCACCAATCGGGTGGCCCGATTTGCGGAAGCCGTCTTCGGCGACGATGGCGGTCATGGGCTCGACGAAATATTGCGGCAGCTCGGGACGATGGGCAACACCAACGGGGTCGTCCGCATCCAGAATGTCTTCCTGCGCATCGCCCGCGAAAACGACCCCTATTGGCGATGCCAGTCGTGTGAGCGGGTTCACATGCACCGCGGGGTCGGGTTTTGCACGCGCTGCTACGCTCCTTTACCGGCGGATGCCACGGGACCAGTAACCGAGCTTTGGAGCAGCAATTTTCTCGGCCGCCGCATCGTGCGCGGCCGCGCCGAAGAGGTTCGCCGTTTCCGTTTGCGCTGCGAAGAGCTGACGGGTCAGACCGACGATTTCTCGGATCGACTGCGCAAGTTCAAAGGCATTTTTGTCGATGGAGAGGATGGCGTCTCGCGGCGCGCCCGCGAAATCGACATGCTATCGGTGACCACCACGATGGAGGTCGGTATCGATATTGGCTCGCTCCAGAGCGTCTATCAGGCCAATATGCCGCCGCAGCGCTTCAACTATCAGCAGCGCGTCGGCCGCGCCGGGCGGCGCGGGCAGGCCTTTTCGCTAGTCGTGACCTTCTGCCGTGGTCGCAGTCACGACGCTTATTATTTTGCGCATCCGGCCGCGATCACCGGAGATCCGCCGCCGCCGCCCTTTTTGGCGGTGGACCATATTCCGATACCCCAGCGCTTGCTGCGCAAGGTCTGGCTTCGGGCCGCATTCGACCTGCTTCGCCGGGAGCATCAGGCAAGCGGCGCTGCCTTCCCCAGTGACGGCCTCGTGCCGCCAGATGTCCATGGCGAATATGTCCCGACCGACGAATATTATGGCGATGTCCCCGGACCCGACTGGCAGGTCGAACTTCGCCGCGCGCTCGACGCAACGACCGACGTGCGCGACGGTTTCATCGCGGCGGCGACGATCGACCGCAACCTGCGGGAGCGCTTGGCAGAAGGTGCCAGCGCCGAGGCGCTCATCCAAGAAATCTGGGGGCAACGCGAAGCGCTTCCTCGCGGCACGCGCCGGGGATTGGCGCAGTTTCTCGCCGAGCGCGGATTGCTGCCCATGTACGGCATGCCGACACGCGTCCGGCAGCTTTATCTGGGGCTGCGCCCGGAGAGCGAAGAGCGCGATACCGACTATGACTGGTCCACAATGGATCGCGATCTCGACATGGCGGTGTTTGAATTTGCACCCGGCGCGGTTCTGACCAAGGATAAGCGCAAGCACCGGGTGATCGGGTTCAGCGGCGATCTTCTCCCGCCCGAACGGCGCGGCAATGATGTCCAGCTCTCGGCAGCCTCGGCTTGGCGCGAATCCGATCACTTTGTCGCGCTCTGCCGGCAATGCGGGTCGGCACGCTACGCAGTGGAACCACCCCTTGACCCGTTAGAATGCGAAGACTGCGGGAGTGCTATCGAGGCGGAGCATTTTGGGCTCTACGTGACGCCCGCCGCATTCCGCACCGACTTTCGTCCCGAACGCAACGATCTCGACACGATCGGGCGAATGGCGACGCGCACGGTGGCAACCGTCCTCCATCACGGTGAAATCCGGGAAGTTGGCAATATCCGGATCCGACGCGGGGCCGGCGTGACGATCATGCAGCTCAACGATGGGCCCGATAACGACCAAGGTGGTTCGGATCGTTTTAGCGTCGTCGAAGCGGTCGATCAGCTTGTTCCCGTCCCCTTATCATCGCGCAACGCGCAGCTCTTGGCACCGCAGGCGATCGATGCCGGTCATCTTGTCGCCAATGCCACAACTGGCCGGTGGCAGGCTTTACCCAACAGTACTGCGACCTTTGGGCTGATTGCCAAGAAGGAAACCGACGCCCTCTACCTCGAGATGCAGGCTTTCGACCCGCGTCTGACGCTGGAGCAGGTTGCGCGCCGCGGTTTGAGTTCGCATCTGCCAACCAGAGCCGCGGCGATCAGCGCTACCCACATGCTTGTGCAGCGCGCCGCCCTCGAGCTCGATGTGTCCGCCGACGAATTCGAAGCACTTGAGCCACGCCTGCGCGCAGGCCGGCCGATGCTGCAAATCGCCGACGCGCTCATCAATGGATCGGGTCTGTCCCGCCGGCTCGGTGCTGATCTCAGCGACGGCACGCCCTATATCCTCAGCATCATGCGCAGCATCATTTCCGATCGCGCCGCATGGCCGCTGATCGACCTTCTGAACAGCGATGGCGAAGCCCACGCCACACAATGCCAAACCTCCTGCTACCGGTGCATCCAGCGCTACAGCAACCGTCCCTATCACGGACTTCTCGATTGGCGGCTCGGCCTCTCTTACCTGCGTGCGATGATCGAGCCCGGTCATAGCTGCGGCCTCGATCGGACCGATTTTGCGCATCCGGAGCTGGCGGGATGGAACGAGCGCGCCGCTGCGCTGGCCGAAACCGTCGCCCGAATGCGCCCCGGCACTTTGACCGCGGGAACGCATGCCGCGTCGGGTCTGCCGTGCCTCTTCGAAGGGGGGAACGATGACCCTGCGCCCGTCGTTGTTATCCATCCTCTATGGAAGCGCGATGGCGCCGAGGGCCTCGCGCTCGCGGGGGGAGAAACGGTGCGGTTTGTCGATACATTTGAGCTCGAACGCCGCCCGCTTCGCGCTTTGGAAGAAGCGCGGCGCACGCCGTGAAGGCCGTTTTCGATTCCAAACCTGGCTCGCGTTACGACGACGAAGTCGCCACGCGCTATCATTTTCCGAAGCGCGGCTACTTGGAAGTTGCCGTCGCGGCGATTGGTGACTGGATTGTCTATCGCGAACCTCGCGAGAACCACGGGTCGATGGCCTATTTCGCCGCCGCCCGGGTCGCGAGCGTTGTCGATGATCCTCTGGACGCGACGAATGCCTATGCTCTGATGGACGGATTCATCCCCTTCGATGCTCCAGTGCCGTTCAGCAGCGAAGGTCGATACGAGGAGGGGCCGCTCCGTTCGCTAACCCGGCGGGCTGGGGTCGGCGTAGCGCTTCGTGGGAGATCAGTTCGTCCGCTCGCAGACGAGGATTTCGCCGCAATAATCATCAAAGGACTGGGCGTAACTTTCGCTGAGCAAAACGCAGTTCGACTGGGCCTTGATGGTGCAGATCGGCAGTTGATTGTGAGCGCGCTGGTACCGCAATTACCCGCCGAAGCCGCTCGGCAAGTTGTTCAGTTACTGATGAACCGCAAAATCCGCGATGCGAGCTTCCGGCAAAAGGTCCTTGCGGCTTATGGTGACACTTGTGCGGTAACGGGGCTGCGCATCATCAACGGAGGCGGACGCGCCGAGGCCCAAGCTGCGCATATCGTTCCGGTCGCCGATGATGGACTTGATGTTGTCCAGAATGGAATAGCGCTTTCCGGCACGGCTCATTGGCTATTCGATCGGCATCTGATCTCGATCGATGAGAATTATAGGCTGCTCGTCGCGCACAACCGCCTTCCCGAACAAGTGCGCGAAATCTTGATCCGGACTGATCGTGAATTGCATCTTCCAGCCGACGAGCGCCTAAGGCCCGCACCGCATTTCGTTGCGCGCCATCGCGAACGCTTTGGCTGCGCCCATTGATATGCCACAACTCCGCAAGTTCTTCCTCGCTGACGCGTTCTCCGACACTGCGTGCCGTAGAATGAGCAATGAAAATGGCTGACGATACATCTTCCTGGTCAGGTGATTTCAACGACCTCGGTCTAGATGACCAGCATGCTGTGGCGCAGCTGGTAGTTGAAGGGCGAGCAGTCGTTGGAACAGTCGATGATCTTCTAGCCCGCCTTAAGCGCTCTCGCAGCGTCGCATTGCTTCGGGAGAAACGCACCAATCGGATCATTGCTGTTGCGGCATTGAAGCGGCCTGCTGCTGCCTACCGCCGTGGTAGTTTTATAAAGGCCGACGCATCTATCGCAGGCTTCGAGACTGCGGCCGAACTCGGATATGTTGTCGTTTCTCCTGACATGCGGGGTAAGCATCTCTCTGGCATTCTGGTGGCCGCTATTGTTGAGCAAATCACCGCGCCAACCTTTGCGACAACTGACAGTGATACCATGCGACACAATCTAGAGCGCTCGGGGTTCACTCGAATCGGCAGTGAATGGGAAGGTAAGAAGGGCATGCTATCGCTTTGGACGATCACACCTTGATCGGGTGTGTTTTCGTTCCATTGCTGCGACGGTCAAATTCCTCGCGAAGCCCACATCCCCAATGCCGCAAGGGACGGGCGGGAGGATAGGTGTAGAGAAGCGGAGTTTGCAATGTTCACTTTATGTTCCTATAATGGCGGCGGCAGGAAAATGCTTATGCGCATATTGATGGGCTGACGTTTCTCGCGTTTCCTATTAAAGCCCGGTGAGGCTGGAGGTATTTATGGCGAGTTTGCCGCTCTCGCGCGGGTCGGAGATATTCGACGACGCGATCGACGCCGCGATTGAGCTCGGTGCCTATGAGCGCCTGTGGATGCAGGCCGGTGCCAGCTTCAAGACGTTAGCATCGCGCTTTGCGAAAGATCCGGGCGCGCGGCCGTCGGATTTCATCGACCGCGGGGAAGCGGAAGTCGCAGCGGCAAAGACTATCGAGCATCTTCGCGCCCGTCTCCAAGGCGGGTTCAATATCCGGCTGCACGGCGAGGTCGAATATCCTGAGCGCCTCCGTGAAGCGACGCATCCGGTCGAGCTTCTTTATTATCAAGGGCACTGGGACCTCATTCATACGCGCTCGGTTGCCGTCGTCGGGACCCGGGACCCGTCGCCAGACGGTCGTGCCCGCGCGCGCAAGATCGTTAAATCGCTGGTCGAGGACGGATTTACGATTGTTTCAGGTCTAGCACGCGGTGTGGATACCGTCGCGCACCGGACGGCCATCGAAGCCGGTGGAAAGACGATCGCGGTTTTGGGTACTCCGCTCAGTTCACACTACCCGGCCGAGAACGCCGAGTTGCAGGAATTTATCGCGCGTGAGCACCTTGTGATCAGCCAAGTTCCGATCGAACGCTATGCGGCCCAGAATCCGACCACCAACCGATTCTTCTTTCCCGAACGCAACAAGACAATGTCAGCGCTCACCGAAGCGACGATCATCGTCGAAGCTGGCGAGACCTCAGGCACCCTCGTTCAAGCGCGCGAGGCGATCAAACAGGGGCGTAAGCTCTTCATTCTCAACAGCGCTTTCGAAAACCCTCGGCTGACCTGGCCCGCTCGGTTCGAGGAGCAGGGCGCGATCCGCGTCCGGGATTATAATGATGTCCGACAGCGACTGGTCGGCTAAGCCGCGCCTGATCGGTGATATCGAGCGGGCCGATCACTGCTACCTCGAGCCTGACGACAAATGCCTCTTCTTCGGCGAATATACGGCGCGCGCCGGTTTTGTTCATGGCGAGACCAATAACCTGATCTCAAATCTGCAGAAGCCTAACGCCCGCAAGGGCATGGCCGACTATAAGTATAAGGATGTCGCGATCGCGAAGATCGCGACCGCCATTCGGGCTGCATCGGGAAAAGCGGTGCGCGGTGAAGTGGTGATTGTTCCAGCGCCCCCCTCGAAGCCGCGAGGCCATCCCGACTATGATGACCGGATTGAACGGATCGCCCGCCAAATTTCAGCGCAGGCCGACGTGCGCTGTCTGCTAGAAACAGTTGAAGCGCGCGAGCAGGCGAAGCGCGCTGATCACCGTCCGTCGATTGATGATCTCGCGGCCTCCATGCAATTGGTCGAGCTTGATATGCCGCCCCCGGCCAATATTATCCTTCTGGACGACGTCATCACGAATGGGACGACGTTCAAGGCGGCACAGCGCCTGCTGCTCCCTCACTTTCCCAATGCGAAGATCGTCGGCCTGTTCGTGGCGCGGCGTGTCCTGCCCCCGATCGATTGGGGTGACGAAGACCCCTTCTAGCAGGCCAAGGTGGAGCGGGGACACCCCGGCCTTGCTAACCCCGGCTCGGCAGAGGCCCTCGACAGTCGCTGCACCTGTAGGTCCGCTCTTCACGGTACCCGCCCGGAAGCAGACTCTCGCCAAACGGCCAGAATTTGAAACAGCTGCGGTTAGTCGATCAATGCCGCCAGTTCCTCTGGCGTTCCCTCCGGGAATGCTGTAGCCATCCGGTGAGGGCCGCGGCCCTGCTATGATTGTTCGGCCATGAGGTTGATGAGGCATTCGACGCCGTAGGGCGTGAATGCCATGACGCCGCCGTCGTCGTCGGGACCGAACACCCAGATCAGGCCGTCTTCCGGGTCCATTCCCGACGCGAGATCGAAGAGCGATTCCTCGTCCTTGCCGAGCTCGCGTGCGACGCGCGCCAGGGTTTTGACGCTACTGACGTTGTTCACGGACATCAGGCGGCGATCGCGGCGGGCTTGCTTTGCCAGTTCCAGGGGAGGAGCTCATCAAGCCGGCTGACCGGATGATCGGCGATGCGGGCGAGCACGTCTGCGAGCCACGCTTGCGGATCAATGTCGTTCAGGCGCGCGGTCTGGATCAGGGTGTAGAGGATGGCGGCGCGCTGACCGCCGCGATCGGATCCGCAGAACAGCCAGGCCTTGCGACCGAGCGGCACGCAGCGCAGTGCCCGCTCAGCCGCGTTGTTGGTCAGGCAGATGCGGCCGTCATCGAGGAAGCGGCTGAACGCGGCCCAGCGTCGGAGCATGTAGTTTATCGCCTTCGCCAGGTCGTGGTTGCGCGACAGCTTCCCGAGCTGTTCGGTGAGCCAGGCGTGGAGTTCGGCAATGAGCGGTGCGCTGAGTTCCTGCCGCACGGCGAGCCGCTCGGCGGCACTGCTGCCGTTCACGGCGCGCTCGATGTCGAACAGCGCATCGATCCGCTGCACGGCTTCGAGCGCGATCGGATAGATCAGACCCGAGCGCTCGCCGCGGCTCTTCTTGCGCGCAGCGCCCTCGACGTCGGCGAGCTCGAAGAACTTGCGCCGTGCATGGGCGAAACAGCCCGCCTCGAAGATGGGTCCGGGCATACGCCCTTCGCGGTAGAGCTCGCCGTAGCCACCATAGGCGTCGGCCTGCAATATCCCCGTCCAGGACGTGAGATGAGCTTGCGGATGTTCGCCGCGCCGGTCGCGCGAGTAGTGGAACAGCGCCGCGGGCGGATCGGCACCTGCGAACGGCTTGTCGTCGCGCACATAGACCCACAGCCTCGCGGTATCGGTCTTGCCCTTTGCAAGGACCGGCACGGTTGTATCGTCGCCGTGCAATCGCTCGGCGGCGAGGACATGGGCTTCGATCAGGCGATAGATCGGTAGCAGCGCATGGGCACCGCCGCCGACCTGATCGCCGAGCGTCGATGTGCTGAGCGGCACACCCTCGCGGGCGAACCGCTCGGCCTGGCGGTTGAGCGGTTGGTGTTGCCCGTACTTCTCGAACAGCAGCATCGCGAGGAAGCTCGGCCCGGCCCAGCCGCGAGGGAGCACATGAAAGGGCGCCGGTGGCTGGGTGATCTTCTCGCAATCGCGGCAAGAAAACTTCTCGCGCACCGTCTGGGTGACCTTCCACGCGCGCGGGATGACCTCGAGCGTCTCGGTGATGTCTTCGCCGAGCTTGGCGAGGCGGGTGCTGCCGCATGCGGGGCACGAACAGGGAGCGGGCACGACGACGCGCTCGCGCGGCAGGTGATCGGGGAATGGCTTGCGGCTCGGCCGCTTGCGCTCGAACGCGGTGACGGACAGAGCCTTTGCGGCGGCGGCCTCGGTGACGAGCTCATCCTCGCTGGCATCGGCCTCGAGATCTTCGAGCTGTAGCTCCATCTGCGCGAGGAGACGCTTGCTGCGTTCTGCGCTGGCGCCGTAGGCCTCGCGCTTCAGCTTGGCGATCTGCAGCTTGAGATGGGCGATCATCGCCTCGGTGGCGCTCTCGCGGGCCTTTGCGTTGGCGAGCTGCGCCTCGGCCTCATCGGCTCTGCGGGTCGCCGCGTTCAGCAGCGCCTTGAGCGCTGCGACGTCGTCCGGAACGGGCGAAACGGCGGCTTCCATGCCCATGAATGAATCACCATCGGCGCCGCCTATCAAGCCAAAAATGCATCATGACGGGCGTTATCCCGCGTTCTGCGGCCGCCAGCTATACTGCGGGTTACGCCAGTCGATCCCGTCAAGCAGACAGGCCAGCTGCGCACTGGTCAGCGACACGATCCCGTCCTTCGCCGACGGCCAGATAAAGCGTCCCTTCTCGAGGCGCTTGGCGTAAAGCGACATGCCGATACCATCGTGCCAGATGATCTTGGTCAGCGATCCGGCACGCCCCCGAAAGACGAACAGATCGCCGCCGAAAGGATCACGCCCCAGGCTCTGCTGAACGAGCAGCGCAAGCCCCTGCATGCCCTTGCGCATATCCGTATGCCCCATCGCTATCCATACCCGCGCGCCGGGCGGGATCATCGCAGCGCCTTCAAGGCCGCGGCGGTCAGCACCGGCGATGCCGATGCCGCAATACTGACCCGGCCGCCGCCGGGCAGCTCGATCAGGATCGCGACGCCCGGCGCGGACGAAGGCGGCTGCAGATCGTCGGCCACCATCGCCTCGGCGAAAACGGGGCCCGGCAAGGCTGCGCGAAACTTGCGCCGCCATATATAGATCAGGCTGGTCGAAACGTCATACCGGCGGCTAACCTCGGCAACGCAGGAACCCGGCGCAAACGCCTCGTTCAGGATCTGAAGCCGCTCATCCTCACTCCACCGCCGACGACGCTCGGGGCCGCTAAACAGCGTTACCTGGCTCATATCCGTCCTTAAGCTCGCTCATACGAGCACGCTTATGAGCGAGCGAAACCGCGACGAACAAGGCGGCCCTCACCGGGCGGATACGGAATGCTCTCCTCAGGAATGAGAGGAAAGCCGATACGCGAACGCTCAGGAGGCGCCGCGACGGGTATAGCGTCCAGAGCGCGGTGTCCGGGCCTGGCACTCCACCCCATGTCAGAAGCCGGCCGCTGGCCAGATCGTGGTGGACCAACGAAAGCGGCAGTTGCCCGATGCCGACGCCCAGCCGGACGGCGTCGCGAACCATGATTATCGACGACAGCGACAGGACGGGTTTGATCGCGAGGGCGGACTGCCCGTCTGGCGTGGTGATGGTCCAGATCGTGTCCGAATCGGCCGATCCGCGGATCACCGCCGGAACGGGGGTATCGCTTGACCGGTCAAGGTCCGGGCTCCCCACGACCACAAGTCTGTCGTGAAGAAACGCTCGCCCCACCAGGTTCTCGTCGGACCGCGGATTGACCCGGATCACGAGATCATAGCCCTCCTCGATCATATCGACGGCGCGATCGTCGGTCGTGATCTCCAGCTGCACCTCAGGATATTCGAGCGCGAACCGGGCCGCGATCTTGCCCATCGCGGTCTGCGCGAACAGGAGCGGCGCGCTGATCCGCAATCGGCCGCGCGGGGTGTCACCGCCTGACGCGATCTCGGCGGTCACCTCATCGACTTCCCTGAGCAGCACACCCGTCCGCGCGTGCAAGGCTCGCCCTTCTTCCGTGAGTTTGAGATCGCGAGCCCCTCGCTCGAACAGTCTCAGCGAAAGGCTCGCCTCCAATTCGGCCACCCGCCGTGACAAGGTGGCCTTCGGACGCCCGGCGGCGCGCGCAGCGCGTCCGAAGCCGCCGTGCTTTGCAACGAGATTGAAGTCGGCAAGGGCGAGAAGATCCATGTGTTCCACCTATGAGACAGTGGGTCCAGATATAGCATCTATTGGCACATATATGGATCGCTAAATTCCGATCTGTCGATCCCGACAAGCCAAGGAGACTTTACCATGACCATCCTAGTTACAGGCGCCACCGGCCGTGTCGGCAGCCATGTGGTCGACCAGCTCGTCAAACGCGGCGCCGCGGTACGCGTGCTTACCCGTGATGCCGCCAAGACCAGCTTCCCGGCCGGCGTGGAGGTGGCCCAGGGCGACCTGCTCGACATCGACGCGCTCCGCGCGGCCGTCACCGGCATCCGCACGCTGTTCCTTCTCAACGCCGTCACGGGCGACGAATTTACGCAGGCGCTCATCGCGCTCAACATTGCCCGCGAATCCGGGGTTGACCGCGTCGTCTATCTGTCGGTGTTTGCGGCCGACCGGGCCGTGAACGTGCCGCACTTCGCAGTGAAGTCCGGTGCTGAGCGAATGATCGAACAGATGGGCTTCAACGCCACGATCCTGCGTCCATCCTATTTCATCGACAATGAGCAGATGATCAAGGACGTCATTCTCAACCACGGAGTCTACCCAATGCCCATCGGCGACAAGGGTATCGCCATGGTCGACGCCCGTGACATCGCAGAGGTGGCCGCGATCGAACTTATCCGCCGCGACCAGGCGCAAGGCGTCCTGCCGGTTGAAACCATCAACCTGGTCGGCCCCGACACGCTCACCGGTTCGGACGTGGCCGCTATCTGGTCGGATGTCCTCGGCCGCCCGATTAGCTATGGTGGTGACGATCCCAGTGGGTTCGAGCAGAGCATGGCAACGTTCATGCCGAAGTGGACGGCCTATGAGATGCGCCTGATGGCCGAACGCTATGTCAGCGATGGGATGATCCCCGAGGAAGGCGACGTTCAGCGTCTGATCGGAATCCTCGGACGTCCGCTGCACTCCTATCGCGATTTCGCGTCTGCTCTAGCTTCGTCGGTGGGCTCAAGGAGTATCTGAATACAAGAACTATAAAGCTCGCGGGGGGCCTGCCGGACGACGGCGGCTCCGCCGCGTCTTCCCCTCGTCAGCCGTGGGGCCCAGGTTCAATTTCTCGCTTGCCGGTGGTTCGCTTTGGCCAGTGTCCGCCTCAAAGCCGAAAGGCCGCTAGCGGCTACCAGCGGCGAACAATCCACCCTAAAGCAATCGTCGACCAACGTTTTCTCTTGAAAGCGGCGATTGCCTCGGCGTCCATCTGCCCTACTTCTCACAGAAGTGATTCGTATTTTCGCTAGGTTGGAATGCTGTGATTATCTTCATCAATGTCTTCCATGTCGACCCGTCCAAGCAACAGCGGTTGGTTAATATTTTGACCAAGGTTACGGACGAGATTGTCAGCAATGCACCTGGATTTATCTCTTCGACCCTTCATCGTAGCATCGACGGCAGCAAGGTCACGATGTACGCAAAATGGGCCAGCCTCGCTGACTATGAGGCCATGCGACAAGATCCAAGCCTACGCCCGTATCTCGAAGAGGCTCTCTCATTCGCAACATTTGATCCCGGCATGTATGAGGTAGTTTCCGATTTCCCTTCAAAAACGACACATAGGGAATCCCCTCCGCGATGAACTTGCGCCGGTTGTCGCTCTCCAGGCCGCACCTGCGAGGTTCGGACGAATGTGGAGAATCTGGGATACACGACCGGTCGCCCTCGAAAAAATTGCAATTTCCGCATCAATCGGCCCGGCCAGAACGGCCTTCGTGCTCGGACGGGCGGTAGCCTCGAGACCAAGCAAAACTCGCTGACGACGCTAAAATCCGGTGAGCAGGCCACCGGCGGCACGATACCATCGTGCAATTGAGCGTTTGAGGCACGAGAGTGATCTCGCTCCCTCTTCCACGCTTGATCAGGACGCCCCTGCACATGCCAGCCCGTGCTGCGAATGACGACACTCCCAACGGTTTCGTACGCGGAACAAAGGATTACCGACGTCTTGCCGCCGCTTTGCTTATGGCTGGATTTTCAACATTCGCGCTGCTTTACGCGGTCCAGCCACTGTTGACGATTTTTTCGCGATCTTTCGCCATAAGCGCAGCCAATGCCAGCCTTGCGGTTTCGCTTTCTACGGGTGCGATGGCGCTGAGCTTCATACCCGCAGGAATTCTCTCGGATCGGATCGGTCTGCGACCTGTGATGATCGGATCCCTCTTCGCGTCATCGATCTTCACCATAGCCTCTTGCATCGTCACGGACTGGACTGCTCAGCTCGTGCTCCGCACGCTCATAGGCGTCGCGCTGGCCGGGGTCCCGAGCGTAGCGATGGCCTATATCGCCGAAGAGGTTGATCATGGCTCCCTTGGCTCAGCGATGGGAGTCTACATCGCCGGGTCCGCGATCGGCGGGATGGCGGGCCGGATAGGCGTGACATGGCTGTCCGAGTTCCTCGGCTGGCAGGCTGCCATCGCTGCCGCAGGGCTGATCGGTGTGTGCGCCGGCACGATTTTCCTGTTCAGCGCACCGCAGTCGCGCGGCTTCTCTACCACTCATCACAACCTGAGCTCGCTTGCTGCAGCCACCCGCCGATTGTTCGCCGACCGTGCGTTGCCATGGCTATATCTTGAAGGATGTCTGCTGCTCGGAACCTTCGTTACGATTTTCAACTATCTTGGTTTCCATCTGGAGCAGCCGCCCTACAGCCTGAGCCGAGCGGCGATTGGGTCGATATTCTTCCTGTATATCATCGGGTCCTATAGTTCGGCGTGGTTTGGCGGGCTGGCCTCGCGGTACGGACGCGACCGACTGCTCTGGATGCCCGTCGCAGCAATGGCGGTGGGCATCTCTCTCACGGAAGCACGCGACTTGGCGTTGATCATTCTCGGCGTGGGCATTGTAACCGGCGGACTGTTCGCGGCTCACTCTACCGCGTCGGGTTGGGTCGGCGAGCGCGCCACACGAGATCGAGCGCTCGCGGCCGCCTTCTATCTCCAGTTCTATTATATGGGCTCGAGCCTTTTCGGAGCCGTCGGAGGGCTGGCTTGGGACGCCTTTGGCTGGACCGGGGTCGCATCCTATTGCCTCGCGCTGGCTATCGCCGCGGTCGCGGTCGCTCTGCGCCTTCGCGCAATCGCGGCCTCCAGGCGCAACGAATAGCCAGAGCCGCCAAATCACATCAACGTCCCAGGCAGTTGGCGTTTTGGCGACCTCTGTCACTCGACTCCATGTTAGCGCTCGTGACGATCCGGCGGCCAGAGATCATCCCGATTTCATCCCCTTCGCCTCCGCGGCGTCGAGATAATCGGCCCACCACTGCATCATCGGCCGCCGGTGGGCCAAGTAGCGGGCAGAATTATAGGCTGCCCGAACACCGCGCGGCTGGTGCGCGAGCTGGCACTCGATCCAGTCGGGTTCGAAGAGCCCGCTCTCGTTCAAAACCGTGCTCGCGAGCCCGCGAAACCCGTGGACGGTCGCCTTTCCGCGGAGGCCCATGCGATACATGATATCAAGCATCCGATTGTTACTTATAACCCGGGATTTGGTGTAGGCCACCGGGAAGAGAAAGCGGCCAAGTTTCGCATTGCCGGCTTTGCGATACACGTTGATGTCGTTGATTTCTTCGAGCAGCTCAAGCGCCTGCCTCGGCAGCGGCACGAGATGCTCGGATCGCATCTTCATGCGCTCGGGCGATATGCGCCACGTCGGATTGGGGCCGTCCAGTTCCTCGAACTCGTCCCACTCGGCAAAGCGTGTCTCCTGCGTTCGCACCATCGTGAGCATGGTCCATCGCAGTGCGAGATGGCTCATGCGTTCGGCCCCGTCGGCGTTCAGCTTCAAGTAGAACGAAGGCAAGTCTTTGGCAGCGACTTTGGGGTGGTGCTTCACCGGCCTCGCCTTAGTCAGCGCCGGCGACAGATCGCGGCACGGATCGCTTTCGCAGCGACCGTCAGGAATTGCGTAGCGAAAAATCTCGCTGCAGTGGTTCTTGACCCGGTGAGCCATTTCAATCGCGCCCCGCGCCTGAATCTTGCGGATCGCATCGAGCATCTGACGCGGCGTTATCGTGCTGATTTCGAGCTTTCCGACTGCCGGGAACACGTCCGCCTCGAGCCGCCCGATGACGAGCGCCGCATAGCGAGGAGACCAAGCTAGCATGCGCGTTTCCAGCCATTCGCGAGCGATATGTTCGAATGTGTTCACGATCGGCGCGGATGCACCTACAATCGCCCTCCCCTTCGCGGCCTTTCTCTCTGCCGAAGGGTCGAGCCCGAGAGCGAGCTGATGCTTCATCATGTCACGCCAGCCTCGCGCCGCGAGCAAAGTCGTCGCCGGATACAGCCCACCGGAGAGCAACTTCTGCTTTCCGTCGAAACGATAGGCGAAGCGCCAAGTTTTCGATCCATTCGGCTGAATGAGGAGGAAGAGCCCTCCCCCGTCAGCTTTCTTGTACGGCTTCGATGTGGGTTTGAATGCCTTAATGGCGACGTTCGTGAGCACGGCACAGCCTTTCCCAGCGCGCGAACAGGTTCGAATCCTGCGCACGCGAAATTTGTTGGTAGGAGCGGAATTGCTACCAACAATCTGGCCAAAAACGGCTCGAGCTGCAAGGGCACGGCCTGAGCGGAATCGCGATTCCGTCTCAAGATAACTCATTGTTTTTATTAACTTAGATGAGATGTCCTGAGCGCTTAAGAGCGTCTCTGGAAACACCGGCTGGCTGGGGCGGCAGGATTCGAACCTGCGCATGGCGGTACCAAAAACCGCTGCCTTACCGCTTGGCTACGCCCCAACGGCCGGTGCGACGCGCGCTCTATAGCGCGCCGCTTTCTATTGCAAGGCGGGTCGGCGGATCAGAGGCGCGTGACCCAGCCGTGCGGGTCGGCGGCGCGGCCGCGCTGGATATCGACCAACTTGGCCTTGAGCATTTCGGTGACCTGTCCGGGACCGCCCGCGCCGATCGTGAAGCTGGTCTCGCCGCGCGTCACCCTGCCCACCGGGGTCACCACCGCGGCGGTGCCGCAGGCAAAGCTCTCGGTCAGCTTGCCGCTTTCCGCATCGGCCTGCCACTGGTCGATCGCATAGGGTTCCTCGCGGATCGTCAGCCCGGCGTCCTTCGCCAGCGTGATGATCGCATCGCGCGTGATACCGGGCAGGATCGTGCCGGTGAGCGGCGGGGTCACGATGCTGCCGTCGGCGAACACGAAGAACATGTTCATGCCGCCCAGTTCCTCGATCCAGCGATGTTCGGCGGCGTCGAGGAAGACGACCTGGTCGTGCCCCTTGGCGATCGCTTCCTGCTGCGCGATCAGGCTTGCGGCATAATTGCCGCCGCATTTGGCGGCGCCGGTGCCGCCGGGCGCCGCGCGCGTATAATCCTCCGACACCCACAGCGAGACCGCGGGGGCGCCCGACTTGAAATAATTGCCTACCGGCGAGACGATGACGAGGAAGTGATATTCGGACGCGGGCTTCACGCCCAGGAACACCTCGCTCGCATACATGAAGGGGCGCAGGTAGAGCGCGCCGCCCTCGACCGGCGGGAACCAGTGCGCGTCGGCGGCGACGGCTTCGCGAACCGCGGCGATGAACAGCTCTTCGGGCAGTTCCGCCATCGCCATGCGGCGTGCGCTGGCGTTGAAGCGCGCGGCATTGGCCTCGGCGCGGAACAGCGCCATCGAACCGTCGTCGAGCCGGTACGCCTTCAGCCCTTCGAAGATTTCCTGCGCATAGTGGAGCACCGCGGTCGCGGGGTCGAGCATCAGCGGCCCGCGCGGCATCACCTGCGCGTCGTGCCACCCCTTCGCCTCGCTGTAGCGGATCGACACCATATGGTCGGTGAAGACGCGTCCGAACTGCGGGTCGGCGATCGCCGCCTCGCGAACCTCGTCCGCCGTCGGATTGGCGTGCGGCAGGCGGGCGAAGCTGAGTGCGGTCATGACGGAAAAACCTGTGGCTGGAGGGTGATCGACGGGATGAATCGTGCGCGCCTCTTGCCAAAGGAGCGCGCCGGGCGCAACGGTAGCGACTATGCCGGACGATAATTTTCTTTCACAAGTCCCCGCCGCATCCGCTCTTTTCTTGCGCGAGGCCGAAGTGCGCCGCGGCATCGAATATCTGTTTTTCGCGCACGGATCGCTGTGGCGGACGATCGACGCCCGGCTCGCCGAACAGGACCTCGGCCGCGCACACTACCGCGCACTCTATTTCATCGCCCGCCAGCCGGGGCTGACGATTTCGGACCTGCTCGCGCTGCTCGGCATTACCAAACAGTCGCTGGGGCGCGTCGTCAAGGACCTCGAGGCGCGCGACTATCTGGCGACCCGGCCGGGCAATCGCGACCGGCGGCAAAAGGAATTGCGGCTGACCGATGCGGGCCGCGCGGTCGAAGCGTCGATCTTCGGCGTGCTGCGCGACGCGATGAGCCGCGCCTACACCCATGCCGGTCAAACCGCGGTGACCGGTTTCTGGCAAGTCAGCGAGGCGCTGATGCCGCCGCGCGAGCGCGGACGCGTCGCGAGGCTGGGCGGCGACCCCGGCTGAACCGAAGCCGCCTATCCCTCGCCCCGCGCGAGGTCGGCGAGCTCCCGCCCGCGGTCGCGCGCCGCGCGCAGCACGTTGGTCATCAACGCCGCGAGCTGGCCGTCGACATCGAGAACGTCGAGCCCGGCCTGCGTCGTGCCGCCCTTGCTCGCGACCTGGGTGACGAGCGCGCCGGGCTTCTCGCCGCTGCCCGCGAGCAGCGCGGTCGCGCCGCCGAAGGTCGCGGTCGCCAGCTTGAGCGCATCGTCGGCCGACAGGCCGAGTCGCTCGCCCGCCGCCGCATAGGCTTCGATCAGGCGGAAGACGAAAGCGGGCCCGCTGCCGGTGAAGGCGGTCACGAGGTCCATCGACGAATCGTCGGCGAGCGGCACCACGTCGCCGAGCGGCTGCAGCAGCGCGGCGACGGCCCTGTCGTCGCTCTCTCCGCTGCTCGCCACCGCCGTCACCCCGGCGCCGATACGCGCGGCAAGATTGGGCAGGATGCGCACGTGCGCCTTCGCGCCGGGAAAACGCGCGGCGAGATCGGCGAGCGAGACCCCGGCCAGGATCGAGAGCAGATGCGCGCCCGCGACGTGCGGCCCGAGTTCGGCGGCCACTTCGCCCAGCTGCTGCGGCTTCATGCCCAGCATGATCCAGTCGGCGCCGCCGCCCGCGGCCTGCCAGTCGCCCAGCGACCCATAGTGCGCGATCCCGTCGCGCGGCGCAGCGAAGGGGTCGACGATCGCGACCTGCGCCGCATCGAGTCCCGCGACGCGCCAGCGATCGAGCATGGCGCCCGCCATGTTGCCGCAGCCGACCAGCAGCAGCCGGCCGGAGAAGGTCTCCAAAATCTTCGTCATGGTCCCTACTTCGTCCCTAGCGACAGCTGCTCTCCGGACCCGAGATCAGGTCGAGACAGCGGCCGTCGATCTTGTTCGCATCGACCGGCAGGCCGATCAGCGCCGCCAGCGTCGGCAAAATGTCCACCGTCATCACCGCATTCGGCTGTTCGAAACCCGCCAGCCCCTTGCGCCAGAAGAGAATCGGCACGCGGCGGTCATAGTCCCACACCGACCCGTGCGTCGCGACATAGCCGATACCCGGTTCGGGAATCGGGGTGACGCGCGGTTTCAGGGCGATGATGAAGTCGCCCGAGCGCTGCGGATTGTACGACGCGCGCAGCTTGTCCATCAGCGTCCACACGTCGGGCGACCGTTTCGAGATCGCGTGCGCTTCCAGCTCCTCGCGCGTGACGACCGCCTCGACCTGCGGATGCGCGCGCAGCCGCGGCAGGACTTCGGCGAGCGCCGCCTTGCGCTGCGCCGCGGTCAGCGCCTTCGACAGATAATAGTCGCCGCCGTCACCGAGCAGCAGCGGTTGCGGCAACCCCAGCTTTTCAGCGACCGCCTTGCCCAGCACCGCGGGATCGAGCGCCGGATCGACGCGCTCGGCGGCGGGCCAGGCATTCTGGCGATTGCGTTCGGGCAGGTCGTGCCCGCCATGGTCGGCGGTCATCGCGACGGCATAGTCGATGCCGGTCGCATCGAGTCGCGCGAAGAAATCGCCGAGCTCGCGGTCGAGCCCGGTCATCTGCAGGCACATCTCGCTGCCCTCGGTCCCCGTGCCGTGGCCGACATAGTCGGTCGCAGCGAGGCCGAGGATGAGCAGATCGGTCGTTTCGCCCTCGCCCATCTTGCGCGCCGCGCGCAGCGCCGCGCCGGTCGCGAGCACCGCGCCATCGGCCTCGGGCGAAGCGAGAAAGCGCCGGAAATCACCGGCGTCGCGCGCAAGGCGGCCGGTACCGACGGTCGCGCCCTTGCTGCCGACCGGGATCGCGATGTCCTGCCGCGCGCAATCGGCGGGAAGCGCAAGGCCGGGACGCGCTTCGCCGATCGCGGCGGCGATCGCGGCGCCCGCCTTGGTGGCGGTCGGCGACAGCGCGGTTCCGCGATAGGAGGTGAGCCCGGTCGGCGCGAGCCACATCAGTTCGTCGGCCTTGTGCCCGCCCATCATGATCGCCGAACGGTCCTTGCCCGACACCGAGACGACCTGCGCCCGGGGGTCGCGATCCTTCATCAGGTCGCCGAGCGTCGGAACGAGCAGATGCCGGACCGACGGCGCATATTGGCCGCTCTTCGACGAGGTACCGGCAACGCTCTCATCCTCGGCGCAATAGATGCGCTTGTCGTCGCGCGTCGCCGACAGGTCGAAATAATTGTTGCCGACAATGCCCGTGCGCGCCGGATGGCTGCCGGTCAGGATCGTCGAATGCCCGGGACAGGTCTCGGTCGCGCCGTGCGCCTGATAACCCGCGGGAAAGACGACGCCCGACGCGAGCCGGGCAAAACCGCCGGTGAAACGCCCGCGATATTCGGCGAACAGGTCGGCCGAGAATTGATCGACCGAGATGACGACGAGCAGCTTGGGCGGCGGCGTCGCGGCGGTCACCTTCGGCGCCGGAGCGGCTGCATCCTGGGCAAAAACGGCGCCCGTGGCGGCGACGGCGAGCGTCGCGGCAAGCGCGGTCGCCAGATGTTTGAGCGTCATGAGCGGCATGTCCCCTTTGGCGGCATCGGTGCGGGCTGTCCTCTCGGCCAAAGCCGCCTATATGGCAAGCCTTGAACGACGGATAGCGGCGGGACGAACATGCATCGCGAAGGACAGGATTTCTGGACCGGCATCGGGCGGGCGGCGCTGGTCTTGCTCGCTTTCGCCCTGCTCCTGGTCGCACCCGCACGCGCGACGAACATCCAGCCGCAACTCGTCGCCGAATCGCCCGCACCGGCGCCCGGCGGCGCGACGACGCTCGCGCTGGCGATGAACCCCGACAAGGGCTGGCACGGCTATTGGCTGAACGGCGGCGACGCCGGTTTCGGCATGTCGGTCGAATGGAACGCCCCCGAAGGGGTGACGATAGCCCCCTTCCGCTATCCCGTGCCCGAGGCGCTGGTCCTGTTCGGCATGATGAACCATGTCTACGAACATCCCTTTGCGCTGCTCGCCGATGTCCGCGTCGACAAGAATGTCGCCCCCGGCACCGACCTGACGCTGTCGGGCGTCGCCAACTGGCTTGCCTGCACCGACAAGGTCTGCGTTCCCGAAAAGGCCGTGATCTCGGTCAAGCTGACCGCGGGCGACGGCAAGGTGACGCAGGCCGACCGCGCCACGTTCGACGCCTGGCGGGCCCGTCTGCCGCAACCGCTCGAACAAACGGGCCGCTGGGAGCGGCGCGGCGAGACGGTGCGCTTCGAAATCCCGCTGCCCGCCGGCGCGGCGATCGACACGCCGCACCTGTTCCTCGAGACACCCCGCCTTGTCGACTATTCCGCCCCGCAGGCGTTCAGCCGCAACGGCGACTGGATCGTGGTCGAAACGCGCGCCAACGGCGACGCGGCGGGTCCGATGGCCGCACTGTTCAAACTGGCCGACGGACGCGGCCTGTCGGTGGACTTCGAACCGGGCCCGGTGCGCGCCGCGGGCGATCGGATTGCGGCACCCGCCGCGGGCATCGACGGCACGCTGTTCTGGACCGCGCTCGGCGGCGCGATCCTCGGCGGACTGATCCTCAACCTGATGCCGTGCGTCTTCCCGATCCTCAGCCTCAAGGCGCTGAGCCTCGCGCGCTCGGGCGGCGATGCACGCGAAGCCAAGGTCGAGGCGCTCGCCTATACCGCGGGCGCGGTGATCACCGCGCTGTTGCTGGGGGGGGCGCTGCTGGCGCTGCGCGCGGTGGGCGAACAGGTCGGCTGGGCGTTCCAGTTGCAGCATCCGCTGAGCGTGCTGATCCTCCTGATCCTTGCCATCGCGATCACGCTCAACCTGCTCGGCACCTATGAGCTGCCGTCCTTCGGAAAAGGCCAGACGCTGACCGCGAAGAGCGGCGCCGCGGGCGGTTTCTGGACCGGAGCGCTTGCCGCCTTCGTCGCGACACCGTGCAGCGGGCCTTTGCTCGGGGCCGCGCTCGGCGCAACGCTGGTGCTGCCGGCATGGGCGGCCTTACCGATCTTCGGCGGGCTCGGGCTGGGCCTCGCCCTGCCCTTCCTCGCGATCGGCTTTGTTCCGGCCTTGCGACGCCGGTTGCCCAAACCGGGACCATGGATGGCAAAATTCCGCAAATGGATGGCGCTGCCGATGGGGCTGACGGCGCTGGCGCTTGCGTGGCTGTTGTGGCGCCAGATCGGCAGCGGCGCCGGGCTTGTCTATCCGCTGATCGCGGCGAGCATGGCCATCGTCCTGCTGTGGCATTTCGGCGCAATCCAGCGCGGCGACCGCCGAAAATGGCTTCTTGGCGCGGCCGCCCTTCTGCTGGTCGGCAGCCTTGCCGCGACAACCGCCGAACTCGCACGAACCGAGCATAGGGTAGCAGCCTCGGGGTCCGCCTTCTCGTCCGAAGCGCTCGCCAAGGCCCGCGCCACCGGCAAGCCCGTCTTCGTCTATTTCACCGCCGACTGGTGCCTGTCGTGCAAGGCGAACGAGGCCGGCGCGATCCATCGCGAGGCGGTGCAGGCGGCGTTCGACAAGGCGGGGGTGATCACGCTCGTCGGCGACTGGACCAACGGCGATCCCGCGATCACGCGCACCCTCGCCGAACATGGCCGCAACAGCGTGCCGCTCTACCTCTGGTACGCGCCGGGCGCCGGCAAGCCCGAGATTCTGCCGCAGATCCTCACCCCGGGCATGTTGACCGGCAAGGCGGCGGAACGCTGATGGCAAAGCAGCGCGCCGACCAGCTGCTCGTCGACCGCGGCCTCGCCGAAAGCCGGACGCGCGCGCAGGCGCTGATCCTGGCCGGGCTCGCCTTTGTCGGCGATCGCAAGATCGACAAGGCGGGGCAGCAGATCGCCGACGATGCCGCGATCAGCGTCAAGGGCCGCGACCACCCGTGGGTGTCGCGCGGCGGGATCAAGCTCGACCATGCGCTGACCCATCTCGGCTGGGACGTCACCGGCGCGGTGGCGATCGACGTCGGATCGTCGACCGGGGGCTTCACCGACGTGCTCCTGAGCCGCGGCGCGGCACGTGTCTATGCGGTCGATTCGGGCACCAACCAGCTCGCCTGGAAACTGCGGCAGGACGAACGCGTGATCGTCCACGAACAGACGAGCGCGCGCATCCTGACCCCCGCGCACATTCCCGAACCGGTCGACCTCATCGTCTGCGACGCGAGCTTCATCGCGCTGTCGAAGGTGCTCCCCGTGCCGATGGCCTTTGCCCGGCCCGGCGCGCGCATGGTCGCGCTGATCAAGCCCCAGTTCGAAGCCGAACGCCACGAAGTCGGCAAGAAGGGCGTCGTGCGCGACGCCGCGGTCCATGCGCGCGTGTGCGCCGGGGTCCACGCCTGGCTCGAAGGCGAAGGATGGTCGGTCGTCGACCTGGTCGAAAGCCCGATCACCGGCCCCGAGGGCAATGTCGAATTTCTGATCGCGGCGGAGAAGCGTGCCGCTTGACGCTGCGCCGCGCAATCGCGACACAATGCAACGGATTCGCATGTGGGGGATATTGCGGGCATGACCGAAATCGCAACGCCGGGCCAGCTTCGCATGTCCTATCTGCGCTGGGCGCTCGTCACGGTTCCCGCGATCCTGCTAGGCGGCAGCCTGTCGGGGCTGTTGTCGAACAGCGGTTACGGCAACCGCTGGTTCGCGGCGCTCGACCTGCCCGCAATCACCCCGCCGGGCTGGGTGTTCGCGACGGTCTGGCCGATCCTCTACATCTGCCTCGGCCTGTCGCTCGCGATGATCCTGCATGCGCGCGGCGCAAAGGGGCGCGGGCTCGCGCTCCTGCTCTTCTTCATCCAGCTGGTCGCCAACTTCGCCTGGTCGCCGCTCTTCTTCGGCGCCCATCAGGTCACCACGGCCTTCTACCTGATCGTCTTCATCCTGCTGATGACGATCGCGACCGCTTTCGCCTTCGCGCCGATCCGCAAGGCCGCAGCGTGGCTGCTTGTCCCCTATATGGCCTGGCTCTGCTTTGCATCGATCCTCAATTTCCAGATCGACCAGCGCAATCCCGGCGCCGAGACCCTTGTCCCCGCCGCCGCCAGCACCCAGATAGGTAGCGGCCCGAAAGATTTTTGAGGGGTCCTCCCCCGACGAAGGAAAGACTGATGCAAAGCGAAAACCGCATTTTTGACGATCTCGCCAAGATGATCAACGGCGTTGCCGGAACCGTGGCGGGCGCGGGACGCGAAGCCGAATCCGCGATGCGCGAGCGCGCCAAGGAATGGATCGGCCGCATGGACTTCGTCAGCCGCGAGGAATTCGAGGCCGTGAAGCAGATGGCGGCCACGGCGCGGGCCGAGGCGGAGGCGCTGAAAGCGCGCCTCGACAAGCTGGAAGGCGCCGCGAAACCCGCCGCCGCCAAGCCCGCGGCGCGCAAGCCCAAGGCGGGCTGACGCAGCGACTCGCCACCTTGCGCGTTTCGGTCTAAAGGCGCGCGCATGAGCGACGATATCTACGATGACGACGACGGCCAGGACGCGGCGCCGATGGAAATGCTCGCGTCCTATTTCGCCGCGCACGACTGGCCGCACGAGATGGTCGGCGAGGACGAGATCGTCGCAACCGCGCAGGGCAGCTGGACGGCCTATGAACTGCGCGCCGTCTGGCGTGCCGACGACGGCGTCATCCAGCTGCTCGCCTTCCCCGATATCCGCGTCGTCGAGGACAAGCGCGCCGTTGCGCACGAAGCGCTGGCGCTGATCAACGAACAGCTCTGGCTCGGCCATTTCGAACTCTGGTCGAACAGCGGCACGATCCTGTTCCGCCACGGCATGCTCGTCGGCGGCGACGGCTCGCTGTCGCTCGACCTCACCGAAACGCTTATCGAAAGCGCGATCGACGAATGCGAGCGCTTCTATCCGGTGTTCCAGTTCGTGCTGTGGGGCGGCAAGTCGCCCGCGGAAGCGCTGGCCGCCTCGCTGATCGAAACGCGCGGCGAGGCCTAGAGTGTTTTCAAGTCAGGTGGACTCACCTGACGACCCGGAAAACATGGAAAAACAAAATTCTAGAGTGCCGGTTTTGATTCGATCAAAACCGAACGCACTCTAGGCTTTCAAACCGCAGCCGTGAGCCTGTCGAAGGGCACTTCTCGGATAGGCGCCCTTCGACAGGCTCGGGGCTGCGGTGATTCCCTTCAGCGCTTTTCGAAACGCGTCAGCCCGGCACCGAGCTGATTCTCGCCGATCGCCAGCGCTTCGCCGCTCCAGTCGGCGACGAATACCGACTTGCGGCCCATCCCGGCGGGCAGGCTCGCGCGATTGCCCGCGATGGCAAGCCCCCGCGACGGATTCTTGCGGTCCTCGGCGGCGACCGCGATCAGCGCCGAGTAATTTTCCTTGTCGCGGCCCTGGATGAACAGATTGTTCGCGATCCGCCCGGTCGCGCCCGCCGGCAGGTCGATCATATAGTTGGTCGCGCTGCCCTGCGTGTCGTCGAAGCTGTTGTCGCGAATGTCGACCTGCGCGGCGCGCGTCTTGAGATAATGGCCGCCGCTGCCCTTTTCGAAGCGCGTCCGGGTCACCGTCACACGACCATAGAGGCCGGTATAGACGCTGTGCGCGCAGCTCAGCCCGCGGTCGCAGCGGCCGAGGCGCGAGAAGGTCGAGCGATCGATGCTCAGCGACGCGTCGGGGGCGTCGGCGGTCAAAATGCCCTGCTCGCTGCCGCGGAACATGCTGTTCACCACCTCGAGGTCGCTCTTTTCGAGCCGGATGCCCGCACCGTTGCCGTCGGGCACGCGCATGTTCTGGAACACGATGCCATCGACCCGGGCGCCGCCGCCGCGCAGCACCAGCGCCGCCTTGCCCTCGCATGTTACCCCGTCGAAAACCGCGCTTCCCGGTTCGGCCGCGACGAAGGCGACGCGCCCTGCGGTCTGCACGGCGCAGTCGCGATGATAGCCGGGCGCGATGCGGATCGTCCCCTGCCCGTCGCCGATGGCGTCGACCGCATCCTGCAACCGGCCGAACCCCTGGCCGCTCTCGGCGATCACATAGGGCGTCCCGCCGGTCTGGGCGGGGGCGGGCGCGGCGACGACCGCGGCGGCGATCAGCAGCGCGGCGATGAGGCTGGGACGGATACGGGTCATGGCACGGCCTTAACCGAAACGGCGGCGCCAGTCGTGTGCAAGGCTGGTTAACCGCCCGGCCGTCCCGAAACCGGACGCCCGCGGGGCGGCGGATTAACCGGTCAGCACCAGCGCCGGATTTCGAGGTTGGGCGAATAATAGGTCAGATATTGCGCCAGCCGCGGCCGGTCCGACCGGTTGGGACTCGCGGCGTGGGGCAGGTCCTGCCGCCAGATGATCAGGTCGCCCGCGCGCCCCGCGACATGTTTCACCTCCGCCGAAAAATCGAAGGCACGCGGGTCGGCGCCGTCCAGCGCGTCGAACCAGCTGTCGATCCTGCGATGGAAACCGGGAACGCAGCGAAAGGCCCCCTGATCTTCCTCGGTGTCGGACAGATAGAGGACCGATTGGGTCGCAAAGGGGATCGGCCGGGCCAGGCTGGCATCCCAGTGCACGTCCGAACCGCTGAACAAATGCCCCGGCCGTTCGGGCGGATTGAAACCGATACGGTCGACCGTCACCCACAGATCTTCGCTGCCCCAGAGCTGCGCGAATGCCTTGTGCACGCGCGGCGAACGGCGCGCGGCCTCGAGTGCGGGATGCTGGAAATGCGGCACCATGATCCCGTTGGTTCGGGCCGAATACCAGCTTTCGGGGTCGTCGGGTGACGCGCCGATCACCTCCCACAGCAGCGCCTTCACCGCCGCGATTTCGTCGGGCGCGATCGCGTCGGGCAGGATGACATAGCCATGCTCGTCCCAATGCGCGAGCGCCGCGGCGTCGAGAACATCGGGCATGGCGGCGATCGCGGCGAGTTGCGCCGCCGCCGCCTCGCCCGGCAGCTGCTCCATCAGCCAGCCATGGTAGCGGTCGAGCAGCACCGGATCGGGCGCCCCCGCGGTTGCGAGGATCCAGGCCTGGAATTCCGCAAAGTCGGGCTTCGTCCCATAGAGGATTTCGAACACCTGCTGGTTGCCCAGCCCGAGCGTGTCGAGCAGCAGCTTGCCGATCATCTCGTCGAGCGGCGGCCCCTTGCCCGAATGCGACGCCCAGAATTCCTCCAGACATGCGACTTCGGGCATTTCCACCGTCATGGTCATTCGCTCTTCCTCAGTCGAGATTGGGGCGCAGCCAGCGCGTCGCGGTCTCGATATCGACCCCGCGCCGCTCTGCATAGTCGGCAAGCTGGTCGCTGCCGATCCGCGCCACCCCGAAATACTGGCTTTCGGGGTGCCCGAAATAGAAACCGCTGACCGCCGCCGTCGGCAACATCGCGAAGCTTTCGGTCAGCACCAGCCCGGCGTTCGCGTCTGCCTGGAGCAGATCGAACAGGATCGGCTTCAGGCTGTGGTCGGGACAGGCGGGATAGCCCGGCGCCGGGCGGATGCCGCGATATTCTTCCTTGATCAGCGCTTCGTTGGTGAGCTGCTCGCCCGGTGCATAGCCCCACAGGGTGGTGCGCACATGCTGGTGCAGCCGCTCGGCGAAGGCTTCGGCGAAACGGTCGGCCAGCGCTTTCAGCAGGATGTCCGAATAGTCGTCCTTGTCGGCGCGAAAGCGCTCCGAAAAAGGTTCGATGCCGTGGATGCCGACCGCGAAACCGCCGATCCAGTCGCCCGCCGGATCGATGAAGTCGGCAAGGCACATGTTGGCGCGGTCGCGGCTCTTCTTGATCTGCTGGCGCAGGAAGGGGAGCGTCACATGCCGTTCCTCGTCGGCGAGGTGGATGGTGACGCTGTCGCCGTCGCGCGCGCACGGCCAGAAGGCGCAGACGCCGCGCGCGGTCAGCCATTTTTCCGCAATCAGCCTGTCGAGCATCGCGTCGGCGTCGGCCTTGAGCGCCACCGCCGTCTCGCCGACCACCTCATCCTCGAGGATCGACGGATAGGTGCCGTGGAGCTCCCACGCGCGAAAGAAGGGCGTCCAGTCGATGCAGTCGCGCAGATCCTCGAGCGACCAGTCGTCGAAGCGGTGCAATCCGGGCTGCAGCGGCGGCGCGGGTTTATCGCTGAGGTACGCGTCGTAATAGTTGGCGCGCGCTTCCTCGATGCTCAGCAGCACGCTCTGCCCCTTGCCCGCGCGGACGTCGCGAACATGAGCATAATCGTCCTTGTATCCCTGCACATAGGCGTCGCGGCCGGTGTCGCTGACCAGCGCCGTCGCGACCCCGACCGCGCGGCTCGCATCCAGCACATGCAGCACCGGCCCCGTATACGCCGGATCGATGCGCAGCGCCGTGTGCACCCGCGACGTCGTCGCGCCGCCGATCAGCAGCGGCATCGTCATCCCCGCGCGCTGCATTTCCTCGGCCACCGTCACCATCTCGTCGAGCGAGGGGGTGATCAGCCCGCTGAGGCCGATCATGTCGGCGTCATTCTCGTTCGCCGCCTCGAGGATCTTCGACCACGGGACCATCACGCCCAAGTCGACGATCTCGAAGCCGTTGCACTGGAGCACGACGCCGACGATATTCTTGCCGATATCGTGAACGTCGCCCTTGACGGTCGCCATCACGACCTTGCCCTTGCCCTTCGCCCCCGGCTCCTTCGATGCCTCGATGAAGGGCAGCAGGTGCGCGACCGCCTTTTTCATCACGCGCGCCGATTTGACGACCTGCGGCAGGAACATCTTGCCCGATCCGAACAGGTCGCCGACGACGTTCATCCCGTCCATCAGCGGGCCCTCGATCACCTCGATCGGGCGCGGCATCAGCAGGCGCATTTCCTCGGTATCGTCGACGACATAGGCATCGATGCCCTTGACCAGCGCATGTTCGAGGCGCTTTTCGACCACCCAGCCGCGCCATTCCTCGGCGGCCTTCTCCTGCGCCGCATTGGTGCCCTTGTAGCGTTCGGCGAGCGCGATCAGCCGCTCGGTCGGGCTTTCGGCCTCGCCCTCGACCTTGCGGTTGAGGATGACGTCCTCGCACGCATTCCGCAGTTCGGGGTCGATCGTATCGTAGACGTCGAGCTGCCCCGCGTTGACGATCGCCATGTCGAGCCCGGCCGGGATCGCATGATAGAGGAAGACGCTGTGCATCGCGCGCCGCACCGTCTCGTTGCCGCGGAAACCGAACGACAGGTTCGACAGGCCGCCCGAAAAATGGACGTGGGGACAGCGGACACGGATGACCTTCACCGCCTCGATGAAGTCGACGGCATAATTGTCATGCTCTTCGAGCCCCGTCGCGACCGCGAAGATATTGGGGTCGAAGATGATATCCTCGGGCGGAAAACCGATCGTCATCAACAGCTTGTAGGCGCGCTCGCAAATCTCGACCTTGCGCGCCTGCGTGTCGGCCTGCCCCACCTCGTCGAACGCCATCACGACGACCGCCGCGCCATAGGCCATGCATTTGCGCGCATGCGCGAGGAATTGTTCCTCGCCTTCCTTCATGCTGATCGAATTGACGATCGGCTTGCCGGGAACGCATTTCAGCCCCGCCTCGATGACGTCCCATTTAGAGCTGTCGATCATCACCGGAACGCGCGCGATGTCGGGCTCGGCGGCGATGAGCTTCAGGAAGGTGGTCATCGCATATTCGGCGTCGAGCAGGCCTTCGTCCATGTTGACGTCGATGACCTGCGCACCATTCTCGACCTGCTGGCGCGCGACCTCGACCGCCGCGGTATAATCGTCGGCGAGGATCAGCTTCTTGAACGCCGCCGAACCGGTGACGTTGGTGCGTTCGCCGATATTGACGAAGCTGGAGGAAGCGGCGGTGGTCATCGGACTATCCTGAATACGGGCATTAAGCGGCGAGCGGGCGGGCGAGGACGAGATCGTCGTAGAGTTTGCCGCCGACGTTGAACTGGCGCGTGCCGAGGTCGGCGAACCCCTGTTTCCGGTAGAAGGCGAGCGCGCGTTCGTTGCGGGCATAGACGCCGAGAAGCAGGCGGCGATGGCCGCACGCCGCCCCGAGCGCCTGCTGCATCAGCGCCGCGCCCAGCCCGCTCCCGTGAAAGCGCGACAGCGAATAGATGCGCTTGAGCTCGATATCGCCTTCCCCCGCGGCGGCGAGGTCGGGCTTGCCGACGAGCACGAAGCCGACGGGCGCTCCGCCCGGCTGCGCCTCGGCGATCCACGCGCGCGCACCGTCCGCCAGATGGGCGCGATAGGCCGCGTCGCTGTGCTGCGCCGCGCAGTGGCCGACGATCGCATCGCCATCGAGAATCCCGGCGAAGGTTTCGAGGAAGGTCGCGGCACCGATCAGCGCCAGCGCCGCCGCGTCTTCGGGTCCGGCTTCCCGGATCGTCCATGTCGGATCGTCGCGCATCGCTTCAGGCCGCCATGGTGAAAGGTTCGAGCCCTGCCAGCCGCGTGCGGACCGGCACCTCGGGAATCGACCGCGGCGCGAGGCCCTGCACCGCCTGCGCCATCGCCGCGATATGCGCAGGCGTCGAGCCGCAGCAGCCGCCGAGGATATTGACCTGCCCGTGCGCAGCCCATTCGCGCACGAGCTCTGCCGTCGTCTCGGGCAGTTCGTCATATTCGCCGAGTTCGTTGGGCAGGCCGGCGTTCGGGTAGACCATCACCAGCGCGTCGGCGAGGTCGGAGAGCACCTTCACATGCGGGCGAAGCTGCGCTGCGCCGAACGAACAGTTCAGCCCGATCGTCAGCGGCCTGGCGTGGCGCACCGCGTACCAGAAGGCCTCGACCGTGTGCCCCGACAGGTTGCGGCCCGACAGGTCGGTGAGCGTCATCGAGATCATCAGCGGCAGGTCGCGGCCCACCTTGGCCTCGGCCTCGAGCGTCGCGGCGATCCCCGCCTTGGCGTTGAGCGTGTCGAAGATCGTCTCGATCAGGATGAAGTCCGCCCCGCCCTCGGCGAGCGCGACGACCTGTTCGAGATAGACGTCCTTCAGCTCGTCGAAATCGATCTCGCGATAGCCGGGATTGTTGACGTCGGGCGACAGCGACAAGGTCTTGTTCGTCGGCCCCACCGCGCCGGCGACGAAACGGCGGCGACCGTCGCGCGCCTGATAGCGGTCGGCCGCCTCGCGGCCGAGCCGCGCGCTTTCGTGGTTGATGTCGGCGACCAGATGTTCGGCGCCGTAATCCGCCTGGCTGATCCGGTTGGCGCTGAACGTATTGGTCGAGACGATATCCGATCCGGCCGCCAGATAGGATTCGCCGATCGCGGTGACGACATCGGTGCGCGTCAGCGCGAGAATGTCGTTGTTGCCCTTCTGGTCGTGGCCGAGCCCGAGCGCGCCCGCATAGTCGGCCTCGTCGAGCTTGCGCAGCTGGATCTGCGTTCCCCAGCCGCCGTCGGTCAGCAGGATGCGCTCCTTCGCGGCGGCAATCAAGGCATCACGGGCGGTCATGCGGCTTCCTCCGTTGCGGGTGCCGCCACACGGCGAAGGCCGAGCAGGTGGCAGATGGCGTAGCTGAGCTCCGCCCGGTTGAGCGTGTAGAAATGGAAATCGCGCACCCCGCCCGCATAGAGGCGGCGGCACATTTCTGCGGCGATCGTCGCCGCGACGAGCTGGCGCGCCGCGGGCAGGTCGTCGAGCCCGTCGAAAAGCGACACCATCCATGCCGGAATCTGCGTGCCGCACATGTCGGCCATGCGCCGCGTCTGCGATACGTTCGATACGGGCAGGATGCCGGGGATGATCGGCGCATCGATCCCCGCCGCCGCGGCCGCGTCGCGGAACCGCAGGAAACAGTCGGGCGAGAAAAAGAATTGCGTGATCGCGCGGGTCGCCCCCGCGTCGAGCTTGCGCTTCAGATTGTCGAGGTCGGACTGCGCGCAATCGGCATCGGGATGCGTTTCGGGATAGGCGGCGACCGAAATGTCGAACGGGGCGATGTTCTTGAGCCCCGTGACGAGTTCGATCGCATTGGCATAACCGTCGGGGTGCGCACGATACGGCGCGCCGCCCGGAACGTCGCCGCGCAGCGCGACGATATGGCGCACCCCCGCATCCCAATAGGCGTGCGCGACCTCGTCGATCTCGGCGCGCGACGCCTCGACGCAGGTCAGGTGCGCCGCGGGCGGCACCGCGCTTTCGGCGGCAATCCGCGCGACGGTCGCGTGGGTTCGCTCGCGCGTCGAGCCCCCCGCACCATAGGTCACCGACACGAAGCTGGGGCCAAGCGGCTCGAGCGTGCGGAACGTCTCCCAGAGCTGGGCTTCCATCTTTTCGGTCTTGGGCGGGAAAAATTCGAAGCTGACGCCGATGTCGCCGGCAAGGTCGGCGAAAAGCGGCGAGGCCGCCGCACGGCGCGCCTCGGCGAGCGAGTTCAAATTCGATGTCATGCCGCAAACCTCTTGCCTTGCCCGTCATCGCGGACGGGGGATTGATCTTCATCGGAACGGCGGCGGCCGAGCCACAGCTTCACCGCCAGGTCGCCGCCCTCGAGCGTCTGCGCGGTTTCGAGCACCAGCCCGGCCGAGGCGAACCAGCCGCGGATCTGCGCATCCGAAAACCCCAGGCGCGCATGCGCCGCGAGCGTGCGCATTTCCTCGTCCTCGTGCGGCGCGAAATCGACGATCAGCAGATGACCGCCGCCACGCAGCACGCGCCCCGCCTCGGCGATCACCCGGTCGGGTTCGTGCGCGAAGTGCAGCGCCTGGTGGATGACAATGCTGTCGATGCTCGCCCCGGCAAGCGGCAGGTCGAGGAAATCGCCCTGGACGAGGTCGATCGGCACCGCCTGCCCCGACAATTTGGTCCGCGCGATGCGCAGCATTTCGGGGCTGCGGTCGAGCGCGGTGATCCGCCGCGCGGTCGGCGCGAAAATCTCGGCCATGCGCCCGGTGCCCGTGCCGATGTCGAGCAGATGGCCGAGCCGGCGGTTGTGCATCAGCCCCAGCATCGCCGCCTCGACTTCGCTTTCGGCGACATGACGCGAGCGGATCGCGTCCCATTCGGCGGCATGATCGGCGAAATAGCGTTCGGCTGCAGCGGCGCGCTCGATCCGCACCGCGGCAAGGCGCTGGGCATCCTGCGCCACCACCGCGGCCTCGCCCGGCGAGAAAGGCCAGAGTTCGGCCCGAACCAGAAGATCGCCGACCGGGCCGCCCTCGGCGATCCGCAGGAAGACCCAGCTGCCTTCGCGGCGGCGCTCGATGATCCCCGCCTCGGCAAGGATGCGGACATGCCGCGACACGCGCGGCTGGCTCTGGTCGAGCACCACCGCCAGTTCGCCGATCGCCAGCTCCATCTCGCGCAGCAGGGCGACGACTCGCAAGCGCGTCGGGTCCGCCAGGGCACGGAAAATGTCGAGCAATTCGGTCACGAAGTGTGATATAAAGATTTCTTTATATGTCGTCAACCGAGCGTCGCGGCAAAAACCCGCGCCTTTCTCCCCGATGAACGACCACCTCGCCGCATTTGCGCCAAGGCGCGCAAAAAGTCCGTTGCGCCCGATTCTGCGACATTGTAGCTATGAGGGCGGTTGGCAATTCGCCGGGTCCTGACGGATCGCTCCGGATGCTACCGATCAGTTCAATCGAGAGGGGTATTCCCACATGAAGAAGTCGATCACTCTGTCGCTCGTTCTGGCCGCCTCGATGGGCCTGGCTGCTTGCGGTGAAAAGAAGGCCGAAGAAGCACCGGCGACCACCGAAGAAGCCGCGACCCCCGAAGCCGCCGCTGACGGCGCGATGGACGCCGCGGCCGGCGCCGCCGACGCGACCGCCGCTGCTGCGGGCGAAGCTGCCGACGCCGCTGCCGGCGCCGCCGACAAGGCTGGCCAGGCTGCCGACAAGGCAGGCGAAGCTGCCAAGGCCGCGACCGAAGCGACCGACGCTGCCAAGGGCGCGCTGGAAGAAGCCAAGAAGTAAGCTTCTTTCCGGTCCCTGGACCGAAGGACAAAGGGGGTCGCCGGCCTGGGCCGGCGGCCCCTTTTCCTTTGGGCGCGATGGAACCCAATGCGGTTGCCAAGCGCTTGAGCCGTGGTTAGGCTTCGACCCCAGGGGCCGGATGCTGGCCGCCTTGGCATTTGAAAGGATATTACATGCGCAAACTCATCATCGCGTCGATGGCCGCTGCCGCGTTCAGCCTCGCCGCCTGCTCGGAAAAGGCCCAGCAGGAAACGTCGGAAGCCGGTGCCGCCGTTGCTGACGATGCAGCTGCCGCGGGCGACGCGGTTGCCGACGGTGCCGCCGAAGCCGCCGACGCGACCGCTGCCGCCGCCAAGGACGCCGGCAACGCCGTCGAGGGCACGGTGAACGCTGCGGGCGATGCCGCCGCCACTGCCGGCGACAAGATCAAGGAAGAAACCGCCAAGGCCGAAGCCAACGACAAGAAGTAAGTCGTCGGCGCGCCCGAAGCGTGCAACAAGGGGGCTCCATTCTTCGCGAATGGGGCCCTTTTTCGTGGGAGAAGAATGATGCCCTTGCCCCGCCTGACGATGGCGATGCTGGCGACGATGGCGCTCATGCCGGCCGGCGGATGCAGCCGCACCGACAATGAACCCGGACCCGGCGGCGTCACGGTCAGCGAAGCCAAGGCGCTCGACGATGCCGCCGAAATGCTCGAAAGCCGCGACAGCACCCCCGCCGGCGCAACCGAAACCTCCGGCGGCGGCGACGCGACAAAAGGCGAATGAAGGCTTTCGGCGGGCAAGACGCGGCGCTAGAACGGTCCGGTCCCGCGACTGGCGCTTGCAGATGGAGTCCCATCGGGGAACGGGACGGACGCCTCATCCTTTCGAGTTGTCCTTCCGAGCCGCGCGCCTGGGTGCCCCACCGCTAGAGCAAGGGACCATCCGCATGACCGAACCACAGCCGCTCCAGGTCGTTTTCCTCCTCTTTCCGGGCATCACCCAGCTCGATTTCACCGCGCCCGCACAGGCGCTCTGCCGCATGCCCGGGGCCAGCCTCGCGGGGGCCGCCGCGAACCTCGACCCGATCGCGACCGACAGCGGCTTCTCGATCGTGCCGACGCATGATTTCGCATCGTGCCCGCAGGCCGACATCCTCTGCGTTCCCGGCGGCCACGGCGTGACCGAAGCGCTGGGCGACGCCGCAACCATCGCCTTCATCGCGCGCCAGGCGGCGCAGGCGCAGTGGGTGACGAGCGTGTGCACCGGCGCGTTCCTGCTCGGCCGCGCCGGCCTGCTTGCCGGCAGGCGCGCGACCACCCATTGGGGCTACACCCACCTGCTGCCGCTCGTCGGCGCCGAACCGGCGCCGGGGCGGGTCGTCGAGGATGGCCGGGTCGTGACCAGCGGCGGGGTAACCTCCGGGCTCGACTTCGCGCTGACGCTGATCGCGCGGATCCGCGGCGATGCGGCGGCGCAAGCGATCCAGCTCGCGATCGAATATAACCCCGCCCCGCCCTTTGCCGGCGGTCACCCCGATCGCGCACCCGCGGCGGTGACCGAGGGGCTGAAAGCGCGGGTCTATGGCGCGGCGGCGGCGCGGATGGAGGAAGCGCTGACCGCACCGGACTAGCGGCAGTCGGTCAGCGCGATCTCGAACAGCTTCGGCCAATATTTGCCCGTGACGAACAGTCGCTTCGCCTTCGGGTCCCACGCGATGCCGTTGAGCACCTCGTCGCGATCGGACGCGCCCGCCTGTTCCCCAAGGCCGGTCAGGTCGATGAAGGAGGTCACCGTCCCACTGTCGGGGTCGATCCGCACGATCGCATCGGTCATCCAGACATTGGCCCAGATTTCGCCGTCGATCGTTTCGAGCTCGTTGAGCATCGCCAGCGGCCGCCCGGCGAAGTGCACCGTGACGCGCTTCTGCTCGGTCATCGTCGCCGGGTCGAAATAGCGCAGCTCGGGGGTACCGTCGCTGAGGACGAGGCTGTCGCCGTGCAGCGTCACGCCCCAGCCCTCACCCGTGTAGCGGAACCTCCCGACGGGCTTCAGGTCCTTCAGCCGCCAGCGATTGCCGACCCCGCCCTGCCACGTCACGCCGATGATCTGGTCGCGCCAGCGGACGATGCCTTCGCCGAACTGGTCGGCGGGCAATTTCGTTTCGGCGAGCGCCTTTCCTGTCGCGAGGTCGACCCGGGCGACCTTCGACCGGCCATATTGCCCGGTGCCTTCGTAGAGATGCCCGTCGTGCCAGAACAGCCCTTGGGTGAAGGACGAGGGATCGTGCGGATAGGTCTGGACGATGCGATAGCCGCAGCGCGGCGGCGGCGCGACGGTCTCGGCGGCCGCCGGTGGCGCGGCCCCCGTCGCCGGCGGCGCCAGCGCGAAGACGAGGGCCAGCAGCAGGCTCATGACGCCGCCACCGGGACCGGCGCACGCTGCCCGCGCCGCAACGCTTCGAGCCGCGCGTGGGTCTCGAGCAGCGGCGCGGCGACGGCGCGCAGCGCGGGCGACGCTTCCTGCTGCTTGGTTGCGGAATCGGGGGTAAAGGCCTGTGCCGGCGCCTTGGAATAGCGACCGCCCGCCGCGACGATCCGCGCCCGATCCGCGCCCCCCGGCGCGACGCCGAAATGCGGCAGGACGCTGTCGACCAGCGCCCCGGGCAGCGCGGCATAGTCGAGCAGCAGGCAGCGATCGTCGACCGCATCGGCGGCGGCGCGGCAGATGCGGTCGAGAATCCACGCCGGATAGTCGCTGGCCGCCGCGGCCTCATAGGCGTCGATGCCATAGGCATCGAGCGGCAGCACCCCCGGGCGGCAATGCATGCCCGGCCGCCTCTGCTGCGACACGAGCACCTCGACGGGGTCGCGATAGAGGAAGACCCACGGGGTGTCGGCCCAGACCCGGCGCAGCATCGGCAGCACGAAACAGTGCCACGCGTCGAGCTTGATGAAGCGATGCCGCGCATCGCCGCGCCGGTCGCGGGTCAGCGCGCCCGCCATCGCACCGATCGTGCCGGGCGGCAGGACGCCCCGCCCGACAAGCTGGATCACCGTGTCGAGCACCGGCGGTTCGGCAACCACGACATGATCCGCCGCCGCGCCGAGCATCTGTCCGACGAGCGTCGAACCGCAGCGCGACATGTGAAAGACGAGGCCATCGGGCGGCGGGGCTTCGGCAAAGCTCTCGATCGCCGCGAGCGGTGTGGCGCAGCGCATCAGCCGGTTGAACGGCAATATCTGCGCCTTGCGCTGCGTTTCCTCGAAAAAGGGGTCGGTCAGCGGCAGGCCGGCAAAGTGCAGCCATTCGACGAGGATGCGACCCTCGTGCCGCTTGAGGTCGACCGGCAGCCAATGGCGCGGCGGCGCCCCGGCGAGCAGCAGCGCGGGCAATTGTCGCTGCATCTGCGGCGTCGCGGCGCGCGCCAGCCCCGCGGCAAAGGTTTCGCGGGCGATCGGCAGATCAAGGCCAGCCGCATAGACGGTGATCGCGTCGAGAAACGCCGCAGTATCAGCGATCGGCGCCAGACGAAGCTGCGCGTCCTCGTCGGCAAGCAGCGCGGTGCGCAGGCGGTCGATGGGGGTAGCCGTGGTCATCGGCGCAACACATGCCCGGCCCCGAACCGTCCTGCAAGCGGCACAAGGGAAAAGGGCCGGCGGATCGCTCCGCCGGCCCTTCCTGTCAGCTTGCGCTGGATGGCCTGGATGGCGCGGACTTAGAAGTCCATGCCGCCCATGCCGCCCATGCCGCCGCCGCCCATCGGCATTGCCGGCTTGTCTTCGGGCAGCTCGCTCACCGCCGCTTCGGTGGTGATCAGCAGGCCCGAAACCGACGCAGCGTCCTGAAGCGCGGTGCGCACGACCTTGGTCGGGTCGATGACGCCCGAGGCCTTCAGGTTCTCATAAGTGTCGGTCGCGGCGTTGAAGCCCTGATCCTGGTTGTTTTCACGCAGCAGGTTGCCGGCGACAACCGCACCGTCGTGGCCGGCGTTGGCCGCGATCTGGCGCAGCGGCGCTTCGATCGCCTTGCGGACGATGTCGATGCCGCGGGTCTGGTCGTCGTTGGCGCCCTTCAGGCCGTCGAGGGCCTTGGTCGCGTAAAGGAGCGCGGTACCGCCACCGGGGACGATGCCTTCCTCGACCGCGGCGCGGGTCGCGTGCAGCGCGTCGTCGACGCGATCCTTGCGTTCCTTCACCTCGACCTCGGTCGCACCGCCGACCTTGATCACCGCAACGCCGCCGGCGAGCTTCGCCAGTCGTTCCTGCAGCTTTTCACGGTCGTAGTCGCTGGTCGTGGTTTCGATCTGCGCGCGGATCTGTTCGACGCGGCCCTTGATCGCATCGGCTTCACCCGCACCGTCGACGATGGTCGTGTTGTCCTTGTCGATGGTGACGCGCTTGGCCTGGCCGAGCATGTTCAGCGTGACCGACTCGAGCTTGATGCCCAGGTCTTCGCTGATCATTTCGCCGGCGGTCAGGATCGCGATGTCCTGCAGCATCGCCTTGCGGCGATCGCCGAAGCCCGGCGCCTTGACGGCCGCGACCTTCAGGCCGCCGCGCAGACGGTTCACGACGAGGGTCGCGAGCGCTTCGCCTTCGATGTCCTCGGCGATGATCAGCAGCGGACGACCCGACTGCACAACCGCTTCGAGGATCGGAAGCATCGACTGGAGGTTCGACAGCTTCTTTTCGAAGATCAGGATGTACGGGTCGGCGAGTTCGACGACCATCTTCTCGGGGTTGGTGATGAAGTAGGGCGACAGATAACCACGGTCGAACTGCATGCCCTCGACGACGTCGAGTTCGAACTCGAGGCCCTTGGCTTCCTCGACGGTGATCACGCCTTCCTTGCCGACCTTTTCCATCGCTTCGGCGATCTTCTCGCCGACTTCGGTGTCACCGTTGGCCGAGATGATGCCGACCTGCGCGATTTCCGAGGTGCCCGCGACCGGGGTCGAACGGCCCTTGAGGTCTTCGACGACCTTGGTGACCGCGAGGTCGATACCGCGCTTCAGGTCCATCGGGTTCATGCCGGCGGCAACCGACTTCATGCCTTCGCGAACGATCGCCTGGGCGAGGACGGTCGCGGTGGTGGTGCCGTCACCGGCCTTGTCGTTCGCCTTCGAGGCGACTTCGCGCAGCATCTGCGCGCCCATGTTCTCGAACTTGTCCTTGAGTTCGATTTCCTTGGCGACGCTGACGCCGTCCTTGGTGATGCGGGGGGCGCCGAAGCTCTTGTCGATCACGACGTTGCGGCCCTTGGGGCCCAGCGTGACCTTGACGGCGTCGGCGAGGATGTCGACGCCCTTCAGGATGCGCTCGCGCGCGTCGCGCGAAAATTTTACGTCCTTGGCAGCCATTGGCTCATTCCTTTCAAAGGCGCAGAAAACTGCGCAACTTCACTCTCAAATCGTTGGACGGACTCAGGCGATGATGCCGAGGATGTCCGATTCCTTCATGATCAGCAGCTCTTCGCCGTCGACCTTGACCTCGGTGCCCGACCATTTGCCGAACAGGATGCGGTCGCCGGCCTTGACGTCGAGCGGAATGCGGTCGCCGTCCTCGTCACGGGCGCCTTCGCCGACCGAGACGACTTCGCCTTCCTGCGGCTTTTCCTTGGCGGTGTCGGGGATGATGATGCCGCCAGCCGTCTTTTCTTCGGCTTCGATACGGCGGACGAGCACGCGGTCGTGCAGCGGACGAAATTGCATGGATATCCCTCCAGAAATGCAAATGATGTCGCTTAGCACTCACGGGGTGCGAGTGCTAACAGGCGGCCATATGGGTGGCACCCCCAAGAGCGTCAAGCGGGCCGGCACAAGTTTTTTGCGGCGGTCCGGAAGCGGCGCAGGGTGACCGCCCGATTCGGAGGCACACCCGCCCCTCCACCCCTACATTTTTCCGCGTTGCGCCCCCGCGGCCGACGACGCACAGTCGGCGCATGACCGCGAGTCGTCCGATCCTGGGGCTGATCGGCCTTTTGCTGCTCTGCCTGCTGCCCGCGCGCAGCGGTGCGGAGCCGGTTGCGCCGCCGAAGAAGATCGCGCTGATCATCGCCAATTCGACCTATCAGAGCGCCGAATGGCCGGCGCTCAAAAACCCGGTGAACGATGCGCGGCTGCTGCGCGAAACGCTGACGGGGGTCGGCTTCGAGGTCCAGGTCCCCGCGATCAACCTGCCGCGCGACGCCTTGCAGAAACGGCTCGCCGACTTCGCCGCGATTTCGAGCGCGCTGCCCGAAAATTCGATCGCGCTCATCTATTATTCGGGCCACGGCATCCAGGTCGACGGCGTCAATTACGTCGTCCCCGTCAACGGCGCCTCCTTCCTCGAGGTGGAGAATGCGGCGGGCGCCGGGCGCGAGAAGATATTGAGCCAGAAATATGTCTCACTGAACCATCTGCTCGACTCGTTCGGACTCGCGCGCCGGTCGCTCGGCGGCATCGCCAACATCCTGATCCTCGACGCGTGCCGGCTCAATCCGCTCGACGGGCGGACGCGCAGCGGGTCGCGGCCGAAGGGGCTGGCCGACGTCCCCAACACCGCGAACAGCCTGATCGCCTTCGCCGCGTCGCCGGGCACCGCGGCGCTCGACGGCGACGGCGGCAATTCGCCTTATGCCATCGCGCTGTCGCGCGAGCTCAAACAGCCCAAGGTTCCGGTCGAGTTGCTGTTCAACCGCGTGACGTCGAGCACGCTGGCGCTGACCGACGGGTTGCAGCGCCCCGACTATCGCGTCGGCCTGTCGGGCTTCTTCTGCTTCGGCGGCTGCGACGCCACCGCCGCGACGGCACCGCCGCCATCGCCGGTGGCGGCCGCACTGCCCGGCCGCGAAAAGGGTCCGGCATCCGCCGCCGCGACCTTCGCGCCGCCCGAAACCGTGAGCGCGGCGGGACTGGTCGTCGGCCGCTATCCGGTCACGCAGGCGCAATATCGGCTCTGCGTCGAGGAAGCGGGATGCAGCGCGGCGGAGGACGCGCTTGCCGAACCGAACCAGCCGATGGTCGGCGTCAGCTGGGCGGGCGCCGCCGACTATGCCGCCTGGCTGTCGCAGCGCACCGGCGAGACGTGGGAGCTGCCGACCGCCGACGAATGGCAGGCGGTCTTCGCCCCCTTTGCCAAGGGACCGCGCACCGCGAACCGCCGCCTGCCGCGCGTCGACACCGCGACCGAGCCGCCGGGCCAGCCAGCCTATGTCGGCAAGATCCTCGAATGGACGGCGAGCTGCGCGGGCGCCTCGGCCGCATGCGGGGTGCGCACCGCGATGGGCGCGGCCTATGACGGTGCGGCCGAGGATCTGCTGGCACGACACGAATTTCCGGCCGAGGGGACGGGCAAGAAACTGGGGTTCAGGCTTTTGAAGAAATAGCGGGAGGGGACCATGACGATCGATGCGATGGCCGGCGCAAAGGGCCGGATGCTGCTTGCGGCGGCGATGCTGGCGGGCGGGCTGGCCCTTCCGGGGACCGCCGAGGCGAAGCCCAGGGCGCCGATATCGAAATGGTTCTGCGCCTCGCTGACCGGGGCGAACTTCGACCCCGCCGCCGCGATCGCCGCCTTCCCGCTCGAAAAAATGCCCGCGGCCGAGGAGAAGCGCGAAAGCAAGACCGACGGCGACGGCGACATCACCCATTATGTCGAGCTGGTGGCCGAAGGCGAGCTGTTCGAGGTCAGCTATCGCTACGCCTTCAAGAATGACGAGGTCACCGAACCCTATGGCTTTTCGCTGAAGGTCTATGCCTCCTCCTATCCCGAATCCGACGCCTTCCGCGATGCGATGGAGGGCTGGGTCAAGGAGTTCGGCAAGCCCCAGAAGGCGATCATCGGCGAGGCCGTCTACGCCGGACCCGAAATGTACGCGGGCGGTCCGCGCATCTTTCACATCGGCCATTGGGGCGACAGCGCGGTGATGGAAGCGGCGTGGTGGTCGCGCCCCGACTATAAATATGCGCAGGAGCTGTGCAAATAGCGCGGCCGCGCCTCAGGGCAGCAGCCCCAGGGTGCGGCGGCGCGACCAGCGCCACAGCAGCAGGCCGGCGACGACGATGAGCCCGACCGCGAGCCCGATCCAGACCCCGACCCCGGCGAGCGGGGTCCAGAAGCCGAGGTAGATGGCGGTGCCGTAACCCGCGATCCAGTAACCGCAGATCGCGATGACCATGGGGGTGCGCGTGTCCTGAAGCCCGCGCAGCGCGCCCGCCGCGACCGCCTGCGCCCCGTCGAACAGCTGGAACGCGGCGGCGACCACGAGGAACTGCATCGCGAAACCGACCAGCGCCGCGTTGCGCGCCGCGTCGACGTCGACATAGATCGACAGCACGAGCGCGGGGAACAGCCACATGATCGTCGCGGTGACGCCCATGAAGCCGATGCCGAGGATCATCGCGGCGGTGCCCGCGTGGCCGATGCCGCGATGGTCGCGCGCGCCATAGGCGAGCCCGACGCGGATCGTCGCCGCCTGCGCGACCCCGAAGGGAATCTGGAAGGCCAGCGCCGCGACCTGCAGCGCGATCGTGTGCCCCGCCAGTTCGGTCTCGCCGATCCGCCCCATCAGGAAGGCGGCGCCGGTGAACAGCCCCGCCTCGGCGAGGATGGTCAGGCTGATCGGGGTGCCGATGCGCAGCATTTCGAAGAAGCGCGTCCATTCGGGACGCCACCATTTCCCGAACAGATGATAGCGCCGCAACCGCCGGTCGAACTGGATCACGACGACATAGGCGAGCAGCATCAGCACGCTCGTCAGCACGCTCGACAGCGCCGAGCCGTGAAAGCCGAGCGCGGGCATGCCGAGGTTGCCGAAAACGAGCGTCCAGTTGCCGAGCGCGTTGGCGCCGAGCGCGAGGAAGGTGATCGCGGTCGCGATCTTCGGCCGGCCGAGCGCCGACACGAAGATGCGCAGCACCGCCGCGGCGATCATCGGGAACATGCCCCACATCAGGATGAGCAGGAACCCCGCGGCGCGCGCCGCGGTTTCGGGCGGCTGCCCGGTCGCGAGCATGATCGGCCCGCCCGCGACGCAAATGCCCATGAAGGCGATCGATATCAGCAGGCCGAGCCACAGCGCCATGCGCACCGAGCGCCGCACCTCGCGCACCGCATGCTTGCGGCGCCCGAGTTCGGCGGCGATCAGCGGCGCGACCGCGCCGACCAGCCCGCTGCCGGTCCACAGCAAAAGCCCGAAGATCGCGACACCGAGCGACGAGGCGGCGAGCGCGGCGTCGCCGAGCCGTGCGACGAAGATCACGTCGATCGCATGGACGAGCATCTGGAGCAGGTTCGCCGCCGCCAGCGGCCAGGCGAGCGCGAGCGTCGCGCGAAACTCGTCGCGAAGACCCGACGGAACGTCCGCGGTCAGGGTGGAGGCCTGCTGAAGCATAGCCGGCCCGGTTAGGCGCGGACCGCGCCCGGTTCAATCCCGGTCGTTGCGATCGCGCCATTTCAGGCGCCGCGGTGGCAAAATGGCAACAACGCCGCCCGCGCGTGCCCGCGCGGCCCGACGCACCGCGCCTAGCCTGTCCACAGCATCGCCATCTCGACCGCGAAGGCAATGAAGGTCAGCGTGAGCCCGATGACGAACAACCGGTAGGCATAGGCGAGATAGCGATATTTGCGCCGCGCGAGCACGATGCCGTTCTGGTAGGTATCGCGCAGCATCGTCTCGTAGAGATCCTCCTCGGTCCGGAGCCGCGCCTTCACCGCATCGATGAACTCCTGCTCCTCCATCTGCGCGAAGCGGCCGAAGAAGAGGATGTTGCTGTGGTCCTTGCCGTCCCTGTAGACGATCGGCGGCGCCTTGCCGACGCGCGGCAGCACCGCCGAGATCGCGAGCAGCGCCGACAGGAAGGAAAAGGTCGCGAGGATCGCCAGCGGCACCGCGAGCGCCCCTGCCCCCGCGCGCGCCTGCCCGATCGCCAGCGTGAAGACGACGAAGGTCGCGCCCATCAGGATCGACGCCTTCTGGTCCGCCATCTGCGACAGGTTCATCGTGAGCTGCTGGTTGGTCCGCACCAGATGCACCGCATTGGGCGGAAAGCTGATCGCGGGCGGCGGCACCGTCGCCTTCGTTTCGTTCGCGTCGTCGCTCATAGCCGTCCCCTGCCACGCTGCTGTTGGTGCGACCCGCCCCAGCGATGGCATGTTCGCCGGATTGCGGCAAGATGCTGCCCGATTGCCGCCGCATTCGCTTGCCAAGCGGGCGGTGGCGCGGCATGCCCGCGCGCAAGTTTCTTACCTTGACGGGACATCATCATGAGCACCGCGCTGCGCGACCAGATTCACGGCCTGATCGAGCCTTTCAACAAGAAAGGCGTCGAATTGACCGACGCGACCACCTTTGCCGGCGACCTCGAATGGGACAGCCTGACCGTGATGGACTTCGTCGCCGAGGTCGAGGACACCTTCGACATCATCATCACGATGAACATGCAGGCCGAGATCGAAACCGTCGGCCAGCTGATCGCCGCTGTCGAGAAGCTGCAGGGCTGAGGCTGTCGTGATCCCCGGCGAAAGCCGGGGTCCATGCGGAGCCGCGCAACATATCTGGACCCCGGCTTTCGCCGGGGAACATGGAAGAACCCAAGATGACCGACCTTTTCTCGAAATTCGATCCGCTGATCCAGCAGCGCGCCGACCTTCTCGCCACCGGCGTCACCGATCCGTTCAGCCTCGTCATGGAAAAAGTGGTCTCCCCCACCGTCGCGATCTGCAACGGGCGCGAGACGATCCTGCTCGGCACCTACAATTATATGGGCATGACCTTCGACGAGGACGTCATCGCCGCGGGCAAGGACGCGCTCGACAAGTTCGGCAGCGGCACCACCGGCAGCCGCGTGCTCAACGGCACCTATCAGGGCCACAAGGAGTGCGAGGACGCGCTCAAGGAATTTTACGCCATGGACCATGCCATGGTGTTCTCGACCGGATACCAGGCCAACCTCGGCATCATTTCGACGATCGCGGGCAAGGGTGACTATGTCATCCTCGACATCGACAGCCATGCCTCGATCTACGACGGCTGCAAGATGGGCGACGCCGAGATCGTCGCCTTTCGCCACAATGATATCGACGCACTCGAAAAGCGCCTGAAGCGCCTGCCCGCCGATGCCGGCAAGCTCGTCGTGCTCGAAGGCGTCTATTCGATGCTCGGCGACATCGCGCCGCTCAAGGAAATGGTCCGCATCGCCAAGGAAAATGGCGCGATGGTCCTCGTCGACGAAGCGCATTCGATGGGCTTCATCGGCGAACATGGCCGCGGCGTCGCCGAGGCGCAGGGCGTCATCGACGACGTCGACTTCATCATCGGCACCTTCAGCAAGAGCGTCGGCACGGTCGGCGGTTTCTGCGTGTCGAACCACCCGAAGTTCGAAATTTTGCGGCTCGTCTGCCGTCCCTATGTCTTCACCGCCTCGCTGCCCCCCAGCGTCGTCGCGACCGCGGCGACGAGCATCCGCAAGCTGATGCACGGGTCGAACAAGCGCGCGCATCTGTGGGAAAATTCGAAGGACCTGCACAAGGGACTTCGGGCTCTCGGCTTCACCCTCGGCACCGACGAGCCGCAGTCGGCGATCATCGCGGTGATCATGCCCGACCTCGAAAAGGGCGCGATGATGTGGGAGGCGCTTCTCGAAGAGGGGCTCTACGTCAATCTCGCGCGGCCGCCGGCAACCCCCGCGGGCATGACCCTGCTGCGCTGCTCGCTCTGCGCCGAGCATTCGAGCGACCAGGTCGGCGAGATTCTCGGCCGCTTCGAACGCGCGGGCAAGCGCGTCGGCATCATCGGCTGAGGCACCGGCGTCCGCCGACCAGCGGATTCCTTTTCGCGACGAGTTGAAGCGGCCCGCGCGCCGCGACTCGTTCGCGGCTTTGCCCGGCCGTCCATGTCCGGTACAACGCCCCCGTGTTCGAGAGGGAATTCGACAGCGAAAATGAAAGCCGGCGCGACCGCGTCCGCTTCTGGCTGACCGTCGGCGTCGGGGTGATCCTGACGAGCATCGTCGTCGCACTCGTCACGCTGCTCGTGCGCACCAACGACAATTACGACCGCTCGCTCGCGTGGCAGGCGCACAGCCTCGAGATCATCTCGCAGACGCGCTCGCTCGACGCGTCGATCGCTCGCGCCGAGGCGGCGCTCGGCCGCTTCGCGGTCGGGCTGCAAAAGGAGGACGGGCGCGTCTTCCAGCAGCAATGGGGGATCGCGCAGCAATATCTGCGGCTGCTGACGCGCAACGTCCGCGACAATCCGAAGCAGGCGGCGCTGGTCGCCGACCTCACCAAGGAGTTCAACCGCCGCGGCGCGCAGCTCGGCGACGCCGCGCTGAGCGCCAACTACCGGCAGACCGTCGCCGCGATTTCCAAATATAACGCCGCGGGCCACGACGCCGCGCTCTCGCGCATCGATGCCATCCTCAGCGAGCTGATCCGCAACGAACGCGCGCTGCTGCGCGATCGCAACCGGCTCGCTGCGGCGGACCGCACCAGCTTCAACCAGGCGATCCTGCTCTTTTCGCTGCTCGGCGCGGCGGCCGCGGTGATCGCCATCGGCGCCACCTTCTCGTTGATCCGTGCCGACGGCGAACGCCGGCTCGCGCGGCGCGAGCAACTTGCGGAAAGCGACCGCGCGACGTTGCTCGAAGCCGCGGTCGAGGAGCGCACCGCCGAACTCGCCAGGGCGAACGTCGCGCTGCGCAGCGAAATGGCCGACCGCGCCGCCGCGGAGGCGCAACTGCGTCAGGCGCAGAAGATGGAGGCGGTCGGCCAGCTCACCGGCGGCATCGCGCACGACTTCAACAACATGCTCGCGGTGGTCGTCGGCGGGCTCGAACTCGCGCAGCGCGTGATTGCCTCCGCTCCCGAAAAGGCGCAGCGCCACCTGAGCAATGCGATGGACGGCGCCAACCGCGCCGCCGACCTGACGCGGCGCCTGCTCGCCTTCGCCCGCTCCGAGCCGGCGCGCCCCGAAATGCTCGTCGTCGACGACAGCATCACCGCGTTCGCCGAACTGATCGAACGCACGATCGGCGATCGCATCGCGCTGACGCTCGACCTCGGCGCCGGCGACCTTGCCTGCTGGCTCGACCGGCAGCAGTTCGAAAATGCGCTGCTCAACCTCGCGGTCAACGCGCGCGACGCGATGGAGGGCCATGGCGCGCTGACGATCCGTACGCTGCGCGACGAGGAACAGGAGACGGCGGCGCTGGCGGTGCAGGTCATCGACACCGGCTGCGGCATGTCGCCCGCGGTGCTCGAGCGCGTCTTCGATCCCTTCTATACCACCAAGCCCGCGGGCCAGGGCACCGGGCTGGGCATGAGCCAGGTCTTCGCCTTCTGCCGCCAGTCGGGCGGCGAGGTGCAGGTGACCTCGACCGAGGGCGAAGGGACGCGCGTCGCGATGCTGCTGCCCGTCGCGAAACATTTCGACGCGGCCGAACCCGAAGCCGTGTCCGCCCCGGCAGCTGTGGCCGAAGCCGCCGGCGAAACGCTCCACATCCTGATCGTCGAGGACGACGCGCGCGTGCTCGCGGCGACCGCCGACGCCGTCGCCGAACTCGGGCACCGCGCGGTCACGTGCGACGACCCGCGCGAGGCCGCCGCGCTCGTCGAGCAACACGGCTTCGACCTGATCCTGTCCGACGTGCTGATGCCCGAACTGACGGGCCCCGAAATGGTCGCCGCGCTGAAGGAGCGCTGGCCCGACCTTGCCGTGCTTTTCGTCACCGGCTTCGCGGGCGACGCCTCCGAAATCGCCAGTTTCGGGGACCATGACGTGCTCCGCAAACCCTTCACCCTCACCCAGCTCGACGAGGCGATCCGGCGCAGCACCGACCCGCGCCCGGCGGAAAAGATCGCCGCCTTCGGCTAGGGGCCGGCGACCGGAGGCGCATCCTGCGCCCCTCCGCGCTCCGTTTCCATCGCCGCCGCTCGCCGTCCCGCGAGGAAAGGCAAGCGTCTCGAAACCCCGAAACCGCCGCTGCCTTCCGGTGCGTCGCCCGCTTGCAGCGAAGGCGCGCGAGGCGTAGACTGCGGGCAAATATAATGAGGATGCCCGCGATGACCGATCTTCTCAGGCGGCCCATGATCTGGACGGCGCTGGTCGCCGCTCCCTGGCTCATCGCCGCGAGCCCGCTGGTACAGACGACGACGCCCGATGGACCGCCGGCGGTTCCCGCCCCTGCCCCGACGTCCGCCGAAACGGGACTGACGGGCGAGGTCACCCCCTTCATCCAGCCCTTCGACCTCGACGCAACACGGCGCATGGCGGTCAAGGTGATGGTCGGCGGACAGGGACCCTTCTCCTTTCTGGTCGACACCGGCGCCGAACGCACCGTGATCGCGAGCGAGCTCGCCGAGCGGCTGGAGCTGGCGCACGGCCAGAAGCTGCGACTGGCCACGATCGGCAGCTCGACCGAGGTGCAGAGTTTCCGCGTCGCGGCGCTGAGCATGACCGACCTGCACATGGCGCCGTTCGACGCACCGGCCTTTGCCGGACGCCACATCGGAGCGGCGGGACTGATCGGGGTCGACATGCTTGCCGACCGCCGCATCCTGATCGACTTCCGCCGCGAAACGATGGACATTCTCGAAACGCGCAAGCGCGCGCATGCCATCATCGATGACGACGATGCAATCGTCGTCACCGCGCGCAACATGGCGGGACGGCTGATCCTGTCGGATGCGCGGATCGACGGCCGGCGCGTCGACGTGATTATCGACACCGGCGCGCAGACCAGCGTCGGCAATCTCGCGCTGCAACGGCTCGTCGCGACGCATCGCCAGCATCGCTTTCCCTTCTTCCCGACCGTCCTCAACGCGGTGTCGGGCGAAGCGGTACCCGCGACGCGCACCGCGATCCGCCAGATCAAGATCAACGGGGCCGAGGTCAACGACCTGCCCGTGTCCTTCGCCGACAGCCAGGCCTTTCGCGCGCTGGGGCTCGAAAAGCGGCCCGCGCTGCTGCTCGGGATGGACAGCCTCGCGCTGTTCGACCGGGTCGAGATCGATTTCCCGAACAAGCGCGTCGTGTTCGAGCTGCCCAGCGGCGCCAGCCGGAGCACGGGCCAGCGCTACGCCGCCAACGAAACGCGGCGCGGGAGCTAGACGCACGCCGGCGCAGCCGCCATAGCGCCGCCATGCCCGCCACGCCGACGTTCGACTTTGCCGGTCACCGCTTTGCCCTGCTCGCCGAACGCGCGCTGTTCTGGCCGCGCCACCGCGCGCTGATCGTCGCCGACCTGCACCTCGAAAAGGCGAGCTGGTACGCCGCGCACGGCCAGCCGCTGCCGCCCTATGACAGCCACGACACGCTCGACCGGCTGGCGACGCTGGCGGACCGGCTGCACGCCGAGGCGATCTGGTGCCTCGGCGACAGCTTCCACGACCGCGCCGCGTCCGAACGCATCGCCCCCGCGGTCGCCGAACGGCTGCACCGGCAGGCAGGCGCCGCGAAGCTCGTGTGGATCGCGGGCAATCACGACGGGCTCGCCGGCGGCGCGTGGGGCGGCACCGTCGCCGACGAGATGGTCGTCGACGGCATCGTCTTTCGCCACCAGTGCGACCCGGGCGACACCCGCCCCGAGATTTCCGGCCATTATCATCCCAAGCTGCGGGTGAACCTGCGCGGGCGCCCCGTGTCGCGGCCCTGCCTCGCGGGCGATGCCCGGCGGCTGATCCTGCCCGCCTTCGGCAGCCTGACGGGCGGGCTCGACGTGACCGACCGGGCGATCGCGGCCAATTTCGCCGGCGACTATCACGCGATGCTCGCCGCGGGGGACAAATTGCTCTCGCTGCCGTGCCGCGCGACGCCCGCCGATGACGCTACGGCAATGCGGCGCCGCGGCTAAACCCGCAAAAACGGGCACTTTACAGCCTGTGACCCAAAAGCCGCACTCGCCAAAAACCTGCCGCGAAAGCGCCGCCTCGGCTGGATCAGCCTGTTATAATGCGTAAGAATGCACCCCGATAATAACAACGAAATGTTGAGAGGAGTGCCCGATATGAAATCCCATACCCTTTGTGCTGCCCGCCTTCTGCGCACGAGCGCGCTCGGCGTCTCGCTGGCGATCACCAGCGTCGCGGTCCCCGCCTTCGCGCAGGATACGGCCGCTGCCGCCGATGACAGCGCCGACAGCGAAATCGTCGTCACCGCGCAGGGCCGCGCGCAGCGGCTCGCCGACGTGCCGGTCGCGATCTCGGCGGTGAATGCCGAAGCGCTGCAGAACAGCGGCGCGAACGACATCCGCCAGCTCAACCAGGTTGCCCCCTCGCTGTTCGTCTCGTCGACGGGTTCGGAAGCCAACGGCTCGGCACGCATCCGCGGCATCGGCACCGTCGGCGACAACCCCGGCCTCGAAAGCTCGGTCCCCGTCTTCATCGACGGCGTCTACCGCTCGCGCTCGGGGATCGGCCTCAACGAACTCGGCGAGATCGACCGCGTCGAGGTGCAGCGCGGCCCGCAGGGCACGCTCGGCGGCCGCAACTCGTCGGCGGGCCTGATCAGCGTCTATTCGAAAAAACCCGAATTCCAGTTCGGCGCGACCGGCGAGGTGACCTACGGCAACTATGATTACTGGCGCCTCGGCGGCAGCATCACCGGGCCGATCACCGACACGATCGCCGCGCGCCTCGACGGCGTGTGGGTGAAGCGCGACGGCTTCCTGCGCGACGCGACGAACAACACCGACGTCAACAACCGCGACCGCTATTTCCTGCGCGGGCAGTTGCTCTTCGAACCGACCGACGCGCTGTCGATCCGGCTGATCGCCGACTATACCTATCGCGACGAGAAATGCTGCGGCGCCATCTATATCGACAACAGCGTCAACCCGACGATCGGCAACCTCAACAATCCGTCGCCGCTGCCGCTGCCGCCGGGCGCGCCGATCCCCGCCAACGCCAACAACATCATCACCGTGCTGCGCGACCTCGGCCAGCCGATCGGCGCCTTCAACCAGGGCTTCGACCGCAACATCTCGGTCACGCCGGGACGCAGCTTCGCGGGCGAGACCAAGGATTACGGCTTCTCGGGCCAGATCGACTATGATTTCGGCGGCGCCAAGCTGACCTCGATCACCGGTTACCGCGAATATCGCTCGGGACAGGCCGGCGACCTCGATTATGGCGCGGTCGACATCCTCTATCGCGCGCCCAGCGACAACGCCTATCGCCAGTTCCACACCTTCACGCAGGAACTGCGCCTCCAGGGCGAGGCGTTCGACGGCAAGCTCGACTGGCTCGTCGGCGGCTTCTACGCCAATGAAAAGCTGACGGTGCGCGACAATCTGCGCTTCGGTACCGAATATGGCCAGTTCGCGGCGTGCCGTCTCGTTTCGGGCAGCTTCGCCTTCGCCTACGGCCCGACCCAGCCGGGCTGTCTCAGCCCCGCGGGCCGCGCGGGCCTGCTAGCTGCGAACGGCGGCGCCGGCCAGTTCGGCGCGGCAACCCCGCTGCTGCTCGGCGCGATCGACCGGTTGAGCACGCTCAGCGACAAGGGCTCGATCGACGACCAGTATCGCCAGAACGGCACCAACTGGGCGCTGTTCACGCACAACATCTTCCACATCACCGACCGGCTCGATTTCACCTTCGGCGTGCGTTACACCCACGACAAGAAGAAGTTCGCCGCCAGCTTCACCAACGACAACACGATCTGTACCGCGAACCAGGCCGCAATCGGCGGGCTGCTCGCCAACGCGGCGCTGCAACCGCTCGTCGCGGGCATCCTCGGGCTGAGCTGCCAGGGCAATTCGACCGCCGAACTCAACGGCGTGTCGATCAACGACCAGCGCAGCGAGGACGAGTTCACCGGCACCGCGATCCTGTCGTACAAGCCGGTCGACGACCTGATGGTCTATGCGAGCTATTCACGCGGCTACAAGGCCGGCGGCTTCAACCTCGACCGGTCGGCGCTGAAGAATCCGGTGATCACCGGCGCGAACCCCAGCTCGACCTTCGCCGCGGTCGGCGGCGCGCAGGGGCTGGTCGGCAAGCTGCAGTTCGATCCCGAACTGGTCAACAGCTACGAAATCGGCGCCAAATATGCGACCGGTCCGTTCAGCCTCGGCCTGACGCTGTTCCGCTCGGACTTCGAGAATTTCCAGCTGAACACCTTCAACGGCACGGTCTTCCTCGTCCAGAACATCAACGGCTGCGAGGCTGATCTGGCGGGCGGCGACCGCGACCAGAGCAAATTCCCCGGCGCGCCCAATTACAACGCCGGTGCCGGCGCGACCGGCGCGTGCGCGACCGACAAGGTGGGCTGGGGCGTGCGCTCGGAAGGCTTCGAACTCGAAGCTTCGCTGGCGCCCGCGCCCGACTTCCGCATGACCGCGGGGCTGACCTATGCGAAGACCAAATATCGCAGCAATCTGGTCGGGACCAAGACGGGCACGCCGCTCGACCAGGCGCTGCGCCTGCTCCCCGGCAACAACATGTCGAACGCGCCCGAACTGGTCGCGACCGGCAGCGTCGCCTGGACCCCGGAGATCGGCAGCAGCGGGCTCACCGGCCTCGTCTACATCGATGGCCGCATGACCAGCGACTACAACACCGGCTCGGACCTCTTCCCGCAAAAGGAACAGGACGGCTACGCCATCTTCAACGCGCGTCTCGGCCTGCGCGGCCGCGACGAGAAGTGGGGCATCGAGCTCTGGGCGCAGAATATCTTCAACAAGCAATATTCGCAGGTCGCGTTCAACTCGCCGTTCCAGGAGGGGGCGACCTCGACCGGCACCGCCTTTGCTGACCCGCAATATCCGGGCGGCCGCCAGATCTTCTCGATGTTCCTTGCCGAACCGCGCACCTATGGCGTGACCCTGCGCGGCAAGTTCTAAACAGCCAAAGCTCCTCTTTTCAGAGGCTTCGGAACCGCCCGTATCCCTCGTGATACGGGCGGTTTTCTGCTATGGTGGTTTTACAAAAATCAGTTATCATCGCTGAGAATAAAAAGAGCCTGGTGGGAGGAATACAATGAAAAATGGTGAGAGGAGAATTGCGTCCGTCGTACGTTGCAGCGCGCAGGGCATTGCCCTGACGGCGGCCCTGCTGGCGATGCCGGCCTGGGCGCAGGACGCGGCGCCGCCGACGGCGACGACCGACGACGACACGATCATCGTCACCGCGACACGGCGCAGCGAGCTCCTGTCGGACGTGCCGATCGCGGTCTCCGCCGTCTCGGGCGACACGCTCGAAAAAACTGGCGCCACCGACGTCCGCGCGCTCGGCCAGGTCGCCCCGTCGCTGCTCGTCTCGGGCGCGACGAGCGAGGTCAATTTCACCGCACGCATCCGCGGCATCGGCACGGTCGGCGAAAACCCCGGCCTCGAATCCTCGGTCGGCCTGTTCATCGACGGCGTCTATCGCAGCCGCACCGGGGTCGGCCTCTCCGAACTCGGCGACATCGAGCGTGTCGAGGTGCTGCGCGGCCCGCAGGGCACGCTGTTCGGCCGCAACTCGACCGCAGGGCTGATCAACATCGTCACCAAGGGACCCGACCTCAACGGCTTCGCCGGCAAGGGATCGATCTCCTACGGCAATTATGATTATTGGCGCGTCGACGGCATGATCAACGCGCCGCTCGGCGAAACCGCGGCGGTGCGCATCGACGGCGTCTGGCAACAGCGCGACGGCTTCCTCAAGAATGTCACGCCGGGCGAAGCCGACATCAACGACCGCGACCGCTGGCTGGTGCGCGGACAATTGCTGTTCGAACCCAGCGACGCGCTCAAATTCCGCCTGATCGCCGACTATAGCGAACGCAAGGAAAACTGCTGCGGCGGCATCCTGCTCAACCCCGTGCGCAACCTGTCGCGCGGCCCCGACGGCTTCCCCGTCGCGTCGGCGAACACGCTGCTGCCGCTGCTTCAGGCGATCGGCGCAAACCATCAGGTCGCCCCCGCCGGCACCAGCTTCATCCGCCAGCAGGCGACGACCCCCGGGGTCGACTATCGTTCGGACACCAAGGACTGGGGCGTGTCGGGCGAGCTGACCTGGGACCTCGGCGGCGCATCGCTGACCTCGATCACCGCCTATCGCGACTACAAGAATGCACAGGGGCAGGACGCCGATTTCAGCGCGCTCGACATCTTGCGGCGCACCGATCTCGACCGTCGTTTCCGCCTGTTCACGCAGGAACTCAGGCTGCAGGGCGAAGCGTTCGACGGACGGCTCGACTGGCTGATCGGCGGCTATTACGCCAACGAGCGGCTCGATGTCGACGACGACATCGTCTACGGCGCCAATTACGAGAAATTCGCCAACTGCCTGCTCTTCGCACAGGCGCTGCCGACGGCGGTGCTGCCGGGCAACGCGCACTGCGTCAATGTGCCGGTGGTGCAGGGAACGATCGCGGGCCTGTCGGCGCTCCCCGTCGGCGATCCGCGACGCGCATCGATCCCGCTCCTGTCGGCGCTGATCGCCAACCCCGCGCGGCCGGGCTTCGGCTCGCTCGCCGCGGCGCTCGGCCAGCCGAACCTCGCGATCAACGGCACCGGCAACGCGGGATCGACCTTCGACCAGAAGAGCCGCAACTTCGCGATCTTCACCCACAACAGCTTCGACATCATCCCCGACCGGCTGACGCTCACCGTCGGCGCGCGCTACACCAGCGAACGCAAGACGCTCGACGCCGATGCCAATTTCAACAACGGCATCTGTTCGCTGATCGTCAATTCGCCGTTCCAGTCGCTCGCTTCGCTGCCCTGCGTGATCAACGGCACCGCCCCCGACCTGCCGCGCGGCAGCGCCGGTACCAAGTTCAAGGACAATGAATGGACCGGCACCGCGGTGCTCAGCTGGAAACCGACCGACGAGCTGCTCGTCTACGGCTCGGCGTCGAAGGGCTACAAGGCGGGAGGCTTCAACCTCGACTTCTCGGCGCTCGACCGGACGTGCAACACGACCTTCGACACCGCCTGCGCCGCGCGGCTCGCGCTGCCCGCCAACACCCCGGGCAACGGCCGGCCCGAAGCGAGCGACCTGCAGTTCGCGAGTGAAAAGGTCGACGCCTATGAATTCGGGATCAAATATGACGGCCCCGGCTTCGACGTGAACCTCGCCGCCTTCTATCAGGAATATAGCAACTACCAGCTCAACACCTTCAACGGCGTCAATTTCGAGGTCACCAACATCCAGGCGTGCAAGGACGACCTGAACGGCGCCGACAGCGACGGGTCGGCCGCAACGGGTGCCTGTGCCCCCGACCGGCTGAAACCCGGGGTGCGTGCGCAGGGGATCGAGATCGAGACCTTCCTGCGCCCGGCGCGCTACCTGTCGATCAACATGGGGCTGACCTATGTCGACACCCTCTATCGCCGCAACCTCGTCGGCACGGGCGGCCGCCCGCTGTCGCCGGTGCTGTTCCAGCTGCCCGGCCGCGGCGTATCCAATGCGGCGAAATATGTCGCAACCGCGGGGATCAGCTGGACCCCGCCGATCGGCAGTTCGGGGCTGACCGGGCTCGTCTATCTCGACACCCGCCTGCAAAGCGACACCAACACCGGATCGGATCTCGACGTCGAAAAGATCCAGGACGGCTTCGCGGTCTTCAACGGCCGCCTCGGCCTCTACGGTGCCGAACGCCGCTGGGGCATCGAGCTGTGGGCGCAGAATATCTTCAACAAGCAATATTACATGATCGGCGCCGACATGCCGCTCCAGGGCAGCGGCACCTTCCGCGCCGTCGCGGCGCCGGCGTCGTCGGGGCTGGCGGGCACCGCGAACCAGCTGTTCGTCGGTTTCCCGGGCGAACCGCGCACCTATGGCGTGACGCTGCGCGGACAATTCTGATCGGAGCTCTCCCCCTTCCCGCCTCTGCGGGAGGGGGCGACCGGGGCGACATGCTCCGATCGCTGGGAAGGGTCCGCCGCGGCCGGGGCACTGTCGCGACGGACCCTTTCTTGTTTCCGCTTCCCGGGCCCCTCGGCGAATGGCAGACACGCCGCCGCGCGGCGGCGATTTCAGCCGCTCAGGACAGCGCCGGTCCGCCGCGCGCCGAATTGGCGACCAGCCGCACCACCAGCCGCGGCAGCCCGCCGTAGTTCGCGCCATGATATTGCGAATCCGCCGGCAGCGCTTCCTTCAGGCGGCGATGCGCCTCGGGCAGCGCATGATAGGGCACGCCGGGCAGCAAATGGTGCAGCGCGTGATAGCGCAGCCCGACCGGCGCCCAGATTTCGGGCAGCAGCCCGGGGGGCGGCACGTTGACGCTGTCGAGGAACTGCGCGGTGACGGTCAGTTCGCCGCCGTCATTTTCCCACAGATGCGCGACGAGCGTGCGGATCTGGTTGAACACGAGGCTGGCCGAGGCGATGGCGCCGAAGATCAGCAGCGCGCGCAGCGGCACCCAGCCGAGCACCCCCGCCACGATCAGCAGCGTCGACCACGCCCAAGCCCCGCCCTCCTGCCAGGCCCATTGGCGGCGGAACTCGCCCTCGGGCGGGCGGCGGCGGAACAGCGGGTTGATGATCAGCCCCGAATAGCGCTCCATCACCACCCGGCGCAGCGGCGGAATCGCGAGCGACAGCGGCGTCAGCACCGCGAAGCGGAACAGCAGCGCGACCGGCGCGAACGCCGCGGCGATCACGAACAGCGGCACCGTCCACGGCTTCATCAGCGCGAGCGGCAGATATTCGGGGTCTTCGGCGGTGCCATATTTGGTGCGATTGTGGTGCAGGCTGTGGATGCCCTCGTACAGGAAGGAAGGGATCAGCAGCGGCACGCCGACCAGCGCATTCCACGCGAGGCGGAACCCCGGCAGCGCATTTTTGCGGATATGCGTCAGCTCGTGGATGAAGCTGCCGGCGCGATAGAGCGCGAGCACCGCGACGAGCGCCGCGGCGAGCATCCACGGGGTCGACGGCGCGAGGATCGCGGCGGCGACGCCGGCATAGCCGAGCAGCGTCGAGGCGAGAAAGTCGGTCCAGTAGATGGCCCGGCTCGGCTGGACGAGGTCGCGCGTCAGTTCCGACGCCGCGCGCAGCATCGCCATATCGTCGGCGATCGCCGACTTGGGAGCTTTCGCCGCGGGTCGCATCGAGTGGCGATCGACGAGGGTGTTCATTGCTAGCATGCCCAAACCTTGATCATGATTTCGTGGCAGCATCATGGCTAAATGCGGGTCGCCAGCGCCACACCGATGCCCTAATGCGTCGCCAACATATAGGCATTGCAACACGGGAAACCAGCCATGGCCGCACATCACGAAGGCCCCGTCACCATCCACCCGGTCCTCGACAAGGCCGACCGGCGCGAGTTCGTCGAGCTCGCCTATCGCCTCAACCGCGGCGACCCGGCGTGGGTTCCGCCGCTCAAGGACGAGGTCTACGGCCTGCTCACCCCCGGCAAGAATCCGTGGTTCGAGCACGGCAAGGCCCAGCTGTTCACCGCGCGCCGCGACGGCCGCACCGTCGGGCGGATCTCGGCGCATATCGACGCGCTCGCGCTCGCACAGCCGGCCGAACAGGGCATGGGGCCCGGCACCGGCAACTGGGGCCTGCTCGAGGCCGAGGATGCCGAGGTCGCGCACGCGCTGCTCGTCGCCGCCGAGGACTGGCTGCGCGGCCAGGGCATGACGCGCGCGCTCGGCCCGCTGTCGATCTCGATCTGGGACGAACCCGGGCTGCTCGTCGAGGGTTTCGACGAGGCCCCGACGATCATGCTCGGGCACAACAGCCCGCTCTACCGCGCGTGGATCGAGGCCGAAGGCTATCGCCCCGCCAAGAAGCTGCTCAACTATTCGGTGCCGATCGTCGACGGCTTCCCGCCGCTGGTGAACCGCATCGTCGCGGCGGGCGAGAAGAATGAGCGCATCCGCGTGCGCAAGGTCGACAAGCGCCGCTTCGATGCCGAGGCGAAGCTCATCATGGGGCTGCTCAACGACGCCTGGTCGGACAATTGGGGCTTCGTCCCGCTGACCGACAGCGAGATCGCCTATGTCGGCAAGAAATTGAAGCAGATCGTGTTCGAGGACCTGATCCGCGTCGCCGAACTCGACGGCGAACCCGTGGCCTTCATGATCGTCCTCCCCAATATCAACGAACTGCTCATCGACATGGAAGGTTCGCTCCTTCCCTTCAACTGGGCGCGGCTGCTGTGGTGGCTGCGCAAACCCAAGTGCAAGACGCTGCGCGTGCCGCTGATGGGGGTGGCGAAGAAATTGCAGAACAGCCGCATGGCCAGCACGCTCGCCTTCATGATGATCGAACATATCCGCCGCGACGGCGTGGCCCATTTTGGCGGGCAGTATGGCGACATCGGCTGGGTGCTCGACGACAATCAGGGGATGAACGCCGTCGCCGGCGCGATCGACGCGACGGTGAACCGCGTGTATCTGATCTACGACAAGCCGCTGGACGCCGGCTGATGCTCAAGGTCATCGCCGAGGATTTCATCAGGCCCGGCGCGATCCCCATCGTCCTGCCGCTCTACCGCGAACTGGTCGACAGGACGCGCGCCGAGCCGCTGTGCATCGCCTATGAGCTGTTCGAGGACCAGAAGGATCCCGGCCACTTCGTCTTCATCGAACAATGGCCCGATCGCGCCGCGCTCGACCTGCATTGCCGGACCGAACATTTCACGCGGCTCGTCCCGCTGATCAACGCCCACCAGCGACGGGAGGGCAGCTTTATCCTGATGGACGCGGTCGCGTGACACCGGCCGATCATGATATGAAAACGAGCGGGCGCGCATCCGCGACGGCGGGACAAGTTTGCGACAATTGGCGTCCAGCCTGACCGGCGATCGGAAAAAACTTGTGAGTGCAACCCGATATCTTGCCGCCAACCGCTTCGGCCTCGGCCGCCGCGTCGGCGATCCCGACGTGCCCGCGCTGCGCGACGCGCAGGCGGGGCTGCTGCGGCAGCTCGAGGCCTTCGATCCGGCTCCGCCGCCGATCGCCGCGCTCCCCCGCCCCGAGGCGATCGCCGAAACCTATATCCTGTTTCGCGAACAGGGCGACGCGATGCGCCGCGAGGCCGGTGGCATGCCGACGGCCAACGCCCGCGCGACCGAATCGACCCCGCAACGCGAAACGCGCCAGGCGCTCAACGATCTCTATGCCGACGCCGCGACCGCCCGTTTCGCGGTGGCCGTTGCCTCGCCGACCCCCTTTGCCGAACGGCTCGTCCATTTCTGGTCCAATCATTTCGCGGTATCGACCGAAAAGCAGTTCGTGTCGGGCTTTGCCGGCGCGCATGAATTCGGCGCGATCCGCCCGCACGTCATGGGCCGCTTTGCCGACCTGCTGATCGCGGCGGTGCGCCATCCCGCGATGCTGCTTTACCTCGACCAGATATTGAGCTTCGGTACCGACAGCGCCTTCGCCATCCGCACCCGCCGCGCGCGCAGCGGGCCCGGGCTCAACGAAAATCTGGCGCGCGAAATCCTCGAACTCCATACGCTCGGGGTGCGCAGCGGCTATACGCAGACCGACGTCACCGCCTTCGCCGGCGCCCTGACCGGTCTCGCGGTCGCGGGGCTCGGCCGCGGCGCCGCGCGGCGGCTGATCCCCGCCGGATCGCGACCGGGCGACACCGTGTTCGTCGCCGAACTGCACCAGCCCGGCGAACAGACGATCCTCGGCAAACGCTATCCCGACACCGGGGCCGCGCAGGCCGAAGCGGTGCTGCGCGACCTCGCGGTACATCCGGCGACCGCGCGCCACATCGCCACCAAGCTGGCGCGCCACTTCACCGCCGACGATCCGCCGCAACCGCTGGTCGATCGCCTCGCCGCCGATTTCCTGCGCAGCGGCGGCGACCTTGCGTCGCTCTATCGCACGCTCATTCTCTCGCCCGAGCCGTGGCAGGACGGGCCCGCGATGTTCAAGTCGCCGTGGGACTGGTTCGTGTCGATGGCGCGCGGCCTGCCCGTGCCCGCGCTCGGCGAACGCCAGAATGTTGCGGGCCTCCTCCGCCAGCTCGGCCAGCCGGTCTGGCGCCCCGAATCGCCCGCCGGCTATGGCGACACGGTCGCCACCTGGGCGGGATCGGGCGGGCTGATGCAGCGCGTCGAGCTCGCCAGCCGCATCGCCGGGGGCATCGGCGACCGCGCCGACGCGCGCGCGCTCGCGCCGCAACTCCTCGCCGACGCGCTCACGCCCGACCTCGCACAGGCGATTGCGGGCGCCGACACCCCCGCGCAGGGACTGGCGATGCTGTTCGCCAGCCCGGCCTTTCTGCGGAGATAGACGATGATCCTTTCGCGCCGCGCCGCCATCGCCGCCGGGATCGGCGCCGCCGCCCTCCCCGCGCTCGCCTTTGCCGCCGCACCGACCCATCGCCGCCTGATCTTCGTCATCCAGCGCGGCGCCGCCGACGGGCTGGCGATCGCCGCCCCCACGGGGGACCCAGCCTTTGCCGGCGCGCGCGCCGCACTGGCGGCCGAAGCCGCGACCGGGACCCGGCTCGATACGCTGTTCACCCTCCATCCCGCGATGGAGGGTGCCGCCGCGCTGTTCGCCGCGCGCGAGGCGCATGTCGTGCACGCCGTCGCCACCGCCTATCGCGACCGGTCGCATTTCGACGGCCAGAATATCCTCGAAGGCGGCGGCACGCGTCCCTATGGCCGCGCCGACGGCTGGCTGAACCGGATGCTGTCGCTGCTGCCCGAAGGCGAACGCAGCGCATTGGCGGTGGCCCCGTCGGTGCCGCTCGCGCTGCGCGGCGCGCTGCCGGTCGCCACCTATGTCCCCAGTCGCCTGCCGCAGGCCGATGCCGACCTGATCGCGCGGCTGTCGGCGCTCTACGAAAGCGACGCGCTGCTGCACCCCTTGTGGGAAAGCGCGGTCCGGACGCAGGAACTCGCGGGCGACATCGGCGGCAACAACGGGCGCAACGGCGCCGATCTCGGCCGCCTCGCCGCCTCGCTGATGACCCCCGCCGACGGCGCACGCGTGATGATGGTCGAAACCGGCGGCTGGGACACCCACAGCAACCAGCACGGCCGCCTCGCGGGGCAGCTGCGCGGGCTCGACCAGCTCGTCGGCGCGCTGAAGACCGGACTCGGACCGGCCTGGGCCGACACGCTGGTCATCGTCGCGACCGAATTCGGCCGGACCGTCGCAGTCAACGGCAGCGGCGGCACCGACCACGGCACGGGGTCGGCGGCATTGCTCTTTGGCGGCGATCTCGCCCGCGGCGGCACGGTGGCGGCCGACTGGCCGGGGCTCGCATCCACGGCGCTGCTCGCCGGCCGCGACCTCAAACCGACGCGCAGCCTCGAGCGCGTGATCGCCGGGGCCGTCGCGCACCATTATGCGCTCGATCCCGTGCAGGTGGGCCGGGCGCTCTACCCCGAACTATTGGCCTGAGGTCGCAGAGCGCCGAGCGGATTTGGCACGCCGGCACGCCTCGTGTAACCTCGCAGCATGGGGCCAGGGGGGATCAGCCGATGTGCCGGGCGATGATGTATCTGGGCGAGCGCGTCACGCTCGACGACCTGCTCTTCAAACCCGATTCGAGCCTCGTCAACCAGGCTTATATGCCGCGGATGCTCCACATGCTGAACCTCGCGGGGTTCGGGATGATGGCGTGGGATTCGGCGTCGCACGCACCGCTCGAACCGCACCGCTACCGCTCGCCGTCGCTGCCGGTGTTCGACGGCAATCTGAAATCGCTCGCGGTCAAGACGCGCGCCGAATGCGTGATCGCGCACGTCCGCGGGGTCGCCTATTCGACGACGGTCAAGGTGAGCGAGCAGAACACTCATCCCTTTCACTTCCCCGGCGCGGCGGTCGCGATGGCGCACAACGGCGACATCTATCGCATCGGCGAGATGAAGGGCACGCTGATGGCCGATATCGCGCCCGACCTGCTCGCGCAGATATCGGGATCGACCGACAGCGAATGGGTCTATGCGCTGCTGCTCTCGCAGCTTCCCGACTGGCGCGCCGAGCCCGACGGCGACACGCTGATCGCCGCGGTGCAGCGGACGGTCGACATCCTCGAAGCCGCGCGGCGGCACCACGGCATCGCCATCTCGTCGAGCTGCAACCTCTTCCTCACCACCGGCCGCCAGATCCTCGGGCTGCGCCACTGCTTCGACTTCGGCCGCTATCGCACCGGCTCGCCCGACCAGCTGCACGAGGCGAACATGAATTTCCTGTCGATGTGGTTCACCACCGGGCGCGACTACGGCCTCCACGACGGCGAATGGCAGATGGTCGGCGGCGAAGAACCCCCGCGCGCGATCATCGTCGCGTCGGAGCCGCTGTCGTCGAACAGCGCGACGTGGATGCCGGTCCCCGAATATGCGATGGTGCACGCCGAAATGCAGGCCGAGCGTCCGATCTTCCGCGTGGCGCCGCTGGCGCGCTAGGTGGCGCGATGCGTCGGAGGACTATCTTTGAGCGCCGAAATATCTTCGCGCCCTGTACTGGTCGTTTCGAGCAAGGTTGATGAAAAGGTCCGGCCGGTCCTTGACCGATTATTGCCCGCGCCGGTCCGGATCCGGACCGGGCAAGCCGTCGGCGACGATGGCGTCGATTATGGCGCGCCAGGCTGCAGCGACCGAATCACCGTCGGGACCGCCGGTCCCGCCCCCCTGTGCAGCGATCGCACGATGCCCCGCGTCCGTCGCTGCATCGCCGGGATCGCGGATCGCCTCGAGCATGCCTTCGACGACGGGGACCCAGGCTTTCCAGCCATCCCAGAAGGGGTCGGCGGCCTGAACGCTTGCTTCTCCGTCGTGATGCATGTCGTGCGCGGCCCGGCAGGCGCGTTCGAGTGGTGTCATGAATGGCTCCGCGGGCGCTGCCGCAGAAACGCGGGCGTTCTTATCCGCGAGAACGATCAGCTCGGCGCCCGGTTCCACCGCCGGTCAAATATTCGTCCACCCTCCGGCCGTCAGTCGCGGCGCGGCGTCGCAAGCGCCGCGGCGGGCAAGCGCCCGACCATTTCGCGCGACGCCGACAGCGTGAAATGGGTCGTATCGAAATGAAACGGCCGCCCGTCGGGCGCGAACCGGGGGCAGGTGCCGCCCGGACATTCAAGGTCGATCATCGACACATAATGTGCCCCCGTTCCGGCGAGCGCATCGCGCAGCGCCCGGTCGACCCCGACGCGGGTCGTGTCCGCATTGCGCGCGACCATCGCCCCGTCGTCGTTGGCGACAGCGCGCGCCAGCACGCGGGGCATATCCTCTTCATAGCGCATCACCGGCCCGAGAACGGTGACGGCGATGCCGCGGCGGCGCAATTCCCGGACCATCGTCCGCACGCCGCCAAGCTCGTCGGCGCGCCAGTGCGCCGCGATGACGACGCGGTCGACCGCGGCGCCCCGCAACGGTCCGTCGACCGCAAGCCGCATCACGCGCGTGCACCGCGCGTCGCCCGCATAGGGCAGGATCGGCCGGCACCCCGATGCTGTGGCCTGGAGCAGGTGCGCCGCGTCGCCCAGCCGCTCGCGCAGCGCCTGCGACAGATGCGCCGCATGGCTGTCGCCGAGCAACAGGATGTTCGGCCGGGCCGGGTCCGGCGACAGGCAGGCTTCGGTGCGGAAGGCGGGCGATTCGACGGTCACGTGACAGCGGCCGACCCCGAACTGCTCGCGCATCGTCGCCGATTGGGGATAGCGCGCCGTTTCCATGATCCCGGCCACACGCGGGTCGACGGGGCGGACGACGGGAGCGAAGCGCGCGGCGACGACCGCGACGATGGCGACAGCGAGCATGGCGATCGCCGCGACGGCGACGACGCGCCCGGCGGCGCTGTCGCGGTGGCGCGCAAGGAAGGGGCGCTCAATCCAGCGATAGGATATGACGGCGAGCGTGAACGACAGCGCGATCGTCGCCGCCATCTCCCACGGCGCCAGCACGACGCCGCGCTGGAACCGCCAGAAACTCATCACCGGCCAGTGCCACAGATAGAGCGAGTAGCTGATGTCGCCGACGAAGCGCATCGGTGCAAGCGAGAGCAGCCGCGCGGTGCCGCCGCTCTCGCCATAGGCGATGAGCAGCGCGGTGCCGGCGCACGGCAGCAGCGCCCAGGGAACGGGAAAGGCCATGTCGGGGGTGATGACGAACAGCCCCGCGACGATCAGCGCCAGCCCGACGCCGGCTAGCGCCCCCCGCGTTGCCACCGATCGCACCGGCGGGAAACCGCCGAGCGCGACGATCCCGCCCAGCGCGAGTTCCCACGCGCGGCTCGGCAGCATGTAGAAGGCGAAGGCGGTGCTCGGAAATTGCGCCCAGCCGACCGCGAGCGAAGCGAGAAGCACCAGCCACAGCGCCGGCTTGAGGTGCGCCGGGGCGAAGCGGCGCACGAGGATCAGAAAGACAGGGTAGAGGAGGTAGAATTGCTCCTCGACCCCCAGCGACCAGGTGTGCAGCAGCGGTTCGAGCTCGGCGCGCGTCCCGAAATAGGAAACGTTGCGCCAAAACCAGAGGTTCGACACCGACAGCGACGCCGACGCCGTGCTCCATCCCAGATTGGCGAGATCGTCGGGGAACAGCAGGAACGCGCCCGCGGCGAGCGTGACGAGCAGCATCGTCAGCAGCGCGGGCAGGATGCGGACCGCGCGGCGGCGGTAGAAACCCGCCAGCGTGAAGCGGTCCGCCTCCATCTCGCGCACGATGATCGAGGTGATCAGATAGCCCGAGATGACGAAGAAGATGTCGACCCCGATGAACCCGCCGGGGATCGTCTCGAGCCCCGCGTGCACGAGCAGGATCGGAAGGACCGCAACGGCGCGCAGCCCGGCGATGTCGTTGCGATATTGCATGGGTGCCGTGCCTAACTGCTGTCACGCAAAGGCGAAAGACGAATAATGGCGGGGCGGGCCGGCGGCATTCACGCCACGGCGATGGGCGCGGTGAAGGTATAGCCGATGCCGTAGACGACCTTGATCGCGGACGGGAGGCTGGTGGTTCGCTCGAACTTGCGGCGCAGCCGGCTGACGACGGCGTCGAGATGACGATGATCGAAATGGCCGCCGGGCCGGGCGAGCGCGGCCACCAGCTCGTCGCGCGGGCACACCGCGCCCTGCCGCTTGCAGAGCAGGTGCAGGAAGGCGAACTCGGTGGCGGTCAGGCGCAGCGCCTGCCCGTCCGGCGCGATCATGGTCCAGTTCGCCGTATCGAGCACCCACCGATCCTTGCCGTCGTCCGCGGGCCCCCGCGACGTTCCGGTTCGCCGCAGCAGGCTGCGGATCGCGGCTTCGATCTCGCGCAAACTGCTATGCTTGACGAGATAGATGTCGGCGCCGCTATCATAGCCCCGGACACGATCGGCGCTGTCGCCGAAGGCGGTGAGCATGATGATGCCGCAATCGTGACCCGCGCGGATTTCGCCGGCGAGGTCGAACCCGTTGCCGTCGGGCAATCCGACGTCGAGAATGACGATCGCGGGTGGCGGGGCATCTTTCAGCGCCGCGCGCATGTCGCGCGCCGTGGCGGCCGCGGTGACCTCGAAACCGCGCAATTCGAGGAAGTCGCCGAGATCCTGGCGCAGGCGCGGCTCGTCCTCGACGATCAGGATATGCGTCACGCCGTCATGCCCTCGCAAACGGGTTGAAATTCGCGGTCGCCGCGCAGCGGAATGTGGACGATTGCCGCGGTGCCGCCTTCGCCATGGGGTTCGAAATCGACCGTTCCGCCGTGATAGGCGAGCAGCCGTCGGGCCGAATAGATGCCAAGGCCGGTTCCCGCGATCGTCGCGGCATTCGAGGCGCGAAAGAAGCGGCGCCCCACCCTCGCCCGCTGATCTTCGGGGATGCCGATGCCCTCGTCGCGCACCGCGATCGCGAGGCCGGCGCGCTCTTCGCGGATCGTCACGCGGACCGGGCAATGGTCCGGCGAATATTTGAGCCCATTGTCGACGAGATTGATGAGGACGGTGACCAGCATCTCTGCGTCGGCGAGGATAGTCATGTCCCGCTCCGCCGCGATCTCGAGGCGATCGCCCGCCCCCGTCATCGCGAAATGCCTCCGCACGCCGCCGATGACGGCGCTGATCGGGGTCGCTTCGGGCCGGTAGGTGCGTTCGCGATCGTCGGCCATGAAGCGATCGATCAGCGCGAAGAGGCGATCGAGTGCCTCGTCGATCCCCGCGAGCCGCTCGCGCGTCGCCTCGGGCGACCGGTTCCCGACCAGCCCGATCATGTCCGCCGCGTTGCGAATGATCGCGAGCGGCGTGCGGAATTCGTGGCTGACGATCCGCATGAGGTCGGCCTGCTCCTCGCGCAGCGCGCGCTCGGTCTCGAGGCTGGCGTTCAAATGGCTCTCGAGCCGCCGCCGCTCCAGCACTTCGGCTGAGAGGCGCTCATTCTTCTCGCGCAGGTCGACCGACAGGCGCGAACTCACCATGAAGAGCAGGCATGCAAAGAGCGCGATCAGGAACAGCGCGCCCTGCAGCAGGTACCAGGCGTTGCGGTCGGCCAGCACCGGCGCGCTCTGGAAGTCGGCCGGAAGGCCGATCTCCAGCACGCTCTGGACGATGCTCGCCAGCATATATTCGGCGAGCACGGCAATCGTCGCCCAGCGCAGGACCGCCGGCTGCATGCGGTCGCGCGCGAGGCCGAGGCACATCACCGACATGATGATCACGGTGAACAGCGTCGAGGCGTGAATGCGGGCGGCGATATTGTCCGGGTCGACCGCGACGAGAAGGCTCCAGCCCGCGACATGGGCGACCAGCAGCGAAACGCCGATCCAGCTGTAGCGCGGCTGCCCGAGAAAGCGCGCGAGCCCCTCGGCCAGCAGGACAAGCCCGACCTTGATGATCGTGTTGGGCATGATGATCGCCCATTCCTCGGGCTGGCCCCCGCGCACAAGCATCAGCGCCACGCCTGCCGCCATCGCGACGAAACCCGCCGCGAGGAATTTGAGTTCGTAAAGGTGCCGCCAGGCGCGCCAGGCGAATATCCAGACGATGGCCTGGAGGCACGCCGTCGCCAGCGTGACGATCAGGATCGTCTTCAGATCAAGCATGTCGATCGCGCGCCCATGAATCGCCCATCCTGTATTTCATACTGAAACTCAATGGCTTGAGTTCGATTAACCCAATTAATCTGGCCAGGGGCAGCGACAGTTTTGGTCAGAATTCACTGGAATTGATCGGTAGAACTGCCGCGCGGCACGCGCCTAGTCTGGCCCGCGACATGGCGCAGCACCGGCGTACCGGAGGGCATGGTCCGCAACATCGCGCGGAAACCTGATCCTCTTCATCCGGATGGCCGCATGTCGCCATGAACCCAGGGGAAAATATCATGCGTCCGATCCGCGTAACCTTGCTTGCCGCCGCCACCCCGCTCGCCATCGCCGCCGCGCTGACGCTGCCCACGGCGGCCCGCGCCGACCCGACGCCCGAGTGTAATGTCGGCACCGGCGCGAACAGCACCGAATGCGGCGAGAATAGCGACGCCAGCGGCCTCAACAGCACCGCCGTCGGCCGGGACAGCACAGCGAGCGCCACCGCAACCACCGCGACCGGGCATGGCAGCACCGCGAGCGGCTTCGCCGCCACCGCCACCGGCCGGGGAGCCGAGGCCAGCGGCATCCGCAGCACGGCGACGGGTGCGAACAGCGTCGCAAGCGGAGATTTCGGTGTTGCGATCGGTGCGGAGAGCGTCGCCAGCGGCTCCTACACCACGGCAACCGGCACCGACAGCGTCGCGTCGGGCGACGGCAGCACGGCGACGGGCGTGGGCAGCTTCGCATCGGGCCTGCAGAGTACGGCGATGGGGTTCCACGCCGAGGCCGGCGGAACGGCGGCGAACGGCTTCACCAACGCCGGCACGACCGCGCTCGGCGCCGGTGCTCAGGCGGGCGCGACCGCCGCCGGGCAAAACAACGCGACCGCGGTGGGCGAAAGCGCGCTGGCCAATGCCGTCGACGCCTCCGCTTTTGGCCAGGGCGCGAACGCCCTGGCCGACCAAAGCATCGCGATCGGCTCGTTGAGCAGCGCTACGGGCACCAACAGCACCGCGGTTGGTCAACGCAGCATCGCCACCAGCGCGAACAGCACCGCGCTGGGCCAGTTCGCCATTGCCAACGGCGCAAACAGCACCGCAATCGGGCAAAGCGGCAGGGCCGATGGCGCGAGCAGCACCGCCGTCGGCCAGGACAGCACCGTCTTTGACGACTATGGCACCGCGACCGGCGCCAGGAGCCTTGCCGTGGGCGAATCGAGTACCGCGATCGGCCATTTCGCCCAGGCCGGGAGCACGTGGAGCGGTGCACTTTATTCCAATGCCCGCTCGACGGCGATCGGCGCCAATGCGCAGGCGGGCGGGACCGCCGCCGGACAGAGTGACGCGACCGCCGTGGGCGAGAGCGCCAAGGCCCACGCTCTCGGCGCCTCCGCCTTTGGTCAGGGCGCGAGCGCCACCGGCGCCGGCGCGGTCGCGCTGGGACAGGGATCGGTAGCGGATCAGGCGAACACCGTCTCGGTCGGCGCGGCGGGCGCCGGGCGCCGCATCGTCAACCTCGCCAACGGGAGCGTCGCGGCCGGCTCCACCGACGCGGTGACGGGCGGGCAGCTTCACACGACCAACCAGGCGGTCGCGGCGGCGCAAACGACCGCGAACACCGCCGTGACCAATGCGGCCGCGGCACAGGACACTGCCGATTCAGCGCTGGCCGGCGCCGCCGCGGCGCAAGGCACAGCCGACACCGCGATTGCCAACGCCGCGACCGCACAGGGAACCGCCAATTCGGCGCTGGCCGGCGCCGCCGCCGCCCAAGGCACGGCCGACACCGCGCTCGCCAACGCGGCCGCGGCGCAAGGGACGGCCGATACCGCGCTCGCCAATGCCGCCACCGCGCAAGCCACCGCGGATACCGCGCTCACCAATTCGGCCACGGCGCTGAACACCGCCAACGCCGCACAGGCCACCGCCAACACCGCCCGAGCCGAAGCTGCGGCGGCGCAGGGTACCGCCGATACGGCGCTGGCGAATGCCGCCACGGCCCAGAATACCGCCGACACCGCGTTGACCAACGCCGCCACCGCACAGGCGACCGCGAACAATGCCGCAAGCGAGGCGGCCATTGCCCGCACCGAAGCGACGACCGCACAGACTCGTGCAAACGAGGCTCGCGACCTTGCCAATCAGGCGATCGCCAGCGGCGTGGTGACGCGCCAGACGGCGGATCTGGCGCTGGCCAATGCGGACAATGCCCAGATCGCAGCCGATGCCGCCGCGGCGCGGGCCGAGGGGGCGGAGACGATCGCGATCGCGGCGCGGACCAATGCCGATCTCGCCCGTTCGGTTGCCGACAATGCCCTCGTCAATGCCAATGCCGCGCAGGTTACCGCCAACGAAGCGCTGGCGCGCACCGACTATATGGCGATCAACGGCAGCGGCGCCCGGCCGACCGCCACCGGCACGAATGCGATCGCGATGGGATCGGGGGCGAACGCCAGCGGCAACGACGCGGTCGCCATCGGCACCGGTGCCCGGGCGACCGACGGCGCGGCGGTCGCCATCGGGCTCGGCAATATCGCCTCGGGCGATGGCGCAGTCGCGATCGGAGACCCCAATCTTGCGACCGGACGCGGCGCGGTCGCGATCGGCGCGGACAACCGCGCGACCGGGCTCGCCGCGCTGGCGATCGGCGCGGACAGCGTGGCAGAGGGGCGTTCGGCGATCGCGCTCGGCAGCAATGCGCGGGCGACCGCCGACGGTGCGATCGCGATCGGCGAAAATGCCGTGGCCAACCGCCCGGGTCAGATCGCGCTGGGTTCGACCGCCTCGACCTACACGCTCGCCGGGATCGGCTCCGCCGCAAGCCGCGCGGCGCAATCGGGTCCGCTGAACTATGTGACGTCGGACGCCGCGGGCAATCTCGCGTTGTCCGACTTCGGCCCGAACGATCTGGCACAGATCCGCTTCGACCTCGACCGCGTCCGGCGCGACGCGCGTTCGGGCACCGCCGCGGCGATGGCGATGGGCTATGCCCCGATGCCCTCGGAGCCGGGGCGCACCAGCTACGCGCTCAACGGCGCGACGTTCCGCGAGGCGCAGGCGATCGGCGGGGCGATCGCGCACCGCCTCAACACCGACAACCCGTTCGCGCTCACCGCGGGCTTCGCTTACGCGGGCAACGGCAACAACGCCGTCCGCGTCGGCGTCGCCGGGGAGTTTTGAGCGGCTCGGGCGCGAGAGGCCATACGGTCGGGGTCGGTCATGTGCCACTGCGATGGCGCGAGCCACGGTGATGCCCGTCCCGACCCCGCTCCGCTTGCCGGCGACAAGCTTCCTGCTGCCGATCGGCTACCCCGAGCAACGCGGCTCGCAGGTCAAGAAGCGGCTGGAGATTGAGCTCCTCCATCCCGCGATGGTGCAAACCCTCTTCCGCCTCACGTCACCGGACGACGGATAACACCGGGGCTCGGTGCCATCCGCAAGATACGGCGGGCGGCCGCGCATAAGCGGCCGCGTCGTGGGAACGGGAGGCCATCGCCGCCATCATGTCCGCGCTCGCGCAGCCCGTCGAGGTCGATGAAGGGGAAGTGCGAAGGCCCGGCTGCAAGGAACAATCCGCTGCCGGCGCTCGCGCGGGAGCGGCCGGAACAAAGCCGGGCGCGGTGCCCGGCCTTGTTCCGAAATGGTGCGCCCGGCGGGATTCGAACCCACGGCCCCCAGATTAGGAATCTGGTGCTCTATCCTGCTGAGCTACGGGCGCGCCGCGGTTCGTGTAGCGGGGCGCGGCGCGCGCCGTCAATCGGCGCCGGTCAATTAACCGCGTCGGGCGGCACGAAGGGCACGAGCAGCGGCATCGCCGCGATCCCCTCGTCGCGCAGCGCCTGCGCCTCTTCGGGCGAGGTCTGGCCGTGGATCAGATCCTCGGCGGCGCGCCCCTCGTGCATCGCGCGCGCCGCGTCGGCGAACTCGCGCCCGACCCAGCGCGACTGCGGCAGCATCTCGGCCTGTTTGGCGGCGATCCCGGCGATGACCTTGCGGATCACCGCGGCGGGCAGTTCGCCGCCGCCCGCGGCATCGGCCGGCGTCGCCGCAGGCGCGGCGGGTGCGGCCGGCGCGACCGCAAGCTGGTTCGACTTGGCGCCGACGCGCGGCGCCATCACCGCCTTGCGCACGTCGCTGTCGCCGCAGACGGGGCACGCGATCAGACCGCGCGCCTGCTGGTCGGCAAAGCTCGCGCTGCTGTTGAACCAGGCCTCGAACCGGTGGTCGCCGGCGGCGCAGCAAAGGTCGAAGACGATCAAGGGTCAGCCCGCTCCCAGCAGCGGGTCGAGGCCGCCGCGCGCGTCGAGCGCGGCGAGGTCGTCGCTGCCGCCGATATGCTTTCCGTCGATAAAGACCTGCGGAACCGTCATGCGCCCGCCGGCACGGCCGACCATCGCGTCGAAACCGGCGCGATCCATGGTCACGTCGATCTCGCGATAGGCTGCCCCCTTGCGGTCGAGCAGCGCCTTCGCCCGCGTGCAATAGGGGCAGAAGGCTTTGGTAAAGACTTCGATATTGGCCATGTGGCTATCCTGTCATCCTTTCGTCCCCGATATCGGAATCCAGCGACGCAAAGTCAAATATGTTGACCGTCATCAGCGCATCGGGGACCACCCGCGCCCAGCTCAGCGCCGATATGCGCGCCGCGCCGCTGCGGCGGAGCGCGCGCGCCGCGGCGCGCAGCGTCGCCCCGCTGGCATGGACGTCGTCGACCAGGATCAGGTGGCGCCCCGCCGCGCGCGCGGCGGCACCGGGCGCGAGGGCAAAGGCGCCCGCGACGACCCGCTCGCGCTCGCGCCGCCCCTTGCCGCGAAGCGAGGCGGTGGACCGAGTGCGGAGGAGCAGATGATGGTCGTGCGGAATCCCGCCGATGCGCGTCAGTTCGTCGGCGACCAGCGCGGCCTGGTTGAAGCCGCGCGACCAGAGCCGCCAGCGATGCAGCGGGACCGCGACGAGCAGCGCATCGCCCGCCCCCGCTCCTTCGCCCGCCAGCCGGACGAGCGGCCGCAGCATCAGCCGCGCCATCAGCCGCGCATGCCCGGTGCGGCGCCCATATTTGAGGCTCAGCGCGACGGTGCGCGCCGCGGGGCCATAGGCGACCGCGGCGGGGGCGCCGTCGAAGGGCGGCGGATCGGCGAGACAGGCGCCGCATGGCACCGCGTCGCCGGGCAGCGCGGTCGGCAGCGGGATCGAACAGCGCGCGCAGGCGGGCCCGTCGAGAAAGTGCAGCGATTGCCAGCAGGCGAGGCAGAATTGCCGGTCGTCGGCGACGATCACCCCGCACGCCGGGCAGCGCGGCGGCAGCGCATAATCGACCACCGCCCGCCCCGCCTGCCGCGCGAGCCGCAAAAGGCCCCGCCCCGCCCGCGGGCGCGCGTCCGTGTCGGCGTCCCCGCTTGCCGTCGCCATGTCGGACTTGTGCCGCATCGGCCGAGGCGGCACAAGCGCGCCATGTCGCAGCCCCCCGCCCCGCTCTTCTCCTCCGCGCGCCACCGCGCCCAGCGCGATCGCATGGCCCGCCAGCCCGCGGGCGCCGATTTCCTCGCGCCGATCATCGCCGAAACCCTGCTCGATCGGCTGTCGATGGTGACGCGCGACTTTGCGCGCACGCTGCTGATCGGCGCGCACGACGCGGCGCTGATAGACCATCTGCGCGGCACCGGCACGGCGCTGACGCTGGTCGAGGCCGGACCGGGGCTCGCCGCCGCCACGGGCGCGGTCGAAAGCGAGGTCAACGCGCTCGACCTGCCCTTCGCGAGTTTCGACCTGATCCTCTGGCCGGGCGGCTTCGACAGCGTCAACGACGTGCCCGGCGCGCTCGTCCGGCTGCGCGCGCTGCTCGCGCCCGACGGGCTGCTGCTCGGCAGCTTCGTCGGCGACGGCAGCCTCGCCAGGCTGCGCCGCGCGACGATGGCCGACGGGGTGCGCCCGATCGCGCGCATGCACCCGCAGGTCGATCTGGCGGCGATGGGCAACCTGCTCCAGCGCACCGGCTTCACCCTGCCCGTGGTCGATGTCGAGGCGCTGACGGTCCGCTACGCCGACTGGTTCGCGCTCGTCCGCGACCTGCGCGCCGCGGGGCTGTCGAGCCGGCTCGCCGCCGCGCCGCCGCCGCTGACGCGCGACGAGGTCGCGCGCATCGCGCTGGCCTTTACGGCGCAGGCCGATGCCGACGGACGCATCGCCGAGAGCTTTCGCCTGATCCACTTCAGCGGCTGGGCGCCGCACCCCGACCAGCCGCGACCCGCGCGCCGCGGCAGCGGCACCGCCTCGCTCGCCGACGCGCTGAAACCGAGGCCCGATCAGGGCTAGGGCATCGTGCGTTTGATATGAACCGTAGCCCTGAGCCTGTCGAAGGGCGCTTCGCAGGCAGGCGCCCTTCGACAGGCTCAGGGTCACGGTGCCCTTCGGCCGGGACGGGCCTCGCATTCGCTGCCCGCTCGCCCCCTCGCTTTTCCCCAAACGACGAGGGCGCCGATCTTGCGATCGACGCCCTCTCCATCACGGGCTGCGGGAGGAGGGGTCTCGGACCCGCGGCCGCAACGGTAGCCTGACCGCTTAGCGGCAGCGATATTTGTCGCGGTCGATCTCGCGGCCGAGCAGCGCACCGCCCGCGGCGCCGAGCACCGTGCCGAGCAGCTTGTCGCCATTGCCCGCGATCTCGTGGCCGGCGAGGCCGCCGACGGCGCCGCCGATCAGCAGACCGGTCGTGCCATTGTCGCGCTTGCAGCGATAACGGCCGTCATTGCCGCGCCAGATGCGGGTGTTCGAATTGATACGCTGATCGCGCGCATAATAGCGGCCGCGCTTGTTCTTCTTGTGAAAGCCGGCTTCCTGCTCGGCCTTGACGAAGCCGTGGTCCTGCGCCGGCGCGGCGACCGAAACACCCGCAAAGGCGGGGGCGGTCGCGGCGACGCTTACCGCAGCAAAGGCGCCGAGCAGGCCCTTGGTGAAAATACGCATGTGAAGTCCTTTCCTGGTTCGGCGTCCCGGCCCCGGCGAGGGGATCGGTCGCTTCGATGATGAGAACGGCCCGATCCTCGCGTCTGTTGCATGAACCCTGGGCAACAAGACGAAGCGAGCGATTTCATCGACGAAACGAAGGGCGCCGTATCGCCCCTTGCCCGGCCGCGCGGAGCATGCGACACTCGCCGCCATGCTCAACATCGGCTCCCTGGTCATCGGCGTGATCGCGCTCATTCTCGCGGTGTTCGCCTTCATTCCGCTGCTCGGCTGGGCGAACTGGGTGATCATTCCCTTCGCCGTCGTCGGGCTCGCGCTCGGCGCGATGTCGGACAAGACCGCGGGGCGGAACCTCAACATCGTCGTGATCGTCATCGGCGTCGTCCGGCTGATGCTCGGCGGCGGCATCTTCTGACCTGACGACACGCTCATGGCGCAGACACCGGCCCCCGCGGGGAGCGAACAGGGCGGCTTGCCCTATGCGATCGCCGCCTATGCGATCTGGGGCTTCGTCCCGCTGTTCTTCAAGCTGCTGACCGCGGTACCGCCGGTCGAGGTGCTCGCGCAGCGCATCCTCTGGTCGCTGCCGCTCTGCTTCGTCATCATGGCCTTTCGCCGCCAGATCGGCGATTATCTCGCGGCGCTGCGCGACTGGCGCATCCTGCGCCTGCTGCTCGCCAGTTCGGTGCTCATCGCGGTCAACTGGCTCGTCTACATCTATGCGATCTTCACCGACCATGTACTCGCGGCGAGCCTCGGCTATTATCTCAACCCGCTGATCAACGTGATGCTGGGGATGATCTTCCTCGGCGAGCGGCTGTCGCGATTGCAGGCGGCGGCGGTCGCGATCGCCGCGGTGGGCGTTGCGATCCTGCTCGCGGGCGCGCTCGACACGCTGTGGATCAGCCTGACGCTCGCGCTCAGTTTCGGCATCTACGGCCTGATCCGCAAGGTCGCGCCGGTCGGGTCGCTGCCCGGGCTGGCGATCGAGACGACGGTGCTGATGCCGGTGTCGGCGGTCGCCGCGGCGTGGTTCATCTGGGTCGGCGACGGGCGCGGTTTCGGGTCAGGCGCCGGGATCAGCTGGCTGCTCGCGGCGGGCGGGGTCGTCACCGCGGTGCCGCTCCTCCTCTTCGCGACCGCGGCGCGGCGGATGAGCTATGCCGCGCTCGGCTTCGTGCAATATCTCGCGCCGAGCATCGCCTTCCTGCTCGGCCTGTTCGTGTTCCACGAACCGCTGAAGCCCGCGCAGCTCGCCTGCTTCCTCCTGATCTGGGCGAGCATCGCGGTGTTCAGTTTCGACATGTGGCGCAAGATGCGCGCCGAACGGACGATGCCCGCCGCCTGATTGTCAACCGCAGCCCTGAGCCTGTCGAAGGGCGTTTCCCGGACAGGCGCCCTTCGACAGGCTCAGGGCGACGGTGAAGGTCGACCGAAAAACGCTAGACGATCCGCCAGCCGAGCGTCTCGCCGGCGTGGAAGGGCACGACCTCGCCGCAGCGGTCGGGCACCACGGTCGCGCCGCGTTCGAGCGTGATCGTGTCGCCGTTGAGCGGCAGGCCATAGAAATTGGGGCCGTGCTCGCTCGCGAACCCCTCGAACCGGTCGAGCGCGCCTTCCTCGTCGAACACGGTGACATAGGATTCGAGCGCATAGGGCGCGTTGAAGATGCCCGCGCAGCCGCAGGCGGCTTCCTTGGTGTGCACCGCGTGCGGCGCGCTGTCGGTGCCGAGGAAGAATTTGGGCGAGCCCGACACCGCGGCGGCGCGCACCGCGAGCCTATGCTGCTCGCGCTTGGCGACGGGCAGGCAGTAAGCGTGCGGGCGGATGCCGCCGACGAGCATCGCGTTGCGATTGATGTGCAGATGCTGCGGGGTGATCGTCGCGGCGACGTTGGCGGGCGCGGCGCGCACGAAATCGACCGCTTCGGCGGTGGTGATATGTTCGAAGACGATCTTGAGCGTCGGCAGGTCGCGGACGAGCCCCGCGAGCGTGCGCTCGATGAACACCGCCTCGCGGTCAAAGATATCAACATCATGGTCGGTCACTTCGCCGTGGATCAGCAGCGGCATGCCGATCCCGGCCATGCGCTCAAGCACCGGCATGATCTTCGCTATGTCTGTAACGCCGTGCGCGCTACCCGTAGTCGCATGCGCCGGATATAGCTTTGCGGCGGTGAACACGCCTTCGCTGTGCCCCCGTGCGAGCTCGTCGGGGTCGCTGTTGTCGGTGAGATAGGCGACGATGAGCGGGGTGAAATCGAGCCCGGCGGGCACAGCCCCGCGGATGCGGTCGCGGTAGGCGGCACCTTCGGCGGCGGTGGTCACCGGCGGCGACAGGTTGGGCATCACGATCGCGCGCGCAAACTGCGCCGCGGTAAATCGAGCGACCGCGTCGAGCATCGCGCCGTCGCGCAGATGGACGTGCCAGTCGTCGGGGCGGCGGATGGTCAGGCGGTGTGTCATGTCATTCTCCCCCCTCCCGCGGGCGCGAGGGGCTTTAAGTCGGCTCCCGCGCTCCCTATTGTCGGTGCATGGCCAACACAACCCTGATCGATCGCGCGCTCCTCCGTCTCTCGGGCGAGGATGTCCGGGGCTTCCTCCAGGGACTCGTCACCAACGACGTCACGGGCAACCTGCCGGTGTGGGCGGCGCTACTGAGCCCCCAGGGCAAGGTGCTGTTCGATTTCCTGATCTGGGGTGATGGCGACGACGTGCTGATCGACTGCGAGCGCGACGCCGCGGGCGACCTCGCGAAACGGCTGACGCTCTATCGCCTGCGCCGCGCGATCGCGATCGCACGCGAGCCCGACCTGTGCGTCAATTGGGCGCCGGCTGGCGACATGGGCGTCGTCGATCCCCGCCTTCCCGAACTCGGCCAGCGCTGGCTGGCGCCCGCCGATGGAGACGCGGGCGCCGACAGCGCGTGGCGCGCGCACCGGCTGGCACTCGGCGTCGCCGAAGGCCGCGCCGAACTGGGCGACGGCACAACGCTCTGGCTCGAATGCAACGCCGCCGAACTCAACGGGGTGAGCTTCACCAAGGGCTGTTATGTCGGACAGGAAAATACTGCGCGGATGAACTGGCGACAGAAGGTGAACCGGCGGCTGGTCGTCGTGCCGCTCGCCGAAGCCGATGCGAAGCGGCAGGTCGTCGCCTGGCCCGAACTCGGCTGGTCGGTCGAACACCGCCGGGTCGAGACGATCGATCCGGCCGCGGCTCCCGCCTGGATGCGTGCAAGTCTCGCCGCCACCGGGTCATGACAGCGACCCCAGCGGCTGCTATGATCCGGGCATGCGCGCCCTCCTGATCTCGCTGGCGCTCGCCGCCACCCTCGCGATGCCCGCCGCCGCCAGCGAAGGCGCGGGCGCCCCGATATCGTTGCTGCCGACCGGAAGCGAAGCGGCGCCACCGCCTGCACCGTTGTCCCCGCTCGCCGCGGACTCGGCATGGACGCCGCGTTTCGAGGCCGCCGCCGGCGAACTGGCGGCGGCGCTGCGCTCGCGCGACGCGGCGCGGTGGGGGCCGCTGCTCGGCGGACCATGGCTTGCAACCGCCGAGCGTGAACGCGTCGGGGCGCTGCTCCGCGACCGCGACAGCCCCTTTCTCCCTGCGCTGTTCTCCAAAGACCATGCCCGCCAGGTGCTGCTGGGCTGGTCCGCCCCGCCGTCGATGAGCGCGACCGAACGCGCGGCGATCGAGGCCGGGCTCGAGGCCGAGGCGCTGGTGTGCTGGGCGTCGGGCGGCACCGGCGAGGGTCGCTGGCCCGAGACGGCGCGCGAGGCGGACAATCGCCCCGGACGCCCCTATGCCTGCGCGCGCATCGCCTACAGCATCCGCGGCGGCACCCCAATGTGGCGCGCCTTCATCGAGCAGGACGGTGGCGACCTCGCCGCGGCTTTGCCCGCCGGACGCCCGCGCTTAACCAATCTCCAAGATTAAGCTGCAACGATGGCGGCCATGTTGGGGCGATCTCTTGCCATAGCCGTCGCGCTGACGGCGGTGTCGGTCGGCGTGGCGAGCCTTGCCGGCCGCGCGGGCGACGGCGCGCCCGCACCGACGGCGCGCGACGAAAGCAACTGGACGACACGCGAGCGCGGCCTCGGTACCGCTCCGGCCGCGCCGCAGCGCGCACCGGCCGCGGGCGAGGTACGGCTCGAACGCGCCGGCGATTCGCATTTCTACGCCGACGTCGACATCGACGGCACGCCGGTCCGCATGATGGTCGACAGCGGCGCCTCGGTCGTCGCGCTGACGCGGCGCGATGCCGAAGCGATCGGGATCGACGTCGACCGCTTGCCGGTCGGGGGGACCGCGCGCACGGCGGGCGGCGACGTACCGCTGCGCCGCGTCGTCCTCGCCAGCGTCGACATCGACGGCATCGAAGTGCGCGGCGTCGAAGCCGCGGTCCTCGACGCCGACATGGGCGTCTCGCTGCTCGGGCAGAGCTATCTGGCGAAGCTCGCCGCGGTGAATGTCGCCGGCGACACGATGACGCTGCGCTAGACCGGAGACCTCGGCCCGGCGCCTACAACAGCGCCTCGAGCAGCCCGATCAGCGGCTTGTCGGCGGGGGGCATGTCGAGCGCATAGAGTTCGACCGGGCGCACCCAGCGCAGCGCGGTCGCATGCTGCGCCACGGGCACCCCCGTCCATTTGCGCAACGCATAGACGAGCAGCAGCAGGTGGCGGTCGCCGAGCGGTTCGCTGGCGAAACAGGCGGGTGCGAGACAGGCATGATCAACGTCGATCGCCAGTTCTTCGGCCAGTTCGCGGATCAGCGCCGCTTCGGGGGTTTCGCCGGGTTCGAGCTTGCCGCCCGGAAACTCCCACAGGCCCGCCATCGGCGTGCCGGGGGGGCGTTGCTGGACGAGCACGCGCCCGTCGCGGTCGACAAGCGCCGCCGCGACCACAATGAGACAGTTTTTTGGCGGAAATACGGGGGTGAGCGCGGACAAATTATTAACCTTGATATGCGAATTCCGGAATTCTCGGGAACTCTAGGACCAGAATCCCCGAATTGCACGGCTGAGGTTTTTGAGATTTGTTCGACGCTATCGGGCGCAGGCGCGACGGGACCGGTCGCGCACCGCCCATCGGGCCGGGAACAAGGCGGCATGCAACGCGGGGGCGCTGATCCTGTCACAGGCAGGGGCCGGAACTATGACCAGGATTGCCAAGCTGCTGCGGTCGACCAGGGCCGCCACGGCGGTCGAATATGGACTGATACTCGCGCTCATCTTCCTTGCGGCGATGGGAGCGATCAGCAGCGTCGGCCAGTCGGCGATCACCATGTGGAACAATGTGTCGACCTCGTCGACGAACGCCATGTGATATTGTCCGGTTTCGGGACCTTATTCAGCGCTTTACACGGCTCTCGCCATTAAGAATTTCAAAACCAATAGCGCCTAGAAGCGTCGATGTTGACCCAGACCAGAGGGTCAACCGGGCAAGTGACCTAAGGAGACCAGACATGAAGTTCATCAAAAAGTTCGTTCGCGACACCAAAGCCGCCACCGCCATCGAATATGGCCTGATCGCCGCCCTGATCGCCGTCGCCGGCATCACCGCGATGCAGGCCGTCGGCGGCAGCGTCGAGAACACCTTCAATAACGTCGACAAGGGCCTGACCAACGCTGGCTAAGCGCTGGTTTCCTCTCCCCGGTTCGCCGGGGCGACGACATACAGGAAAGGGCGGTGGAGCGATCCACCGCCCTTTTCCTTTATCGAGCCGTCCGTGTCTCGTCGGCGCTATCGGCTCGCATAGACCACGATCTTGACCTTCTGCCCCGGGGTCAGCCGGCTCGTCGCAGAGAGCCGGTTGAGTACCTGAAAGCGCTCGGCCTGGTAGTTGCTGTACGCCATGCGCCGCGCCAGCGTCGCGACCGTGTCGCCGCGCCCCACCGTCACCACGTCGATCCGCCGCGGCTTGATCGCCGCCGCCTCCGCGCCGCTCAGCCGCCGAATGCTGTTGTACATCGAATTGAACACCCCGCCGCCGCCGGCCTTGGTCAGCGCGACGAAGTGGAAGGCGCTGCTCTTCGAAAATTCATAGGCGAAGACGGTGACGTCGACCTGCCCCGACTGGGTGTTCGCGCGCGCGGTCGCATAATAAGCGGGGATTCCGTTCACTGTCGTGCGCTGGATGCTCCCCGGCGAAAGCTGCGCCTTGCCGGCAACCGCCTTGAACGCCGCCGCGATATAGGCGTTCATGTCACCGCTGTACGCGCCGGTCGTGAACTGCGCCTGCCCGCCGTTGCCGCTGACCGACACTGCGGTCGTTCCGTTCTGCATGCCGTAACCCGCCGGCACGGCGAATTTGAGCCGGAGGTCGGGGTGGAGGAATTCATTGCCCTCGACGACACCCTGCGCAGGGTCGTCGCCGTAGAGCACGCCGTCGACCGACGCGAAAAAGGCGTCGGCGTTGCGCACCCCGCCGGTGCCGACGCGGCTCGCAAGCGTTTCGGCATTGCGCACGCGCGACGCCGGGTCGGGGTGGGTGCTGGCCCATTCGGGAAGCGCCCGCGCATCACCGCCCGCAAGCCGCGCCTCAAGACTGGTCTGGTTCGCGAGGCTGGCAAGCACGGTCGACAGCGCCATCGGGTCGTAACCCGCGCTGCGCAAATATTGCACGCCGAGCTGGTCGGCCTCGAGTTCCTGCCCGCGCGAGAAGCCCAGCGTCGCCATCTGCGCGACCTGCATCGCATTGTTCTGGAGCAGTCCGCCGAGCCCGCCGAGCAGCCCGCCATTGTCGCCGATCGCGCCGCCGAGCACCGCGCCGAGCACGCCGAGAATCTGGTTGCGTGTCGCCGCCGACTGGCGCTTCTTGCTGTGCTGTGCAGCGACATGGCCAACCTCGTGGCCGAGCACGCCAGCAAGTTCGGCCTCGTCGTTCATCAGCGCCATCAGCTGGCGCGTGACGTAGACATAGCCGCCGGGGATCGCGAAGGCGTTGTTCACCGGCGAATTGAGCAGGGTGACGGTAAAGTCGCTCCGCGCGTTCGACAGGCGCGACTGCACCGCGATATTCTGTCCGATGCGCGTGACATAGGCAGCCTGCGGCCCGGCATAGGCGCCGCCGAATTCCTGCATCAGCTCGGGATGCGCCTCGGATCCCTGCTTGCGTTCGTTCGCGGTGATCGCGGTCGCGGTCTTGATCGTCTTGACCTTGCCCCGCGTCTGCGCCTCGGCGCCGCTTCCAACGCCCCCGGCGCCCACCGCGGTCGCGAGCAATATGGTCAAAATCGCTTTTGTTTTCCGGCTCATGATCGCGCCTCCCTTGGTCCTGACTGTCCGAGCCATATCGGTTTACCCGCGACGGGCAAGACGCGCGATGAACATCGGGCTCAGCCGATTGACAGGGAGAACGCCAGCACCGCGGATCGGGTTCCGGTCCGGCGCGAAGCACCCGCCACGAAAGGGCCGTTCAGGCGCGACCCATGGCGAGGAATTTTTCCTCGCGCGCTGCGAGCAAGGCATCGCGCGACAGCCCGGACAGCCCGGCAAGTTCCTGTTCGATCGCATCGCCCAGATTGCGGATCGCAACTTCGGGCGCACGATGCGCCCCTCCGACGGGTTCGGGCACGATGCGGTCGATGACCTTGAGCGCGAGCAGATCCTCGGGGGTCATCTTCATCGCCGTCGCGGCGTCGGCCGCCTTGTCGGCGGTGCGCCACAGGATCGACGCGCACCCCTCGGGCGAGATCACCGAATAGACGGCATGTTCGAACATCAGGACGCGGTTCGCCGCGGCGATCGCGATCGCCCCGCCCGACCCGCCTTCACCGACGATCGTCGCGACCATCGGCACGCCGAGCGCGAGACATTGCTCGGTCGAACGCGCGATCGCCTCGGCCTGCCCGCGCTCTTCGGCCTGGATACCGGGGAAGGCACCCGAAGTATCGACGAGCGTCACGACCGGAATGCCGAAACGATCGGCGAGCTGCATCAGGCGGATCGCCTTACGATAGCCTTCGGGCTTCGCCATGCCGAAATTATGCTTCATCCGCGACGGGATATCGTCGCCCTTTTCATGCCCGATCACCATCACGCGGCGTCCGCGAAAGCGCGCGAGGCCGCCGAGGATCGCCTGATCGTCGCCGAAATTGCGGTCGCCGGCGAGCGGCATCCAGTCGTCGAACAGCCCCGCGACATAATGTTTGAAATGCGGACGGTCGGGGTGGCGGGCGACCTGGGTCTTCTGCCAAGGTGTCAGCTTTGCATAGATTTCGCGCAGCAATTTCGAGGACTTGTCCTCCAGCCGAGCAATGTCATTGTCGATATTGAGCGTCGGATCGTCGCCCATTTCGCGCAATTCGGCAATCTGGCGATCGAGCGCCGCGACCTGTTTTTCGAAGTCCAGAAAGGCTGTCATCCTTGCGCGGTTAGGACGATGATGCCGCAACGTCAACGCTTGCCGCCTTCGCTCCGAGCACGGTGTCCATGCGCGCCAGCGGGTGGCGCCGGTTGACCAGTTCGACGAGCCGCCGGCTGTCGACATGGGTGTAGATTTCGGTCGTCGCGATATCGGCGTGCCCCAGCATCAGTTGCAGCGCGCGCAGGTCGGCCCCGCCCTCGAGCAGGTGCGTCGCGAAAGCGTGGCGCAGCACGTGCGGGCTGACCGCCGCGGGATCGATCCCGGCGCGCGCCGCGAGATCGCGCAGCATCTGGAACAGCCGCACGCGCGACAGATGCGCCTTTCCCGACGGAAAGAGCCAGGGCGTGTCGGCGGCGACGAGCGGCAGCCAGCGGTCGAGCGCATCGCGCGCGCGTTCGGACAGCGGCGCCAGCCGTTCCTTGTCGCCCTTGCCGCGGATGATCAGATATTGGCGTTCGCCCGCCACGGCGCGGCGCGGCAGCGACACCAGCTCGCTCGCGCGCAGCCCCGAACCATAAAGAAGTTCGAGCAGCAGCAGCATCCGCACGGCGGCGGCCGGCGGCGTTTCGCCCTCCGCTTCCTCACCCGCCTGCGCGAAAAGCCGCCCGACATCGTCGTGGGTCAATAGGCGCGGGAGGGGACGCCGCGTCGCGGGACGCGCGAGCGCCTGCGCCGGATCGTCGGCGCGCTCGCCTTCATCGCGCAAAAAGGCGTAAAATTGTCGCAGCGCCGACAATTTGCGCGCCGCGCTGCTCGCGGCGAGCCCCTGATATTGGGCCATGACGCCCCGCAGCGCCGCGGTGTCGGCACCGGCCAGCCCGCCGCGCACCAGTCCCCCCGCCTGTTCGAGGTCGCGGCGATAAGCGGCGAGCGTGTTGCGCGCGGCGCCGCGCTCGGCGGCCATCATTTCGAGGAAACGGTCGATCAGCGCGGCGTCGGTTTCGCCCACCTCAAACGCGCACCAGCGCCTCGGCGGCGATCATCCGCGCTTCGGACGCCAGCCCGACCTCGCGCAGCGCGCGGACGACATGATAGAGATGATAGGGCGGCATCTTCGACCAGTCGCCCTGCATCCCGGTCGCTGCGAGCAGCGCGACCATGCCGGGTTCACCGCGCGCGGCGGCGTCCGAAATCGCGCGCGTCCAGCGCGTCTGCTTGCCCAGATCGACGCCGAGATCGCTCGCCGCCGACGCCGCCTGCCCCGCGTCGATGCGTCCGAGCCCGGCGAGGCCCGCGAGCAGCAGCTTCGAGCGGAGATAATCGGCGCTGTCGTCATCGCTCGAGAAATTGCTCACCGCGCCGGCGTTCGTACCGTTGAGCGGCTGCGGCGATCCGACCGCGAGAATACCCCAGCTGCGGCTGCCGACATTGATCGTCGGTACCCAGTCGATCGCATTGCGGTCGTAACCGCCCGCGAGCATCGACCCGATCAGCTGCCACGGATCGTCGCCGACGTCGGTGCTGACCGGCAGTCCCGCGGCGGCGCGCGCGGTCGCGACCAGCGCGGCATAGCGCGCGATCGGGCCCGTTCCCGCATTCCACAGGTTCTGCATCGCGCCATAGCGCTCGGCGCCGCTGCCTGCGCCGAAGGCGGTGCGCAGCAGATCGGCCTGCGCCGCGAGCCCCTCGCCCGGCTCCTCGTCGCTTGCAGCGGCGCTGATCAGCGAAACATAGGCCTCGCCCGACAGCACCCCGCGCGCTGCGGCGTCAGGCGCGGCGGCAACACGATCGGCCATTTCGCCCATCGGCGCAAGCACGGTCCAGGCGCGCATCGCGGCGCCCGCCTTGCCGCGCAATTCGGCGGGAATCGGCGTCGCGGTCGCGGTTGCCATGCCGAAGCGCCAGCTCGTCAGCCGGTCGACATTGTCCCACTGGATCGTGATCGACCGCCCACCGCTGACGCTGGCGCCGAGCACGCGTTCGGCAAGCAGAATGTCGAAATTGGCGATCTTGCCGCTCGACCGCACCCGGCTCATCGCCCAGCCCGCAGGTCCTGCCTCGCCCGACAGCCCGGCGCAGATCCCGGCGGCGAGCCGCCAGCTCTGTTCGTCACCGTGCGCGAGGCCGGCAGGAACATAGGGGCAGAGCCCCGTCGGATCGGCGTTGGCCAGATAGACCTGCTGCGCGACCTGAACGAGGCGCGGGCTCGCGCGGTCGTAATCGACCGACTGGACGATGCGGCGCGCGACATTCGCCTCGCCCATGCGCAGCAGCAAGCCGGCGCGGGCAGCAGCAAGGTCAGCGCCGTTGATCGTCGCGGGGGTGTCGATCGCCGAGGCCAGCGAGCGCCGCAGGAGGATCGATCCCCAGCGCGAGGCGACCGGCCCGCGCGTCGCGCGCATGATCGCCGCAGCATATTGGCCGCGCACCCCGAACGCGTCGGGGGCGAGCCCGCCGGTTTCGGGGGTCAGCGGGCCGACGCGCGTCAGCAGGCGCCGCGCGCCGGGCGGCAGGTCATATTTGAGGGTGCCGGGTTCGACCTCCTCGCTCTCCTCTTCGCCTTCCTCGTCGGAGGCCGCGGCGGTCGTCGCGGTCACCGCAGGCGGCGCGACCGAGGCCGGGCTCGGCGCGGGAGTCGGAGTCGGGGCCGTCGGGCGCGGTGCGGGGGTCGGGCTCGGCGCGGGCGTCGGGGCCGGGTTGCCGAACCCTTCGGGAAGGAGCGATTCCTGGGCGAGCGCAGGCAAGATCAGCGCAGCGGCCATGGCGGTGCCCGACAGCCCCAATGTCAGCGACAGCAGCGTCTTTTTCATTGCGTCGCGCCTTCGGCAGTCTTGTCGGTCACTTGCACCTCAATCATTCGCGGCGATCGCGGGGTCTTTTCCCGATCCGCCCCGGTCTGGCAACATCCAATGCCGCCCCGGCGGCTCGCTTGCACGGACACTGCAAAATCATTGTCCCGCGCGTTTCGGGCGGTATAGCCGCGCGGACCATGACGCGAAACCCGAAAAGCCCCGAAACAGCCCTGCCCGCGGATATCCGCGACCGGCCGATCGTGCTCGTCGGGCTGATGGGGTCGGGCAAGTCGACGATCGGCCGCCGGCTCGCACAACGGCTCGGCATGCGCTTCGCGGATGCCGACGACGAGATCGAACGCGCAGCGGGCATGACGATCTCCGACATTTTCGCGCGCTTCGGCGAGGCGCATTTCCGTGACGGCGAGCGCCGCGTGATCGCGCGCCTGCTCACCGGGCGGCCGCTGGTTCTGGCGACGGGCGGCGGCGCCTTCATGAACGAAGAGACCCGAGCGCTGATCCAGCAGAACGCGCTGTCGATCTGGCTCGACGCCGACATTCCGACACTGGTCGATCGCGTCGCGCGCCGCAGCCACCGCCCGCTGCTCAAGGATCGCGACCCGGCCGAAGTGCTGCGCGAACTCGCCGCGGTGCGCAACCCGATCTACGCCGAAGCGCATCTGCGCGTCAGTTCGGCATCGAGCCCGCACGAACATACGGTGCGCGCGATCATGGAGGCCCTCGCGACATGCAGGAATTGACGGTCGAACTCGGCAGCCGCAGCTATCCGATCCGGATCGGCGACGGACTGATCGGCGACATCGGAGCACAGGTGGCGCCGCTGCTCAAGCGCCCGCGCACGATGATCGTCACCGACGAACATGTCGCGCCGCACTATCTGGCCGCGGTCGGCGCCTCGCTGGGCGCCGAGGGCATTTCCTTTTCCTCCTTCGTCCTTGCCGCAGGCGAGGGCACCAAAAGCTGGGACGGACTCGCGCGCCTGACCGACTGGCTGATCGGCGAAGGGATCGAACGCAGCGACCATGTCATCGCGCTCGGCGGCGGCGTGATCGGCGATCTCGTCGGCTTCGCCTGCTCGATCGTCAAGCGCGGCTGCGCCTTCGTCCAGGTACCGACGACGCTGCTCGCGCAGGTCGACAGCAGCGTCGGGGGCAAGACCGCGATCAACGTCGCGGCGGGCAAGAATCTGATTGGCGCCTTTCATCAGCCCGCGCTGGTCGTCATCGACCCCGCGACGCTGGATACGCTGCCGCGCCGCGAACTCGGTGCGGGCTACGCCGAAATCGTCAAATACGGGCTGATCGACGACGCCGGTTTCTTTGGCTGGTGCGAGGCCAACGGCGCCGCGCTGCTGGCGGGCGACCGTGCGGCGCGCCACCACGCCATCGCGCACAGCGTTACAGCCAAGGCGCGCATCGTCGCCGCCGACGAGCGCGAGACGCAGGACGTGCGCGCGCTGCTCAACCTCGGCCACAGCTTCGGCCACGCGCTCGAGGCCGAGACGGGCTATTCGGACCGTCTGCTCCACGGCGAGGCGGTCGCCGCGGGCATGGTGCTGGCGCATCAGTTTTCGGCCGCAAACGGCCTTTGCCCCGCCACCGACGCCGATCGCGTGCGCGCGCATCTGGCCGCGGTCGGCCTGCCGCACAGCCTGGCGAGCGCGGGGGTGAACTGCGGCGGCGGCGAACTGGCGGCGCATATGGCGCACGACAAGAAGGTGCGCGGCGGCAAGCTGCCGCTGATCCTGACGCGCGGGATCGGGCAGAGCTTCGTCACCGACGCCTATGGACTCGACACGGTCGCGGCATTTCTGGACGGCGCGCGCGGCTGATCTCGCAGCGGCTGCGCGGGCGCCGGTCAGCCCGCCGCCTCGGCCTCCTCCTTCGCGAGCTTCGCCGCACGGCGCTTTTCGCGCAGCCGTTCGAGGATGCTCGTCCCCTCGCGGCTGCCGCCCGGCTGGAACCGGTGATCGAGACCCGCGGCCAGGTCGCCCTGGCTCATCTGCGCGTCGAGCCGCATCGCGTCGAGATGGCGCAGCGCCGCCTCGACATCCTCGATCTCGCGGCGGTCGACGTCGAGCTGTTCGAGCGCGAGCAGCCCGAGCGCGACCGAGCTTTCGAACACCTCGCGCACCGCACCGCTGGCGCCCGCCCCGTCGATCGCCATCAACTGGCGCCGGTCGAACACGCGCGTGAGCAGCTTCGCCTGCGGGAAAGCGTCGACGATCGGGCGCAGCGCCTCCGCATCGATGCTGCGGTCGTCGGTGCAGAAGATGATCAGCTTCGCCTCGTCGGCCCCCGCGCGCCGCAGCACGTCGGTGCGCAGCCCGTCGCCATAATAGACTTTGGTGTCGAAGCGCCCCGACAGCTCGATCTGGCTCGGTTTCTTGTCGATCAGCGTCACCGAACAGTCGACCGCATGGAGCATCTGCGCGACGATCTGGCCGAAGCGGCCGTAGCCGACGACGATCGCCGATCCGCGCGGCGCCTTGCCCGGATCGTCGAGCAGGATGTCTTCGCTGCCGGGCGAGAATTCGAGGTTGCGCGCGAACAGCATCAGGAAGGGCGTCGACATCATCGACAGGGTCACGACCGCGCTGAACAGGCTCGCCGCCTCAGGCGCGATGAGCAGCGCGTCTGCCGCCTGGCCGAAGAGCAGGAAACCGAATTCGCCGCCCTGGCTGAGCAGCAGGCCGAGCCCGAGCGCGACGCTCCACGGCTTGCCGAAGGCACGGACGATCAGGGTCAGCACGACGACCTTGGTGACCACCAGCCCCGCGGCGAGCGCGAGGACGAGCAGCGGCCGCGCCAGCACCGCATCGATATCGAGCACCATACCGACAGCGAGGAAGAAGAGCCCGAGCAGCACGAGGCGAAAGGGTTCGACGTCGGCCTCAATCTCGTGCCGATAGGGCGAATCGGCGAGCATCACCCCGGCGATGAAGGCGCCGAGCGCGGTCGACAGGTGGAGGCTGTGCATGAAGGTCGCGCTGGCGAGCACCGACAGCAGCCCGACGACGACGAACAGCTCGCGCTCGCCATAGCGGCCGACGAGCCGCAGCAGCGGATTGACCACGAAGCGTCCCGCGAAAACCAGCGCGACGATCGCCGCGACGGTAGTCAGCGCCATCTGCCACCCCGGCGGGGCATCGACGCTGGCAGGTGCGCGCGACAGCGCCGCGACGATGGTGATCATCGGCACGATCGCGAGATCCTGGAACAGCAGTATCGAAAAGGCGCGTTCACCGAAGGGCGAGTTAATCCGCCCGGTCGCCTTGAGGCTCGGCAGTACCTGCGCTGTCGACGACAGCGCAAGCGGCAGGCCGAGCGCAAGCGCCGCCTGCCAGCTGAACCCCAGCGTCGCGAAGATCAGCGCGGTGAGCACCAGCCCCGTCACCACGACCTGCGCGAGTCCAAGTCCGAAGATCGCGCGCCGGAGTTCCCACAAACGCCGCGGATGCAGTTCGAGCCCGACGAGGAAAAGCAGGAAGGCGATGCCGATTTCGGCGAAGGCGAGCTTCGATTCGGCGCCGCCGACAAGTCCCAGCCCGTGCGGACCGACGAGCGCGCCCGCGATCAGATAACCGAGCACCGCACCGAGACCGAGCCGGCGGAAGAGCATCACGAACAGCGTCGCGACGCCGAGCAGGATCGTCCCCTCGATCAGGGCGGTGTCGGTCGCGCTTTCGGCCACCGCTTCGGTTGCGGCCGCCGTCAGCGCGAGCAGGTTCATGCCTGCACCGCCTCGGTCTCGAACGCCGCGATCGCGGCATCGAAGGGCAGCAGGATCGCGCCCTGCCGCGCCGGATAGTCGCGCGCCGGCGCGAGCAGATCGAAACCCGGCCAGTCGGGCTGGACGCCCTCGCCCGCGAACCAGCGCGCGATCGCGACGCGCGCGGCGCGCAATTCGTCGAGGCTGCGTCCGGGGGCGTGGCGCGCGAGCAGCGCCGCCGACGCCTGACCGAGCGCGCAGGCCTCGACGTGCAGGCCGATCGCCTGCACGTGGCCCGCTTCGTCGGTGTCAAGGTCGAGCAGGATGCGGCTGCCGCAGAGCGGCGCCCGCAGGCTGGCGTGATACGCCGCCTCGGGGCGCGGCAGATACTCGGCGGTCGCGACCGCCAGCGACAGGATATCGCGATTATAGAGCGGCGCGCTCATCGCGTCGTCGCGCCCTGTTTCGCGGCTTCGGCTTCGGCCGCCCGCGCCTCGGCGCGGCGATCGGCGATCACCTGGCTCATCGCCGCGCTCGTCGCGTTGAGCGCCGGATAGGTGCGGCTGTCGGTCAGCCAAGCGGGGCGCTGAACATTTCCGTACCCGATGTCGTAAAGGAAGGTGATCAGCATGAACGCCAGCGTCGCGACGATCAGCCCCTTCACCGCGCCGAAACCTGCGCCGAGCCCGCGATCGAAGCCGCCGACGATCGACGCGCGGCTGCGCTGCCCTATCGCGCGCGACGCCCATTTGGCGAGCGCGAACACCCCGCCGAAGAGCAGCACGAACGCGAGCAGCGACGCGCCCCCCGCCGTCCCGACCCAGCCCGACACAAAATCGGTCACCAGCGGATGGAAAAAACGCACCGCAAGGATCGCGAGCACCCAGGCGAGAAGTGTCGTCACTTCCTGCACCAGCCCGCGCATGAAACCGAGTACGGCAAAGCCGCCGACGAGCGTCAGCACGGCAATATCGAGAATGGTCAAACCCATTTGCCGTGCGCTAGTCGCGCCCGAGCATCAGGTCAACGAGTTCGCCGAGGCGGCCGAAACCGGTCACCGAAATCCCACCGACGCCCTTCATCCCCTTCGGCCCCCAGCCGGTCGAAAAACCAAGCTTCGCCGCTTCGCGGAGCCGCAGCGCGTCGTGCGCGACGGGGCGCACCTCGCCCGACAGCGACAATTCGCCGAACACGATCGCATCGGCGGGCACCGGCCGCTCGCTGAATGCCGAGATCAGCGCCGCGGCAACCGCGAGGTCGGCAGCGGGATCGGTCAGCCGGTAACCACCGGCGATGTTGAGATAGACTTCCGCCCCGCCGAGCTGCAGCCCGCAGCGCGCCTCAAGCACCGCCAGCACCATCGCGAGCCGGCCGCTGTCCCAGCCGACAACGGCCCTGCGGGGAGTCGCCCCGCTTGCCAGCCGTACGGTCAACGCCTGCACCTCGACCAGCACGGGCCTTGTACCTTCCAATGCGGGGAACACGACCGATCCCGGCACGTCGCGGCTGCGATCGGTCAGGAACAGGCTCGACGGATTGGCGACCTCGCCCAGCCCGCCCTCGCCCATCGCAAACACCCCGATCTCGTCGGTGCCGCCGAAGCGGTTCTTGACCGCACGCAGGATGCGATACTGGTGGCTGCGCTCGCCCTCGAACGCCAGCACGGTGTCGACCATATGTTCAAGGACGCGCGGCCCGGCAATCGTTCCGTCCTTGGTAACATGGCCGACGAGCACGAGCGCAGCGCCGCTGTCCTTGGCGAAGCGGATCAGTTCCTGCGCCGAGGCACGGACCTGACTCACCGTGCCCGGCGCGCCCTCGATCAGGTCGCTGTGCATCGTCTGGATCGAATCGATCACGACGAAATCGGGGTCGCTGCCGCCGAGCGTCGCAAGGATGTCACGCACCGAGGTCGCGCTCGCCAGCGCCACCGGCGCCTTGCCGAGCCCCAGCCGTTGCGCGCGCAGCCGCACCTGTGCCGCCGCCTCCTCGCCGCTGATATAGACGACCGACTTGCCCGCCAGCGCCAGCCGCCCTGCCGCCTGCAGCAGCAGGGTCGACTTGCCGATTCCCGGATCGCCGCCGATCAGCGTCGCCGATCCCGCGACGAAGCCCCCGCCCAGAGCGCGGTCGAATTCGGCAATGCCGCACAACATGCGGTCGGGCATGATGCTGTGCGCGTCGAGCGATTCCAGCGCGATCGTGCGCCCGCCCTTGCTCAGGTCGTGCTTCGCCGAAAAGGCGGTCTCGCCCGCTTCCTCGACCAATGTATTCCATTCGCCGCAATCGGCGCATTGCCCCTGCCAGCGATAGGTGACAGAGCCGCAATTCTGGCAGACATATTGACGCTTCGCTTTGGCCATGTCGCCCGCTTAATCGGAACAAAGATGGAACGCCAGAGTTTTCGGGAGAATGATCATGACCACCCTTCTCGCCGATCGCCGGACCCTGTTGTCGGGCCTCGCGCTTGCTCCGCTACTCACCCTCCCCGGCTGCGCCAGCCTGCCGGGCTTCAGTCCGACCGACGCGATCCGTGAATTGCTCAGCCTCTCGTCGCAGCGCGCCTTCGCGCTGCTGCTTCAGCCGAACGGCTTTTACGACAGTCAGGTCGCGCGCATCGACCTGCCGCCCGAGCTTGGCGGCGCGGGCGCTTCGTCAATCGTCGCGCGCGTGTTGCTCACCGGCGCGTTCAAGACGCGGCTGACGAAGCAGGTCAACAGCGCCGCGCGCGAAGGCGCCGAACGCGCCGCGCCGCTCGCCGCCGACGCAATCCGGAACATCAGCATCGCCGATGCTGCCGCGATCGTACGCGGCGGGCCGAACGCGGCAACCGACCTGCTCGAACGGTCGATGGGCCGCAGCCTCGTCGGCGCGATGTTCCCCGGCATCGATCAAGGGCTGCGCCTTGCCGACAATGCCGTCGTCACCGAAGCGCTGCGCGCCGCAACCGGCATCGATTTTCGCGGGCTGGTACAGGATGTCAGCGACCGCACCCATGACGGCATCTACCGCGCCATCGGCAAGGAAGAAGCCGCGATCCGCGCCAACCCGCGCGAGACCGGCAGCCCGCTGCTGACCGCGGTCTTTGGCCTCGCGCGCTAGGCGGCTATAGGCACCCGTACGAATCGCCCTCCCGACAGGAATCCCATCATGAAATTCTTCGCCGACACCGCCGAAATCGCCGACATCCAGGAACTCGCCGCGACGGGGCTGCTCGACGGGGTGACCACCAACCCGTCGCTGATCGCCAAATCGGGGCGCGACTTCAAGGAAGTGACCAAGGAAATCTGCGCGATCGTCGACGGGCCGGTGTCGGCCGAGGTCGTCGCGCTCGACCATGCCACGATGATGCAGGAGGCCGAAATCCTCCGCAAGATCGCCGACAATGTCTGCATCAAGGTGCCGCTGACGATCGACGGGCTCAAGACATGCAAGGCGCTGACCGGCGACGGCACGATGGTGAACGTCACGCTGTGCTTCTCGGCGGCGCAGGCGTTGCTCGCCGCCAAGGCCGGCGCGACCTTCGTCTCGCCCTTCGTCGGCCGTCACGACGACAATGGCTTCGACGGCATGCAGCTGATCGGCGACATCCGCCTGATCTATGACAATTATGATTTCGCCACCGAAATCCTCGTCGCGAGCGTCCGTCACGGCATCCATGTGCTCGAAGCCGCCAAGATCGGCGCCGACGTGATGACCGCGCCGCCGTCGGTGATCAAGGGGCTGTTCAAGCATGTCCTGACCGAAAAGGGCATCGAAGGCTTCCTCGCCGACTGGGCGAAGACCGGGCAGTCAATCTAACATCCGTCGTTTACGGTTGACGTAAACGTCAACTCACGCCGATACTCTTCCCGACAAAGGGAGAGATTCGATGACCGACACCGCTGCACCCGCCGTCCTGACCGAGCGTCGGGGCCATATCCTGATCATCACGATCAACCGCCCCGAGGCGCGCAATGCGGTCAATGCGGCGGTGCATGTCGGCATCGGCACCGCGCTGGAGGAAGCCGAGAAGGACCCCGAGACCCGCGTCGTGGTGATCACCGGCGCAGGCGACAAGGCGTTCTGCGCGGGCGCCGACCTGGTCGCGCTGTCGCGCGGCGGACAGCTGGCGCCCGACGACAAGGCGCAGCAGGCGTGGGGTTTCGGCGGCTTTGCCGCGCACCCGATTTCGAAACCGATCATCGGTGTGGTCAATGGCTTCGCCTTTGGCGGCGGTTGCGAGCTCGCGCTGATGTGCGACCTGATCGTCGCGTCCGAGAATGCCCAGTTCGGCCTGCCCGAGGTCAAGGTCGGGCTGTTCGCCGCGGCGGGCGGGGCTTTTCGCATCGTCAAGCAATTGCCGCAGAAGCTCGCGATGGAACATCTGCTCACCGGCGATCCGTTCGACGCCGCCACCGCGCTGCGCTATGGCTTTGCCAACCGTGTCGTACCGCTCGCCGAGCTGATGCCGACCGCGATCGCAATCGCCGAAAAGATCGCGGGCAATGCGCCCTTGTCGGTGCAGGCGTCGAAGCGCGTCGCGCTCCGCATCATCGACGGCCAGATCGCGGGCGACGACGCGCATTGGGACGACAACAAGCGCGAGCGCAAGATGCTGATGGCGAGCGAGGACGCCCGCGAAGGCCCGCTCGCTTTTGCGCAGAAGCGCAAGCCCGAGTGGAAGGCGCGCTGACCATGGCTCCGACGATCGCAACGACCGATGCCGAACGCATTCCCGTCATCATCGGCGTCGGGCAGGTCAACGACCGGCCCGAAGACCCCGATCAGGGGCTCGATTCGCTCGGCCTGATGGTTGCCGCGCTCGAGATCGCAGCCCGCGATGCGGGCGTGTCGCTGACCGAGATCGACAGCCTGGCGATTGTCGACCAGATCAGCTTCCACAGCCTCGGCAAGCTGCCCGAACCGCTCGCCGCCGCGATCGGTGCGGCGCCGAAGGTCAATTACCAGTCCGACGCGCCGCACGGCGACACCCCGATCCGCCTGCTCAACGAGGCCGCGAACCGCATCGGCGCGGGCGAGGTCAAGCTGGCCGCCATCGTCGGCGCCGAAGCGCTGCGCACCGCCGCGGGGCGCGCCGCCAAGGCCGCGAAGGGCGAGGACAAGAGCTATAATGCCGTGCGGCAGGTCGCGACGCGCCGCGAGCCCAATTATTCGCAGATGCACGGCCTGTCGGCGCCGGTCGACGTCTATCCGCTCTATGAGAACGCCACCCGCGCCGCCTGGGGGCAGAGCCTTGAGGAAGCACAGTTCGAGAGCGCCGAAATCTGGTCGCGCTTCTCCGAAGTCGCGGCGGCGAACGACGGCGCGTGGATCCGCAAGCCCGCCTCGCCCGCCGACATCCTCGACGTGAACGAACGCAACCGGCCGATCGCCTTCCCCTATTCGAAGCTGATGGTCGCCAATTCGTCGGTGAACCAGGGGGCGGGCTTCATCGTCACCAGCCTCGCCGAAGCGCGCCGGCGCGGTATCGCCGAGGATCGCCTCGTCTACGTCGGCATGGGCGCTGCCGCGAAGGAACCCGCGAACATCCTCCACCGCGACCGCTACGACGGCAGCGTCAGCATGGAAACGAGCATCAACCGCACGCTCGCCCTCAACGCCATGACGGTCGAGGATTTCGACTGCGTCGAGCTCTACAGCTGCTTTCCGTGCGTTCCCAAGATGGCGCGGCGTACGCTCGGCTGGCCGTGGGATCGCCCCGCGAGCGTGTTCGGCGGCCTGACCTTCGGCGGCGGCCCGATCGCCAATTACATGAGCCATGCCGTGGTCTCGATGGTCGAAAAATTGCGCAAGGAGGGCCGTTACGGCTTCCTCTTCGCCAATGGCGGCTTCGCGACCGACAATCATTGCATCGTGCTGGGCAGCGAACCGATCGCCGCCGCCAGCTTTCCGCAGGACTTCGACTATCAGGCCGAAGCCGAAGCGAAACGCGGCCCGGTCCCCGAGCTGGTCAAGGATCATGCGGGCGCGGCCACGATCGAAAGCTATACGGTCTTCTACGGCCGCGACGGCGCGCCGAAGGCCGGGGTCGTGGTCGCACGGACGCCCGCAGGACAGCGGACGCTGGCGCATGTCGATGTGAGCGACGCCGCGATGCTGGCCTTTCTGACCGATGGCAAGGCCGAACCGGTGGGTGCGGCAGGACAGATCGTCGCGCTGGGCGAGGATCGCTTCGGCTGGCGGGCATAAGCCTGTCCCCGCCCGCGCGCGGGTGGGGATGATCGCCAAATTCGCTCGCTCCCGGGGCGCGAAGCCGATAGGCTCCGCCGCATGAGAGCGTTTTTCATTCCGGTCGCCCTCGCGGCGGCGAGCATCACCGCCTGCGCCGCCGCGGCGCCCGCCGAACCAACGATGCAGGAGCTGGCGCGCGATCCCGCGGTCCGCGAATTTTCGGCGTGGCAGCAGCAGCACGGCCTTCCCGCGATCGAACTCGAACCGGCCGGACCGGCGCCGTCAACGCCGGGGGGCACGCGCATCGGCGGCGCGGTCTGGCTGGCGGCTGGCGAAGCCTGGCCGGCCGATGCCAGAGGGCAGCCGATGGCTTTTCTCGCGCAGCTCGATTTTGGCGCGATGCCGCCCCTGCCCGACTACCCCGACAGCGGAATCCTGCAATTCTTCATCGCGCGCGACGACCTGTACGGGGCGAATTTCGAAAAACCGGAAGCCGGCCAGTTCCGCGTCATCTGGCGCGAGAAGATCGAGGGGCCCGGCAAATTGCACGCGGGCCGGCCGCAGGGCGATCAGGGGATCGACGATTATTCGCCGCTTCGCGACGACGCGGTCAAACAGGGCATCGCGCTGACGCCGAAACGCACCGACCAGTTTCCCTCGACCGATTCCTGGCTCGCCGAGCGGGACCTCGGCAAGCTGCTCGAAGGCGACAAGGACGGCCGCATCTATGCCTTTGCCGACAAGCAGTTCGAAGCGGCGCCCCCGCAGCATCACGTCGGCGGCCATCCGGGCTTCACCCAATCGGACTGGCGCGCCGCGCCGCGCTATCAGGACGTCGATCGCGTCCTGATCAACCTGTGGAGCGACGATCGCCTGATGTGGGGCGACATGGGGCAAGGCCAGTTCTTGATCCGGCGCGAAGACCTGCTCAAGCGCGATTTCAGCAAGGTCTTCTATCAGTGGGATTGCTACTGATCGCCGCGTGCGGCGGCGCTCAGATATCGAACGAGACCCCTTGCGCCAGCGGCAGCGCGTCCGAATAATTCACCGTATTGGTCGCGCGGCGCATATAAGCCTTCCAGCTGTCCGACCCGCTTTCGCGGCCGCCGCCGGTTTCCTTCTCGCCGCCGAACGCCCCGCCGATCTCGGCGCCGCTGGTGCCCAGATTGACGTTGGCGATGCCGCAGTCGCTCGCCGCCAGGAAACGTTCGACCTCGCGCATGTCGGTGGTGAAGATCGCCGACGACAGGCCCGCCGCGACATCGTTGTGGACGTCGATCGCCGCGTCGAGATCGTCATAGCGCATGACGTAGAGGATCGGCGCGAAGGTTTCGTCGAGCACCGGCCCCACCTGTCCGGGCATCTCGACCAGCGCCGGGCGCACATAATAGCTGGCGCCTTCGCCGACGCGGTCGCCGCCATGGACGACCCCGCCCGCCGCGCGCGCGGCCGCCAGCGCCTCCTGCATCATCTCGTAGGCGGCACGATCGATCAGCGGTCCGACAAGCACATCCCCTTCGAGCGGATTGCCGATCAGGACGCTGGCGTATGCGGCCTTCATCCGCGCCACGAACATGTCGTAGATGCTGTCATGCACGAACAGCCGCCGCGTCGTCGTACAGCGCTGCCCCGCGGTCCCCATCGCCCCGAAGGCGACGCCGCGCAGCGCAAGGTCGAGGTCGGCCGAAGGCGCGACGATCGCGCCATTGTTGCCGCCGAGTTCGAGAATCGCGCGCGCGAAGCGCCCGGCGAGCCGCGGCGCCACCGCGCGCCCCATGCGCGTCGACCCGGTCGCCGAGACGAGCGCGACGCGCCGGTCGTCGACGAGCGCCTCGCCCGCTTCGCCGCCGCCGACCAGCAGCTGCGACAGACCCTCGGGAGCGTCGCCGAAGCGCACCACCGCTCGCGCGAAGATCGCCTGCACCGCGAGCGCGGTCAGCGGGGTCTTTTCGGATGGCTTCCACACCACGCTGTTGCCGCACACGAGCGCGACGGCCGCATTCCAGGCCCATACCGCGACGGGGAAGTTGAACGCCGAAATCACCCCGACGACACCGAGCGGATGCCATTGCTCCATCATCCGGTGACCCGGGCGCTCGGTCGCGATGGTGAAGCCATAGAGCTGCCGCGAGAGACCGACCGCGAAGTCGCAGATGTCGATCATCTCCTGCACCTCGCCCGCGCCCTCCGACGGGATCTTGCCCGCCTCGATCGTGACGAGCCTCGCAAGATCGTCCTTCACCGCGCGCAATTCCTCGCCCAACAGCCGCACCAGCTCGCCGCGGCGCGGCGGCGGGACGCGGCGCCACGCACGAAAGGCGCCGGTCGCGCGATCGAGCGCCGCATCGATCGCCGCCGCATCGGCAACGCGCACCATCGCGACCTGTTCGCCGGTCAGCGGCGTCAGGACGGGCATCGATCCTTCGGTCCAGTCGCGCCGGCCGACGCCGAGCGCGTCCAGCAACGCTTCGATCTCCTGACCCAGCCGCCCCATGTCATGCCCCCTCAAAAACGCGCTCGCGCCTTGCAACTTGCGGCTCGCGGGTTATCGCAGCGGGCGAACAATGCAAACCCGTATGGGAGAGTCGCGCGTGTCCGAACTGCCACCGTCCGAGCCTTTCGTCCCCGTTCCCGCCGACGCGGCCGCGAACACCCATTGCAGCGCGGCCGAATATGACCGGCTCTATGCGCAGAGCATCGACGACCCCGACACCTTCTGGGCGGCCGAGGCTCAGCGCATCGACTGGATCACCCCGCCGACGAAGACCGCGAACTGGTCGTACGATCCCGTCGACATCAAATGGTATGAGGACGGCGTTCTCAACCTGTGCCACAACGCCGTCGACCGCCATGTCACCGCCGGGCACGGCGACCGCACCGCGATCATCTTCGAGCCCGACGCCCCCGACGGCGAGACGCGCACGATCAGCTACACGGCGCTACTTGCCGACGTCGTCCGCTTCGCGAACACGCTGAAGAAAATGGGCGTCCAGAAGGGCGACCGCGTCACCATCTACATGCCGATGATCCCCGAAGGCGCGGTCGCGATGCTCGCGTGCGCACGCATCGGCGCGGTGCACAGCGTCGTCTTCGGCGGCTTCTCGCCCGAAGCGATCCACGGCCGCATCGAGGATTGCGGCAGCGACTGGGTGATCTGCGCCGACGAAGGGCTGCGCGGCGGCAAGACGATCCCGCTCAAGGCCAATGTCGACAAGGCGCTTGAGCGCGTCGATGTGAAGGCGGTACTCGTCATCGCGCACACCGGCGGCGACGTGAGCATGAAGGAGGGTCGCGATCACTGGTACGATGCGCTCTCCGCCGATGTCGATGCGATCTGTCCGTGCGAGCCGATGAACGCCGAGGACCCGCTGTTCATCCTCTACACCTCGGGCTCGACGGGCAAGCCGAAAGGCGTGCTCCACACGGTCGGGGGCTACAGCGTATGGACCGCGTCGACCTTCTGGTACGGCTTCGACTATCGCCCCGGCGAGATTTTCTGGTGCAGCGCCGATATCGGCTGGGTCACCGGGCACAGCTATGTCGTCTACGGCCCGCTCCAGAACGGCGCGACGACGCTGATGTTCGAGGGCATCCCCAACTATCCCGACCACGACCGTTTCTGGCAGGTCGTCGACAAGCACAAGGTCAACATCCTCTACACCGCGCCGACCGCCATCCGCGCGCTGATGCGCGAAGGCGACGATTATGTGACGCGGCATGACCTGTCGTCGATCCGACTGCTCGGCAGCGTCGGCGAGCCGATCAACCCCGAAGCGTGGCGCTGGTATCACCAGATTGTCGGCAAGGGCCGGGTCCCGGTGATCGACACCTGGTGGCAAACCGAGACCGGGGGGATCATGATCTCCACCCTGCCGGGCGCACATCCGATGCAGCCGGGGAGCGCCGGTCGTCCCTTCTTCGGCATCCGTCCGCAGCTCGTCGATGCCGAGGGCGGCGTGCTCGCCGACGAGCAGAGCGGCGGCGCGACCGAGGGCAACCTCTGCATCACGCACAGCTGGCCGGGTCAGGCGCGCACGATCTATGGCGACCACAAGCGCTTCGCCGAAACCTATTTTTCGACCTACAAGGGCAAATATTTCACCGGCGACGGCTGTCGCCGCGATGCCGACGGCTATTGGCGCATAACCGGCCGCGTCGACGATGTGATCAACGTGTCGGGGCACCGCATGGGCACCGCCGAGGTCGAAAGCGCGTTGGTGCTCCACGATCTGGTGGCGGAGGCCGCGGTCGTCGGTTTCCCGCACGATATCAAGGGTCAGGGCATCTATGCCTATGTCACGCTGAACGCCGGGGTTGAACCGACCGACGCGGTCGCCGCAGCGCTCAAGCAGCAGGTGCGCACCGAGATCGGCCCGATCGCAACCCCCGACCATATCCACCTGACGCCGGGCCTGCCCAAGACGCGCAGCGGCAAGATCATGCGCCGCATCCTCAGGAAGATCGCCGAGAATGATTTCGGATCGCTGGGCGACACCTCGACGCTTGCCGACCCGAGCCTCGTCGACGGGCTGATCGAGGGGCGGAAAAACCGGTAAGCGCTCGCCGTCCCGCCTATGCCGAAGCGACGGACAGGTGCGTCATTCGCAGCGCATCGACGGCCGGTACACCTGCATGGCGTTGGTCCCTGTATTGCCGCCCAGCGTGATCGCACCGCCGGGCAGGAAGACGCGGCCGTCGATCACCGCGCTGCCCTTCAACCCGTGCACCGCGATGGGAAGGTCGGGCAGCCGCGTCCAGCGGTCGGCGCGGGGATCATAGCCATAGGCGGTGGGCGTCAGCCCAAGCACATGGGCGCGCTCGCCCTCACCGCCGAACACGAACATGCAGCCGGCGTGCGCCGCGCCAGTGATGCCGCCGCGCGGCGCCGGCAGCGGCGCGCCCTTGCTCCAGCGACGGGTCGCCGGATCGTAGATCTCGACGACATCGACGCGCTCGGCCATCGCGCCCGGACCGGTGCGGCCGCCGGCGACGACGATCTTTCCATCAAGCGCGACCATCGCGAGATGATTGCGCTGCGTCGGTAGGTCGGGAAGCCTTTCCCATGTGTCGGTCGCCGGGTCATAGACCTCGAAGGCATGGCCACCGGGCGGGCGCCCGCCGGCGATATAGATTTTTCCGTCAATCACCGCCTTGCCGCCACCGCTGCGCGCGGTTGGCATCGAGGCGCGCTGGACCCAGCCGCCGACGGCGGGGTCATGCTGCCAGACATGGGCGACGAAAATCTCCGGACGCCCGGTGCTCGCGCCGTCCATCTCGCCGCCGATCACGTAGAGCTTGCCGCCGACAGCGGCGACCATGGTGTGATGGAGGGGCTGCGGCAGGCGCGGGCCGAGCGACCAGCGGCTCGCGGCGGGATCATAGACCTGGACGAGGTTCGAAGGAAGCCGTCCGGGCGGATAGCCGCCGAGTACCCAGATCTTGCCGTCGAGTTCGGCCACCGCATGTTCCGAACGGGCAAGCGGCATCGCATGCCCGAGGCTCCATCCCTCGAATTCCGGAGTCGAACCGACCGGTGCCCCCGCGCTGACCCGCTCGTTCCATGTTTCGACGAGTTCATTGTCCTGCACGGGCGTCGCCGGAGCAGATGGCGATGGCCCGCTTCCGGTGCCTTGCTGCGCCGTCGCGGTCGTCGCGAGCAGCAGCGTCGCCCCCGCGGTCATCCAGTCGCGCCTCATCGTCCGTCTCCCGGCCTGACGCCGCGCGCATCGGCAGCCTCCTCATCATCCGCGGTGCGTCATGATGACAAAAACGCCGGGAATCGCGGCATAGAAATCGACGGACGCCGGTTTCGGTCGACGAGCGCTCGCCGCCACCGCGCTATCGGACCAGCGCCTCGCACAGTTTGTCGGTCGCCAGCGCGATGCGCGATTCGGCCGTTTCGCGATTGGCGGGACTGTTCAGGACGCCCTGCGTTTCGGTATTGAAGGCGAGCAGGCTTCCGAGGCGCTGGTCGGGACAGAGGCTGAGATAGGCGCGAAAGCCGTTCTGGTCGCCATTGTGGCCGACGAAGCGCACCGCGGCGCGGCGGTCGATGAAGAAGGACAGGCCGCTCTGTGTCGTCGTTGCCATGCGGCCCTGCGTGAAATCCTCGCCCGCCGAAATCTGCGGTTGCCACATTTCCTCGATCGACGATCGTTTGAGGATCCGGTCATATTCGGCCTGCCGCATCGGATCGCCGAGCAGGAAGGCTAGATATTTCGCCATGTCGGGCATGGGCGCGTTGAGCCCGCCGTTCGACACGGTCGCGCCGGTATCGACATCGAACGGCGCCGCGACGCGCCGGCCCTCGCGAACATAATAACTGTGCGAGCGGTGCGGCAGCAGGTGCGGCGGCGTGCGGTCGAAATAGCTGGCGTGCATCGCCAGCGGTTTCAGGATGTTCTTGTCGATATAGACTTCATAATCCTCGCCCGACAGACGCTCAATCACCTGCCCCAGATAGACGATGCCGGGGTTCGAATAGCCGAAGCGGCTGCCGGGTTCGAACTCGACTTGTGTATAGGGCAGCATCGCCACCAGCTGTGACCAGTCCTTCGGTTCGAACGGTTGCCAGTCGTGATCGCGCCACGGCCAGGTTCCGCTGCGAAAGCCCGCGCTGTGACTCATCAGCTGGCGCAGCGTGATCGCGCCGGTATCGCCATAAGGGTTATGCACCACCGCGAGTTCGGGCACATATTTGACGATCGGATCGTCGAGCGACAGCAGCCCGCGATCGCGCAGCTGCATGATCGCGATGCCCGTCATCGTTTTGGTTACCGACGCCCAATGATAGACGGTGCGGGCATCGACCGGGACATGCGTTTCGGCGTCCTGTTCACCCAGATGATCGGCCGCCACCGTGCGTCCGGCGCGCACGAGATAGAAACTGCTTCCGGCGATATGCGCGCGGCTGGTTTCTGCGCGATGCACCTCGCGAAAGTCACGCAGCGCCGTGTCGAAAGCGTGCTCGTCGGCTGCGGCCGGACGGGCCGCGAGCAAAAACAATGCGAGAGCAACCCAGCGCGACATGACGATCCCTTCCCCTGCATCCACCGAAGGACGGTGGCCGAAGGCGAACCGAAAGAAAAGCCGGGAGGTCTTTCGACCGGTTCGGCCGATGGCTTTTTAGTGTTTCTAGGCGGCCACCGCGTGGCCGCGCTGCATCGCGAGGATGCGCGCTTCGACCTGGTCCAGCGCGTCGAGCGCGGTCACGAGATCGGCGTTGACCGACGCGCCGACTTCGCGGCTGAGCGCATCGCCCGTGCCGAGCATCTCGGCAAAGGTCGCGCGGTCGATCGCGAGCAGGGTTGCCTGTTCGCTCGTTCGCAGCAACCGGTCATGCGGTGCGGCGCGCAGCAGCGGCGCGAGGCCGACGAACTGGCCGGGGCCGGTGACGGTGAGTTGATAGACGCCGCCGCGATGCGGCAGCGCGCTGCGTACCGCACCGCGCACGACGAGCCATAGCCGGTCCGATGGCGCCCCCACCACCGCAAGATCGGTGTCCGCCGCGATGTCGATGCGCTCACCCGCGTTCCACACCGCCTGCCGCTGCGCCGGACTCATGCCCGCGCAGCAGGGCAGTTTCGCGAGAAAGGGTTCGGCCGCGAAACCCTCCTCGGCCATGAGGAGCAAGGCGCGTTGCGGCCTCGGCGTGAAGCCGTCGGGTCCCCGAGCGAGCAGCGCCGCGATATCGCGCGTCTTTCCCGCGACGCGCGCGGCGATCAGTTCCCCCAGTTCGGCCTGCAAGCGGAGCGACGCCGGATGCAGCCGCGCCAGCGCGGCGCGGAATTGCTCGGCGGGCAGATACCAGGTCGCGACCGCGCCGCGCGCAATGCCCATCGCCGACCGCTTGAGGTCGCGCCCGATCAGCGCCATGTCGCCGATCACCTCGCCCGGTCCAACCTTGGCGAGCAGCGCGAGCCCGCCACCCGGCAGACGCTTGCCGATGTCGACCCGGCCCGCGGCGATCAGGTAGAGGCCGTCGGCGCGCTCGTTCTGGATCAGGATCGCTTCACCGTCGGCAAAATGCCGGGGCAGAAAGGCATCGGCGAGTTCGCTGCGCTCGCCTTGGTCCAGTCCCGCAAAGAGCGGCGCGTCCGCCAGGTTCGCGGCGGACGGCGGATTCATCCCAGCACCGCCCAGGTCGGTGCATGGTCGCTCGCCTTTTCGCGCCCGCGATGGTCCTTGTCGACGCCGGCATCGGCCAGCCGGTCGGCGAGCGCGGGACTGAGCAGCAGGTGGTCGATGCGGAACCCGTGGTCGCGCTGCCAGCCGCCCGCCTGATAGTCCCAGAAGGTCCACACGCCGCCCGCCGGATGCCGGCTGCGCACCGCATCGGTCCAGCCGTCGCCGAGGATGCGGAACCACGCATCGCGCGATTCGGGCTGCATCAGCGCGTCGTCCGCCATCGGGCCGCGCGGGTCCCACACATCGTCGTCGTGCGGGATGACATTATAGTCGCCGGCAAGAATCGTCGGGATTTCGGCGGCGAGCAGCGCCTTCGCCCGCTCGCGCAGCCGCGCCATCCAGCGCAGCTTGTAGTCGAATTTGGGTCCGGGCTGCGGATTGCCGTTGGGCAGGTAGATCGACGCGACGCGAATGCCGAACACGTCGGCCTCAAGATAACGCGACTGCTCGTCCTCGGCTTCGCCGGCGAGCCCGCGCTGGATCTCGGCCGGCTGCGTTCCTTTCGCGAGGATCGCCACGCCGTTGAAACCTTTCTGCCCGTGATAGAGGAAGCCGTATCCTGCGGCCTCGATCTCCTTCGTCGGCATCGTCTCGTCGCTCGACTTGAGTTCCTGCAGGCAGACGATGTCGGGCTGTGTTTCCTCCAGCCACTCGACAAGCCGCGGCAGTCGGGCCTTGATGCCGTTGATGTTGAAGGTCGCGATTTTCATGCGCTTCCTATGGCAGGAAGCGAAACGCTTAGAAAGGCGTCAGATCGAGAAGCTCGACCCGCAGCCGCAACCCGAGGCCGCATTGGGGTTTTCGACCTTGAACGACGATCCGCCCAGCGAATCGACGAAATCGACGATGCAGCCGCGGACGAGATCGATGCTGACGCTGTCGACCACCAGCTTCACCCCGTCGGTCTCGGTGACGACATCGTCGACGTCGATGCCCTCGGCCAGTCCGAAGCGATAGGTAAAACCCGAACAACCGCCACCGTCGACCGCAAGGCGGAGCGCGGCATCGGCCTCGCCCTTGCGGCTTGCGATCCAGCGGACGCGCGCCGCGGCGGCAGGCGAGAGGGTGATGTCGGAAAGCGGTTGCGTTGCCATGGGGTGAAGATAGGCGTTCCGGCGCAAATGAAAAGGGCGCCCCGGCCTTTGGCCGGAGGACGCCCCCTCCTCTCCGACCTGAAAACTCGTGTTACTCGGGACCGCCCATCGCGACGTTCTTGCCGGTGATCGCGGCGATCGCCATCTGATCCGACCGGACGAAGGGCATCGGGTTGACCGGCGCGCCCTCGATGCGGACTTCATAATGGAGGTGATTGCCGGTCGAACGGCCGGTCGAACCGACGTAGCCGACGATGTCGCCCTTCTTCACCTGCTGTCCGGGGCGGACGATGTACGACGACATATGGCCGTAGCGCGTCTGGATCATGTTGCCATGTTCGATTTCGACATAGTTGCCGTAGCCGCCGAGGCGCTGGGCGCGGCCAACGATGCCGTCGGCGGTGGCGTAGATCGCGGTGCCGTGCGGCGCCGGAATATCGATGCCGTTGTGGCGCGCAACCTTGCCGGTGATCGGGTGGACGCGCATGCCGTAGGAGGACGAAAGCGACATCTGATCGATCGGGCGGCGTGAGGGAACAGCGATGCCGAGGCTGGCAGTCAGGCCGGTGTCGAGGCGCTTCCACGCCTGAAAGACCGCGCGGGCTTCGCTGTCCTCGCCCGGGGTCGAAACGCCGGGGTTGAAGCTGTCGTCGTCGGGTTCGTCGGGAACCACGATGCCGGCGTCGGCGCTGGTTTCGGCCGCCTGGACTGCCGGTGCCGTCAGGCCCGCCAGCGCCGTGGCGCAGAAAATGAGCCCGAAATGAAACTTTTGCGCAAGCGTTGCGTTTCGCACGTATCGACCCCGCAGTGTCCTGGTCGCCGGTGACATTTTTACGCCGCCGGTGCCGGTTGCTTCTTGTGGATGGGATTATTCCCTGCCCGGGAGCGTTAGTGCTTGGGCAATCCTTACGAAGCAACAACCGCGTAGTATTCTTGCGTTAAACCGGCGTCGCGGCGCGCCGAGTCGTTGAACGGCGGCTTCAACACCCCCCGAAATCGCGATTTTACGAGGCTTTGCCACATCGGCTGCGGTGCGAATCCCCGTTCGTCGCACAGCCATTCGAACCAGTCTGTGCCCGCGCTCACATGACGAATCTCGTCTTTGTAAATGCGTTCGAGGATTCTCGCCGACGCGTCGTCGCCCGTTGCCCGAAAACGCTCGATCGTCGCCGGCGTGACATCGAGCCCGCGCGCCTCAAGCACCATCGGCACGATCGCCAGCCGCGCCAGCGCGTCGTCGGCGGTCAGTTCCGCCGCCTCCCACAATCCGGCGTGCGCTGGGAGCGCACCATAGTGGCTACCGAGCTGCCGCAGCCGCCGGTCGAGCAACGCGAAGTGCATCGCCTCGTCGGCCGCGACGCCGATCCAGTCGTCGACGAAGCCGCGCGGGAACTCGCCGCCGAACCGCCCGACCAGATCGACTGCGAGGTCGATTGCGACAAATTCGATATGCGCGAGCGCGTGCAGCATCGCGATCCGTCCACGTTCCGACCCGCCCTTGCGGCGGCGCGGCATCTGGTTCGGCGCAAGCAACTCGGGCGCCGCGGGCCACGCCGGGCGATCGGGCATGGCGATGTCGCAGCGATGCACCAGCTCACCCCGCCGCCAGGCGCGCGCGAGCCCGCGCGCCGCGCGCCGCTTGGCGTGCGGGTCGGCGGCGAGCAGAACCGCGCGCGCAGCGTCGCCGAGAGTCCGCACTAGAGCGCCTTCGCGGCCTCCAGCACCGCGTCAGCATGCCCTTTCACGCGCACCTTGCGCCATATCTGCACGAGCTTGCCGTCGGCGCCGAACAGGAAGGTCGAGCGCTCGATTCCCATATAGGTGCGGCCGTAGTTCTGTTTCTCAACCCAGGTTCCAAACGCCTCGCACACCGCGCCGTCCTCGTCCGAGGCGAGCCGAACCGTCAGCCCGTATTTGTCGCGGAACTTGCACAGCTTCGCGGGCGCGTCGCGCGACACGGCGAGTATCTGCGCGTGCAGATGCGCAAATTCGGGGGCGAGGCGCGTGAAATCCTGCGCCTCGGTCGTGCACCCGGGCGTATCGGCCTTGGGGTAGAAGTAGACGATCAGCGGCGCGCCTTTCAGCGCAGCAAGGTCGATCGTCGCGCCGTCGGCATCGGCAAGTTTCACGGCGGGAATCGCATCTCCGATCGCGGGTGCGCTCATTGTTCAATCTCCTGTTCGGGTGGGGCGGACGGGCGAATCGATGCCCACCAGTCGCCGATCTCCTGCCGCGCGACATCGTGCGCAGCAAGCAGTTGCGGCCAGCCGGGTTCACCGCACGCACTGGCGACCAGCTGACGCGCCGCGGCGGTCGCAGGCTCGCCCTCGGGTGCGGTCAGCCGCAGCATCACGAGCATTCGCGCGAGCAGGCCGTGCGCATCGGGCAGCGTCGCCGGTGCCAGCCCCTTACCCGCAAGGCAACGGATCGCCGCGGCGATGTTGGTGTCATGGCACTGGCCGCTGGCGAGCTGGGTGACCTGCATGGCGAATTCGAGATCGACAAGCCCGCCTGGGCCGCCCTTGATATCGAGCGCGCCCTTGGACGGCTTGTGCGCCGCCATCTTGTCGCGCATCCCGGCCGCGTCCTGGACGAGCTTCGCAGGATCGCGCGCCATCGCAAGCAGGTCGCCGATGATGCGTCCGACCTCGACGCGTGCGGCGTCCGAGCCATAAACCGGCCGCGCGCGTAGCAGCGCCATATGCTCCCACGTCCACGCCTCTTCGCGCTGGTAGCGCTCGAAGCTGTCGAGGGTGACGACGAGCGGCCCCTGCGCGCCTTGCGGACGCAGCCGCGTATCGACGTCGTAGAGCTTGCCCGCGGCGGTCGGCACCGACATCGCCGCGGTCACGCGCTGCGCGAGGCGGTTGTAATAGGTCGTCGCGCCGAGCGGGCGCGGGCCGTCGGATTCGGCAAGATGGTCACCAGTAAAAAGATAGATGAGATCGAGGTCCGAGGCGTGCGTCAGCGCCCGCCCGCCGAAGCGCCCGAGCGCGAGCACGACAAGTTCGCTGTCGGGCACGCGGCCGTGCGTGGCGGTGAATTCGGCGAGTGTCGCGTCGGCGAGCACGCCGAACGCCGCTTCGGCGAGCTCCGAATAGCCGCCCGCAATGACGAGCGGATCGGTCGCGCCCGCCACAAGCTGCACGCCATAGGCGAAACGCCGTTCACCGACATGATCGCGCACCCGGTCAAGCAACCGCTCATAGTCGAGCCCCGCGAGCCCCGGCGCCCATTCGGCGGCGAGTCCTTCCTTGGTCGCCGGGGCATCGAAAGCGCGCTTGTCGATCAACCCCTCGATCAGTTCGACGCGCGTGCCGAGCGCGTCGGCGAGCGTCGGGGCGATCGACAATATGCGCGTCGCGATCTTCGCGAGTTCGGGTTGCGCCGCGAGCAGGTGAAAGAAGTTGATCGCGCTCGGCAGGCCCGACACCAGTTTGTCGAAGCGAACGAGCGCGCCCTGCGGATCGGGCGCCGCACCGAGCGCCTTCACCAGTTCGGGCAGAACCGTTTCGAGCGCGTCGAGCGCCGCGGGGCTGCGCAACGCGCGCAGCTTGCCACCGCGCCATTCGGCAATCGTGCGCAGCGCCGCACCGGGCGGATCGAAGCCCGCCGCGGCCAGCTGCGCCGCCAGTTCGCCCTCGTCACGCGGCAGCCCGGCGATCACCGCGCGCTCGGCGACAAGGCGGTCGTAACAGGTCCCCACGTCAGCCACGACGGGTTCGAGCATCGCCAGCAGTCCGGCGCCGTCCGCATGGCCATCGAGCCGCGCCACCGCGTCGAGCGCCCCCTCCTGCGTCGGCAGGCAATGCGTCTGCTGGTCCTCGATCATCTGCAACCGGTGTTCGACCCGCCGCAGCACCGCATAATGGTCCGCCAGCCGCGCCGCGACCTCGGGCTCGATGCGCCCCGCCGCGGACAGCGCCGCGAGCGCATCGACCGTCGCGGGGGTACGCAGCGAAGGATCGCGCCCACCGTAGATCAGCTGGTGTACCTGTGCGAAAAATTCGATCTCGCGGATGCCGCCGCGCCCGCGCTTGAGGTCGTAGCCCGGACCGAATTGCTGGCCTTGCGCGAAATGGTCGCGGATGCGGTCGCTCATCGCGCCGATTTCCTTGAGCTGCCGGAAATCGAGACTGCGGCGCCAGATGAAGGGATCGATCGCCGCCAGAAACTCGCGGCCGAGCGCGCGGTCGCCCGCCGAAGCCCGCGACCGGATGAACGCCGCCTGCTCCCACGCGAGCGCTTCGGATTCATAATAGGAAATGGCGGCGTTCACCGGCAGCACGATCGGTGTCACCTCGGGATGCGGGCGGAGGCGGAGGTCAACGCGCAACACATGCCCGCCCGCAGTGCGCGCCGACAAGATTTCGACCATCCGCCGCGCGATGCGCACCGCGGCCTCGCCGGGATCGTCTCGCGAGCGGCGCGGCATGGTTGCGAGGTCGAAGATCAGGATCGGGTCGATATCCGACGAGTAGTTGAGTTCGTGGCTGCCGAGCTTGCCGAGCGCGATCACCGCCAGGCCGCGCGGTTCCTCATCGGGAACCCGCTCGGCGAAGGCCGCGGCGAGCGCCGCGTCGCACGCAGCATCGGCGAAGTCCGAGAGCAGGCGGGTGGTCGTCGCGACGTCATGCTCGCCCGACAGGTCGCCGAGCGCAAGCAGCAGCGCATTGCGCCCGCGCCAGCGGCGCAGCGCGGCCATGACCTCTTCAGCGGCCGGTGGCGAGGTGAGGGCAGCGAGCGCCGCGTCGGTCCCCTCCGCGAGGAAATGCGCCACATCGTCGGGATAGAGTTCCGCCAGCCGCGCGAGAAAGGGCGCGTTGGCGGTCAGCCGGTCGAGCGCCGACCGGCGGCTGGAAGCATCGCGAACAGTCATCGCCCTGCCCTATCACCCGCGCCGCGCCGCAAGACAAGGGCGTCAGGCCGGAACGGTCGCCTCGTTGAAGAAGAGCACCTGCGAGATCGCCGCGCGCAGCGTTGCGGGCTGGTAGGGCTTGGTGAGCAGGAAGGCCGGCTCGGGCCGGTCGCCGGTGAGCAGCCGTTCGGGAAAGGCGGTGATGAAGATGACGGGTAGCTGCACGTCGGTGAGGATTTCCTGCACCGCCTCGATCCCCGAACTATTGTCGGCGAGCTGGATGTCGGCGAGCACGAGGCTCGGCCGATGCTCCTGCGCCGCGGCGACCGCCTCGCCGTGCGTCGTGGCGATCGCGACGACATCGTGCCCGAGATCGCGGACGATCATCTCGATGTCCATCGCGATGATCGGTTCGTCCTCGATGATCAGGATTCGCGCGCGCGTCTGGCGATCGATCTCCTCCATCGCCTGCGCGATGAGGTCGCGCACCGTGGCGGCGTCGCGGCCGACGATCCGCCCCGCATCCTCCTCGCTGAAACCCTCGACCGCGGTCAGCAGCAGAGCCTGGCGCGCGAGCGAGGGGATGCGGCGCAGACGCGCATCGGCGATGGCGATGTCCGCCGCGGCGGGCTCGGCAGGCACCCCCTGCTGCTCGGTGACCAGCCCGAAGTTGTCGTGGACCATGCGATAGAGCTGGATGCGGAGATCGGTACCGGTATCGACCGCGCCGGGATTCGCGACCAGGGTCTGGAGCAGGCTGGCGACCAGCGCATCACCGCTGGCCTGGCTCCCCGAAATTGCGCGGCCATAGCGTCGCAAATAGGGAAGATGCGGCGCAATCGCCTGACCCAATGACATAAACTATCTCCTCAAACGGGTCAGGCCCCGCCTCGAAACCTGCGCAAATCCGAGCGAATCGCGTCCACGCGCCATCGACGTCCCGGATTATTGCGCCTTGGCGGAACGATTTAGCCCCAAATTGGTTTCATGGGGAAGGAACAAACGCGCCATTGCTCTTTGTCCGGCGCGCGGTTAGCAAAAGGCCCATGTCCAGCGGATGTACCGATAATGTCGCCTAAATCCGGTTCCACGTCACGAGGTCCCACCGGAAAAGGCGCTGAAAAGAAGATGCCCAGAAAGGCGCAGGATGTGAACGACATCCTGCGTCGCGCTTATGATTCAGCGGTCGACGAATCGATTCCCTCATCGATGCTGGATCTTCTCAACAAACTCAATTGAACTCAAAAAAGCTCAATTGATCATTTGCGGTAGCGCGTCGCGAAATCCGACTGGAACGCGGCAAAGCGCCCAGCGGCGATCGCGTCGCGCATCGCCTGCATCAGCGCCTGATAGAAATGAAGATTATGCTGGGTCATCAGCATGGCGCCGAGCATTTCGCCCGCACGGACGAGATGATGAAGGTAGGCGCGCGACCAGGTCGTGCACACCGGGCAGTCGCACGAGGCATCGAGCGGCCCCACATCTTCGGCATGTTTGGCGTTGCGGATGTTGACGGGGCCATCCCAGGTAAAGGCCTGTCCATTGCGCCCCGAGCGCGTCGGCAGCACGCAGTCGAACATGTCGACCCCGCGCGCGACCGCACCGACGAGATCGTCGGGCTTGCCGACGCCCATCAGGTAGCGCGGCTTGTCGGCGGGAAGCTGGCCGGGCGCATAGTCGAGCACGCCGAACATCGCCTCCTGCCCTTCGCCGACGGCGAGCCCGCCGATCGCATAGCCGTCGAAGCCGATGTCGGTGAGCGCCGCCGCCGAGCGCGCGCGCAATTTTTCGTTCAGCGATCCCTGCTGGATGCCGAACAGCGCCGAGCGTTCGGCATGCGCCTCGCCCGCGTCGAACCCCGCACGGCTGCGCGCCGCCCAGCGCATCGAACGCGCCATGCTCGCCTCGGCGCGCTTTGCGTCGACGCCGTTGGGCGGGCATTCGTCGAACGCCATGACGATGTCGCTGCCGAGCAGGCGCTGGATCTCCATCGAGCGTTCGGGGGTCAGCATGTGCCGCGAGCCGTCGAGGTGGCTCTTGAACGCCACCCCGTCCTCGCTCTGCTTGGTCAGCGCCGACAGGCTCATCACCTGATAGCCCCCGCTGTCGGTCAGGATCGGTCGGTCCCAGCCCATGAATTTGTGGAGGCCGCCGAGCCGGTCCATGCGCTCGGCGCCGGGGCGCAGCATCAGATGATAGGTGTTGCCGAGGATGATGTCGGCGCCGGTCGCGCGCACTTCGGCGGGCCGCATCGCCTTCACCGTCGCCGCAGTGCCGACGGGCATGAAGGCGGGGGTGCGAATCTCGCCGCGCCGCATCCGGATCGTTCCCGTGCGCGCAGCGCCATCGGTCGCCGCGACCTGAAAGGCGAATCGTGTCGTCATGGCGCGCGCCTATGGCGGGCGCGGCGCTGAAAGTCGAGTTCGAGCCGAATGCAGCACGCGCAGACCGCCATCGAAGGGGATCACGGAGCCGGTCCCTCCCCCCCCCCCATCCGGCGCCGGCGGAGAGGGTGGGGCCGGCCCGATCGCAGCCGCCGCCGGGTCAGAAGGCAGCGGTGACGCTGGCCATCACCGCGGCGTCGGCGATCGCGCCGCGCCCGTCCAGCCCCTTGCTGAAATTGGGCTGGAGGCGCGCCGCTTCCGCCTTGCCGATGTCGGTATCGACGTAGGAGAGATTGAGCGTCAGGTTCCGCCAGACTGCATCGACGCCGAGCGACCAGTCCCAGTAGCGGCCGGTCGGCGCGATGCTGGTACCGTTGGGACCGAGGCCGGGGTTGCCGTCCGAATAGCCGATATGCGCCTTCGCAGTCAGCGGCGTTCCCGCAATGGCGAGCGCGCCGTCGCCCCAGAGATAGAGATTATCCTGTTTTTGCCCGCGACTGTTCGGCGCGTTCGACACATTCGCGAGCGCATATTGTTTGGGCGCATAGGCGATGCCCGCGGTCAGCGTCGCCGGGCCGGTGATTCCGCTCAGCTTGACATAGGGCTCGGCGAAATCCGAATTGTCGGCGCCGCCGGGATACATGTACCAGACAAGCCCGACGTCGAGCGTCGCCTTGTCGGCAACCCGCGTCTTGAAACCCGCGATCAGGTCGAGTTCGATATTGGCGCCACCGAAGGTTCCCCAGCCGGCGAGGTTGGAGCCCCAGACGCCGGCGTAGAGCCCGCTGGCGTGCGTCAGCGTCAGGCCGCCCTGCACCGCCATCTTCTCGTCGGTTTGCGAGACGCCGCGGAAGCGATAGTCGGAGGCCATCGCCGCCGTGCCCGAGATGGTGACGGGTTCGGCCGCCGCCTCCTGCGCGAGCGCGGCGGCCGGGAAAGCGCCGGCCAGAAGGGCGGCGATCGGAATGATGCGTTTCATAGGATCCTCTTGATAAGGCCCCGGCCGGACTGGCGGAGGCTTGCGAGGGCGTCCGACTAGATCAGCGGCGCGTTTGAAATCGAGAGCGAGGGTGGCGCGGTTCCATAGTGTTTTCGCTATGCGCCGGGATGCCGTTCGGCCCGCGCGTCGGGTGGTGCGACGCGGCGCCAGCGTTCGGACACCTCGACGCATTCCCACAAGCCGCGCCCGACGAACAGCAGCGCGCTGCCGGCGCTCGCGCACAGGAAGGCGGCGGCCGACAGAAAGAGCAGAAGCGAGCCCGCATCACCCGGCGTCGCAGCGGGCGCCAGCTGGTGCAGGCGAACGGCAATCGCCCAGCCAGCCGCCAGCAGCGCGGCACCGACAGTGCGCAGGCCGAGATCGGCGGTGCGGGTTTGATGCCATTTCGTCATGGGCAACCTCCAATCGGGAAGGCCGTCCAATTACGCAGGCGCGCGTAGCAATTCGAGAGCGAGACAGCGACGCGCGCGTTGAGATTGCATAGGATTCGCGCGTGCGTGGGAGTCAGCGCAGCGCATCGGCGCAGAAGGCGACGAGCGCGACCGCGCCGCACATATAGATGGTCAGGCGCGACGGCCCCTGCGCGCCGAGCCAGTCGACGAGGCGGTCGCGCAGCGCCGGCGGTGCGGGCGAAGGCTGATCGGTATCATCGCGGGCCATGGACGCGGGACTAGCGGCGCGCGGCGTTGGAATTCGAGAGCGAACCACCGCCATTTCCATAGCAATTGCATAGGATCGGCGCGTTCAGCCCGGCTGTTCATGCCCCGCGTCCGGAGCATCGCCGCCCGGCCGCAGCCGGTAACCGATCCCCAGTTCGTTGCAGATGAGCCGTGGCTGCTGCGGATCATCCTCGAGCTTTTGCCGCAGCGTGCGGATGAGGACACGCAGATATTCGACATGATGCGCATGCTCGTTCGGCCAGACTTCGGCCATGATCTGCTTGTGGGTGATGACGCGGCCCGGGAAGCGCGCGAGCTGAGCGAAGACGACATATTCCTTGGGGGTCAGGTGCACCTCGCGGCCCGCTTTCGTCACCGTCCGCGCCACGAGGTCGATCGTCACATCGCCCACCGACAGCGACAGATTGCCGCCGTCGCGGGTCAGACGGTTGCGCAGCGCGACGCGCACGCGGGCGAGCAGTTCGTCGGTGTCGAACGGCTTGGTCAGATAATCGTCGGCGCCAAGATCGAGCGCCGCGACCTTCTGGTCGGTCGCGTCGCGCGCAGAAACGACGATCAGCGTCGCATCGGACTGGCGCTTGAACAGCGGCACGAGTTCGAGCCCGTCGCGGTCGGGCAGGCCGAGGTCGAGCAGGGTGATGTCCGGCCGTTCGTTGCGGAGACAGTCAAGCGCCTCGCGCGCGTTCTCCGCCTCAACCACCGCATAGTCGGCGCGCGCCAGCGCGGCGTGGATCAGGCGACGGATGTGGAGTTCGTCGTCGACGATCAGCACCTTGTGGCGCACGGTCATGGAATGTCCTTCTCGGCCGGATGGGTGATGATCAGCGCTTCAGGGATGCGGATGGTGAAGCAGGCGCCGTGCGGATCGCTGCGGTTGCCCGCCTCGACCGACAGCCCCATAGCCTCGGCAAAGCCCTTGACGATCGCGAGGCCGAGCCCCGTGCCATGCTTCGCGCGGTCGCTGCCCTCGAGCCGCGTGAATGTTTCGAAGACGCGCTTTTCGTTGCCGGGCGCAATGCCCGGGCCCTGATCGATCACCGACAGCTGGATCGCTTCGGCGGTCCGCCGCGCACAAATGGTGATCGGCGTGCCCGGATCGGCATAACGGCCGGCGTTGTCGAGCAGGTTGATCAGGCAATGGTGGAGCAGAACCGGATCGACCCGCACGAGCGGGATGTTGGGCGAAATGTCGACCCTGACCTCGTGCCCCGCCAGCGATGCGCGCACATCGTGCGCCGCGCTCGCGGCGGCGTCGAACAGGTCTGTCGCCTCGACCCGCATCGGCAGCGCGCCGGCCTCGACGCGCACCATGTCGAGCAGGTTCGACACGAAGCGGTTCAGCCGCTTCGCTTCGACCTCAATCGTCTCGGCCATCGCGGGCGAGGGATGGCGCCGCATCTCCTGCGCCGCCGAGAGGATGGTCGTGAGCGGGGTGCGCAGGTCGTGGCTGACCGACGAGAGCAGGGCCGAGCGCAGGCGGTCGCGCTCGTCGACCTGCCGTGCGTGCAGCGCCGCTTCCTCGAGCGCCATACGGTCGAGCGCGATCGACGCCTGGTCGAGCAGGCTCATCAGCAACGGCAGCTGGTCGGACCGCACCGGCTCGCCCGCATCGTCGCGGGTCAGCCCGAGCACGCCGAGCACGCCGCGCGTCGTGCGCAGCGGGTGAAAGAGCCAGTCCGACGCGGTGAGCGTCGCCGATCCGCGCCCTGCGGGCTGGGCATTGTCCATCGCCCATTGCGCCGCGGCGCGCTCGATCTGTTCGAGCCGATCCTCGGGAGGCACCGCGGCACGCAGCGTCGGCCCGTCCGGCGAAGGCAGCAGCAGTACCGCGCGGACGTCGAGCAGGCGCCCGACCTCGGCGCAGATCGCCTGCATGAGCGCGTCCTGATCGGGTGCCGCGGTCAATTGACGCGAGAAGCTGGCAAGCGCGGCGTTCTGGCGCGCGCTCGACTGGGCGAGATCGGCCTGCGCGCGCACGCGCGCCGCGAACTGGCTAGTCACCACCGCGACCCCGAGCAGCACGAGGATGCTGACGACGTTTTCGGGATTGTTGACGGTGAGCGTCCCGGTCGGCGGCAGGAAGAAGAAATTATAGGCAAGGCTCGACGCCAGCCCCGCGAACAGGCCGGCGCGCAGCCCGAAGCTGGCCGCGGCGAACATCACGGGGACCAGATAGAGCAAGGCGATGTTGCCGAGGTCGATGCCCGCGAGCAACAGGCGGCCGAGCGCGGTCATCGCGGCGACCATGGCCAGCGTCCAGACATAATGCGCCGGCCGGCCCCAGCGCCCGCGCGCGGCGGCGGGCGCCCACCGGCGCGGCGGCGTGTCGGGTTCGCCGGGCAGCACGTGCACCGCGACATCGTCAACCGTGCGCACCAGCCGGTCGACGACCGAGCCGTGGCGCATTTCGAACCACCATGGCCGCGCCGACTTGCCGATGACGATCTGTGTCGCGCGCGCATCGAGCGCAAAGGCGCGTAGCCCGTCGACGACACTCGCCGCGGGCACGCTCGCGGTCGAGGCGCCGAGTCGCGATGCGAGCGCGAGCGTGTCGGCGAGCTGACGCCGGTCGGAGTCGGACATGGCCCCGCTGCGCCGCGTCTCGATATAGACCGCGGTCCATGGCGCCCGGAGCGCGTCGGCGAGCCTTTTGCCCGCGCGCACCAGTTCGGCGGCGACGGGCCGTTCGCTCACGGCAACGACGATCCGTTCGCCGACCGCAAAGCTGCCCGCGAGCGCGTGGCTGCGGACATGGTCGAGCATCTGCGCATCGACCGCCTGCGCCGCCCGGCGCAGCGCGAGTTCGCGCAGCGCGGTCAGGTTCGACTTGGAGAAAAAATGGCCGAGCGCGCGCGTCGCTTCCTGCGGGATATAGACCTTGCCGTCCTTGAGCCGCTCGATCAGCTCGTCGGGAGGGATATCGACCACCTCGATCTCGGCATTGTCCAGGATCGCGTCGGGCACCGTCTCGCGGACGCGGACGCGGGTGAAGGAGGCGACGACGTCGTTCAGGCTCTCGACATGCTGGATATTGAGCGTCGAATAGACGTCGATGCCGGCATCGAGCAGCTCCTCGACATCCTGGTAGCGTTTCGGATGGCGGCTGCCCGGCGCGTTGCTGTGCGCGAGTTCGTCGACGAGCACGAGCCCGGGGCGGCGTTCGAGGATCGCGTCGAGATCCATCTCGCCGAGGCTGTGCCCCTGATGGTCGACCGTCCGGCGCGGCACGACCTCGTGCCCCTCGACCAGCGCCCCGGTTTCGCGACGGCCATGTGTTTCGACCACGCCGACGACGACGTCGATCCCCGCTTCGCGCCGCTGGCGTCCCTCGGTGAGCATCTCCCACGTCTTGCCGACCCCCGGTGCCGCGCCGAGGAAGACTTTCAGACGGCCGCGGCCTTCCTGCGCCGCCTGTCGCAGAAAGGCCTCGGGGGAGGGTCGGTCGGACTCGGTCACGCGGCGGGTTTAGCCCCAAATGCATCGAGCCGTCGATTGAGCTTGAAGACATTGACGCGCGGCTCGCCCAAAAAGCCGAGCAACGGTCGCTCGATGCTCGTATCGACGAGCCTCTGCACCGCGGCACGTTCGAGCCCGCGCGCGCGCGCCACCCGGTCGACCTGTAAATAGGCGTTTTCAGGCGTGATGTCAGGGTCGAGCCCCGACCCCGATGCGGTGACCATGTCGACGGGGACCGGCTTGCCGGGATCCGCCGCCTGCGCGGCCGCGATATCCTCCTTCACGCGGGTCGCGAGCGCTTGTGAGGTCGGGCCGAGGTTCGAGCCCGACGAGGCGAGCCCGTCATACCCCTCGCCCGCCGCCGACGGGCGGGTGTGGAAATAGCGATCCGAAGTGAAGGCCTGACCGACAACGGTCGATCCGACGATCTTGCCATTCTCGCGTACCAGGCTGCCATTGGCCTGATCGGGGAAGAGCAGTTGTCCGGCGCCGGTGAGCGCGAGCGGATAGGCGATGCCGAGCAGCAGCGCAAACAGCAAGGTCATGACGACTGCCGGGCGCAGCGCGCTGACGAGATCCTTGTTCATGGTCGTTTCCTCAGACAAGACCGAGGCCGCCGACGGCCAGGTCGATGAGCTTGATGCCGATAAAGGGCGCGACGAGGCCGCCGAGGCCGTAGACTGCGAGGTTGCGCGCGAGCAGCGGCCCCGCGCCCATCGGGCGGTAGGCGACGCCGCGCAGCGCCAGCGGCACGAGCAGCGGGATGATCAGCGCGTTGAAGATGATCGCCGACAGGATCGCGCTTTCGGGGCTGGACAGCCCCATCACGTTGAGCACGCCGAGCCCCGGATAGAGGATGACGAACATCGCCGGGATGATCGCGAAATATTTGGCGACGTCGTTGGCGACCGAAAAGGTCGTGAGCGCGCCGCGCGTCATCAGGAGCTGCTTGCCGAGCCCGACGACCTCGATCAGCTTCGTCGGGTCGCTGTCGAGATCGACCATATTACCCGCTTCGCGCGCCGCCTGCGTGCCGGTGTTCATCGCGACGCCGACGTCGGCCTGCGCCAATGCGGGCGCATCGTTGGTGCCGTCGCCGCACATCGCGACGAGGCGCCCGCCCGCCTGTTCGGCGCGGATCAGCGCGAGCTTGTCCTCGGGGGTCGCCTGCGCGAGGAAATCGTCGACCCCGGCCTCGGCGGCGATCGCCGCGGCGGTGAGCGGATTGTCGCCGGTGATCATCACGGTGCGGATGCCCATCGCGCGCAGCTCGCCGAAGCGTTCGCGGATGCCCGCCTTGACGATATCCTTCAAAAAGATCGCGCCGAGGAGCCGCCCGTCCTTCGCCACCGCGAGCGGCGTGCCGCCGGCGCGCGCGATCTCGTCGGTGATGCGGCGAAGCTCGGTTGCGGCGGCGGTCGCCCCGGCGTCGGGATTGGCCTTCAGGACCGAATCCACCGCGCCCTTCCCGATGACCACGTCGCCGATCCGGACGCCCGAAAGACGCGTCTGCGCGGTGAAGGCGATGATCTCCGCCCCCTCGGGCAACGTCGTCGCGGTCTGGCCGAATTTTTCGCGCGCGAGCGCCACGATCGAACGCCCCTCGGGGGTTTCGTCGGCGAGGCTGGCGAGCAGCGCCGCTTCGGCAAGGTCAGCGATCGAGGCGCCCCCGACCGGGCGGAATTCGGTCGCCTGGCGGTCGCCGACGGTGATCGTGCCGGTCTTGTCGAGCAGCAGCACGTCGACGTCGCCCGCCGCCTCGACCGCGCGCCCCGATTTCGCCAGCACGTTGAAGCGCACGAGCCGGTCCATGCCCGCAATGCCGATCGCCGACAGCAGCGCCGCGATCGTCGTCGGGATCAGCGTGATCAGCAGCGCCGCGAGGATCGCGACGGGGATGCTGCCCCCGGCATAGCTGGCGAAGGCGGGGATCGTACCGACCGCGATCAGGAAGATGATTGTCAGCCCCACGAGCAGCAGCGTCAGCGCGATCTCGTTCGGGGTCTTCTGGCGCTCGGCGCCCTCGACGAGCGCGATCATGCGGTCGAGGAAACCCTGCCCCGGCCCCACCGTCACGCGAACGCGAATCTGGTCGGAGATGACGCGCGTTCCCGCGGTGACCGCGCTGCGGTCGCCGCCCGCCTCGCGGATCACCGGCGCGCTTTCGCCGGTGATCGCCGCCTCGTTGACCGACGCGACCCCGGCGACGACCTCGCCGTCCGACGGGATGAGATCGCCGGTCTCGACGAGCACGATATCGCCAACCCGGAGCGCGCTGGCGGGCACCGTTTCGTGCACCCGCCCTTCGCCCTTCAACCGCTTGGCGGTGAGTTCGGCCTTGGCCGCGCGCAGCGACGCCGCCTGCGCTTTGCCGCGCCCCTCGGCGAGCGCTTCGGCGAAAGTGCCGAAAAGCACGGTCAGCCACAACCAGAGGACAAGCTGGAGCTTGAAACCCGCGGCGAGCCCGTCCTGTCCGACGACGAGCAGGATGGTGAGCAGCAGCGCGACGACCGCGGTGGTGAACATCACCGGGTTGCGGATCAATTGCCGGGGGTCGAGCTTGCGAAAAGCGTCGCCGATCGCCGGCACGATCAGGTCGGCGGTGAACATCGATTTTTGCACGGATCGGGTCATGGGGAGGGATCCTTAGAAAAGCTGGCCGCCGATCATCGCGAGATGATCGGCGACGGGCCCGAGCGCGAGGCTGGGCAGGAAGGTCAGGCCGCCGACGATCAGCACGATCCCGACGAGCAGGCCCGTCCACAGCGGTCCCGTGGTCGGGAAACTGCCCGCCGTTTCGGGCGTGTGCTTCTTTGCCGCCAGACCGCCCGCGATCGCCAGCATCGGTATAATGATGAAGAAACGGCCGATCCACATCGCGATCCCGAGCAGCCCGTTGTAGAAGGGCGTGTTGGCACTCAGCCCCGCGAACGCCGACCCGTTGTTCGCGGTCGCGCTGGTGAAGGCATAGAGGATCTCCGAAAAGCCGTGCGGTCCCGGATTGAGCGGCCCCGCGAGCCCCGCTCCGGTGACCGACGCGATCGCGGTGAAACCGAGGATGGTGAGCGGGAGCACCGCGATCGCGAGCACCGCGAGCTTGACCTCGCGCGCCTCGATCTTCTTGCCGACATATTCGGGGGTTCGCCCGACCATCAGCCCCGCGACGAACACCGCGAGGATCGCGAAGAGCAGGAAGCCGTAGATTCCCGCCCCGACGCCGCCGATCACGACTTCGCCAAGCTGCATGTTGAACAGCGGGATCATCCCGCCCAATGCGGTGAAGCAGTCGTGCATCGCATTGACCGCGCCGCACGATGCCGCGGTGGTGACCACCGCGAACAGCGCCGAGGCGGCGATGCCGAAGCGCACCTCCTTGCCCTCCATATTGCCGCCGTGCGCGCCGAGCTGGTGCAGGATCGGGTTACCCGCGGCTTCCTGCCAATAGGTGATCGCGACGCTGGCGAGGAACAGCAGCATCATCGCCGACAGGATCGCCCAGCCCTGACGCGTATCGCCCACCGCCTTGCCGAAGCAATAGGTGAGCCCGGTGCCGATCACGAAGATCGACAGCATCTGGACGAGATTGGTGAGCGCGGTCGGATTTTCGAACGGATGCGCCGAATTGGCGTTGAAGAAGCCGCCACCGTTGGTGCCGAGCAGCTTGATCGCTTCCTGGCTCGCGACGGGGCCGAGCGCGAGCACCTGCTTCGCGCCCTCGATCGTCGTCACATCGACCGAAGCCGCGAGCGTCTGCGGTACCCCGCTCGCGATATAGAAGAGGGCGATGACGATGCAGAGCGGCAGCAGCAGATAGAGCGTCACCCGCGTCATATCGGCCCAGAAATTGCCGATCGCCTTGCTCTCGCGCCGTGCGAAACCGCGAAACAGCGCGAAGGCGAGCGCGATGCCGGTCGCCGCCGACAGGAAATTGTGGATGGTGAGGCCGAGCATCTGCGACAGGTTCGACATCGTCGATTCGCCGCCATAGCTTTGCCAGTTGGTGTTCGCGGTGAAGCTGATCGCGGTGTTGAAGGCGAGATGCGCGCTGGTGCCGTCATAGCCGAGTGGATTGAGCGGCAGCCCGCCCTGCAGGCGCAGCACCGCATAGGTGAAGAGCAGCAGCACCGTGTTGAAAATCAGCATGTGGACCGCGTAGCGGCGCCACCCCTGCTCTTCGGCGGGGTCGATCCCCGAGAGGCGGTAAAAGCCCGCCTCGACCGGGCCGAGCAGGCGGTGCAGCGGCGTTCGGCGCCCTTCATAGAGCGCGAAGAGCCATTGGCCCATAGGCCGCGCCAGCACCAGCAGGATGCCGACGAAGGCGACGATGAGAAACCATCCCTGGACGGTCATGATCCGCCTCCCCCTAGAAGCGTTCGGGCCGCGCGAGCACGGCGACAAGATAGGCGAGAAGGCCGAGCGCGGTGATCGCGGCGAGCCAAAGGTCGGGAGTCATCGGCACCCCTCACGCGTCGTCGCAGAGGCGGGCATAGCCGAGGCTTGCCGCCAAAAGCGCGAGGATGATGCCGATCCAGAGAAGGTCCTGCATGCGGTTGCTCCGGCAAGACGTCGCCACGGGAAGCGTGCGCGATTCGCCTGCGGAGCGTCAGATAGGAGAGGCCGGCGTTTTAATTCGAGAGCCGGAAAAGTCGGGCCGCATAGTATTTGCGTATGATTTTACGCTGCGCCGCGTCGCAGACGCCGCCGTATCATTGCTCGACGAGCCGGAACACCGCGCCTGTTCCCGCGTCGCGAACCAGGTCGACGCGGCCGCCGTCCCAATGATAGTCGAGGGGGCGCCCCTGCAGCGGAGCCGACGCGCCGTCGGGGTAAAAGAGCGCGACGCACTCGCCGCCGCGATGACGGACACTGGGATAGACCAGTCCGTCGGCGCCCGCAGCGCGAAGCCCGGCAGCGAGGCGCTGGCCCGCGGCATAATCGTCAGGGGCGAGTGCTTCCCCGCCATCGCCCTCGCCGCGTAAATCGTGCAGGCCGGCCGCGACGGTCAGCACGATCTCGCGGAACTGCGAGGTCCAGCCGGGCGCCTCGGCGGTTCGCGCCATGAAGCGCGCATGGTGGTGGATGGTTTCGAACAAGGCGGTTTCATAAGCCCGGGCGACATAGAGCACGCCATGGCTGCCGTCCGAAAAGCGACTTTTCCGGTCGGAGCTGACATGGGTGAAGGGCGCCATCAGGAAGGACGCTCCCGGCCCGCCGACACGCCGGTCGGGCGGCACGCGGTCGAGATTGCCCACCGTCGCCATGATGCGCGGGTTGCTCTTCTGCTCCGCCGACAGCAGCAGCGCCCAGTCGGCCGGATCGGCGATATCCTCGAACAGGTCGATCGGCGGGAACAGGCTGCGGATGATCCGCACCGCCCCCGGCCATTGGATCTGCGCGACCGGAAGCGCCGCAGTGCCGGTCACCATCCGCCGCGTTCGGCGTCGAGATAGCGCCGCACGCGCATGATGTCGGTGAGTTCGCCGCCAAGCATCACATCGAGCGCGCTCGCCCCGGCAAAGGCCACGTTGGACGCGCCGATCCAGTCATAGCCGCGCTGCGGTTCGTGAAAGATGATGCGCAGCGCCTTGTGGATGCCCATCAGGTTCGACAGCCGCGCCCGGCCGTCGCGCGACAGGCGGCCCGGGCCTTCGGCCTTCCAGCGGCGATAGCTGCGCAGCGGCATGTCGAGCAGGGTCGCACCCTGTTCGTCGGTCAGGCGCCATTTTCCGAACAGCGTCATGGCGGCACGGAACATCGCCGCCCCCTCCTCCTGCGTGACGGGATCGGGCCGAAAGGGCGGCACCGCGGTATCGACGGGCTGCAAGGCCAGCATGGATCATCTCCTTATGGCACTATATAAGATATACGATGCCAAATGGCAATATCACGGCATATCGTCGGCGTCGGCGCGCCGACGCTCCCAACGTGCCTCGATCCAGCCGAGCAGGCTGAGCATCACGACGCTGATGACGCTGCAGATCAGCACCAGCGGCCATTGCCCCGCCCCGCACGCGATACCGATCACCGCCGCCAGCCACAGATGCGCGGCGGTGGTGAGGTTTCGCACCTCGCCCTTGCTGAACACGATCAGTCCGGCGCCGATGATGCCGATGAACGCGCCCGTCGCCTCGAAGATGCGCAAGGGATCGGCGCGCTCGCCGCCGATCTGGGCGTGGAGCACGATGATCGAGACGGTCATTGCCGCGGCCGAAAAGCAGATCAGCCCGTGGGTGCGAAACCCCGCCTCATGCCCGCGAATCTCGCGGTCGAGCCCCAGCAACAGCCCCAGCAGGGCCGCAATGCCGAGCCGCGCGAGCAGATCGAGGTCGATCCAGTGGACGAGTATCGGCGCGTTGAGTTCCATCGCCTGTGATAGCGTCGCGGCGCACGAAGAGTTCCCGCGACCAGTCCTTGTCCGTGCTTTTGTCGGGGTCGCACCGCGCGTCCGCTTCCTCGCGCAGCCGGTTTTCGCGGTTCGCCAGTTCCTCGAAACGGCACAGCGGCGCCGGTGGCGGTGGCGCGGGCGGCGGCGGAGGGTTTTTCTTCGTCGGGGCCATCATATGGGACACGCCGCACAAAGCATCGGGTTCCCCCGATCGCCGTCGCCACCCCGCAGAAATGACGAGGCCGACGCGACTGGGTGTCGCGCCGGCCTCCAACCGCCCCGATCGATACGGACCGGGTCGCAGATCAGAAAGCGATCCGGGCGGTTATCCGGGCACCGTGGCTGGTCCGGTCGGACGCGAGCGTGCCGGTATAGGCGGCACCGATCCGGAAATTGCCGGTGCTGTAGTCGAAACCCGCCTCGACCTCGGCCGAATCCTTGGGGATCGCCACGCCGAGGATGGTGAAACCGGGGCCGCCCGCCGCGAAGCGAGCATCAAACGCCGCCGCACGGTCGTCGAATGTCCGGTTCCAGGCGGCCGACAGATAAGGCTGGAAACCGCCCTCACCGGCATTGAAGCGGACCCGCGCACCGAGGCTGAGGAAGGTCGCCTTCTGCTCCGCCTTGCTTACGACCAGCGCGGCGTTGCCGCCGGTCTCGGTCACGCCGTCGGCATCGGTGCTGACGTGCGCAAGACGGATGAAGGGCGTCACCGCAGCCTTGCCCATCCGGGCGTCGTAGCCGAGTTCACCGAAGACCTGCAGCGTGTCGGCATCGCGCTGCGAGACCAGGGTCTGCGCGAGCGGTGCCGCGCCCACCGCGCGGCTGCTGTCGATGTCGTGCCAGGCATAGCTCACGCCGAAAGCGGCGCGGATGCCCTCGCCCGTGCCGTAGGTCGCGTGCGCGGCGAGATATTTGCTCTCGACATCGGCACGGTCGCTGCGCCCCTCCTGGTTGAAGTCCGACGAACCGATGCCCGCCGACAGCGCCGCGGCGAAGCCCTGGCCGCCGTAACCGATGCCGGCGACGAAGCCCTTGTGATCGGTGTCCATCGCGAAGCGCCCGCCGGCGGCATCGAAATCGCCCCAGCCGCCGAAGGCCGAACCCCAGACAAAGGCGCCGCTTTCTTCAGGTCCCTTGAGGTCGAGCAGGGCGTTCCGCAGATGCCGGCTGTCGTCGGTGAGGCCGCTGACGCTGCTGGCGAGGATTTCACCCGACAGGTCGCCGAAGGTCGCCTGCGCGGTCGTCGCATTCTGGACCAGCACCGTCTCGAACAACGGATTGTCGATTCCCAGCGCCTGCACCGCATGGGCGACCCCGACCTGGTTGGCGTTCGCCGCGACGTCGGCGAAGTCGATGTCATTGCGGTAGAGCGACAGCGTCACGGCGTTCGAGCCGTAGCGCAGGAAGGGGTTGAGGAAGGCGAGATCGCTGGTCACCGAACCGAAGCGCCCGGTGACGCCGGTCGCGCCGGTCAGGATGACATAGTCGGTGCGTGGACGATAATTGCCGTTCTCCGCGAGCACTTCGACCTTTGCGGTGCCGGCGATCGTCACCGCACCCGTCGCATCGACACGGTCGCCTTGCCCGGCGGCATTGACCTCGACCTGGTAGACCGAACCCGCGGCGAGCGCGAGATCGCCGTTGACGGTGAGGCGGCCGATCGAATTGCCGGGCGCCAGCGTCCCGCCGCCGTTGACATTGGTGTCGCCGACGCTGCCGTTGCCGCCAAGCGTGCCGCCCGTGTTGACGGTGACGCCGGAGGTGATGCTGCCGTTGATCGCGAGCGTCCCTCCGTTGACGTTCGTCGGGCCGGTGTAGCTGTTCGTACCGGTCAGGTTGAGGATGCCGTCGCCGTCCTTGGTCAGGCTGCCGTTGCCGGCGATGTCGCCGGCGAAGCTGGTGTTTTCATCCTGATCGATGGTCAGTTCGCTGTCGTCGATGATCACCGTCGCTCCGCCGCCGCCCGACAGGCCGCCGATCGTTTGGTTGGTGCCACTGATGTCGAGCGAGCCGCCGCCGAGGTTGAAGTCGGTTCCGGGATCGATCACCCCCCCGATCCGCACCGATCCCGCGAGGATGCTGGTGAGTCCGGTGAAGCCGTAGTCGCCGAGGAAGGACAGGACGCTGTTGCCATCCTTCACCAGCGTCCCGGTGCCCGAGAAGGCGCCGAGGAAGTCGTAATCGTCCGAGCGGTTGAAGACGAAGGTGCCGTCGTTGACGATATTACCCGCGAAATTGCCTTCGGTCCCGCCGGCCCCGAGCTGGAAGACGCCGTCCCCCTCGGTCCTGACATCGCCGAGCAGGGTTCCGGTCAGGATCAGCCCGCCGTTCGAGACGGTGGTGCCGCCCGTGTGGGTGAGCGTATCGGTGTCGACGGTGAACACCGCCTCGCCGATCAGTTGGAGGACGCCGGTGCCGGTGACCGACAGCGCGTCGAGTTCCGACAACTGGTCGTCACCGCTGAAGTTCAGCACGAGGCGCCCGTTGGTCGTGACCGCGGAGGTCAGGATCGGCGAACTCAGCCCATCGTCGCCAAGATCGACTTCATTGACCTGGAGCGCGGCGCCTTCGGCGATCGTCACCGCGTCGAACGTGCCAACCATGCCCGAAGTCGACCAATAGCCCGCCGCCACGTCGAGCGTCTCGAAATTGGCCGTCGCGCCGATCTGCTGCGCCGCAGTGAGTTCGAGGATATCGCCGTCGAGCGTCAGCCCGTCGGTGCCCGCGCCCGCATCGACGACGCCGTCGATGCTGCTGCCGGTGCGCAGGATGACGCTGTCGTCGAAGCTGCCGAGCTGCACCGCGACGCCGCTTCCCCCGGCGATCGCGCCGGCATTGTCGAGCGTAACGGGGCCGCTGTCGTCGCCCCACACGCCGCGGCCGCCGCCGGTGATCGTGCCGCTGTTGGTCAGTGTCGCGTGGCCGAAATTGCCCAGGATAACGCCGTCGGTGGCGCCGCTGATCGTGCCGCTGTTGACGATCTCCGCGGTGTCGAGCGCGCCCGCGGTCGCGACACCGAAGGTGCCGCTACCGGTGATCGTGCCGCTGTTGGTGATCGATCCGGTCTGCGCGATGTCGGCCGATACCGCCACCCCTTCGACCACCGCACCCGAGGTCGCGCCGGTGATCGTGCCGCTGTTGGCGATCGTGGCATTGTCGGTGACCAGAACGACCGCGCCATAACCGTTGGTCCCGGCGATCGTGCCGCTGTTGGTGAGCAGGCCGCTGTGGCCGCTTTCCTGCACCAGCCCCGTGCCGCGCTGGATGAGCACGCCGCCCGGGCCATCGCCGGTGATCGTGCCCGCATTGTCGATCGTGCCGCCGCCCGAGAGGATGATCCCGAAGCGCTCGCCGCTGATGTCGCCGCTTTCGCTGTTGGTGACGACGCCGGCGTAATTTTCGAGCACCTGCTGATCGAAGGGGTAGATCGACACGCCGTCGGCCAGCGCGCTGCCCTCGCCGCGGATCGTGCCGCTGTTCGTCACGCTGCCGCCGCCGATCAGCCGCACGCCGTCGTTCGCCTCGCCGCGGATCGTGCCGCTGTTGACCACGGTGGTGCCTGCCGCAAGGAAGACCAGCTGGCCGATATCCTCGTCGAACAGATAGGCGGTGGTGATGCCCGCGCCGGCGCCCGAGATGGTGCCGCTGTTGGTAACGCTCGAATCGGCGGTCCCGATCGTGATCCCCGCGTCGGGCGGCGCGGCGAAGCCGTCGTAGGTGCCCTCGCCACGGATCGTGCCGGCATTGTTGACGACCAGCGTGCCCCCCGCCGATCCGTAAATGCCCGACGTCGCGCCGGTGATGACACCGCCCGCAGCGTTGGTGATCGTCAGATCGGCGAGCGATCCGTGCAGGACGCCGACCGATTGTTCGCTGGTGATCGAGCCGCTGTTGTCGAGGATCGCGGTCGACATGTCGCTACCGAAACCGACGCCATAGCCGTTGTTGCCCGAACCGAGCGCCTGCCGCGGTCCGGTCCCGGTGATCGTGCCGCTGTTGACGACGCGGCCGACGAGGCCGCTGCGATCCTCCCCGGGATCGCTGTTGATCGCGGTTCCCTGGACGAACACACCGCCGACGACGCCGGTGATGCTGCCCGCATTGGTGACGTCGCCGCCGCCCGACAGGATGACGCCGAAGCGCGCGCCGGCAATCGTGCCGTCCGCTTCGTTGCTCACCGCGGCGCTATAGTCCTCGTTGGCCTGATTGGTGTAGGCGAACATCGACACACCATCGGCGAAGTCCTCGACCCGGCCTTCGATCGTGCCGCTGTTGGTGACGCTGCCGCCGCCGATCAACCGCACCCCGTCGTCATTGTCACCGATGATCGTGCCGCTGTTGACGACCGTCGTGCCGGTCGCGAGGCCTTCGAGCTGGCCGGTGGCGGGGTTGAAATAATTGGCGGTCGTTATGCCGAAGCGATTGCCCGAGATCGTGCCGCTGTTGGTGATCGTGTTGACGCTACCCGAAATGGTGACGCCGGCATCGGGCGGCGCATCGAAACCGAGATTACCGCCGTCGCCGCGGATGGTGCCCGCGTTGGTCAGGGTGAGGCCGCCCTGTTCGACATGAACACCCGACTGCGCGCCGGTGATCACGCCGTCGGCGTCATTGTCGATGATTGCAACACCGTCGCGCAAATTGGTCGCATAGACGCCATCGCCGCCATGCCCCTCGATCGTCCCGCTGTTGCCCAGCGTTGCCGTCGCAAGCCCGTCGAAGGCCACGCCCATTCCCGCATGACCGGTAATCGTACCGCTGTTGGTCAGCGTCCCGGTGATATCGTCGGCCGCGAGACCGTTCTGGATCACCACCCCGCCGGCATTGCCGCCGATCGTCCCGGCATTGTCGAGCGTGCCGCCCGACGAGATGATGACGCCGAAACGGTTGCCGTCGATCGAACCGTCCGCCGTATTGGCGACGGTCGCCGAATAGGTTTCGAGATCCTGCGTGACGAGGCTGAAAATCGACACGCCGTCGGCCTGGACATTCTGTTGCCCGCTGATCATGCCGCTGTTGGTGACGCTGCCGCCGCCCTGCAGGCGGATGCCGTCGTTGTTCAGTCCGATGATCGCGCCCGAATTGGTCACCGTCGTGTTGACCGAACGATCGTCGAAGACGCCGGGACCGACCTGGAACGGATTGGTGGTGATACCGAACGTACCGCCCTGAATCGTCCCGCTGTTGTCGATCACCGCGTTGGCGGTGGTGATGTTGATGCCGGCTTGCGCGTTGCTGCGGATCAGGCCCGCATTGTCGACCGTGAGCGTGCCGGCATTCGAAACGATCGCGGGGCCGTTCGCAACGATCTGGCCGTCGGCGTCGTTGTTGACGATCAGCGCGCCGCTGTTGAGACCGAAAACGGCCGCCTGATTGGCGGTGATCAGGCCCGTGTTGTTGATCGTCGCGCTTTCCAGCGTACCGCCCGCGAGCAGGCCGAGGAAGCCGGAGATGGTCCCGCTGTTGTTGACCGTCGCGCTGCGTCCTTCCTGGCTGGCGTTGGCGCCGACGATCAAACCGAAGGGGCTGACATTGGGCGTCGCCGGATTGGGGGCGCCGGTACTGCGGATGATGCCCGCATTGTCGATCGTGCCGCCACCCTGCAGCAGCGCGCCGAACAGCTGCCCCTCGATCAGGCCGGTTTCGCTGTTGGTCAGCGAACCGATGCCGGTCACCCCTTCGGCAACGGCTTCGGGGAATTCGGCGATGACGACGCCATTGCCCTGCGCGCCGTTGCCTATGGTGCCGTTGAGACCCTGGATCGTGCCGCTATTGACGACGTCGCCGCCGCCGATCAGCGCAACCCCGCTCCCCGCTTCGCCACGGATCAGCCCGCTATTGGTCACCGTCGTATCGGTCGCCAGCGCCTGCGCCGGCAGGCTTTCGCCTTCCGCATCCTCGCCGAAGAAATAGGAGGTCGTCACGCCGTTGGCAGTACCGCTGATCGTGCCGCTGTTGGTCACGCTCGATCCCGGCTGGGCGATCACGACACCGCCGCTCGGCCGGCTGTCGATGCTGCCATAAACCGGTCCATTGCCGCGGATCGTGCCGGCATTGTCGACCACGACGGCACCATTGTCGGCATAGACGCCGATATCGTCGCCCTCGACCTCTTCCCCCGCGCCGACGACAACTTCCAGCGTGTCGGGCTGGTCATTGTGAACGCCGAACGCGTCCTGCGCATGCGCCGCCGGCAGCTGAAGGATCGACAGGCCCGCAATGGCGCTGGTCGCCATCAGGCGCGATCTGGAAATTTTCGACATGTTCACACTCCCCGACAAGTCACGAACACAAGCATGGTCGTCGGCGAAGGACGCCGCGCGCACTCCACCTCCGTTGCTTGCCATTTTCTGCGACCCATCCGCCGAATGGAGGCCCCCCGCCTTCGGCTGTATTTCGGATCGATTAGGAACCGCGGACACGCCGCGTCTACCCAATGTTCCTTGGGGTGGTGCGCCGCGGCCGGGTCGTGCATCAGGCTCCATCCCGGTGCGCCCGCGCGATCGCGCGCCGCCGGGATGCGGCGGCGGCGACGGGGGGCAACCGCCGCCGCCACGCGGGACGGGGTCGCCAAAACCCCCGATCAAAGTGAAATTGACTTTAACCGACCGGCACGCGACAGATTTGGCCGCATGCCGACGAGACACTGGATCTCCCTCATCGCCTTCATGATGCTGGCCTGGCTGTCGCCCAGCGGGGCCGCAGCCCGGGTCCTGCCGACGATCGAGCTCCACGCCGGCGAGGATGCCCCGGCGCTCGCGCGCTTCGTGCGCTACAAGACGGGCACTGCCTATCCGGCGACGATCGACATGGCGAGCGTACTGGCCGAACCGCTCCAGCGCGTCACCGGGCCGACAATCCATTTCGGGCCGCCCGGCCGCAAGACGATGGTAATGATCAAGGTCCGCAATGCCGGTGACAATCAGGGAAGCTGGATTTTCACGACCGGACGCGGTTCGCTCAGCTATTTCCGCCTCTACGAAATGTCGGGCAACCAGCCGCACCTGCTCGTCGACGGCACCGATCCGGCGATCGCGAGCGAAAATCTGCGGACCTATCAGGCCTTCAGCACCGAATTCGTGCTCGACCCCGGGCAGGAAAAATTGCTGCTGATCGACTTCCTGTCGGAAAATTCGACTTATCTTCCGCTCAAGATCAACAGCTACGGCAGCTTCTTCAAGGAACGACGATCGAACATCGCAATGGTCTCGGGCGTCGTATTCGGGGTCGTCGTGCTGATCCTGCTGAACTTCCTGTTCTTTTCGATCACGGGGCATCGCGAATTCATCTGGCTCGCCGTCGCGCAGGGTTTCTTCGCGCTCAACACGGTGCATTCGGAAGGCTATATCACCATCTTCTTTCTCGCCGACCGTCCGCTGGCCGGGGTCGCGATCGAGGATGTCTTCAAATGCGGCTTCGCCGCCGCCATGGCCCAGTTCGGGCGCAGCTTCATTAACACGCCCGCGCATTTCCCGCGCCGCGACGTCGCGCTGCGCGTCCTGATCGGTGCCGCGCTGCTGATCATGGTGTTGCAGCCCGGGCTGGCGCTCTATCCGCCCGGGTTTCGTCAGGCACTGCACATTGGCGGTTGGTTGGTTGCGGTCGCGGTCGCACTGTTCCTGCCCTTTGTCGGCTTTGCCGCGATGCAGCAACTCGGCCGCCAGCTCTGGCCGCTGTTCGTTGGCTGGGGGAGCCTTGCGGTCTTCATCATCTACGCCGCGATCGCTTCGATGGGCTTCTTCGCCTGGCTACCGATCAACTGGCACCTTGCGGGTCCCGTCGGGCTGTTCGAATCGATCATGGTCACGCTGGCGCTCGGGCTGAACCTGAGGAAGATCCAGAACGACAAGCTGGTCGCTGACCATAAATATGCGCGCTCGCTGGCCGAACGGCTCGAGATGAGCGAGCACGCGGCGCGGCTCGCCCAGGAAAAGGCGTTCGCACTCGAAACGGTGAACAGCCAGAATGCGCTGCTCCACGCGTCGGGTCACGACAGCAAGCAGGTGATCCTCGCGCTGAACACCGCGGTAGAGGTGCTCCGCCGCGGCGATACCGATGGCGTCCACGACGAACTCACCGGTATGCTCCAGAGTTCGGCGACCTATTTGAGCGAAATCGTTTCGACGACCATGTCGGGCGCCAATATCGTCGGCAGCGACATACGCTTCCTCGCGTTGAGCGCCTTCGAGGCGCGGGCACTGCTCGAACCGCTGCAGATGATGTTCAAGGCGCCCTTCGCCGACAAGAAACTGCGCCTCGAAACGCGGGTCGAGGGCGATGTCACCCTGATCTCCGACAAACCCCTCCTGATGCGCGCGCTCGCCAATCTGCTGAGCAATGCGTATAAATTTACAGACAAGGGTGGCGCCAAGGTCATGCTCCAGCGCCGCGACGGGAATGCGATCATAACGATCGCGGACAGCGGCCGGGGCCTGTCCGCCGAACTGGTCGCGGCGCTCAACGGCGACACCGCGACGCGGTTGCGCGGCGACGAAAGCATCGAGGGGTCGGGATCGGGATTCCGGTCGGCCAAACGGCTGGTCGAAATATTGTCGGGAACACTCCGAATCATCGCCTCCTCATCCGAGGGCACGACGCTCCGGATCACCCTGCCCTGCGCGTTCGACCATGTGACGCCATGCGCGACCGACGAATTGCAGGCCGGAATCGGCACGCGGCGACTTCTCGATTTCGACCAGCGCGCGGCTTTCGATGCGGCGCTGGCCGAGAGCGGATCGATGCGGGACCGGCTCGTAGCACTAACCTATGACGACACCACGGTGACACGTGGCCGGCTCAGCGACATCGTCGGCCTGATGATCGTCAAGCCGCCCTGCCGCGAAATGGGTCGCCATCCGGCGCTGGGAGCGTCAGAGCAGCTTTAGTTCCTGCGCCCGCTCGACGATCTTGCGGTTGTTCGGCACGTCGAGCTTGCGGCGCAGTTCGGCGATGTGGAACGACACGGTCGGCTGGGCAATCGCCAGCCGGTACGCGATTTCCTTGTTGCTCTCGCCCTGCGCCAGATAGTGGAGGATCGCCATCTGGCGCGACGACAGCGCAACGGGCGGCTGGTGAAACTTGCCGAGCGCCTCGCGCATATGGTCGGACACGAAAATGTCGCCCGCCAGCGCCGCATCGCAGGCGGCAACGATCTGTTCGGGAGGATCGGATTTGCTGACCACCGCGCGCGCACCAAGCTTAAGCGCATAGTCGATCTCCGCCAGCAGCGTTTCGCCGGTCAGCACGATCACCGTCATGTCGCGCGATCCGACGATCTCGGCGAGCACGTTGATGCCGCGGACGTCGGGCAGGTTGAGGTCGAGAATGACGAGGTCGACCGGCTGTGACTGGACGAAGGCATTGACCGTCGCCCCGCGATCGAGCGCCCCGATCACCTGATAGCGATCGTGCGACGCAAACAGCAGCTTCAGTCCGCTCTGCGTGATGCCATGATCGTCGACGATCAGGATATTATGCTTGGCAGTCATCGCGATTTCGCTTCCGTGGCCGATTGCGCGGGCATGCCCCACGGTCGCCCGTTTCAGCAACTTGAATAATGTTGGGGCGCAGGAAACCGCGCCGGTCGAAGCTTTCCTCCGGCGGCCGACGCATCTTTTGCCGATCGCCCGCCGCGCCGCGCGACGACCAACGCGCCCGCTCGAATCCCCGCCGTCCGCCCCGCGGACTCCGTCTTGACAAGGCGATGGCAAAATTACTATCCATATGGATAAATATTGGGGAGGATGGACAATGAAGCGTGCAATCACGGCGTTGATGGGGTCGACGTTGATCGTGAGCGGTGCCTATGCACAGGAAGGCGCTCCGACGCCCGATGCAAACGCCGCCGACAATGCGAACGAGATCGTCGTGACCGCGCAAAAGCGCGAGCAGTCGTTGCAGGATGTTCCGCTATCGGTTGCGGTTCTGGGCGGCGAACAGCTCGGCAACCGCAACATCACCGAAATTTCCCAGCTGCAGACGGCGACCCCGAACTTCTCGTTCCAGGGCAGCAACAACCCGCGCGGTGCCGGCATTTCGATCCGCGGAATCGGTACCAACAATTTCTCGTCGGCGATCGAGGGATCGGTCGGCATCGTCGTCGATGGCGTCCCGATCGGGCGTCAGGGTGCCGGTCTCACCGATTTTTTCGACGTCCAGCGCGTCGAGATATTGCGCGGACCGCAGGGCACGCTGTTCGGCAAGAATGCCTCGGCGGGCGTGCTCAACATCGTCACCAACGACCCCGGCTACGATTGGGGCGGACGCGTGCAGGCGACCTATGGCGAGTTTGACGAAATCGTCCTGCGCGGCACGGTCACCGGCGGGCTGACCGACAATCTGGCATTCCGCGCCTCGGGCTATCTCACCAAGCGCGACGGCTATATCAGGAATCGCTTCGACGGCAGCCGCCTCAACGAGCGCGACGAATGGGGCGCACGTGCCAAATTGCTGTGGGAGCCCGCCGACAATATCCGCGTGCTGGTCGCCGGTGACTATTCGTCGCGCGATGCCGCCTGCTGCATGTGGACGATTCGCAGCTTCGGGACCAACGCGAACGTCCAGTCGCTTGTCACCGCCGCCGGCATCGTTCCCGGACCCAAGAACCGCGACGTGACGCTCGATGGCCGGACCTTCGTCCGGCAGGAAACCTATGGCGGATCGGTCCAGGTCGACATCGAGGGCGCGAGCGGAATTACCCTCACTTCGATCTCGGCGATGCGCTGGTGGGATACCACCGACAACAACGATTCCGACCAGCGCCCGACCGCGGTGCTCAGCATCAATGCCGGGGTCAGCAACCAGCGCCAGTTCACCCAGGAATTGCGTCTCTCGTCGCCGTCGAAGCAGACGTTCGAATGGGTCGGCGGGCTATTCCTGTTCAACCAGAGTTTCGACCTCACCAACAGCCAGCAAGGGACGTTCGGGCTCGCCCCGCTCGGCACCAAGCTTTCGCGCGCGATCGCGGTCGAAAATGAAACGCAGAATTTCGCCGCCTTCGCCGACGCCACCTATCATTTCGGCGACCACTTCAACCTCTTCGGCGGGCTGCGCTACACCGTCGAGCGGCTGAATACGACTTTCAGCCGCTACGGTCTGCCCGGTACGACTCCCATCGTCGCCCCCACCACGCAACGCGGCAAGCGCGTCGACGGGGCATGGACGTGGCGCCTCGGCGCGCAGTTCGTCCCGTCGGACGCCGTCACTTTCTATGGCAGCGTCGCGCGCGGCTTCAAGGGCGGCGGCTTCAACCCGCTGCTCGATTCGGCCGTGCTGCGCACCGTCGAACCCGAAATTCCGACCGCCTATGAACTGGGCGCCAAGACGCAGCTGTTCGACCGCCGGGTGCGGCTCAACGTCGCGCTGTTCCAGACCGATTTCGATGATTTCCAGGCGCAGGCGATCGGCACTTCGGCCACCGGCACGCTGGTGTTCGATGTGGTCAACGCGGGTTCGCTGCGCACCCGCGGGGTGGAAGCCGACGTCAGCATCGACCTTGGCGCGGGGTTCAGTCTCGACGGCGGTGCGGCATACACCAAGGCAAGATATACCGACTTCAAGGGCGCGCCGTGCTTCTACGGACAGACGGTGGCGCAGGGGTGCATCACCGCCGGCGGGCAGAAAAGCCAGAACCTGACCGGCAAGCCGCTCGCCCAGGCGCCGAAATTTACCGGCAACGCCACGCTGCGCTACGAAACCGAGGTGTCGGCGTCGGGCAACCGCATCTTCGGGCAGCTCTCCTATGCCCATCGCGGTAGCACCTTCACCGCGCTCGACCTCGATCCGAAGTCGGTGCAAAAGGCCTATGGCCTGCTCGACGCCCAACTCGGCTTCGCGCTGCCGGGCGATCGCATGCGGGCGTGGATCTGGGGCAAGAATTTGACCGACAAGAGCTTCGTCGAACTGATCTACGACACCCCGCTCGACGAAGGCGGCCAGTCGCAATTCTTCCCGTCAACCGCCGCGCGCCAGTTCGGCGCCACCGTGGAGTATCGGTTCTGATGACGACCCTCGATCGCCGGAGCCTGCTCGCCGCCCTCGCGCTGGCGGGCGCCGGCGGTGCCTCGACCCTCGCGCTGGCGAAGTCGAAAAGCCGGGAGGCGCACAAGCGGCCGCCAAACTTCATCGTAGTGCTCGCCGACGACCTCGGCTACGGCGACATCGGCGCGAACGGGTCGCGCGCGATCCGCACTCCGAATATCGATCGCCTCGCCGCCGACGGGCTGCTGATGACCGACGCCTATGCCTCGGCCAACGTCTGCACCCCGTCGCGGGCGGGCCTGCTGACCGGGCGCTACCCGATCCGTACCGGACTGGCCCATCAGGTGATACAGGCCAGCGACACCAACGGGCTGCCACCCGGCGAGATGACGATCCCCGAAATACTCGGCAAGGATTATGCCTCGGCGCTGATCGGAAAATGGCACCTTGGCCATGTCCCACCCTACTGGCCGCCGACCGTGCAAGGTTTCGACCTGTTTTTCGGTCTGCCCTACAGCCACGACATGAAGCCGCTTTCGCTCTACACCGCAGGCAAGGGCGTCGAGTTCACGCAGGAGGATGTCGACATGGTGCGGCTGACGCAGCGTTTCTTCGCGCGCGCGTCGGACTTCGTCGAAGCGAACCACAGCCGGCCCTTCTTCCTGATGCTGGCGCTGACCGCACCCCACATCCCGCTGAACCCGACCCCCGACCACGCCGGTCATTCGCCCGCCGGCGCCTATGGCGACGTCGTCGAGGAGGTCGATGCCGAGCTCGGCCGGCTGCGCCAACAACTCGAACGACTCGACCTTGCGAACGACACCTATGTCATCGTCACCTCGGACAATGGCCCGTGGTTCGAGGGATCGAGCGGCGCATTGCGCGACCGCAAGGGCGGCGCCGGCTGGGACGGCGGGTATCGCGTACCCTTCGTCGCCTGGGCCCCCGGCCGTATTCCCGCCGGCAGCCGGAGCGGCGCGCTGACGATGAATTTCGACCTGCTGCCGACCTTTGCCGCCCTGGCCGGAAAGCCGCTGCCCGCCGGGGTCGATATCGACGGCAAGGATATCAGCGCGGTGATGCACAAGGGAGCACCCGGCCCGCACGATGATCTGATCCTGTTCGACAATGAAAAGGTGGCAGGCATCCGCACCGACCGCTGGAAGTTCGTCGCGCGCAGCTATTACCGCGAATATGACCTTCCACTCGCGCGGATCGGTGCCAACCTGCTCTTCGACCTGTCGACCGATCCGGGCGAAAATTACAATGTCGCCTCGCTGCATCCAGATGTGGTCCAGGACATGCGTGCGCGCTTCGATCGCTATCGCGCCCGGTTCGAACCGCTGGGGGTGAAACGCGAACCCGACCGCCTCCCGGGCGGCAAGACGCTGCCCTGATCCTGCCGCCGTATTGGCCGTTGCGAAGACCGGCCGACAACTGATAGTTGCCAAATGCCTCGTCGCCCGTCCGGGGCGCGGGACCGACAGCCGGGGACCGAATAGATTGCAACCGAAGCGGGAGCCGAAGAGGCGCGTCCAGGATCGCGGTGTCGCAACGCGCCAGCGCATCGTCGAAGAGGCGCTGCTGCTGTTCGCCCGCCATGGCTTCGACGGCGTCGGGGTGCGCGAAATCGCCGAGACGGTCGGTGTCCAGCACGGGCTGATCAAATATCATTTCGGCACCAAGGACGAATTGTGGCGCGAGGCGGTTCGCCTGCTGTTCGCGCGCATGTCCGAGATCCTGCGCCCGCCGCCCGAAGAGGCCGACATGCCGTCCGGCCAGGCGTTCGAGCGCTCTCTGCGGCGCTATATCCGCTATTGCGCCGAACATCCCGAACACGCGCGGTTGATGGTGCAGGAATCCTTCCGCGACAATGACCGGCTCGAATGGGCCGCCAAGCAGTTCATCCGGCCGAGCCACGATCGCATCCTGCCCCGCTGGGACGAACTGATGCAAAGCGGCCAAATGCCGCGGGTCGACCCGGTGCTGATGATCTATGCGCTGACCGGTGCCGCCCAATCGATCTTCAACCTCGCCGCCGAGGCCAAGCACACGCACGGGATCGATGCGCTGTCGGATGAAACGATCGAGGCCTATTCCGACGGTATCGTAGCGCTTTTCCTGCCCGGCGTATCGCGACTGGAAGGCAAGTCCAGCAAATAACTATCCATCTGGATAAAAATAGCAGACAAAGGAATTGCGTTGCGATAGACCCGTGCCGTCGATGGGGAGGGAGCAACGATGACCAGCAGCAATCGCGTCACGGCAGCGCACACCGATCTGGCGACCGGTCAGGTCGTCGCCTATGGATCGGGCGACCTCGCCTTCAACCTCTATTTCACCTTCTGTTCGCTCTTCCTCCTCTATTTTTACACCGACGTGCTGGGGCTTTCGGCGTCGCTGGCCGGGCTCATCATCATGATCGCGCTGGTATGGGAGGGGATTACGGACCCCGCGATGGGGGTGATCGCCAGCCGGACGCGCAGCCGCTTCGGCAGCTACCGTCCCTATCTTCTCTATGGCGCCCCGCTCCTCGCGCTGAGCTTTGTCGCGATGTTCATGCCGCTCGGCCTGTCGGGGACCGCGCTCGCAGCCTTCTGCCTTGTCACACACATCCTGTTCCGCACCGCCTATACCGTCGTCAACATCCCCTTCGTCGCGCTCTCGGCGCGGATGAGCGGCGATTCGCTGACCCGCTCGCGCCTCGCCGGCGCACGCATGCTGTTCGCGATCCTCACCGGATTGCTGCTCGCCGCGGCGACGCTGCCGCTCGTCGGCCGCTTCGGCGGCGGGCGCGAGGGCTTTCTGTGGGTCACGATCCTCTATGCCGGCATCGCGACGCTGGTCTTGCTCAACTGCTTCGCGCGGACACGCGAGGCGATCGGCGAAGCCCCCGACGCGCATCCAGCCTTTGGCGCGATGCTCGCTGCGGTGCGTTCGAACCGCGCCTTCCTGCTCCTGCTCGGCGCAACGCTCGTCGGCTCGATCGGCTATGCGATGGGGGGCAAGGCGCTGCTCTATTACATGAAATATTATGCCGGGTCGGAGGAGACGATCACCGTCGGTCTGACTATTTCGCTGACCGCCGCCGCGCTGTCGATGCTGGCGTGGGTCAAGGTGACACGGCGGACGAGCAAGCGCACGGTATGGCTCAGCGGTATCGCGATCGGTGCCACGGCGAACATCCTGATCTTCGCCCTCGCACCGAAAGCGGGACCCTTGCTCTATGGGCTGCTCGCGCTCAACGGCGTCGGCAGCGCTGCCTTCGTCCTGACCTTCTGGTCGATGCTGCCCGACACGGTCGAGGTCGGCGAATGGCAGACGGGGCTGCGCGCCGAAGGAGCGCTTGTCGGCTTCCTCGCCTTTACGCAAAAGGTCGCGCTGGGGGTCGGCACCGGGCTGATCGGCATCCTGCTCGATGCGATCGGCTATGTTCCCAACGCCGACCAAACCCCCGAAGCGCTGACCAGCATCCGCGCGCTCACCGGACTGGCGCCCGCCCTGCTGGCGATCTGCGCCGGGCTGTTCATCCATTTCTATCCGCTCGACGCACGCACCCATGCGCGTCTCGTCCGTGCGATCGCGTGGCGCAACGCGCGCCGCAATGCCCCATTCCTCCAAACAACGGAAGACGCCCGATGACCGATCCGACGCAGCATGATTTCGCTCCCCGCCGCGGTGCGTCCGACGCGTGGATTTCCGAAACGATCGAAGCGATCATCGCCGAGGCGACGCTCGCCGAAAAGGTCGGCATGCTGTCGGGACGCGGTTTTTTTGCCGATTTCGTTGCCGACGACAAATTGTGGGGCGCACGCCCCTATCGCGCCGGCAGCGGGATCGAACGGCTGGGCGTCCCCCCGCTGTGGTTCTCCGACGGGCCGCGCGGGGTCGCGCGCGGGCAAAGCACCTGCTTTCCATGCACCATGGCGCGCGGCGCGACCTTCGACACCGACCTCGAAATGCGGATCGGCGAGGCGATGGGCAAGGAGATGCGCGCGCAGGATTGCGACCTGTCGGGCGCCGTCTGCATCAACCTTCTCCGCCACCCGGCGTGGGGCCGTGCACAGGAAACCTATGGCGAGGATCCGCATCATCTGGGCGCGATGGGCACCGCGCTCGGGCTCGGCATCCAGACCCAGAATGTGATGGCAACGGTGAAGCATTTCGCGCTCAATTCGATGGAGAATGCCCGCTTCAGGGTCGATGTGCGGATCGACGAACGCGCGCTGCACGAGATCTACCTGCCGCATTTCAAGGCCGCGCTCGACGCCGGCATCGCGACGGTGATGAGTGCATACAATAAACTGGATGGCGAATATTGCGGCCAGCACCACGGCCTGCTTACCGACATATTGCGCACCGAATGGGGCTTTTCCGGCTTCGTCCATTCGGATTGGGTGATGGGATTGTACAAGCCTTATGCCGTGTCCGCCGGGCTCGACATCGAAAATCCCGAGCCGCAGATCCTCGGCGACAAGCTGGTCGCGGCGGTCGAGGCGGGGCATGTCGCGCCGTGGGTGATCGACCGCGCCTGCCGCAACATCTTGCACACCCAATATCGCTTCGCCTGCGCCGAGGATCCGTGCGAGGCCTATCCGGCCGAGCTGGTCGCCGGCCCGGCGCACGTCGCGCTCGCGCGCGAGGCCGCCGAAAAATCGATCGTCCTGCTCGAAAACGACGGCGTCCTGCCGCTCGATCGCGCGAAGATCGGGCGTATCGCGGTGCTCGGCAAATTGGCGGTCCAGGCGAACACCGGCGACAGGGGATCAAGCCGCGTCCGCCCGCCGCATGTCGTGACGACTCTTGCGGCGCTGAGCGAACGCCTGGGTCCCGACGCGATCCTGACCGGCGACGAGGACGATATCGCGGCCGCGGTCGCCGCCGCGCGCGGCGCCGACGTCGCGCTGGTCGTCGCGGGCTACACCGCGCGCGAGGAAGGCGAATATATTCCCGGCGAGCTCACGCTCGGACAGGAAAGCGACGGCACGCGCCGCGCCGCGATCGGCGGCGACCGGCTGTCGCTCGACCTGCCCGCGGCGCAGGTCGCGCTGATCGACGCCGTCGCCGCCACCGGGACCCCGGTGATCGTCGCGATCGTCGCGGGGTCGGCGGTGCTCGTCGAGGGCTGGCGCGGCCGCGCCGCGGCGATCCTGCAAACCTTCTACGCGGGCATGGAGGGCGGCACCGCACTCGCCAACATCCTGTTCGGCGACGCGAACCCGTCGGGCCGACTGCCCTTCACGGTCGCGCGCGATCCCGCCCACTACCCCTTCTTCGACCGCGACGCCGACACGATCCGCTATGACTATTGGCACGGCTACGGCAAATTCGCGCGCGACGGGGTCGAACCGCGCTATCGCTTCGGCCACGGCCTCAGCTACACCCGTTTCGGCCAACGCGCGCTGCACGTGCGTGCAACCGCGACCGCGCTCGAAATCACCACCACCATCAGCAACCTCGGCGACCGCGCCGGCGATGCGAGTCTCCTTTGCTACGTCGGCGGCCCCGGCGGGATCGAGCGCTGGCCGCGCATGCTCAAGGCCTTCACGCGCGTGTCGCTCCAGCCCGGCGAGGCGCGCACGGTGACGCTGACGATCGCCCTCGACGACCTGCGTTACCGCGACACGGCGGCGCACGGCTGGCGATTCGAACCGGGAGACTATCGGATCACGGTGTGCGGCTTCGGCGACATGCTGGAGACGTCGGTACGACTCTAGGGTCAGGACTCATTGATCAGAGCCAGAAGATGAAGGTAGCGGCGAGGGCCACGGCGAAGAAGAAGGCCTTCGGGCAGCGATCATAGCGCGTTGCGACGCGCCGCCAGTCTTTCAGGCGACCGAGCATGATCTCGATACGGTTGCGGCGTTTGTAGCGGCGCTTGTCGTATTTGACGGTCTCGTTCCGTATTTTTCGACCCGAGATGCAGGACGTGATCCCCTTTTCCTGCAAGGCGTCGCGGAACCAGTCGGCGTTATAGCCCCGGTCGGCCAGCATCCATTGCGCCTTGGGATAGGGTATCGAGCAGCGCGGCCGCGCCGGTATAATCACTGACCTGTCCGGCGGTCATAAAGAAGCTGATCGGACGACCATTCGCATCGATCACGGCGTGCAGCTTGGTGCTCATGCCGCCTTTCGTCCGTCCGATCAGGCGTCCCGGGCCTCCTTTTTTCTCCAAGGCTGGCTGCCCTGCGGTGAGCCTTGAGATAGGTCGCGTCGATCATGATCGCCTTGCGATCAGCAGCCCGCGGTGTGGCCAGTCCTTCCATCATGCGGATGAAGATGCCTTTGTCGCTCCACCGCTTCCAGCGATTGTAGAGCGTCTTCGCCGGGACATATTCCCTCGGCGCATCCCGCCACCTCAGCCCATTGCGGTTGACGAAGATGATCCCGCTCAAAACGCGCCGATCGTCAACGCGCTCGCGGCCATGGCTCTCTGGGAAATAGGGCCGAAGACGCGCCATCTGCTCGGCCGTCAGCCAGAACAAATCACTCATCATCCAAGCTCCTCACCGCGAGCCTGAATCACAGCCGTCACATCAAATCAATGGGTCCTGACCCTATGAAATGTTCCTCACCCTTAAGCTAGAAGGCCTGCTCGATCTGGTATAGCTGCTTGCTGACCGTCATCGACTTGCTCCGTTCAAAGAGATGAAACTTGCGCAAATCCTCCCAGTTGCGTCATCAGCGTCACAATCGGCTCGATGGCGCAATTCGTGTGGACGATGCCACCAATGGCCGATTGCGGACTGGCGGCTTTTGGAGTTGTGGCAGCATAAAGCAGCAAGACGTCTATGTTGGCCGACTAGCCGGCAGCGCAATAACGGCTCGCAAGCCGGGGCGGTGATCGAGCAGTTCGAACGAACCGCTGTGCAACGATGCAACCGCGTTCACGAGGGTAAGACCAAGGCCGCTTCCCGGTGTCGAGCGGGCATGATCGAGCCGCCCGAACTTTCTGAGCGCTTCCGCACGTCGTTCTTCCGGAATGCCCGCCGAACGGTCCGACACCTCGATCCGAACCGTGTGCCCTTCCCGCTCGGTCCGAAGGTAGATAACATTCCCGCCCGCGCCATATTTGATGGCATTGTCGATCAGGTTGGAAACCGCCCGCGCAAGAAGAACCCGGTCCCCCTGAACGACCAGGTCGCCTTCGCCTTCGAACTCCAGCCGCACCTTTGCGGCCGAGGCCAACGGACCATAGATTTCGCAAAGATCCTGCATCATCGCGGATACGTCGACCGGCTCAAAGCTCTCTTTACCAGTCCCGGCTTCTGCACGGCTGATCTGGAGTGCGCTTTCAAGGATATGGAGCACGCCATCGACTTCCTGGCCGATCATCTCGAATCGCTCCGCATGATCTTGCTTCCCACATACCGGTGATGCCCCTGCCAGTTGCATCGAAATGCGCGTGAGCGGCGACCTGAGATCATGAGCGAGCGCATCGGTCAGGATCCGGTGCTCCTCGACCAGCTTCTGAATGCGATCGAGCATCTGGTTCAGGGTGGACTTGAGGCGGTCGACGGGATCACCGCTGCCATCGGTAGCAGCGCGCCGTTTCAGATCTCCAACACTGACATGCGCTCCCAGATCTCCGATAGCGGCAACCATCCGGTTCATTTGGCGCGCCAGCGCCAGGCCTCCGACCAGTCCGATCGGAATGGCGAGCGCGAGCGCCGCAATCAGGGCTGTTAGCAGCGCCTCCTGCATCTCTGCCCGGTTGTCGAGCAACCCTCCCAAGAGCACGCGGTGTCCCGTCGGAAGCTCTTTGGCGCGCACGAGAAATTGTTCTGAATGCCCTATGCCGTCCCGCTCGAGCGTCGCCGGAATCCAGCCACCCGAAACCGGAACCGAAGCCGGCCAAACAGCAAGGTTGCCGGCAAGCTTGCGACCCGCAGGGTCGACGAGAAGAATCGCGGTCTGGTCATGATGGACGCGCGCTGCCCGGCTTTCCACTTCGGCTTTGAGCTTCGGGATTCCGCCGCTGCGAAATTGCTTGTCGAGATTGCTTTGCCGAAACTCGAGCGGGCGCGTGAATTCCGACAGGAGAATCTCGTCCACTTCCTTGTAAACATATACGAGAACCGGGATTGTGCAGGCAAGGCTCAGCAGAACGTGCAGCAAGGTGAAGCGCACACTCGTTGATGCCCAATGTCGACGCCAAGTACCGACACGTCGCCACCGTCCGATCTGGCAACCGGTCGCTTCTTCTCTTCCCCATGCGGACGAGGATTGAGCGAGGCTCACGCCTCAGGGCTCAGACGAAAGCCCACGCCTCGGACGGTGTGGAGCAGTTGCGTCAGGCCCGGACGGTTGATCTCCCGCCGAAGATTGCTGACATACACATCGATCACATTCGTCCGGGGGTCGAAGTCATAGTTCCAGACAGTATGCAGAATCATCGACCGCGTGACGATCTGACGCGGATTTCGCATCAGGAATTCGAGCAGTTGAAGCGCTCGCGGCTGGAGCGCCAGCGCCTTGCCTGCGCGCGACGCGCGGGACGCGAGAAGGTCGAGCGACAGATCTTCGAACTCAAGATGCGTCAATGCGGAAAGCGCCGACCGCCTGCGCAGCAGGACCTCGAGACGCGCAACCAGTTCGCTCATCTCGAACGGCTTCACAAGATAATCGTCGGACCCCGCCCTCAGTCCGCGGACCCGTTCGTCGGTCGATCCGATCGCCGACAGGATGAGGACCGGCGTATCGATGCCTTCATCGCGCAGCGTCTGAAGGAGCGTCAGGCCATCCGTCGCGGGCAGCATACGATCGAGGATGATCGCATCGGACCGCAGGCGCCTCGCCGCTTCAAGACCCACGCCCCCGTCCGCCGCGCAAGCGACGACATAGCCGCTCTCCTCAAGCCCCGCGCGCAGAAAGGCCCGGGTCTGCCGATCATCCTCGATGACCAGCAAGCGCGCCGCGTCGCGGCAGGCCCCCGTAGCGCCGTTTACGACCAGATTGGGTGTCGTCGACACATGCCCTCTCATCCGGCCGCCCAGATGCGGCACGAGCCGCGCCTAGGCAGCCTGTGTGACGGTTTGGCGGCAGCCTTTCGCGGCGCAAACGCGCTTCCGGACAAGGCTTTTCGGCTGGCCGATCATTAGGGAAATTTAATGAATCCGCCGCTCCAACGCGTAACAACAATGTCACGATCGAAACCTAGCTCCCGCCACGGGAGGAGGCGTAACTTCCTTCACAGGCGTTTTGAGAACAAAAAGCTCGATAATTGAAAGGACGATACGGGCGCCCGCCCGAATTCAAGAATTTCAATATCAGATAGTCGAAACACCGGAATTTCCAAATTCTCTATCACCCGATCGGCACGACGCCTTTCGGCACGGGAGAGCTTTACTCATCTGCATCGGCCCACACCGATGCTTCGACTGAATCTCTGGGGGCACCTCATGAACTGTTTTGCAAAATGGCGTACGGCCGCATTCCTCTCTTCGGCGATGATCGCGCTCGCCGCCGGAACCGCGCATGCGCAGACTGAAAGCGCACCTCAAGCGGCCGAAACCGGCGCACGCGAGGGCACGGTGACCGGCCGCGTCTACGACGAAGCGAGCGGCAAGTCGCTGCGCGGCGCGATCGTGCGCGTCGTCGGCACGAACATACAGGATTATACGACCGAGGATGGTCGCTATCAGATCGCCGCGCCGGCCGGACCGATCACCCTCCAGATCGAATATGTGGGTCTCGACACGGTCACGCGGGCGGTGGACGTGACGCCGGGCGCCAACAGCGCCGTCGACGTCCAGCTGACCAGCAGTGCGCTCAGCCGCGAGGAGATCGTCGTCCGCGCGCAGGCCAGCGGCCAGGCGCTCGCGATCAACCAGCAAAAAACCGCCAACGGCATCGTCAACATCGTCTCCGAAGAGACCTTCGGTCCGTCGCCCGACGGCAATATCGGCTACGCGCTCCAGCGTCTGCCCGGGCTCAGCGTCAACACCGATCAGGACGGCTCACCGACCGGGATCAACATTCGCGGTATCGAAGGCGACTACAACTCCTTTCAGGTCGACGGGAACCGTGTTCCGACCTCTGGCGGATCACGCGGCATCAACCTCACCAGGTTCGCTGGTGACGGCATCACGACGATCGAAGTGATCAAGGCGCCCACACCCGACCGCGACGGCGACGCGATCGGGGGCATCGTCAATGTCGTAACGCGCAGCGCCTTCCAGCGCAGCGGCCAGGAAATCGCCGTGGACGTCGGCGGCGTGTACAGTGACCTGCCCAACAAGATGGGCCACGCGGTCACTGCGCAATATTCGGACATCTTCAGCATCGGCGGCGGCGACCGGAACTTCGGCATCAGCGGCACGATCAGCAACTACCGGACCGACCGCTACTCGCTCAACCGCGACATGGACTGGGTCCAGGTGACACCGGCGAACAACCCTGCGCTGGGCCTCGAACAATATAGCGATCCTGTGTGGTTCATGGAATCGTCGCACTGGGAATATGACACGCGCGTCACCAGGACGACCACGGCCAACCTCAATCTCGACTTTCGTACCGACCCCTTCAATTCCTTCTACGCCCGCTTCGGATACAGCAATGCGGGGCGCCGCGGCGAGAAGTTCGAAACCGACATCGACATCGACACGCGCTTTCAAGACGCGGTGGGCGGCCGCAAGACCTATGCCGAACTCACGCCCGACTATGGCCGCGGCACGACGGGGAACAACGGGTCGCGCGCGTCGCGCGGGTGGATCGGGACCGAGGACGATCGCAAGTCGCGCTTTTTCTCCGCCAATTTCGGCGGCCGTCACGAAGGCACCAACGACCTTCTGACCTATGATTTCTTTTATTCGCGCAACAAGGACCGGACGACCAACGACAATGAACTCAACTTCGTCATGGAACCCGACGATCCATGGCTCCAGTTCGAATATCAGCTGATCGACGTCTCGCGCGGCGAGGTGATCATCAACGAGCTCAGCGGACGCGATCCGACCGATCTCTCACTCGTGACCGAGGGCGAACTCATCCTCAACAACTCGGTCGGTATCGAGAAGGTCTACAGCGCGCGTGCCGATTATGAACGGACCTTCGATCTCGGATCGAGCGCCTTTACCTTCAAGGCCGGCGCAAAATATTACCGTAGCAAGCGCCGCTTCGACCAGGTTGCCGACGTCTATTCGATGGACGAGGCCTTTCCCTATGCCGACGTCGCCAATCCCAATAACAAGGTCATTCTCGGCGGCAGCAAATATTTCGACGTCATCCCTGCCAAGGGCGTCGCGCTTCTGCAGAGCCGGCCCGAACTGTTCAGCTTCGAAGAAGAGGACGCGCTCGAGGACAGCTATTTCGAGGATTATGACGCCTCGGAAACGACCAAGGCAGGCTATATCATGGGCACATGGCGTTCGGGCGCCCACACCATTCTCGGCGGTGTGCGCTACGAGCATGTGAACTGGAAGAACAGCAACTACCAGGTCAGCTATCTCGACGGCGATGCAAGCTTCACGCGTGCGAAGCAGGGCGACAAATATGGCCACTGGCTGCCGAGCATCCATTTCCGCCACGAACTCGCACCGAACCTCATCATGCGTGAAAGCTACAATCGCAGCTATGGTCGCCCGCGGCTCAGCGAACTGACGCAGGGGCGGTTCGTGAACGAGGATGGCGACATCGTCGACGGGAACCCCAATCTCAAGCCCGCGCTGTCCGACAATTTCGATGCCCAGCTCGAATATTATACCGACAATGGCGGACTCTACAGCATCGCCGTCTTCTACAAGAATGTCCGCGATTTCAGCTACACGCAGGTCTACAACTTCAACAACGTCGACGCGAACGGGATCCCGATCCAGAATCCCGACGGCGACCTCGAATATGAGGTTCCGATGAACGGGTCGACCGCGAAGAATTACGGGATCGAGCTGATCGCGCGCCAGCGCTTCACCTTCCTTCCCGGCGCGCTGCGCGGCCTGAGCGCCAGCGTCAGTGCCACCTTCTCGGACAGCAAGGCGACCTATCCGAACCGCACCGACGACCGCGACCTTCCGGTTCCGGGCTTCTCGAAATTCCTCTTCACCGGGTCGCTCGAATGGGCGTGGAAGGGGTTCGAAATTCGCGCCGACTACATTCACCGCAGCCACTATGTCGAAGGTCTCGGCGACAGCATCGAGAGCGACGAATTCTATGCCGCCGAGCAGCGCGTCGACCTGCAGGCCGCGTACAGCTTTGCCAAAAACCTCCGCGCTTATGTCGCGGTCACCAATCTGACCGACGAACCGCAGGTGTCCTACTCGGGCTATCGCCAGTTCGTCGAGGACGCGAGCCTCACCGGGCGGAAGTTCCGTTTCGGCCTCGAATATAAATTCTGATCGAAAAGAGAGCGATGACGATGAAAAAAATCCTTCCTTATGGGCTCTGCCTTCCGCTCGCCCTTGCCGCCGCCGCCTCCGCAGCCGCGCAATCAAGCTCGACCGACACCTCTGCCCCGGCTGTCGCCACGAACGCCACCGCTCAGAGCGCACCGCGCACCGCGAAGAATGTCATCCTGTTCCTCGCCGATGCCGGCGGCGTGTCGGCGGTCCACGCCGCGAGCCTGCTCGCCTATGGCGAACCCCTGAAGCTCCGCATCCAGCAATGGCCGCATCTGGGACTCAGCGAGACGTCGCCCGTCGACGCCTTCGTGTCGGACTCGGCGAACGGCATGTCGTCGATCGTCACCGGCGTGAAGACCCGCAACGGGGTCATCAGCCAGGGCCCCGACGTCGAACGCGGCAAGAAGGATGGAACGCCCACCAAGACCATCCTCGAATATGCCGAAGAGCGCGGTCTGCTCACCGGCGTGATCAGCACGCAGTCGATCGCCGATGCGACGCCGGCCGCCAACTACGCACATTCGAACGACCGCAAGAAATGGGGCGAGATCTTCCCGCAGGCCTTCACGCCGCGCTTCGGCGATGGCGTGGACGTCCTGTTCGGCGCAGGTCGCCGCAAGATCGGCGAGCAGTTGACGGCCGCGGGAACGAGCTTCGACCAGTTGGCCACCAAGCACGGTCGCCCGATCCGCGCCACGCTGGCCGAGGTAACGGCAGGTGAGAAGCGTCCGGTCGTCGTCGCCGACGAGATCGACGTTCGCGCTGCTACGCTCAAGGCGCTGGACATCCTCGAGAAATCGCCGAAGGGCTATTTTCTCGCCGTCGAATGGGACGCCCACACCGACGACCCGCGCGAAGGCCTCGAGAATATCGCGAACTTCGACCGGCTGATCGCAGAAGTCGAAAAGCGCGTGAACCTCGACGATACGCTCCTGATCTTTACCGCCGACCACAGCTTCGGCCTGCAGGTCGACGGCGGGCGCCGCGGCGGCGATGTCCTTCAGGGCTATGACGCGTGGAAGGCAGCCAAGACGAAGGACGGGATCGTCCGGCTCGAAAATGTCCTGGTCAACGACACGCATACTGCCGAGGAAGTCCCTGCGCTCGCCACGGGCGCCGGCGCCGAGCGCGTCCGCGGCTACTTCCCCAACACCCACCTGTTCGACGTCATGATGAAGGCGTTCGGCTGGACGGCCGGCGCTGCAAAATAGAAACCGAGGGGCTGCGCGGTGCGCGCGCCTCATCGCTCGGACGGTGGCGAATGGCCGCTAGCGGACGGTCAGCTTTCGGCAACGATTTGCCAAAAGCTGACGTCGGCAAGGTGAAGGCCGGCTCTCTTCGAAGGCCTTTCGAAAGGCCGCTTTTACCTCGATCACCGATGATATATCCCTATTATGGGGGAGATAGCATCATGACCGCGCTCGACCGCGACGATTGGCAGGCGATCCAAGAGCTATTCGATGAACTCGTCGACCTGCCGCCGGATGCCCAGACCCAAGGACTGACGGGGTCGACGCACGTGCCCGAAATCGTCTCTGCCGTCCGCGGCCTGCTCGCCGCCTCGCGCGGCGAAGGAATCCTCGACCTGAGCCCGCCGCCACTCGGTGCGGAAGCGGCAATGGTCAGCTATACCTCGCTCGCTGCAGGGCAGGATGTCGGCGGCTTCACCATCGAGCGGCTGATCGGCCGCGGCGGGCTCGGCGAGGTCTATCTCGCACACCGCGCCGGCGCCGATTTCGACCAGCGGGTCGCGCTCAAGCTGCTGCGCGTCGACGCGGCCGAGCGCGCCGAAAGCTTTGCGCGCGAACGCCGGCTGCTCGCGCGGCTCGACCATCCCGGTATCGCGCGGCTGATCGATGCCGGGGTCGCACCCGATGGACGTCCCTATATCGTCATGGACTATGTCGACGGCCTGCCCGTCGACGAATGGTGCCGCGTCCATGCGGCCGACCTCGACACGCGGCTCCGGCTGTTTCGCGAAACCTGCGACGCGGTCGCCTACGCCCACGCCAACCTCGTCGTCCACCGCGACATCAAGCCGTCGAACATATTGGTCGACCCGGCGGGCAAGCCACGCCTCGTCGATTTCGGTATCGGCAAGCTGCTCGACGACAGCGCCGCGCTGCCCGCGACGACGCAGGCGATGCTCACCCCCGACTATGCCGCGCCCGAACAGCTCGACGGCGACGAGGCGACCGTCGCAACCGACGTCTACGCCCTCGGCGTCGTGCTCTACGAACTGGTGAGCGGCAAGAGTCCCTGGCGCGGCGAAAAATCCTCGGTGCCCGCGATGATCCGGCGCGTCCTCTATGAGGACGCCGCCCTCCCCAGCCGCGCCGCGGCCTCGGGCGGTGCCCCGGTCCCCGCGAACCGGATCGGCGGCGATCTCGACGCAATCGTGATGAAGGCGATGCGCCGCAACCCCGCCGAACGCTATCTGAGCGTCAGCGCGCTGTCCGAGGATGTCGCCCGCCACCAGCAATTCCTGCCCGTTCAGGCCCGCGACGGGTCGACCCGCTATATGGCCGGGCGCTTCCTCCGCCGCTATCGCTGGGGGGTGGCCGCGACCGCGGCAGTGCTCGCCGCATTGCTCGTCGGGGCCGGCGGCATCGCATGGCAGGCCCGCCAGACCGCTATCGAGCGCGACGCCGCACTCGCCGAAGCGAAGCGCTCGGAGGCGATCAACCGTCTGCTCAGCGTGATGCTGCGCGACACCGCCGCAACCGACGCGGGAGAGAGTGCGACGGTCAAGCAGATGCTCGACCAGACCGCCGACCGTCTCGCCAATTCGCTCGACAAGAGCGAGGAATCGGCCGTTCTCGTCGCGACGCTCTACAATCTTTATGTGAACCTCGAGGACAATCTCGGCTCGTATACCCTCGTCAGCCGGGCGCTCGAACGCGGGGTCGGCAGCGACAGCGCCGCCGCCACGGCGGACCTGAAGGTCAAGAAGGCCGCGGCCGCGGCCGCGACGGGCAATACCGGCGAAATGCCCGCGTTGATCGCGGACGCCGAACGCGTCTTCGCGACCGATCCGGTGCGCTATCGCCTGCAGATCGTCGAGTTGAAACAGGCCAAGGCGCAATATCTGCGCCGTACCGGCAAGACCGAGGAGGCGGTCAAGCTGCTCGTGTCGTTGCTGCCCGACGCCGAGGTCGTGTGGAAGGAAAACCACCGCGACATGCTGTCGATCTACAACAACATCCTCGTCTACATGATCGAACTCGGCCAGCTCGACCAAATGACGCCGATCATCGCGCGCGCCGAGGCGCTTATCGCGCGATCGGGCGAGACGAACAGCGGGTCGGACCTCAATATCCGGCAGCTCAAGGCGTTGCGCCTGATCCGCCTCGGCAAGCCTCAAGAGGCCGAACCCCTGCTCGTCGCCCTCGTCGCCCAGCGCCGCGCGACGCTGGGGGAATCGGCGGGTCTCGCGGTCGACCTGATGCAGCTCAGTCGCGCACAGATGCCGCTCGGCAAATATGCCGAAGCGCGCAAGGCGCTCGAGGAAGCCTGGCCGATGGCCGCCGACAATCTGTCGCCCAAGGCATTGCCGACAATCATCATCGGCGCCGCGCTCGCCGAGGCACGCGCCGAGTCCGGCGATATCGACGGCGCGCAGGCGCTGGTCACCCGGCTCCAGCCCCTGTTCGACGCCGCAGCGCCGGGCCTGCCCACCGGGGTTCTCGCGCGCGCCCGCGCCATCCTCCGGCTGAAGCAGGGCCGCCTCGCCGAGGCGCGCAAGGAAATCGACGCCGCCGACAAGATCTTCCGCGAAGCCGGTCCGAATGGCGACTCCTATCTCCCGTCGGTCGCCGCGCTCCGCAAACGCATCGCCGCGGGCCGCTAGGTCGCCGCCATCTCCTGATGGATCCACGCGCGCGCCTGCACCCACCAGCGGCGCACGGTGCGGTCGGTTACACCCAGAACGTCGGCGGTTTCGCGCTCGTCCATTCCGGCAAAGAAACGGCAATCGACAACTTGCGCCAGATTGGCATCGAGCCGCTTCAATCCCTCTAGCGCTTCGCCCAGCCTCAGCACCTGCTCGTCCTCGGGTACGGCGGCAGCCAGTGAATCGAGGCTCTGGGTGAAGCTGAAATCGCCCGCCCCGCGCTTCGACGCCAGCCGGGCCCGCGCTGCGTCGATCAATATATGCCGCATCGCGGTCGCCGCGCAGGCGAGGAAGTGCGACTGGCTTTCCCAGCCGTCGGCGCGGCGCAATTTGACATAAGCCTCGTTGATCAGCGCGGTCGTCTGCAGGGTCTGCGGACCGCCGGCGCGATAATGCTCGCGCCGGGCGATCGTCCGCAACTCCTCGTAAAGCGCGGCGACGAGCGCATCGGCCGTTCGCGGAAATTTTTCCGAAGGAGGCGTGTCCGGTTCGATCGCCTTTTCCCGTCTTACCTTTTGCCAGCCGTTTTGGCCGTTCGATTTTATGCGGACGCACCAAGGCTTTGGCAAGCGTGATCGCCGGTCCGCCGGCATCGCGCGCGGGGCCGACATGCCGGACGAGCGAAGCCCCGAGGTCGCGTTTTCATCGCAGCCGCACCGCGCGGCGAAGGCAAGGGGATTACCGATGCGCCAGACCACCAGATTGCTTCTCACCGTCGCGCCCGCGGCTTTGGCCTTGTCGCTGTCGGCACCGGCACACGCCGACCCGACACCCGAATGCAACAGCGGCTCCGCGGCGAACGCGACCGAATGCGGCGCCAATGCCGAGGCCGATGGCGAGGATTCGACCGCCGTCGGCGCCAACACCGCCACCCGCCAGCAATCGACCTCGATCGGCAGCGGGGCCCTGTCGGGCTTCAACTCGGTCGCGACGGGCTATAATTCGGTCGCCTTCCTGAACGCCGTCGCCGTGGGCAGCGGCGCCGTGACCGGCAATCAGGGCACTGCCGTCGGCACCGGCGCACGCGCGACGGGGACCCTCAACGCCACCGCAGTCGGCACCGGCGCACAGGCGATATCCGAAAACGCGACAGCGCTCGGCGCCATCGCCGCGGCCGAAGGCGAAAATGCGACCGCAATCGGGTTCAACACCAAGACGCGCGACCAGTCGACTTCGGTCGGCGCCAATGCCCTGTCGGGGTTCAACTCGGTCGCGACGGGCTATAATTCGGTCGCCTTACTGAACGCCGTCGCCGTGGGCAGCGGCGCCGTGACCGGCAATCAGGGCACTGCCGTCGGCACCGGCGCACGCGCGACGGGCAGCCTCAACGCCACCGCGGTCGGCACCGGCGCACAGGCCATTTCCGAAAATGCCACGTCGCTGGGGGCGAGCGCCGCGGCCGAGGGCGAGAATGCGACCGCAATCGGGTTCAACACCAAGACGCGCGACCAGTCGACCTCGGTCGGTGCCAACGCCCTCTCGGGCTTCAACTCGGTCGCGGCAGGCTATAATTCGGTGGCCTTCCTGAACGCAGTCTCGGTCGGCGGCGGTGCAGTCACGGGCAATCAGGGCACCGCTTTGGGCACCGGAGCGCGCGCGACGGGGACCCTCAACGCAACCGCGGTCGGGACGGGGGCACAGGCGACCGCCGAAGAAGCGAGCGCGCTCGGCGCCTATTCGACCGCCGGCGCCGACGATGCCACGGCGGTTGGCGTATTCGCCAATGCGACGGGTGCCAACAGCGTCGCACTCGGCCGCGGCTCGGTCGCCGATCGCGGCAACAGCGTGTCGGTCGGCATGGCAGGGGGCGAACGCCAGCTGACCAACCTCGCCGCCGGCACCGCCGCGACCGATGGCGTCAATGTCGCGCAGCTCGACGCCGCCATCGCGGGGGTTGTGGCGGGGTCCAACCCCTATGTCGGGGTCAATAGCACGGGGGCCCCCGCGCAGGCGACGGGCGACGACAGCTTTGCCGCCGGCGGCGGCGCGCAGGCGCAATCCGACGGTGCGACCGCCATCGGGTCGGGCGCGGTCGCCAAGAACGGCAAGGCAACCTCGATCGGCTTCGAGAATGTCGCGTCGGGCGACGGCGCGGTGGCGATCGGCGACCCGAACAGCGCAACCGGCACCGGGGCGATCGCCGTCGGCGCCGACAATGTCGCCACGGGGACCGCCGCCATTGCACTCGGCAATCTGAGCAATGCGACGGGCAATTCGGCGATCGCGATGGGCGATCAGGCAGCGGCCTCGTCCGACGGCAACGTCGCGGTTGGTGGCCTCTCGCGGGCGACGGGCACCGAGACGATCGCGATCGGCCCCGACAGCCAGGCGACCGCAGCCCATGCCGTCGCGATCGGGGCATTCAGCCGCGCGGCCGCCATGGACGCCGCCGCGCTGGGCTGGGGCGCGCGTGCAACGGGCATCGGCTCGACCGCGACCGGCACCTTCGCCGAAGCGAGCGGCGAGCGCAGCACGGCAACCGGCCGCGACAGCATTGCCAATGCGACAGGATCGACCGCGACGGGCAATCTCAGCCGGGCAACGGGGTTCAACAGCACCACAACCGGTATCGGCGCGCAGGCGACCGCCGAAAGCAGCAGCGCCACCGGCTCCGGGGCGCTCGCGACCGGCGGTTTTTCGACGGCAACGGGCAGCTTCAGCGAAGCATCCGGCACGCGGAGCACCGCGACCGGCGACTTCGCCCACGCGACAGGACTGCAATCGACCGCGACCGGTGCGGGCAGCACGGCCTCCGCACTGGACGCGACGGCCGCTGGTTTCATTGCCGAGGCCAGCGCGGAAGGCGCAACCGCTGCCGGGACCTTTGCCCGCGCGCAGGCGTTCCAGAGCACCGCGGTCGGCCGCGACAGCCTCGCCAGCAGCGATTTCGCAACCGCCCTGGGCAGCGATTCGCAGGCCATCGCCCTCAACTCGGTGGCGCTCGGCAGCTTTTCGGTCGCCGACCGCGCCAACACCGTTTCCGTGGGCGTGGCAGGGGGCGAGCGGATCATCGCCAATGTCGGTGCCGGCACCGCGGGAACCGACGCGGTCAACCTCGCCCAGCTCAACGCCGGGCTGGCTGGCGTGGCCGCCGGCGCCAATCCCTATGTCGCTGTGAATTCCGCCGCCGCGAACGCACAGGCCGGCGGCCTCCGCTCGATCGCGGCCGGGGGCGGCGCCCAGGCGAGCGGCGAGGGTACGGTTGCGGTCGGCGAAAACGCCACCGCGGCGGGGGCGTTCGGAATCGCCATCGGCGGCGGCGATCTGCTCCCGACGCGCGCCAGCGGCGATTTTAGCATCGCCGTCGGTTCGCAATCGGTGGCGAGCGGCCGCGACGCCATCATGATCGGCAATATCGGCGGCGCCACCGGCGACGATTCGATCGCGATCGGGGCGGGCGCCTTTGCCAGCGCCGATCGCTCGACCGTGCTCGGCGACGCCGCGACCGCTGCCGCGCCGAACAGCGTCGCGATCGGAGCGGGGTCGAGCGCCGATCGCGCCAACACCGTTTCCGTGGGCGCAGCGGGAGCGGAACGGATCATCGCCAATGTTGGCACCGCAACCGCGGGCACCGATGCGGTCAACCTCGACCAGCTGAATGCCGCGATCGCGACGCAGACGGCAAGCGCTGCCGCAGCACAGACCACCGCCGATACCGCATTGGCGAATGCAGCCACGGCCCAAGGCACGGCGAACACGGCGCTCGCCAATGCGGCGACGGCACAGGCGGCCGCCGACGCGGCGCTGGCCGGGAATGCCAGCAATGCGGCCTCGGCGGCTACGGCGCAGTCGACTGCGGATACGGCGCTGGTCAATGCCGCGACGGCGCAAGCGACCGCCAATGGTGCGCAGGGTACCGCGAACAGTGCTTTGGCCAATGCCGCAGCCGCGCAAGGCACCGCCGATACCGCGCTTGCGAACGCCGCGACGGCGCAGTCCGCGGCCCTCGCGGCGCAGGGGACCGCGAACACTGCGCTGGTCAATGCAGCCACCGCGCAGGGCACGGCCAACACCGCCCGACTCGAAGCGGCACAGGCACAGGCCACCGCCGACACCGCGCGCGTCGAAGCCGCGACCGCGCAGAGCCGCGCCGACGCCGCCTTCGCCAACGCCGATGCGGCGCAGGCGACGGCGGATCAGGCGCTCGCCGCAGGGCAGACCAACGCCGCGGCGGCGGCAACCGCACAGGCGACCGCCGACACGGCACGAACCGAAGCCGCGGCGGCGCAAGCGCAGGCCGATACCGCGCGCGCCAATGCCGCGCTCGCGCAGGATCGTGCCGATGCCGCCTTTGCCAATGCCGGGGCGGCGCAGGCGACCGCGAACAGCGCGCGCAGCGAAGCCGCTGCGGCGCAGCTGACCGCGACGACGGCGCGTTCGGAAGCGGCCGCCGCCCAATCGACCGCGAACACCGCGCTCGCCAACGGGACCTATTTCCGCGCCAACAGCACCGGGCCGGGGCCACAGGCCACCGGCGTCGACTCGATCGCGGTCGGGCCCGGCGCCCTCGCCAGCGGCAACCAGTCGGTCGCCATGGGCGCCAACGCCCGCGCACTCAACGGGCAGGCGGTATCGATCGGTGCAGGCAATACGGCCTCGGGCAATGGTGCGGTCGCGATCGGCGATCCCAACATCGCGACCGGGACCGGCGCCGTGGCGCTGGGCGCCAACAACACGGCCGTCGGGACGGGCGCGGTAGCGCTCGGCAACGCGAGCAGCGCCACGGGTGACGGGTCGATCGCGATCGGCAACGGCGCCGTCGCCAGCCGCGCGGGCCAGGTCTCGCTCGGCAATTCGGCGAGCACCTACACGCTCGCGGGGGTGGGTTCGACGGCGAGCAATGCGGCCCAGACGGGTACGTTGCGGCTGCTGACCACCGACGCCGCCGGCAACCTCGGCACCTCGGCCCTCGATATCGCGACGCTCGGCGGGCTTCCCGGCCGGGTCAATCTGCTCGAACAGCAGGCGGCAGCACTCGACCAGCGCACGCTGGTGCTCGAACGCCATGCCGAACAGGCGAACGGCGGCATCGCGACCGCGATGGCGATGGGCGGCACGATGATCGTTCCCGACAGCGATGTCTCGGTCTCGTTCAACCTTGCCACCTATCGCGGCGAACAGGGTTTCGCCGGCGCTGCGGTCGTCCGGCTTGCGCCGCGGGTATATGTCAGCGGCGGCATCGCGGGATCGACGGTCAAGGGCTCGACCGGCGGCCGGGTCGGCGTCGCCTTCGGTTTTTGATGATCCACATCTCCGTTCCCGTCGCCGGAAACCGGCCGGTTCCGGCGGGATGAGGCGGGATGAGCTTGCCGAACAAATTTCTGATCTCACCCGTCGCCTTGCGATGGCCGAACCCGTGATCAGGCCATCGAAGGTCGAAAAGCTGGCGCTGCTGCTCGGCGACAAGTTGCATCATGCCCCGCCTGATCTACGCCAGGCTTACACCCGGCTGCTGCCCAGCGAGGTGCGCGTGAACGACAGGGAAATCCGCATCAGCGGCTCCAAAACCGTACCGGCCCGCAGTTCTCTCTTTTGTTCGAGAATGGCGCGCCCGGCAGGATTCGAACCTGCGACCACCCGCTTAGAAGGCGGGTGCTCTATCCAGCTGAGCTACGGGCGCCCGGCGCGGCGAATAGCGCGGTTTGCGCGCGCCGCAAAGCGCGATAAGCAGCAAGGCCATGATCGAGTCATCCCCTGCCGACGGTGCGCCCGCCGCCGTCAATGCCGCCGCGGTGCGGCATTTCCGCTATTATGATCTGGTGATGGCGGCTTTCGTGGCGATCCTGTTGCTCAGCAACATCATCGGTGCATCGAAACCAAGTTATATTCCGCTGCCCGACGGCGGCCAGTGGGCGTTCGGCGCTGGCGTGCTGTTTTTCCCCATCAGCTACATCATCGGCGACGTACTGACCGAAGTTTATGGTTATGCGCGCGCGCGGCGAGTGATCTGGACCGGATTTGCCGCGCTCGCCTTCATGGCGTTCATGGCGTGGGTCGTCGTATCGCTGCCACCCGCCGACGGCTGGCCGCACCAGGGGGCCTATGAAGCCGTGTTCGGCAACAGCTGGCGCATCGTGATCGCGTCGATGTGCGCCTTTTGGGTCGGCGAATTCGCCAACTCCTATGTCCTTGCCCGCATGAAGCTGTGGACCCGCGGACGTTTTCTGTGGATGCGCACGATCGGATCGACGATCGTCGGCCAGGGGCTCGACAGCCTGATCTTCTATCCGCTGGCCTTTTACGGACTTGCCGGGTGGCCGCCCGAGCAATTGGCCCAGGTCGTGTTGTCGCAGTGGCTGATCAAGACCCTGTGGGAAGCGGCGCTGACCCCCGTAACCTATGCCGTCGTCGGCACCCTCAAGCGCCGCGAGGGGGTCGACATCTTCGACGAGGGTACCGACTTCACCCCATTCCGGGCAAAGGTCTGACGGAGTGGCAGCCGCCGCATCGGAGATTTACCAACAGCTCAAGCTGCTGCTGATTGACGGCAGCGGGCTCAGCAAGGACGCGCTCCACATCTATGGCGGGATGGCGATCTATCTCGGCGCGCGGCTGCTGGTTCCGCAGCGGCGCTGGGTCGCGTGGACGCTGGTTCTGGCAGCCGCGCTGGCCGGCGAATGGCTCGACCTGCGCGGCGAAAACCTGCGCGGCGACCTGCAGCCCGACACCGCGCACTGGCACGATATCTGGAACACGCTGTGGTGGCCGAGCGTGCTCGTGCTGCTCGAACGCTGGTGGCCGCCCGCCTCGGCGCGCGGCGAAGCGTCAGGCGAGGACGCCGAGCGCGGCTTCGAACAGGCGTAGTCCGTCGGTGCCGCCGTGCGCGCGGTCGATCGCGCGTTCGGGGTGCGGCATCATGCCGAGCACATTGCCGGCGTCGTTCAGCACGCCCGCGATGTCGCGCGCCGAGCCATTGACCGGCGCGGCGTAGCGGAACGCCACGCGTCCCTCGCCCTCGATCCGGTCGAGCGTCGCGTCGTCGGCGAAATAATTGCCGTCATGATGCGCGACGGGAATGTCGATCGTCTCGCCCGCCTGATAGGCGGCGGTGAACAGCGACTGGCTGTTCTCGACGCGGAGCGTCACGCTGCGGCAGACGAAGTTCAGGCCCGCGTTGCGCATCAGCGCGCCGGGGAGCAGCCCGGCCTCGGTGAGCACCTGGAAGCCGTTGCACACGCCGAGCACCGGCACGCCGCGCGCCGCCGCGTCGGCGACCGCGCGCAGGATCGGCGAGCGCGCCGCCATCGCGCCGGAGCGCAGATAGTCGCCATAGGAAAAGCCGCCGGGCAGCGCGATGAAATCGGTGCCGTCGGGCAGTTCGCTGTCGCGATGCCACACCATCGCGGGCGCCCTGCCCGTCACGGTTTCGAGCGCGACCGCCATGTCGCGGTCGCAGTTGGAACCGGGAAAGACGATGACGGCGGTTTTCATGGCGATGCTCCTCGTGACCCGCGGATCAGGTGCGCTGGATGCGGTAGTTCTCGATCACCGTGTTCGCGAGCAACTTCGCGCACATCGCGTCGAGATCGGCGTCGGTGACATCGTCGGCGACTTCGAGTTCGATGAAGCGGCCCGCACGCACGTCGCTGACGCCGCCGAAGCCCAGCCCCTCGAGCGCATGGTGGATCGCCTTGCCCTGCGGGTCGAGGACCCCCGGCTTGAGCGTCACATAGACCTGGACTTTCATGGGAGGGCCTTTGTTCTGGAAGGGCGGGAAGATGGGCGCGCCTATGCCCGCGAATCACGCCGCGGGCAAGGGGCCAGCGCCACGAAATCGCGGCTGCTCACACTGCGAGTCACTCGCATCTTTCCTATTGCGAATCCCTCGCACTATCCCTAGACCGGGATTGTTGAGAAGGATTCGCACATGGTCGTCTGTGTCTGCAACGCAATAAGGGAAAGCCAGCTGCGCGACGTCGCGCGCGATGGCCAATTGCGGTGTGCCAAGGCCGCTTATGCGCAATTGGGTCGCAAACCCAAGTGCGGACAGTGCCTGTCATTCGCTCGCAATATCATCAGCGACGTCGCCGCGACCGCCTGATTTTTCTTGGTTTTCCGCCTTTTTTGACCTTGGCCTGAGCGGGTCCGGGGGGGTATGATGCACCCTTCCCCACCCGATCTCAAAACAGGACAAGACCAATGAAGGGCGACGAAAAAGTCATCGATTTCCTCAACGAGGCGCTCAAGAACGAGCTGACCGCGATCAACCAATATTGGCTGCACTATCGCATGCTCGACAATTGGGGCGTCGCGCGGCTCGCGCATTTCGAGCGCGAAGAGTCGATCGACGAGATGAAGCACGCCGACAAGCTCGCCGACCGCATCCTCTTTCTAGGCGGCCTGCCCAATTTCCAGCTGCTCGGGCGCCTGCGCGTCGGCGAAACGGTCGAGGAAATCCTCAAGGCCGACCTCGCGATCGAGGAAGAGGCGATCCCGCTGCTCAAGGATGCGATCGCGCATTGCGAAAGCGTCCGCGACTATGTCAGCCGCGACCTGTTCTCGGACATCCTCGAAAGCGAGGAGCATCATGTCGACGAACTCGAAAAGCAGTTCGAGATGATCGCGCGCATGGGACTCGAAAACTATATCCAGCTCCAGTCGAAGCCGGTGAGCGACGACTGATCGCACTTCGCGCCGATCCGGCCGCCGGCCGGTGCGGCGCGCGCAAAGAAAAATCGCGGTTTTCGGAGGCGCTTTCGGGCGCCTCTTTTTTCGCTTGTATTTGCGAATAATTCTCAATAGCAAGGCGAGGCAGTCCCCTCCTGCCGGTCGCTGCACCACGCAGCGGCCGGCGGCTTTTTCGAAAGCCGGCACGGGATTGCCGACGATCGGCCCGGCACGAGGAGACAGCATGGAAAGCAGCAGTTTGATCCGCAGGCTGGCCGAGCAGGCGCTCGTCCGCGACCTGCCGGTCGGCGCCGCGCAGGCGGTGCTCGCGCTGCGCTACTGCATCCTCTGTCGCCGCAGCGAGCGCGACCCGATGCCAGAGCTCGAACGCCGCTGGGGCAATATCCTCGCGGCGCGGCGCTACCGGCTGGTGGTCGAGGCGATCGGGCATTGCTGGCCCGATCCCTTCGCCGTCGCCCCGCCCTGCTGCCCGCGTGTCAGCTTCGACGAGGCGCTGCTCGCCGATATGGTCGGCGCGGCCGCTGACGGCGATCGCGCCCGCTTCGACCGGCTGAGTTCGGACCTGCTCGGCGGCGATGGCCGCGAGATGATCTTCGTCGCGCTGGAAAATTTCATCCGCGCAAGAGCACCGGGCCGGGTTTGACGCGCGGCAGCGCCGACGCGCCGCGATGATAGCCGATGCCAGCCGCAGGATGGCAAACCGCCATGGCCTTCTTTCGTCGTTCCGGGTTCGGTCGGGTCCCCGTTGGTGTCGAGCGAAGTCGAGACACGCTGCGTTCGTGCGGGCCTTCACGTGTCTCGACTTCGCTCGGCACCAACGGACTTGAGGGGCGTGATTTGACCGCAAGCGGTCGGTCGCTACCGCTCCTCCCTGTCGCGCAGGCTGTGGGGAAGGGGGGGGGGCGCCGCGAAGCGGTGGTGGAGGAGCGGCAAGGCCTCGCGACGCCTGACGGCGCCGGCCCCTCCGTCAGCGCTGCGCGCTGCCACCTCCCCATCGCTGCGCGACAGGGAGGATTTCCGACCGCAACCGGTCGTTGGGGTCGTCGCTATGTCCCCGCCTTGTCGCTCACCGCCTTGATCACCAGCGCCTTGTCGTCGCCCAGATAGCGCTTCGCGAGTGCCTGAAGCTCGGCCGCGGTCGCGCCCTCGACCTCGGCGATGCCCTGGCGACTGCGGTCGAGCCGCGCCTCCTTGCTCGTCGCCGCGGCGACATAGGGCAGCCAATAGCCATTCTCGCGGCGCGCCTTGGTCATCGCCTCGACCAACGGCCGCCGTGCGCGGTCGAGCAGGTCGGCATCGACGGGTGCATCGCGAAGTTCCTGCGCGATACGGAAGATCGCGGCGCGTGTCGTCGCGATATCCTTGAAATCAACGTTGCTCGACGCGAAAAGATGGCCGTAGCCGGGGAAATCATCCGACAGGGTCGCACCGGCACCGGGGCTGTAGCTTTCGCCAAGCTTCTCGCGCAGTTCTTCCGTCAGCTTCAACTGCATCACACGGCCCAGCAGTTGCAGCCGCATCGCCTCGGCAAGGTCGCTGTCGTCGCGCGCGGGCCAGTAGACGCGTACCTCCGCCTGCTCGGCGGGGCCTTTGTGGATCAGCGTCCGCTCGCTGCGGTCCTGCGCATATTCGCGAATGCGCGCCTCGGGACGCGGGTCGAAGGCCGGGCGGCGTTCGGGCAGCGCGCCGAAGGTTGCGGCGATGGCGTCGATCGCCGCCTGCTCGTCAATATCGCCGACGACCCCGATCTCGATCGCGCCATGCGTCATGCTGTCGGCGATCGCGGGTTTGAGGCTCGCCCAGTCGAGCGCGAGCATGGCATCCAGCGGCGGGGTGACCGCGCGCGGGTCGTCATTGGCGAGAATACCGCCCGCGTCGCGCCCGAGCACCGCGCCCGGCGTCGCGTCGTTCGCGGCATATTGCTGCGGCAGGAAACGCCGGATCAGCGCGAGCCCGTCGGGACGGTAGCCGGGATGGGTCAGGAAGGCCGCCATCAACTGCGCCTGCAGCAGGAAATCCTCGGGCGAGGTGCGGGCGGTGCCGCCGAAGGCATCGGTACCGCTGCCAACGCTGCTGCTTACGGTGCGGCCGGCGAGGATCGTGCTGAGCTCGTCGCGGCTGTGCGCTTCGAGCCCGCCGAGGCTGATCGAACCCGCGAGCGCGACGCGCGTCGGATCCTCCTTCGTAGCGAGCAGGCTGCCGCCGTCGATGCGCAGCGCCAGATAGACGATGTCCTTCTGGAAATCGGTCCGCTTGACGTTGAGCATGACATTGTTGGCGAAGCGGACGCGCCGGATGCCGAGATCGGCGATCCGCGTATCGCTGACGACCGTCCCCGGGGTCCCGAAGTCGGTGTAGGCGAAGACGGCGCTCGCCGCGGCGGCGGGCGCGGCAACCGCGACCTGCTGCGAGGCCTTGAACGCCGTGAGGATCGCGTCGGTGCCGCCTTCGATCGGCGCCTTGCCGGTCACGCGGACGAGCGGCGCGCCGAGCCCCTCCATGCGCTTGCGGAAGGCGGCGGTGACCGCCGCGGCGTCGAGCGACGGCGCGCTCGCCTCGAACAGCGCCTGCGAGGTTTCGGGCCGGGTGACGACGAAATCGCCCTTCGCCGCCTCGACGAGTATATTGGCCAGGCTTTCGCTGCGGCGCGTGTCGACCCCCGCAACCGCGTTGCGGAGCGCGGTGCGACGGTTGGCGAGCTGTTCGTCGACCTCGGCCTGCGTGAAGCCATGTTCGACCGCGCGGCGCCATTCCTGTTCGAGCAGCGCCTGCGCCTCGCGCCATGCCCCCTGCTTCGCCGCGGCGCCGATCGTGACTTGGTCGAAAATATCCCATCCGTTCGAATCGCCGAAATAGCCGTTCAGGATCGGCGAATCCTCGGCGAGCGCCAGCTTGGCCAGGCGGCGGCCGACGATCGCCTCGCCCACCCCCTCGGCCAGATCCTGCGCGCGCTTCGCCCGGGTGTCGGGCAGCTTCACCCAGGGCTTGAACGCCGCGATCGTCACCCCGTCGCTGATCGCGGGATCAACGAAATCGTCGGCGGCCGCCGCGCGGCCATAGTCGATCGTGCCGATGTCGGGGTCGCCGCCCGCGGGGCCGCGCCCCTGCCAGTCGGCGAAGCGCGCTTGGACCTTGGCCTCGATCGCCGCGGGATCGAAATCGCCCACCATCACCAGCGTCGCACGCTCGGGGCGGTAATAGCGGTCGTAAAGGTCGCGGATACGCGCGGCGGGCGCGTTCCGGATCACCTCCTCGGTGCCGACCGGAAGGCGGCTGGCGACGCGCATGCCGGGCCACAGGAAGGCGAACTGGTCGACCGCGCTGCGCAGCTGATAGGTGTCGCGCGCGCGGCGTTCGGACAGGATGATACCGCGCTCGCGGTTCACCGCCTCGGGATCGATCCTGAGCTCGCTCGCGGTCTCGCGCATCAGCATCAGCCCCGTATCGACGAGATCGTCGGAAGCATTGGGAAGGTCGAGCTGGTAGACCGTCTGGTCGAAGCCCGTCGACGCATTGGTGTCGGCGCCGAAGGCCAGCCCCTTGCGTTCGAGCAGCTTGATCATTTCGCCCTCGGGCACGTTGGTCGATCCGTTGAACGCCATATGTTCGAGGAAATGCGCGAGCCCGCGCTGGTCGTCGGCCTCGGCGAAGCTGCCGACGTCGAAGCGCAGGCGCAGCGACACGCTGTCCTTGGGCGTGCTGTTTTTGAGCAGCGCATATTTCATCCCGTTGGGCAGCACGCCGAAGACGATGCCGGGATCGACCGGCACGTCGCTCGCGGCGTAATTCCAGGCGCGCGCGGCATCGGTTTGCGGGTTCGTGCCCGCGCTGACGGTCGTGGCCGCCGGCGCCGCCGGTTCGCGCGCAGCGAGCGGTACGGGTCCGGCGAGAACGACAGCGAGGGCAAGGGCGATGGGCGACAGCGCGGCGGACGCGCGCAGCAGGGGTCCGAAGGTCATGCCGCCTGTCTGGCGGCGCCCCTGCCTGCGGTCAAGCCGCGGTCAGCCCGCCTGCGCGATGCTTTCGACCGGCGACAGGAGCGGATCGCCGGGTCCGGCCTTGGCCGCGTAGACCGCGCGATCGGCGAATTCGAACAGCTTTTGCGCACTGTCCTGTTCGGGCCAGGTCGCGACACCGATGCTGGCACCGACACGGATCACCTTGCCCTCGATACGATAGGGCGCGGCGAGCACCGCGAGGATGTGGCCCGCGAGCGCGGTGTCGAGCAAGGGCGATCCCGCGGGGACGAGAATCGCGAATTCGTCGCCCCCCTGCCGCGCGACCATGGCATGGTGCCCGCACGCGCCGCGCAGCCGCGCCGCCACCTCGCAAAGCAGGGCATCGCCGACCGCATGGCCGTGGAGGTCGTTGACCGGCTTGAACCCGTCGAGATCGAGCAGCGCGATCGCGAAGCGCGTCCCCTCGTCCGCCGCGGCGATTTCGCGGTCGAGCCGCGCATCGAGCTCGCGGCGGTTCGACACCCCGGTGAGCGGGTCGGTGTGCGCGAGGTCGCGCATCTGCTGCTGCAGCTGGAGCAGGTCGACGAGCTGGCCGTGCTGCTGGACGATCATGCGCAGCAGGAAGGCGGTGGCGACGAACAGGCTGGTTCCCGCCGCGAATTCGGGCGGATTGCCCGAGGTCAGCATCAGCAGCATGATCGGCACGAGGCCGATGCCGAGGTTGACGATCGTCGCGAAGCGGATCGACGACAGGCAATAGGCGGTCGCGAGCGACCCCATCGCCATGATCATCGCATAATAGCTGTGATGTTCGGGCGGCGCAGCCAGCCAGTTGACCACCGTCCAGCTGCTGCACATCGCGCCCATCGTGCCCGACAGCCAGGTCGCTTCCTTGATCACCCGGCGCGCGCGGCGCGGGCTCATCCGCCGCCCGCGCGTCTTGAGCAGGAAGAAGAAGCCGAAAAGGCATACGACCGCGAGCGTGACCGGAAAGCCGAGGCGGACGATCCAGTGGACGCTTTCGACCCCGCCGTAGATGGCGGTCGGCGTCGTCGCCGCCAGCATCAGGAACAGCATCGGGGTCAGTGTTTCGACACGATCGGCGCGCAGCAACGCCACATCGTCGCGTATCGCTTCCGGAACCGGCGGAAAAATCCGCGTCCGCAACCAGTGATGAACCCCCGTCATGCGAACGGCGATACCAACCGCGGGTAAAGCATCGGTTAAGGAATTAAATCCCCGCTTATCACCCGAATAGGATCAAACAACAGCGCGATGGATCGCGAAATATTAACCATGTTGTGAAACCAGTCCCGCCAGTCTTTTCGATCCTTGGGGGAATTGTCATCATGTCCTATCCTGTTCCGTCGCTGAACACGCCGGTCGTCGTACCGGCGTCGCCGATGCCGTCCGCACACCCGTCGTTGCCGCAGAACGACAGCCCGGCCCAGCAGGCCGCGCGCGCCGCGCAACTGGCCGCGACGCAGACCGTCTATGTCTGGACCGACGATGTCCCGACGCTGCCCGGCGTTCCGCTCGCGACCCACGTGCCGCGCAACGACGTGCCGACGATCGCATGGTTCGGCCGCCTGATCACCATCGGCCTTACGATCGTGCGCAACGCGCTCGCGGTGAAGCTCGACGGCGTCGACAAGGGCGAACTTGCGGGTCCGCGGACCGACTATGAGACCGCGCTCGCCGAATGCGACGCGATCGAGGCCTCGACCGCAAAGATCGCCACCGACCATGGCGTCCACGAAGGCGGCACCATCTTCGAACGCATCGTCGGCGACGTCGAAAATGCGGTTGCGGCGATCGAACGCGACGCGCATCTTTCGCTGCTTCAGGGCTACAAGGACCGCCTCGAGGAACTGATGAAGGTCAGCGACGCCGAGATCGCCCAACTGGGACGCAAGACCCCGCGCAGCCTCGACGCCTATCGCGCGCTGTTCCGGACGCTGCCCGTCCCCGGTATCGCCTATAATTTCCAGGACGACGGCGAATTCGCCCGGCTGCGCGTGCAGGGGCCGAACAATATGCTGGTCACCGCGGCAGGCGACGCGCTCCCCGCGAATTTCCCGCTGTCGGCAAAGCAATATGCCGCGGTGGTGAACGGCGACACGCTCGACCGGGCGCTCGCCGACGGGCGGCTCTTCCTGCTCGACTACAAGGATCTTGCGGTGCTCGACCCGGGCACGTGGAAGGGCGAGGCCAAATATGTCGGGCAGCCGATCGCGCTGTTCGCGGTGCCACCCGGCGGATCGTCGCTCGTCCCCGTCGCGATCCAGTGCGGCCAGGATCCGGCCGATTTCCCGATCTTCACCCCCTCACCCGCGCCCGAGAAACTGTGGGGCTGGGAGATGGCGAAGCTCGTCGTGCAGGTCGCCGACGGCAATTATCATGAACTCTTCACGCACCTTGCGCGCACGCACCTCGTGATCGAGGCCTTCGCGGTCGCGACGCACCGCCACCTCGCCGAGGTCCACCCGATCTGGGCGCTGCTCGTCCCGCACTATGAGGGCACGCTGTTCATCAACGAAGCGGCGGCGACGTCGCTGATCGCCGCGGACGGCCCGATCGACCATATTTTCGCAGGCACGATCACCTCGAGCCAGGCGGCGGCGGTCGACGCGCGGCTCGCCTTCGACTTCTACGCCCGCATGCTGCCCGCCGATCTCGCCGCGCGCGGCGTCGGCAGCGATTCGGCGCTCGCCGACTATCCGTACCGCGACGATGCCCTGCTCGTGTGGAACGCGATCCACGAATGGGCGCGCCAATATGTCGACCTCTATTATGCGAACGACGCCGCGGTGGCGGCCGACACCGAGCTTGCCGCGTGGGCGGCGTGCCTCGCGACCGAAGCGAAGATCCGGGGCTTCGGCCCGATCACCAGCCGGAAGCAGCTCGCGAACATCTGCACGATGGTGATGTTCACCGCGAGCGCGCAGCATGCGGCGGTCAATTTTCCGCAAAAGGACATCATGGCCTTTGCCCCCGCGGTGACGGGGGCGGGGTGGGAAGCCGCGCCGACCGGGCAGCGCGGGCACGACAAGCCCGGCTGGCTCGCGATGATGCCGCCGATGGCGCTCGCGCTCGAGCAATTGAACGTGCTCGAACTGCTCGGGTCGCTGCACTATCGCCCGCTCGGCGACTATCGCAGCAACGCCTTTCCCTATCCGAAATGGTTCCAGGACCCGCGCGTGACGGCGAAGAGCGGCCCGCTGGCATGGTTCCAGGCCGCACTCGCCGACGTCGAGACCGAAATCCTCGCGCGCAACGCGCAGCGGTTCGCGCCCTATCCCTATCTCCAGCCGAGCCTGATCCCGACGAGCATCAATATCTGAGGGCGTCAGAAATGCGAACCCCGGCGAAAGCCGGGGTCCGTGACCGCTTCGATGGGCCCCGGCTTTCGCCGGGGTGCACGAGAACTCAGCTGCCCTTTTTCTTGCGGTGGCTGTCGAGGTCGAGCACCGCATTGTCGCCCCCTTCGGGCAGCAGGCCCAGACGGCGCGCGACTTCCTGATAGGCTTCGACCTCGCCGCCGAGGTCGCGGCGGAAGCGGTCCTTGTCGAGCTTTTCGTTGGTGGTCATGTCCCACAGGCGGCAGCCGTCGGGGCTGATCTCGTCCGCCAGGATGATGCGGCTGAAATCGCCTTCATACAGCCGCCCGAATTCGAGCTTGAAGTCGATCAGACGGATGCCGACCGCGGCGAACATGCCCGACATGAAGTCGTTGATGCGGATCGCCATGTCCTGGATGTCGTGGAGCTCGTCCTGGCTGCACCAGTTGAAGCAGGCGATATGCTCCTCGGCCACCAGCGGATCGCCGAGCGCGTCGTCCTTGTAGCAATATTCGATCAGCGTGCGGGGCAGCTGCGTGCCTTCCTCGATGCCGAGGCGCTTCGACAGCGTGCCCGCGGCGACGTTGCGCACGATCACCTCGATCGGCACGATCTCGACCTGGCGGATCAGCTGCTCGCGCATGTTGAGGCGGCGGATGAAGTGGGTGGGCACGCCGATGTTGCCAAGCAGCGTGAAGACATGCTCCGAAATCCGGTTGTTGAGCACGCCCTTGCCGTTGATCGTCCCGCGCTTCTGCGCGTTGAACGCGGTCGCGTCGTCCTTGAAATACTGGATCAGCGTGCCCGGTTCGGGGCCTTCGTAAAGGATCTTGGCTTTGCCTTCGTAGATCTGGCGGCGACGGGCCATGGGCGCTTACTTTCCTTGACGTCAAAACAGCTGGCCCCGGCGAAGACGACTCAAGCGAGACGCAGCGCCGGGGCGATGCGCGCGCCTATAGCGACAAAGCGCCCGCGCGTCATCCCCGGGGTTGCACCCCCGCTTTACGTTTACGTCAACTAGGACTTGCACTCGGCGGCGACGCTTGCAACGGTGGTCGCAAACAATGGAGAGACAGATGAGCTTCGAAGAGATTCGCCTCGACAAGCAGGACGGCATCGCGCTGCTGACGCTGTACCGCCCCGGCCGCATGAACGCCTTCACGACGCAGATGATGACCGAGATCATCGCCGCGCTCGACGAGTGCGACGCCGACGATGCGGTGCGCGCGGTGGTGTTCACCGGCGACGGCGATCGCGCCTATTGCGCGGGCGCCGACCTCGGCAGCGGTGCCGACACCTTCGATTACGACAAGCGCACCGACAAGGCGGCGCTGCTGCCCGACGGCATCCCCGCAAGCCCGGTCGCCGACGACGGCACGATCGACTGGTCGCATCCGCTGATCCGCGACGGCGGCGGGCGCGTGTCGATGCGCATCTTCGAGGCGAAGAAGCCCGTGCTCGGCGCGATCAACGGCGCCGCGGTGGGCATCGGCGCGACGATGACGCTGTCGATGGATGCGCGCCTCGCGAGCGATACCGCGCGCTACGGCTTCGTCTTCGCGCGCCGCGGCATCGTTCCCGAAGCGGCGTCGAGCTGGTTCCTGCCGCGGCTCGTCGGCATCCAGACCGCGCTCGACTGGTGCTATTCGGGGCGCCTGATCCCCGCCGCCGAGGCGCATGAAAAGGGCCTCGTCCAGTCGGTCCATACCCCTGGCGAACTCGTCGACGCGGCGATCGCCAAGGCACGCGAACTCACCGCCGACAGCGCCCCGGTCTCGGTCGCGCTGACCCGCCGCATGATGTGGCGGATGCTCGGCGCGCCGCACCCGATGAGCGCGCATCGCTGGGACAGCCGTGTGATCTTTGCCCGCGGGCGCAGCCCCGACGCCGCCGAGGGGGTGACGAGCTTCCTCGAAAAGCGCGCGCCCGAATTCACGTCGAGCGTTGCGAGCGACTATCCCTGGTTCGACGAATTCGAGGACGCACCGCCTTACGGCTGATCGAAACGCCGCCGCCCGCGCGTCGCCGCCATGCGGTGCGTCGTCCTGAGCGCGGGCGTGCGGCTGCGCACCGATGCGAGCATGTGCCAGTCGGCGGTCACCCGCTCGCGATCGAGGCGCACGGTCGCATAGCCGCGATCCTGCGTATTCGCCCATTGGAGCTGCGGCGACGCCGCCCGCAGCGCGGCGGTGCGAACTTCGTCCGAAATCCCCGTGGTATAGGCCTCGAACCCCGGCGAGGTGACGCTGTGCCCGCCGACTTCGACCCCGGCCGGCCGGCCGTCGTGCGTCAGGTCGAACGCCCACGCGTTGTGGCTGTCGCCCGACAGCGTGACCAGATCGGCGTCGGCGCGCTGCGCCGCGGCGAGCAAGCGGTCGCGCGCCGCCGGATAGCCGTCCCAGCTGTCCATGTTGAGCGGCAGTCCCGCCTTTGCCGCGAACTGCGCCACCGCGACGCGGCGGCGGACATAGTCGGGCTGGTCGGCGCCGAACCAGTTCGCCGATTCGGGCGGGGTGAACAGCGATCCCATCACGATCTGCTGCGCGCATACCTGCCAGCGCGTGCCCGCGCGCGTCGAGGCCGCGAAGCCGTCGAACAGCCATTTTTCCTGATCGCCGCCGAGCAATTGCCGCCCGCGGTCGCGGTACCCCGTTTCGGCGAACGCCTTCAGCGCCGCCGCGACGTCGCCCTTGCCCGCGATGATGTCGCCCAGCTCGAAGGGCTTGTCGCGCGCGGTAATGCGCGTTTCGGGAAGGAAGATCGTCGCGAGGTCGCCGACCTGATAGTCGCGCCAGCGCGTGTCGGCGACGGGCATCCATTCGCGATGCGCGCGCTCGGCGGCGGCTTCGCGCGCGCGCCATTCGCCCTCGCCGTCGTTGTGATTCTCGGCGCCGCCCTTCCACACGTCGTTCGCGAATTCATGATCGTCCCACTGCGCGATCATCGGGAACAGCTGGTGCAGCCGCTGGAGGTCGGGGTCGCTGCGATAGGCGGCGTAGCGCAGCCGATAGTCGGCGAGCGCGACGATCTCGTGCTCCGGCTGGACCAGCCGCCCGGGGACGACATCGCTGGCGGCAGGATATTCCCCCGAGCGATATTCGTAGAGATAGTCGCCGAGGTGGACGCACAGGTCGATGTCGCCGCGCGCGGCGGCGTGGCCATAGGCGTTGAACCAGCCAAAGGGCAGGTTCGCGCAGGAAAACAGCGCAAGGTTGAACGACGCCGTCGGCCCCTGCGGCAGGGTGCGCGTCCGCCCCGTCGGCGACATGCGGCCGTCGGGCGCGACGAAACGATAGAAATACCAGCGTCCCGGATGCAGGCCGTCGACGCCGATCTTTGCGGTATGATCGCGATCGCCCGCGGCCGTGACCGATCCACCGCCCGCGATGCGGGCAAAGTCGGACGTTTCCGAAATTTCTGCGGTCAGCCGGGTGTCGGACGGCGCAGCGTAGCGCGTCCATAACAGGACCGAATTGGCGCCCGGCTCGCCGCTGGCCACCCCATGGGTGAAACCCTGCGCCATCGCCGCGCGCGCCGCGCCGGGCAGCGCGAGCGCCGCGAGTCCCGCGGCGCCGAGCTTGACCAGCAGCCGGCGGTCGATTTCGCCCCAAAGCTCGTGCATCGCGAATCCCCTCTCCGGTCGCCGGCGCTCCTGCCCGGTCGATGTGACGTTTCGGCTAGCCCGCCACCCCCATAGCCAGCAGCAACAGCATGAAGGCCGTCACCGCAAACACGCTGAATTGCAGCAGAATGGTCGCACGCACCAGCGATCCGAAGCGCGACGAGCGATAGGCGCCGCGCAACTGGCGATACATGTGGAACGGCACGTAGACGATCGCGAAAAAGGTCGCGAGATCGCCGACGATCGTCAGGTTGAGCAGCCGCACGACCACGAACAGCAACAGCATGAACGAAATCGAATAGGTCACGAAGACGAAATGGTCGTAGGTGTGGAAGCGCCGGCTGAACGGATAGAGCAGCCACATGAAGGGCAGCGACAGCGGGATCAGCGCCCAGGCGAATTTATAGGCGTTCGCCTGCAATTTGTAGAGGATCAGCGCGGGGTTCGCGAAGGCCTTTTCAAGGCCGTGATCGATGAAGGGAACCCCGGTATCGACCTTGTTGCGCGTCAGGAAGTCGGCGCTCGTCTTCACCTGTGCGGCGGGATCGTCGAGAATGGGCGGTCCCGCTGCGCGATCGGCGGCGCGCTCTTCCCGGCTCCGGCTGCGCGAGACGCCGAGATAGTCGGCGCTCTTCTGCAGCGTTTCGCGTTCCGCCAGCAAGTCGCGTCGCTGCGCCGCGGGCAGGTCCGCCTTCGCCAGCGCGGCATCGATCCGGTCGACTTCGCGCTGCATGCTGTCGGTGATCGCGGCCGCTCGGGTCTGTTCGGCGACCGCCTCGTCGAACCCCAGCCCGTCGTTGATCCCCTTGCCGAACTCGCCGCTGCCGACCATCGACAGCACCGCGTAGGTCAGGAACACCGCGAACAGGAAGAGCGCGAGCGGCGAGATGAAGCGCGCGCGCTCGCCGTGAATATAGCGGCGCGTCAGGTCGCCGGGGCGCCAGGCGAGCAGCGGCAGCGTGTTCCAGATCTTGCCCTCGAAGTGGAAGATCGCATGGACGAGGTCGTGCCCGATCGCGCCGAAGCTGCGGTGGAGGTCGGCCTTCTGTCCGCAATGGTGGCAATGCGAACCCGCAAGGCTGGTCCCGCAGTTGAGGCAGCGCGCTCCGGCATGCCCGCCGCCGCTCTCACCACCATGGCGCGGTTCGACCGCCCGCGCCGCGAGCCCCGCGGTCACCGCCGCGCCGATGCCTTCGATATCCCCGCTCATGCGTCCCGTTTCGTCCCGTTCGAATGGCGGCCAAAGCCCCGCGCCTGTCGAAAACCCCGTCCCGGCGACCGCCCCTCGACACGCTCGGGGCTGCGGCAAAGGGCGTTTCGTGTGGACTGGCCAGCCCTAGGTAGCAGGCCTCGCCCGACGCGCAACGGGGTCTTTCGCCGCCGCGACAAAGCGTGATAGGGGCCGCGCATGACCGCCAAAGCCCACACCCCCGCTGCCGTTCCGAATCCCGAAGCGCTGATCGCCGACATGGGCGCGCGCGCGCGCACCGCGGCAAAGCGGCTGGCGGTCGCACCGACCGCGGAAAAGGCCGCGGCGCTAAAGGCGGCCGCCGCGCAGCTGCGCCTGCGCGCCGATGCGATCCTCGACGCGAACCGGCGCGACATGGCGGCGGGCAAGGCGGCGGGCCTGTCGGCGGCGATGCTCGACCGGCTGCGGCTCGACGAAGTCCGGCTGGCGGCGATCGCAGCGGCAGTCGAAGCGGTCGCGGCGCTGCCCGACCCCGTCGGACAGGAAATCGACCGCGCCGAACGACCCAACGGAATGGTGCTCAGCCGCATCCGCGTCCCGCTAGGCGTCGTCGGCATCATCTATGAAAGCCGCCCCAACGTCACCGCCGACGCCGCCGCGCTGGGGCTGATGTCGGGCAATGCCGTGATCCTGCGCGGCGGCAGCGAGGCGGTGCATTCGAACCGCGCGATCCACGCGGCGCTCGCCGCGGGGCTCGAAGGCGCGGGGCTGCCCGCCGATGCGGTGCAGCTGGTCCCGACGCAGGACCGCGCCGCGGTGGGCGCGGTGCTGCGCGCACAGGGGCTGATCGACATCATCATCCCGCGCGGCGGCAAGAGCCTGGTCGCGCGCGTGCAGGACGAGGCGCGCGTCCCCGTGCTCGCGCACCTCGACGGCATCAACCATCTTTATATCGACCGCGCCGCCGAACCGGCGCAGGCGGTCGGGCTGGCGGTCAACGCCAAGATGCGCCGCACGGGAATCTGCGGCGCGACCGAGACGATCCTGATCGACCGCGCCTATCCCGCGCCGCTCGCCGTCATCGACGCGCTGGTCAAGGCGGGCTGCGAGGTGCGCGGCGACAAGGATGTCGTGGCGCTGAGCCCGCACGTCACCCCGGCGAGCGCCAACGACTGGGATTGCGAATATCTCGACGCGATCGTGTCGGTCGCGATGGTCGACGGCCTCGCGGGCGCGCTGGCGCATATCGACGCGCATTCGAGCCGCCACACCGACGCGATCGTGACCGGGGACGCCGCCACCGCCGAACGCTTCCTCGCCGAAGTCGACAGCGCGATCGTGATGCACAACGCCTCGACGCAATTCGCCGACGGCGGCGAATTCGGCCTCGGCACCGAAATCGGCATCGCGACGGGGCGGCTCCACGCGCGCGGTCCGGTGGCGCTCGAAGGGCTCACCACCTATAAGTGGCTGGTGCGCGGCACGGGACAGGTCCGGCCCTGACCCGCAAAATCCCTACCGGCCTCCTCGGAGGCAGCTTCAACCCCGCGCACGGCGGGCATCGCGCGATCAGCCTGAACGCGATCGAGGCGCTCGATCTGGATGAATTATGGTGGCTCGTCTCGCCGGGCAATCCGTTGAAGCCCAAGGCTGGGATGGCGCCGCTGCCGGCGCGGCTGGGGGCAGCGCAGCGCATGGCGCGCCGTTCGCCGATCCGCGCGACGGCGATCGAGGCCGAACTCGGCACGCGCTACACGATCGACACGCTCAGAAAGCTGGTGCGCCGGTACCCGAACCGGCAATTCATCTGGATCATGGGCGCCGACAATCTGGCCCAATTGCCGCAATGGCGCGACTGGCGGGAGATCGCGCGGTTGATGCCGATTGCGGTTGTCGCGCGTCCGGGCTATAATGGCCGCACCCATGCAGCCCGTGCCATGGGTTGGCTGCGGCGCTTTGTCCGGCCCGCAGACCGCAAGACGCACTGGACAGACTGGAGACCGCCCGCCCTCGTGTTCCTGCGATTTTCGCCCGACGTGCGATCCGCAACTGCGATACGGCAGGCCGACCCCCGCTGGTTCGAACGCTATCAAGGCCGCGCGTTGCGCGACCCGCTGACGCATTCGCGCCTGAGGCCCGAAAGGATTGAAACCGCTTGATAGCCGCCAGTAAGGATGCCGCGCCCGGCGCCGCACCGAATGACAGCGTGGACGCGCTCCACGCGCTGATCCTCCACCAGCTGGACGAGGATCAGGCCCAGGAAACCATCTCCATCCCGCTTGCCGGCAAGAGCAGCATCGCCGATCATATGGTGATTGCGAGCGGCCGGTCGACGCGCCATGTCTCGGCGATCGCCGACAAGCTGGCGCAGCGAATCAAGCAGGAAGCGGGACGCGCGGTCCGCGTCGAGGGCCTGCCCAACGCCGACTGGGTGCTGCTCGATGCCGGCGACGTCATCGTCCACCTGTTCCGTCCCGAGGTGCGCAGCTTCTACAACCTCGAACGCATGTGGTCGTTCGGCGATGCGCCGCCGGTTGCCGCGGCAAATTGACGTTTTCAGTCTGTTCGGACTAAGGCCCGAACAGAGGCGGCACCAGCCCGCTCCCCCACCCGGCCTCCCCGACCCTGGTAGCCTGTGGAAGGCCGGGTGGGGGAGCGGGCTGGTACCGCCTTCACCGCAGGTGAAATAGAACGTCATGTTGCTGCACATCATCGCGCGGGGGCGCATCGGGCGCTCGCCGGAGGCCGAACTCGTCGAGCGCTACATGAAGCGCGTCGGCTGGCCGCAGAAGATCACCGAATTGCCCGATAGCGGGGGCAAATCCCCCGCGCCCGCGCCGGGCAGCCGCACCATCCTGCTCGACGAAACGGGCGAACAGATCACCTCGATCGACCTCGCAAAGCTCCTCGAGCGCTGGCGCGACGACGGCGTGCGCGAAGTGCGCTTCTGCCTCGGCGCCGCCGACGGCTTCACCCCCGACGAGCGCAAGCAGGCCGACAAGGCGATCGCCTTCGGCCGCGCAACCTGGCCGCACCTGATGGCGCGCGCGATGCTCGCCGAACAATTGTGGCGTGCAACGAGCATTATCGCCGGGCATCCCTATCACCGCGAGGGCCAGCAATGAGGCGCGCGCTTGCTCCCGCCCTGCTGGCGCTGGTTGCCGCGGCGGGTGGCGCGCTCGCGCAGAGCGACCTGTTCGATCCCGAGGCGATCGCGGCGCGCGAACGCGCGCAGCTGGTCGCCGCAAAGCAGCAATCGGCAGAAGCGCTCGCGCGCAGCGCAGCACTCGAAGCCGAAGCACGCACCGCCGGCAACGAGGCCGACCGGCTGAAGAAGCGCAGCGCGGCGCTCGCAGCGCGTATCCAGTCGGCCGAGGCCGACATCAGCGCCGGCGAGGCACGCGTCGCGCTGGTCGGACGCCGGCTCGCGGCGCAGCGCGCACGGCTCGCCGAGCAGCAGCAGCCCTTGCTCGAACTCACCGCGTCGCTGCAGCAACTGTCGCGGCAGCCGCCGGTCAGCGTCCTCGCGCAGCCCGGTTCGCTGACCGAGATGGTCCACGCGCGCGCGGTGCTCGACGCAGTGATGCCGGTGATCGAACAACGCACCGCCGGCGTGCGACGCGAACTGGCCGGCCTGCGGACGACACGCCGCCAGCAGCAGGTCGCGCTCGCCGCGCTATCGGCCAGCAAGACGCAGCTCGCGACGCGCCGCGACGCGCTGACCCGGCTCGAGAACGAAGGCCGGTTGCGCTCGCGCGACCTGATGAGCAGCGCCCGGCTCGAAGCCGACCGCGCGCTCGGGCTCGGCGAGAAGGCGCGCGACATCGTCGACCTGATGGACACGCTCGAGACCGACGCCGCGGTGCGCGCCGAACTTGCAGAGCTCGCCGGTCCGGTGCCGCGTCCGCGCGACCCGGCGAACGGCACCGTCGCCGCCGCGCCGCCGCCCGCCGCCGACCAGCCGCTGACGCGCGGCGCCTATCGCCTGCCCGTTGTCGGCCGGATGATCGCCGGGCTCGGCGAGGTCGACGACAGCGGCGTCCGGTCGCGCGGCCTGACCATCGCCGCGCGGCCCGGCGGCCAGGTGGTCGCGCCCGCGCCGGGGCGCGTCAGCTTCGCGGGCGACTATCGCGGTTACGGCAAGATCGTGATCATCGACCATGGCGGCGGCTGGACGTCGCTGCTCACCGGCATGATCGGCCTGTCGGCGAGCGTCGGCGACAGCGTCGAGGCGGGCGCGCCGATCGGCCGCGCCGGGTCCGACGACGCGCATATCACCGTCGAGCTGCGCCGCGCAGGACGCCCGGTCGACATCGCGTCGATGCTCGGCTGACGGCGGCCCGTTAACGTGGCGTTCGGGGGCCTCCCGCTATCGGGAGGCGCCGCTTGACGCCCTGCCGATTGCATAGGATTATGCGGCACCGGGGAAAAGCGGCGGGCGACTCCGCCAAGGCTGAAAGACGACGATGACCGAACCGACCAAGACTCCCGCGCCCCCCAGGCGGCGTTTCGCGCTGTGGCAGGGAGCGGCCGCGCTGAGCACGCTCGCGCTGGTGCCGCTCGCGACGGGCGCGATGGCGACGGTCGACACCGCAACGACCGACGAGATCCAGCGCTTCATGGACGTGTTTCTCGAGGTCCGGTCCAACTATGTCGAACCCGTCGACGATTCGAAGCTGATCGAAGGCGCGATCAACGGCATGCTCGCCAGCCTCGACCCGCATTCGGGCTATCTCGACGCGCACGGCTTTTCGACGCTGCGCACGCAGACCGACGGCGAATATGGCGGGCTCGGCCTGTCGGTGACGATGGAGGACGGGGTGGTCAAGGTGATCGCCCCGACCGCCGACACCCCGGCCGACAAGGCAGGCATCAAGGCCGGCGACTATATCACCCACATCAACAAGGAACTGATCTTCGGGCTGACGCTCGACGAGGCGGTCGAGCAGATGCGCGGCAAGCCGGGAACCAAGATCGACATCACGGTCGTGCGCGAAGGCCAGGACAAGCCGATGGAGCTGTCGCTGACGCGCGAGATCATCGACCTCAAGCCGGTCAAATGGGAGGTCAAGGGCGACGTCGGCGTGCTCACCGTCACCAGCTTCTCGGCCGACGCATCGACCGACCTCAAGGCGGCGATGGTCGCGGTCCAGAAGTCGCTCGGCAAGAAGCCGCGCGGCTGGGTGCTCGACCTCCGCTCGAACCCCGGCGGGCTGCTCGACGAAGCCGTCAACATCAGCGACATCTTTCTCGAACGCGGCGAGATCGTCTCGCAGCGTGGCCGCCGCAAGGGCGATATCGAGCGTTATTTCGCCGAGCCGGGCGATCTCGCGCAGGGCGCGCCGGTGATCGTGCTGATCGACGCGGGATCGGCCTCGGCCTCCGAAATCGTCGCGGGCGCGCTGCAGGACCAGCACCGCGCCGTGGTGATGGGCGAGCGCAGTTTCGGCAAGGGATCGGTGCAGACGGTGCTGCCGCTCAGCGACACCACCGCGCTGCGCCTTACCACCGCGCGCTATTTCACGCCCTCGGGGCGCAGCGTGCAGGAAGGCGGGATCGAGCCCGACATCCGCGTGCCGCAGCTGTCGGACCCCGACTACAAGGACCGGCCGCGCTTCCGCGAGAGCGACCTGCGCCGCCACCTGATCAACGAGAAGAAGGTCGACAACAGCCTGCTCGAAAAGGACGAGAAGACCGATCCGCGCTTCACCGAAACCGCCGAACAGCTGAAAGCAAAGGGCATCGAGGACTTCCAGCTCCACTATGCGCTGCAGACGATCGGCCGCATCGGTCCCGCGACGCAGATGGCGCAGGGAACGAAGCCCGCCGCCGCCAAGCCGCAGCGCCGCAACTAAACGCTCGCCGAGGGGCCCCACATGACGAATATGCGCATCATCGCGCCGCTGGTCGCGCTCGCCGCACCCCTGCTCCTCTATGGCGGCGCGCTCGTGTCGCAATATGGCTTTGGGCTGCACCCGTGCGAGATGTGCTACTGGCAGCGCTGGCCGCATCAGGCGGCGATCGTGCTGGCGGCGCTCGCGCTGATCCTGCGCGGCAACGACCGCGCGATGCGTGCGCTCACCCTGCTCGCCGCGCTCGCCATCGCGATCAGCGGCGCGATCGGCGTCTTTCACGCCGGGGTAGAATATGGCTTCTGGGAAGGTCTGACGACGTGCAGCACGGCGGCGACCGGACCGATCTCGCTCGACGACATCATGGCGGCGCCGATCATCCGCTGCGACGTGCCGCAATGGACGCTCGGCGGCATTTCGCTTGCCGGCTTCAACGCGATCTTCTCCTTTGCGGCGGCGGCGCTCGTCTTGACCTTGCTGCGCCGGCGGCGCACATCGGCGGCATGAGCGACCACCCCAAGACCGACGCGCGCACCGCGTCGATGATCCGCGTCGACCAGGCGGGCGAATATGGCGCGACGCGCATCTATGCCGGCCAGCTGGCGGTGATGGGCGACCGCCATCCGATGGCGCGCGAGATCGCGCATATGGCCGAACAGGAAGAGCGCCACCGCAAATTCTTCGACGCGATGATCGCCCGGCGCGGCGTGCGCCCGACCGCGCTCCAGCCCTTCTGGAAGGTCGCAGGCTTCGCGCTGGGCGCGGCGACCGCCGCGATGGGGCCCCGCGCCGCGATGGCGTGCACCGCCGCGGTGGAGACCGAGATCGACCGCCACTATCGCGACCAGCTCGCCGAACTCGGCGACAGCGACCCCGAACTCAGCGCCGCGGTTGCCGATTTCCGCGCCGAGGAACTGGAACACAAGGAGGCCGCGCTCGCCGCGGGTGCCGAAAGCGCTCCCGGTTATCCGCTGCTCAGCTTTGCGATCCGCGCCGGTTGCCGCGCAGCCATCGCGCTGTCGAAGCGTATCTGATACGAAGATCGCCCGCGCCGTTCATGACGGATGCAGGCTCGCGGTGCCAAGCCACCCCAGATGACGAAGGAAAACCGATGACCCGCCTGCCCCTCGCCGCCCTGTTCCTTGCCGGCAGCCTCGCCGCGCTGCCCGCCGCCGCGCAGGACGCCGACACGAGCGCCGCCGAAAAGATCAACCAGGTCATCGTCTATGGCAACGACAAGTGCGAAGCGAGCAGCGCCGACGAGATCGTCGTGTGTAACCGCCTTCCCGAAGGCGATCGCTATCGCGTGCCGCAGATCTTTCGCGGCGGCGACCCGCTCGACCCGCGCAACCAGGCGTGGCTCAACCGCGTGACCGCGATGGAGCGCGTCGGCCGTTTCGGCACCGACAGCTGCTCGCCCGTCGGCCTCGGCGGCTTCACCGGCTGTACCCAGGCGCTCGTTGCGGGCGCCAAGGCCGAAGCGCAGGCCGCCGACAAGACCGACTGGCAGAAGATGATCGCCGAAGAGCGCGCCAAGCGCATCGCGGGCATCGATGCCGCCTCCGCCGAGGTCGAAGCAGCGGTGGTCGCCGAGGAACGCGCGCTCGCCGAGCGGCAGAAGGCCGCCGCCGAACTCGAGCGCCAGGCCAATGGCGAAGCGCCGCGGCCCGCGCAGCCCGAGACCGATCCCGAAGCGAGCGAACTTCCGGTTCCGCCGCAGGGCTGACCGCCACGCCCCGACTGACCGGTTGATCGCACGCCCACACTGGGTTAGCGATTCCCCGACTGGGGAACAGGGGCGATACATGAAGATCGGAATGATGGCGCTACTGCCGGCCGCGATGGGTCTGGCCGTGCCGGCCATTGCCGCACAGGCGGCGAACGAGACGACAGCTTCAGCGCGTGGTGAGGCTCCGCTCGCACCACCCGTCGCACCGGCGGCGAGCGTCGCCGCGAGCGATCAGGATTTTTCGGCTTGCGACGGCTATAATGCCCCGCGCGGAAAATCGGACGGAATCGCACGCGAGACCTTCATGTTCGGCGCTGCCACGCGATCCGCCGACATCCGCCGCAACAGCATTTACACGTTCGGCGAGAAAGGATTCGCCGCCTGCGAACGCGCGCTGCAGGACACCCGCCTGATCGACGCCTTCTGGCTGCGCCGTGCCAATCTGTTGCAAGCGCAGGCTGTCCATGCAGTTTGGGCGGGCCAGGCCGAACGTGCCATCGAGCTGACCGGCGCCAGCGATGCCCTCGGCGTCGCGCAAAAGGACGGCTATTTCCTGCAGAGCATCGGTGTCGGAAACCGCGGCGTCCGGGCCTATGCGCTGATCGCGCTCGGCCGGCGCGACGAGGCGCTGGCGGCCATCGCGGAAATGCGGGCGGGTCGCCCCTGGTCACAGTCAATCCGCCAACTCGCAATGCGACTGCACATGCACCTCGACAAAAGTTTCGCGGCGCACGCCACCGAGATGAAGGATGCCATTCCGCTGTCGCCCGAAAGCGGCCGCGCACTTTTCTGGATGCTGTTCCTCGACGGCGACCTGGAAGCAGCGCGCGCGATCGCACCGACCATCAGCTTCGACCTCCCCAAACAACGGGGTGGCTGGACGTTGCGGGACGGCTGGCAGAACGAACTCGAAGAGATCGGTCAGCGCGCCACGGTGCAGGGCGCGCATGCTTATACGGAGGCAGCCGCCGGCTATACCGCTTCGGCAAAGGCGGCGCTCGCAGAGGCGAAGGCCGACCTCGACGAAGCGATGGCACCGCCACCGCCGCGCGCCGACGGCAAGCCGCCGAAGAAACAGGTTGTCGAAGAATATGGCCGTCGGCTGCCCTATGCGCGCCGGGCCAAAAACGAAATCGAGCTTTGGGAAGCCGCTATCGACCTGCGGCCGAAGATCGCCATGCGCCCCGGCGACGAAACCCACGCCGAATTCATAGCCAAGGGGTTGGATAAACTGCCGATCATTGCCGACATATTGGCAAATCTACCCACCGAAAATGCCGCCGAAAAAGCCGAGCTCGATGCGGTTCGGGCAAGGTTGCGGAGCGATTTCGACGCCGAGCGCGTCAAGGCTCTCGACTTTCCGGCGGTCGAGCTGATGGCGCTGCTGCCGCGGCCCGAAACCTCGCGAATTGTTCCGACGCTCAAGCCAGCCGGCGACGGTTATTTCCTCAGCGACTCGGGATTGTCGCGCAATCAGGAGGGCAAGAGCAATACCTGGACCATTCGCTATACCCACAATCTGGCGCCGATCGCCGCCGTGGAAGAGCTGGCGATGCTCGGCGCGGCGCAGACCGCGCGCCGCGAGGGCTATGACAGCATGATCCTGCTCAGCCGCCTGTCGATCTCGCGCACGACCAACGTGTCGGGGATGTATATCGGCAGCTATCAGCAGAATTCGGGCTACGAGGCCCAGATGCGGGTGCGCTTCGTCAACGCCGGCGCCCTTCCCGCCGACCTCGCCGGAATGGAATGGCGCCTGATCCCGGCCCAAAAGGCGATCGACGATTTGTCGGGCCGCTACAAGACCGGCGGGCTCACCATCGCCTGGTGAGCCCGCGACGACCTCAATTCAGCAGATATTTCTGCCAGAAGACGAGCGACGCCCAGAAATTATAGTCGGCGTTCTCCTTCTTCGCGAAGCCGTGCCCTTCGTTGGTGCCGACCAGGTGCCACGCCGTCCCGCCGTTCTTGCGCACCGCGGCGACGATCTGGTCGGCCTCCGACGCCGGGACGCGCGGGTCGTTGGCGCCGGTCACCACGAACAGCGGCTTCCTGATGTCCCCGACGCGCGTCAGCGGCGAGATTTCGGTCAGCTTGGCGCGCTGTTCGGGCACACGCTCGTCGCCATATTCGACGCGGCGCAGGTCGCGGCGGTAATCCTGCGTATTTTCGAGGAAGGTCACGAAGTTCGAGATCGCGACCACGCAGAGGTTGGCGCGCAGCTTGTCGGCATAGTGCGTCGCCGCGGCATAGCACATATAACCGCCATAGCTGCCCCCGGTCAGCCCGAAGCGCGCGGCGTCTAGCGTCTTGTCCTTTGCCAGATGGTCAAGGAAGGCGCCCATGTCCCTGACGCTGTCCTCGCGCTTGAAGGGGCCGTTGTCGAGGCTAACGAAGGTCTTGCCATAGCCCGTCGAACCGCGGACGTTGGGGAAGAAGACCGCGATGCCCAGTTCGTTCATCAGATAGTTGTTGCGCCCCATGAAGCCCGGGCGCGACTGGCCTTCGGGACCGCCGTGGACATTCATGATCATCGGCCGCTTGCCGGGGAATTTGGCCGGATCGGGGCGATAGAGGAAGCCCGACACCTCAAGCCCGTCGAAGCTCTTCACCTTGACCAGTTCGGGTTCGACATTCTTGGTCACGTCGAGCCCGCCGGTCTCGCTCTCGGTCCAGCGCGTGACCTTGAGCGTTCGGGGGTCGACGCTGAACGCGTCGGCGGCGCTGCGCGCCGAGGTGAAGGTGATCCCGACCTCGCCCCACGGCGCGATGTCGACCCCGCCGATGATGCCGGCGGGCAAGCCGTCGACGGTGCGCACCGCGCCCGTCTTCGGATCGAGAAGACGCAGCTTCGACATGCCCGCCTCGTTCACCGTATAGGCGATGAAGCTGCCGTCGTCGGCGATGTCGAACCCGCTGACCTCCCATTTTTCTGCCGGCCCCCTGGGCGTGAAGGCGCCGGTTGCGGGGTCGAGCGTGCCGAGGCGTTCGAACTCGGCGCCCTCGTCGCTGGTGATCCAGATCGTGCCGTCGGGCGCGAACTGGCCGCCGCCGTGCGACACCATCTTTGCATGATCGCCGATCGGGGTCAGCTTGCCGGTAGCGAGATCGAGGCGGAAGAAGTCCGACTTCTGCACCGAGCTGTATTTGCCGACGAGCGCCCAGCTCTTGTCGGGCGCGAAGTCGAGCATCGCCCAGCCGCCACCCTCGACCTGCGCCACCATCCGGCTCGACTTCGGATCGCGCGGGTCGATCAGATAGAGGTCGCTGTCGCGGCCGTTGCGGCGGGTCGAGGTAAAGCCGACGAGGCTGCCGTCCCTGCTCCACGCGTTGAGCCCGTTGCGGCTCTTGCCGTCGGTCAGCAGGTCGAGCCGCCCGTCCTTCATCGCATAGATCTGGTAGAATTCATTGCCGCCGATATCCTTCTGGACCAGCATCAGGTCGCCCGTCTTCGGCGACCAGGCGGCGGTGCCGACGGGCTCTTCCTCGAAAGTGACCTGCTTGCGCGCGCCCATCGGCATCGCAACGCGGTGGACCTGCGACGTGTTGCCGAAGCGCGTCGCGATCAGCATCGATTTGTCGACCGGGTTCCAGCCGAGGAAGTTCGCGCCGCGATTTTCCATATAGGGCCGCGTCGCCGCCGCGATCTCGGCGGGAATGTCGGGCATGCCGTCGGCGATGAGCGCCGCTGGACGCGGCACGACATTGGCGGGCTTGGCGGCCTCCTGCGCCAGGGCCGGGTCAAGCGGCAGGGTGAGGGCCGCCAGAAAGGCAAGACTACGCATCGATGATTCCCCTGTTTTCCGGATCGGTCCGGGTGACGGGAATAGACGCTATCAGTCGTTCGGGCGGATGCAAGTTTCGACGGAAAACGGTGTCGCATCGATGAAATGCCGCGCCCGCGACTCGGGGCGCACGTCGTCCGGCCCATCGGCGCCCAAGCGGTCCCCGACATGTTTTGCGGCCCGAAAACATCCAAAAAAACACCCAATATGGCAGTCTTGGCGCGTATCGACCCGAATTCGTTCAAAAAGCGGGGCGAATGGTGACCAAAATTAACGAATCGGCGGCACTCTGTCTTGACTTGGTCATGAGGGGCTGAAAACTTGGCGTTTCTGGGAATCGCCAGCCTAGGGGGCTGATAAAATGGCATCTGCATTTGGACCGCGCCTCTGGGGGCGCTCGACCCGCAATGTGCCTCCGGCGCGCAGCCTGGGTCGTCGAATGACCTGGCATGCCGCCGCCGCGCTTCTCGTCTTCGCCGCGCTGCAGATCTGGCTCGTGTCGAGCGCGATCGCCGTCGGTGCGCCGACCGCGCTCACCTTCGTCGCCCTCGCCCTGCTGCTCGCGCTGGCGGTGCCGGTCGCGCGGATCACCGAACGCCGCTGGTATCATCTGAGCCGTCAGGCGCTCGCCAGCTGGGGTCTCCACGCGCGCTTCCGCCGCGACGTCCGGCGCCTGTGGGTCGCCGCGCTTGCCCTGCCCTTCCTGTGGGTCAGCGGCGCAATGGCGGCGACGACGGGCCTGTCGGCCCTCGCCGGCTGACCCGATTATCCACCGATAAGATTTTGACGGCTTCGCATGCGCGCCCTAAGGCGCGCCCATGCTGACCGTAGCCGAAGCCCTCGACCGCGCACATATGCTGTGCGACGCCGCGACCAAGGCGGGCGCCGACGCCGCCGACGCGCTTTATTATTGCAACGCCGCAACCTCGGTCTCGATGCGCCTCGGCGCGCTCGAGGATGTCGAGCGCTCCGAAGGCCAGGATATCGCGCTGCGCGCCTTCGTCGGCCAGCGCAGCGCCAGCGTATCGACCGCCGACATGGACCCGGGCGAGCTGGCCAAGCTGGTCGATCGCTGCGTCGCGATGGCGCGCGAGGCCCCCGAGGATCCCTATGCCGGCCTTGCGCCGGACGAACTGCTGTTCCGCGGCCGCGTTCCCGATCTCGACCTTGACGACGGCAGCGAAGCCGACCCGCAGGCGCTGCGCGCCGCGGCGCTGGAGGCCGAGGAGGCCGCGCGCGCGGTCGCGGGCGTCACCAACAGCGAAGGCGGCACCGCGAGCCACAGCCGCACCCGTATCGCGCTCGTCACCAGTCACGGCTTTGCGGGCGGCTACGGCGCGAGCGGCCACAGCCTTTCGGCCAGCGTCATCGCCGGCGAGGGCGCGACCATGCAGCGCGACTATGGATGGCACAGCGCCCATCACCTGTCCGACCTCGAAGCCGCGCTGGCCATTGGCACCCGCGCCGGCACCCGCGCGGTCGCCCGCCTCAACCCCGGCAAGGCGCCGGTCGGCAAGGTCCCGGTCCTTTTCGATCCGCGCGTCAGCAGTTCGATGATCAGCCATCTGCTCGGTGCGATCGGCGGTCCCGCGATCGCGCGCGGCACCAGCTTCCTGCTCGGCAAGGAAGAGGCGCAGCTGTTCGACTCGGGCATCGTCATCCGCGACGAGCCGCATCGCGCGCGCGGTCTTCGAAGCCGCGCCTTCGACGGCGAGGGGCTGCCGACGGCGGCGCGCGACATCATCGCCGGCGGGCGCCTGACCGGCTGGCTGCTCGACACCGCATCGGCACGGCAGCTCGGCCTGACCCCGACCGGCCACGCGAGCCGCGGCGGCGGCGCGTCGGGGGTCGCGGTCAGCAACGTCCATCTCGCGGCCGGCGGCGTCACCCCAGCCGCGCTGATGGCCGACGTGACCGAGGGCGTCTATGTCACCGAACTGATCGGCCAGGGCGTCAATCCGGTGACCGGCGATTACAGCCGCGGCGCATCGGGCTTCGCCATCCGCGGCGGCCAGCTCGCCGAACCGATCGCCGAATTCACCGTCGCGGGCAATCTGATCGACATGTTCGCGGCGCTCGTCCCCGCCGACGATCTCGAATATCGCCACGGCACCAACGCCCCGACAATCCGGATCGACGGCATGACCGTCGCGTCGAGCTGAGCGGACCGCCAGTGCCCGCCCGCAACCTCGAAGCCGTGATCGCGGCGACGCGCGAGGTTGGCGACATGGCGATGGCGCGCTGGCGCGGCGAAGGGCGCCCGGTCGATGTCTGGCACAAGTCGCACGACAATCCGGTCAGCGACGTCGACCTGGCGGTCGATGCGCGGCTGAAGGCGGTGCTCGGCGCGATGGTGCCCGAGGCCGGTTGGCTCTCCGAAGAGACCGCCGACAGCGACGACCGGCTGGCGCGGCGCGCGATGTGGTGCGTCGACCCGATCGACGGCACCCGCGACTTCATCCGCGGCCGCCCCGGCTGGTGCGTGTCGGTCGCGCTGGTGGTCGACGGCGCCCCCGAACTCGGCGTGCTCTATGCGCCCGCGCTCGACGAGCTGTGGGTCGCGCAGCGCGGCAAGGGGGCAACGCTGAACGGCGAGGCGCTGCGCGCCAGCCGCCGGATGATTTTCGACGGATCGCGCGTCCCCGCCGACAGCCTGCCCAAGATCGACCGCGACCTGATCATGGTCACCAAACCGAACAGCATCGCGCTGCGCATGGCGCTCGTCGCCGACGACCGCGCCGACCTCGTCGCCACGCTGCGCTGGGGCTTCGAATGGGATGTCGCCGCCGCCGCGCTGATCGCGATCGAGGCGGGCGCCGCGGTGACCGATGCCTTTGGCGAACCGCTGCGTTTCAACACGCCGCGCGCGCAGGCCTTCGGCGTCATCGCCTGCGCGCCGGGGATTCACCGCGCCGTCGTCGCGCGCCTGTACGACCGCGCGGTGGCGCTGACCGCGAAGGATTGAGCCTCAATTGCCGGGCGCGCCGTCCAGTCGCACCGCCCTGATCGACAGCTGCACAAGGACACGAAAGCTCGATATCCGGGGCGCATGCGCGGGGACTTTGCCGCTTCAAGGACTTCCGGCGGAAACGGACCGCCGGGCGCGCCCGGTTTGCCGCAAAGACCGGCGCTTCGCTTGACTTTCGGCCCGACTCGCCCTAGTTGCGCTTCCATTCCAACACCCTGACCGGACGGCGAAACGCAGCGAGCGTGTTCGTGGTCCGTTTTTTGCGTTGGAAATCAGACGCTTTGAGATGGGGCCGTTGCCAGCGCGCCCTGTGGAGCAGGAGAAAGAATAAATGGCACGTATCGCGGGCGTCAACCTGCCCACCAACAAGCGCGTGATCATCGCGCTCACCTACATCCACGGCATCGGCCGCAAGACCGCGATCGACATCGCCGACAAGCTCGGCATCGATCACACGCGCCGCGTCCAGGACCTCAGCGACGCCGAAGTGCTGCAGATCCGCGAAACGCTCGACGCCGACCACACGGTCGAGGGTGATCTTCGCCGCAACACGGCGATGAACATCAAGCGCCTGATGGACCTCGCCTGCTACCGCGGCCTGCGCCATCGCAAGGGCCTGCCGGTCCGCGGCCAGCGCACGCACACCAATGCGCGCACCCGCAAGGGCAAGGCCAAGCCGATCGCCGGTAAGAAGAAGTAAGGTTCGAGCGCGTCCCCCGGGCGCGCTTCCTTGCTTTTCGCCGGCGGCACGCCATCAGGCGCCGACGGCCAGCTTCGCAGAATTCAGGATTTAGGATAGCATCATGGCTCGTGAACCGCAGCGCCTTCGTCGGCGCGAACGCAAGAACATCTCGTCGGGCGTCGCCCACGTCAACGCGACCTTCAACAACACGATGATCACCATCACCGACGCGCAGGGCAATGCGATTGCTTGGTCGAGCGCCGGCATGATGGGCTTCAAGGGCAGCCGCAAGTCGACCCCTTACGCGGCGCAGGTCTGCGCCGAAGACGCCGGCAAGAAGGCCGCCGAACACGGCGTCCGCACGCTGGAAGTCGAAGTCAAGGGTCCCGGCGCCGGCCGTGAATCGGCGCTGCGCGCGCTGCAGGCGGTCGGTTTCCACATCACGTCGATCCGCGACGTGACGCCGATCCCGCACAACGGCGTCCGCCCGGCCAAGCGCCGCCGCGTCTGACGTTTCCGGACCGGCCGCCCGCGGGCGGCCGCACCGTCACCATACCTAATGTGGGACATGTTGGCCGACCCCCGACCGTCCCACCCAAAGCAAAGGGAAGTCTATGACTGTCAATATCCGGAACTGGCAGGAATTGAAGAAGCCCAGCAACCTGGAAATCAAGGCCGGCGGCGACGGCAAGCGCAAGGCGACCTTCGTCGCCGAGCCGCTCGAGCGCGGCTTCGGCCTGACGCTCGGCAACGCGCTGCGCCGCGTGCTGCTCTCGTCGCTCCAGGGTGCGGCGATCACTTCGATCAAGATCGAGAACGTCCTGCACGAATTCTCGAGCCTCGCCGGCGTGCGTGAGGACGTCACCGACATCGTCCTCAACGTCAAGCAGGTCGCGCTCAAGATGGAAGGCGAAGGCCCGAAGCGGCTCCAGCTTTCGGCGACCGGCCCCGCGACCGTCAAGGCGGGCGACATCATGGTGTCGGGCGACATCAAGGTGATGAACCCGAACCATGTCATCTGCCACCTCGACGATGGCGCGACGCTGAACATGGAACTCGTCGCCGACACCGGCAAGGGCTATGTCCCCGCGACCGCCAATCGCCCGGCCGACGCGCCGATCGGCCTGATCCCGATCGACTCGCTCTACTCGCCCGTGCGCCAGGTCGCCTACAAGGTCGACAATGCCCGTATCGGTCAGGAACTGGACTATGACAAGCTGTCGCTGACCGTCGAAACCGACGGCACGGTGACCCCGGAAGACGCCGTCGCCTATGCCGCGCGCATCCTCCAGGACCAGCTCCAGGTCTTCGTCCACTTCGAAGAAGCGATGAACGACAGCGGCCTGATCGGCATGGCGGCTTCGCCGACCACCGCCGACGAGTCGGACGTCAACCAGCTCAACCGCTTCCTGCTCAAGAAGGTCGACGAGCTCGAACTGTCGGTCCGTTCGGCGAACTGCCTCAAGAACGACAACATCATCTACATCGGCGATCTGGTCCAGAAGACCGAAGCCGAAATGCTCCGCACCCCGAACTTCGGCCGCAAGTCCTTGAACGAAATCAAGGAAGTGCTGTCGTCGATGGGTCTGCGCCTCGGCATGGACATCCCCGGATGGCCGCCCGAGAACATCGAGGAAATGGCCAAGAAGCTCGAACAGGAACTTCTCGGCTGATCTTGCGCCCCGGCTTCGGCCGGGGCCAACAACGGGAAGGGGTCGGCCCGCAAATCGACCTGGTCTGGGCTACCTCACACGGGCCCTTAACAAACGTAAGGAAAGATCATGCGTCATAAATCGGGTGGCCGGAAGCTGCAGCGCACGAGCGCGCACCGCACGGCGATGTTCCGCAACATGTCGGCCTCGCTCATCAAGCATGAGCAGATCACGACCACCGTCGCCAAGGCGAAGGAACTGCGCCCCTATATCGAAAAGCTGGTGACCCTCGCCAAGCGCGGTGGCCTTGCCAACCGTCGCCTCGCGCAGAGCCGCCTGATGGACGACACGCAGCTCAAGAAGCTGTTCGACGTCCTCGCGACCCGCTACCAGGACCGCAACGGCGGCTACACCCGCGTCATCAAGGCCGGCATCCGCGCCTCCGACGCGGCGCCGATCGCGATCATCGAATTCGTCGACCGCGACGTCGATGCGAAGGGCCAGGATTCGGGTCCGGTCGAACAGTTCGACGAGGAAATGGCAGAAGCCTGAGCTTCTCCTTCCTGACGGAATCAAGGGCGGCGTCCGCGAGGACGACCGCCCTTTTTCTTTCCCGATTCAGACGCATCGGCAATGCTGCAGCCGCCGAACGCGGGCAAGCGTGCGGTGGTTTATCGTAAAAATTCTGATAATGCTTCTCAACAACCAAAAAATATGCCATGATTTCCGCAATGTGGATGAATGGTGAAGATTCGCCCGATCCCGAGAGCTTTGGCGCCCGCGTCCGCAGGCTGCGCATGGCGAGGGGTTTGAGCCAGTCCGACTTTGCCGCGGCGCTGTCGGTCAGCACCGCTGCCGTGTGCAACTGGGAGCTCGATCGGGCGCGCCCCAAGGTCGGCCGCATGCACGCGATCGCCGCCCTTCTGGAGGTTACGGCGGACAAATTGTTCGGCCGCGGCACGACCGGGCCGCTGCACGAGAAGCTGGCGCAAAGCCGCGAGGAAATCGCGCGCCTGGCGGGGACGACGCCCGAAAAGGTACGCATCATCATCGAGATCTGAGGGTCGGCCTCAACCGCCCGGCAGCACGATCCGCCGTTCGATCCCGATCGCATCCAGAAACGCTTCATCGTGGCTGACGACGATCAGCGCGCCATCATAGGCCGTCAGCCCGGCCTCGACCGCCTCCAGCGCATCGATGTCGAGATGATTGGTCGGCTCGTCGAGGATCAGCAACAGCGGGGGTTTCGGCGCGCCGAGCGTACACGCGAGCCCCGCGCGCAACATCTGCCCCCCGCTGAGCGTCCCGACGATCTGGAGCGCGGCGTCGGCGCGAAAGCGGAAACGCGCGAGCGCGGCGCGGCATTCATTCTCGTCGGCGTGGGGATGCAGCCGCCGGAAATTGTCGCGGATCGACAAGGCCGGATCGAGCAGGGATATCGTCTGGTCGAGCATCGCATGCTCGGGCACGACCCGCACCCGCCCCTCCCACGGCGCCAGCCGCTCGGTGAGCAGCGCGAGCAGCGTCGTCTTGCCCGACCCGTTGGTACCGGTGATCGCGACGCGTTCGGGGCCGGTCAGCGTGAAGGACAGCCCCTCGATCACCGGCGTGCCCGGCGCATGGCCGGCGGTCACATCGGCGACCTCGACGACGGTGCGGTTGGCGGCGAGGCCGCTCGGCGGGACGGTCACCGTCAGCGGCTGCAGCACCTCGACCTTCGCGCGCGCCGCCGCGAGCGCCTCGTCGGCCTCGCCGCGCTTGCGTTCCGCGAGCCGCGCGCCCGCGCCCGCCGTTTCCTCGGCTCGGCGCTTCAGCGCGCCGACCAGAATACGCGGCATGTCGCCCTTCGCCGCCTTCTTCCGCCCGCCCTTGTCCTTGCGCGCCTGCCGCTCGGTCGCGCTCTGGATCTCGCGCAACACCTGTGCCTTTCCGCGTTCGGCTTCGGCGAGGGTCTGTTCGGCCTGCGCGAGTTCGGCATCCTTGCGCGCGCGATAGGCGCTCCAGCCCCCGCCATAGCGCGCGGCGCCGTGCGCGGTCAGTTCGACGATCGCATCCATTTTTTCGAGCAGTTCGCGGTCGTGGCTGACGACGACCAGCCCGCCGCGCCAGTCGGCAACAAGATCGTGGACCGCCCGCCGCCCCTCGCGGTCGAGGTTGTTGGTCGGCTCATCGAGCAGCAGGAAGTCGGGTTCGTCGAGGATCGCCGCCGCCAGCGCGGCGCGCGTGCGCTGCCCGCCCGACAGCTCAATCAGCGGCGTTTCGGGCCGGGCCGTCAGCCCGACGCGGCCAAGCGCGGTATCGATCCGGCTTTCGAGCATCCAGTCGGCGTCGGCGAGTTCGTCGGCGGTCGCGGCCCCCGCCTCGGCGCGTGCGAGCAGCGCGAGCGCGCCCGTCACCCCGAACAGGTCGGCGATCGTTTCGCCGGGAGACGGCTGGACGCTCTGGCGCAGCACCGCGAGCGTGCCCGACGCCGAAACGCTCCCCGCCTGCGGTTCGAGCTCGCCCGCGATCAGGCGCAGCAAGCTGGTCTTGCCGACCCCGTTGCGGCCGACGAGCCCCGTCCGCTCGGCCGCAAAGCCAAGGTCGAGGCCGGTGAACAGCGGGTGGGCGTCAGCGGTGCTGTAGTGAAGATTCGAAAGGATAATGGCGGGCATGGACGGCTTCCTGCAAGACAAGGCTTTGGGGCGATGGCATTGCAGGGAAATCCATGACGGCTACTCTTCCTTCGGAATCAGATGGGTAACATAGGGTTCGCGGGCCGCGACCGCAACCCGCGCACCGGACCATCGGAAACCGCCCGCCGCGCGGTGCGCGACGAGGATGCGGGGGCAGCGCCGGCAGTCGCGGCCTGACGGGCCCAATTCTCCTTGCCCCCACCTTTTCCATCCTTACATTGGCACGCACGATTATTACTCCCACCGATGAGGATCGCCTTGCCATGTCCCGTAAAGCCGTCTCCACGCCGCTGGCGCTGGTTGCCCTGTTCATGACCCCGACCGCCGCCCATGCCGCCGGGGATGCCGCCGGGGACGCCGCGACGGCCACGGCGCCCGCCACGCTGGCCTATCCCGCCAGCGAGCGCGGCACGACGATCGATCCGCAATTCGGGGTAGACGTCGCCGATCCCTATCGCTGGCTCGAGGACGATGTCCGCGTCAATCCGAAGGTCGCGGCGTGGGTCGAGGCGCAGAACAAGGTCACCGACGCCTATCTGGACACGCTGCCCGGCCGCGACGCGTTCAAGGTGCGGATGACCGAGCTTTATAATTACGAGCGCTTCGGATTGCCGACCAAGGCAGGCACGCGCTATTTCTACAGCCGCAACGACGGGCTCCAGCCGCAGTCGGTGCTCTATGTCCGCGAAGGGCTGACCGGCGAGGGCCGCGTCCTGATCGACCCCAACGGCTGGGCCAAGGACGGCGCGACCGCGCTCGCCGAATGGACGCCGTCCGAGGACGGCCGATATCTTCTCTATTCGGTGCAGGACGGCGGCACCGACTGGCGCATCGTGCGGGTCAAGGATGTCGCGACGGGCCAGGACCTCACCGACGAGATCCGCTGGGTCAAATTCTCGGCGCTCGACTGGGCCAAGGATGGCAGCGGCTTCTATTATTCGCGCTTCCCCGAGCCGAAGGAGGGCGAAGCCTTCCAGTCGCTCAACGAAAATCACGCGGTCTATTTCCACAAGCTCGGCACCCCGCAAAGCGCCGACGTGCTGATCCATGCGACACCCGACAAGCCCGAGCTGAACAATTCGGCGATCGTCACCGACGACGGCAAATATCTTCTCGTCGTCGGGTCCGAAGGCACCGACGAGCGCTATGGCCTCACCCTCTACCCCATCGGTCCCAAGGGTGCCGGAAAGCCGATCACGCTGGTCAACGATTTCGCGAACAATTGGGAATATGTGACCAACGCGGGCACGCGTTTCACCTTCATCACCAACAAGGGCGCCCCGCGTCAGCGGCTGGTCTCGATGGACATCAAAAAGCCCGCGACGCTGACCCAGCTCGTCGGCGAACAGGAAGGCACGCTGGTCGGCGCGTCGCGCGTCGGGCCCCGCATCATCCTCTCCTATCTCGGCGATGCCAAGTCCGAGGCGCGCATGGTCGCGCTCGACGGCACCCCCGTCGCGAACATCAACCTTGCCGACATCGGATCGGCCTCGGGCTTCGGCGGCAAATCGAGCGACCCCGAAACCTTCTACGCCTTTTCCAGCTTCGCGCGGCCGACGACAATCTATCGCCTCGACACCGCGACCGGAAAGAGCGAGATTTTCGCCGAGCCCAAGCTGACCTTCAATCCCGCCGAATTTTCGGTCGAGCAACGCTTCTACAAATCGAAGGACGGCACCGAAGTGCCGATGTTCCTCGTGATGAAGAAGGGGCTCGACCGCAGCAAGGGATCGCCGACGCTGCTCTATGGCTATGGCGGCTTCAACGTGTCGATGACGCCCGCCTTCTCGCCCACCCGGCTCGCCTGGGTCGACAAGGGCGGCGTGCTCGCGATCGCCAACCTGCGCGGCGGCGGCGAATATGGCAAGGCGTGGCACGACGCCGGCCGGCTCGACAAGAAGCAGAATGTCTTCGACGACTTCATCGCCGCGGGCGAATATCTGATGGCACAGGGCATCACCGGCAAGGGGCAGCTCGCGATCGAGGGCGGATCGAACGGCGGACTGCTCGTCGGCGCGGTCACCAACCAGCGCCCCGACCTTGTCGCCGCGGCGCTGCCCGCGGTCGGGGTGATGGACATGCTGCGCTTCGACCGCTTCACCGCCGGCCGCTACTGGACCGACGATTATGGCTTCCCGGCGAAGGAGGGCGACTTCCGCAACCTGCTGTCCTATTCGCCCTACCACAATATCAAGGACGGGACGGCCTATCCGGCAGTGCTGGTGACGACGGCCGACACCGACGACCGCGTCGTGCCGGGGCACAGCTTCAAATATACCGCCGCGCTCCAGCATGCGAAGGCAGGCGACAAGCCGCACCTGATCCGCATCGAAACGCGCGCGGGCCACGGGTCGGGCAAACCGACCGACAAGGTCATCGCCGAGGCCGCCGACAAATATGCCTTTGCGGCGAAATGGACCGGGCTGAGCGTCCAGTAAGGTGCCCGATCGCCGCCGCTCTCCCGCCCGGCGGGCCAGCGGCGGCGATCCGGATCATCGCGTCACGATCACCGGGGACGCTGCAGCCGGCAAAAAGGCGCTCGCCTTTCGGACGATGACGCCCGATATATCGCGCTTCCGGCCAGGCTGGCGCGGCGATGCGCCGGCGACGCCGGTTTTCGCCCCGCACTGCGCCGCTGCCCCATCCGAAAGAACGCCGATGTCCTTCGTCTTTGCTCCATCCGCCACCGCCGCCGACGCGCTGTGGGCCGAAACCGCCGACGCCGCCGAGGCGCTCGTCGCGGGCGAGCCCGACGGTATCGCCAACATGGCCAATGTCGCCGCGCTGATCTGGCAGGCGATCCCCGATTTGAACTGGGCGGGCTTTTACCGTTTCGACGGCACCGAACTCGTCCTCGGCCCCTTTCAGGGCAAGGCGGCGTGCATTCGCATTCCGCTCGACAAGGGCGTGTGCGGCGCCGCCGCACGGCTGCGCGCGACCCAGCGGGTCGAGGACGTCCACGCCTTTCCCGGTCACATCGCCTGCGACGCAGCGAGCCGCAGCGAACTCGTCGTACCGGTGATCGCGAACGACCGGCTGGTCGGCGTGCTCGATCTCGACAGCCCGTCGCCCGCGCGTTTCACCGCCGACGACCAAGCGGGCGCCGAAGCGCTCGTCGCGCGCATCGCCGCCGCGCTCGCCCCCTGAAAACAGGCCCAAAACGGGACAGATTCTTCACGGTTAACGGATTCGCCGAAAAGCGCCGTATTTGCTAACACACTGTTAACCAATCGCCGCCGCCTCGCGCGCGGCCGACGGAACAGGGAGTGAAGCCATGCGCACCGTTTTTCTGCTGGGCGTCGCCGCCGGATCGCTGCTGCTGACGGGCCATGCCCGGGCAGAGGCACCGCGTCTCGACTATGGCGCGCCCGCCGCGCCCGATGCGCGCGTCTATACCGGCTATCCCGACCGCGTGCCGAGCGAGGTCGACTATCGCCGCGTCGAGGGCACGTACGACGCGCAGGGCCGCTGGACGGGCACCTGGGACGGCACCTACGAAACCCCCGACGGCCGCCGCTATGATGGCCGTTACGAAGGCACGGTCGAAGGCGCGGGCACCAGTTATGCGCCGCCGCCGCCCTATGATCCATACTATGACGGCGGCGACCGCGGCGGATACGACGCCCGTTACGATCACGACGCCGACATGGCGCGCCGCTGTGGCCGGGGGGACACAGTCGGCGGGGCGGTTGTCGGTGGCGTCGTGGGGGGCATCGCCGGCAACCGCATCGCCGGGCGCGGCAACCGCACCGAAGGCACGGTCATCGGCGGCGCGCTGGGCGCGATCGCCGGCGGCGCGATCGGCAGCGAAGCCGACCGCAAGCGCTGCGAAAGCTGGTGGGCCAGCCGCGGCACCCACTATCAGCAGGGCGGCTATTATCAGGGTGGCGGTTATCCGCCCCCGCCGCCCTATTATGGGGGCCATGGCGGCACGACCGTCTATCAGCAGGGCGGATACGGCTATTATGGCTATGGCGCCCCCTATGGATATTATACGCCCGGCGTTGTCGTGACGACGGTGATCACCAACGGTGCACCGGTGGTGACCGAGCGGGTCGAGACCTCGACGCGCACCTATTACGAGACGGTGCCGGTGAAGAAGAAGCGCTACGTCGCCAAAAAGAAGTGGAAGCCGAAACCCAAGCCGCGCTGCGTCTGCTGAGCCGCGGATCGCGACGGTTGCAAGGCCCGCCTTCTCCCAGGGGACGGCGGGCTTTTTGGTGGCCGGCCAACGCCTCGTCGCGCACGGAAAACGGTTCAGCGGCGCGAAAGCATCGCGCGCCTATCGCCCGGAAACCGGGCATGGGCCCGTGCTTCGGGAGGCCCCGCATGCGCCGTCTGACCAGTTTCACCGCCGCCGCCGCGGTCGTCCTGACCTCGATCGGGATCGCCGCAACGCCCGCCGAGGCGCGCAGCCGCCACGGCGGCTGGGGACATCATCGCGACCGCGACCGGATCAGCACCGGCGAGGTACTCGGCGGCCTGTTCGTCATCGGCGCCATCGCAGCGATCGCCAGCGCCGCGAGCAAGGACAAGACCGAACGCCGCGACCGCGACGACCGTTACCAACCGCCCTATGAGCGCGACGAGTACCGCCAGATCCCGCGCTACCAATCCGAACCCGGCGACGCTCCGCCGCCCGCGGACACCTATGGCGACGACGATCGCGCCTTCCCCACCGGCGCCTATGGCGGCGGTGAAGCCGAAGCCCGTGCGGCCGACGCATGCAGCTGGGCGGTGGAAGCCGAGATGGGCGACGACGCCCGCGTCGATCGCGTCGATAGTCCGCAACCCAGCGACGGCGGCTGGTACGTCACGGGCATCGCATCGCGGCTCGGCGGCGCGACGCAGAGCTTCGGCTGCAGCTTTCGCGGCGGCCGCGTCGTCGACGTCACCTTCGGCGGCTGATCGCCTCCCGCATCGCGAGCGTACGGACCGCGTCTCCAACCGGTGACGCGGCGCTTTCACCTGCCCGCGCGACAGGCACGCCGACCCAAGTCTGAACCGCAGATAAGCGGGGGGTTCAGCCTCATGTCACCGCCGAATCGGTACACCATCATCAACAGGCCGCGATTGGCGCCTGCGCTTTTGAAGGAGACCGACCCATGGCTATGAACAAGCTCGGCAAGGCCGCGATTGGTGCGGCCACCGCCGGCGCGATGTTGATGAGCGCCACCCCCGCCGCCGCGCGAGACCGCCACGACCGTTACGATCGCGACGGAATCAGCGCGGGCGAAATCATCGCCGGCGCCGTCGTGCTCGGCGGCCTGGCCGCGATCCTTTCGTCGGACAACGACCGTTATGATCGCTACGACGACCGCTATCGTTACGACGATCGCTATCGCGGCCGCTACGACGACCCGCGCTACGGCTATGGCTACGACTATGGTCGCTACGGCAACAGCCGCGGCGCGGTCAGCCAGTGCGTTTCCGCGGTCGAGCGCGGCAGCCGCCGCTACGGTCGCACCGACGTCACGCAGGTGACGAGCATCGACCGCAAGAGCGACGGCTATCGCGTCAAGGGCCGCGTCGTCGTCACCGACGGCTATGGCGGCCGCTGGGGTCGCGGCGGCTATTACGACAAGGGCAAATTCAGCTGCGATGTCCGCTACGGCCGCGTCCAGGACGTGCGCCTCTCGGGCCTGCGCTAAACCACCCTATACCTGCGGAACCCCTTCCCTTCGGGGGAGGGGTTTTCGCTGCCGGACGCACGGGGACAGTGCCTGCAACCGTCGAACCCCGTCCTTCTCCTCGCGCGCCCGGCAGGATCGCATGAAAAAGGGCGGCAAAGCCGCCCCCGGTCCCGGACGGGAACCACGATCAACGCCCGTCTCCGCGCACCGGGGTGCGCGGAAAGGCAATGTCATTTCTTGCCGCGGTTCGCGTAGAGCAGCGCAGCCAGCACCGCCGCCGACCCGATGCCGATGCCGGCGGCGGCAGCGGTTTTCCAGCCGGGTCGCTTGCCGCTTGCCTTGCCTGCGGCCTGGTCGGCAGCTTCGGTCGCCTCGGCGGCTTCCTTCTGCGCCTGCAGTTCGCGCGCCGCGCGGATCACCTCATTCTCGGTCTCTTCGCCGGTGCCGGTGTCGGTGTCGGGGAGGTTGTCTTCGTTGGTCATCGCTCTCTTATGTCCTTGTCGTCAGGCGAGTGCCTGTTCCACAGGCACATAATCGGTTCCGACCGCTTCGGCTACGGCCTCGAACGTCACCTTTCCATTCCAAACGTTCAAGCCCTGCGCAAGATGCACGTCGCGTTTCAAAGCCTCTTTCCAGCCGAGGTCGGCGATGCGCAGCGCGTGCGGCAGCGTAACATTGTTGAGCGCATAGGTGCTGGTACGCGCGACCGCGCCCGGCATGTTCGCGACCGCATAATGGACGATGCCGTCGACCAGATAGGTCGGATCGGCGTGGGTTGTCGCGTGGCTCGTCTCGAAGCAGCCGCCCTGATCGATCGCGACGTCGACGAGCACCGAGCCCGGACGCATCGTTCCGAGCATCTCGCGCGTCACGAGCTTCGGCGCCTCGGCACCGGGGATCAGCACCGCACCGATGACGAGGTCCGCCTCGGCGACGCATTCGGCAAGGTTCGCGCGGTTCGAGAAGCGCGTCTTGGCGCGCGCCTCGAAAAAGGTGCCGACGCGTTCGAGCACCTCGGGATCGCGGTCGAGGATGGTGACGTCGGCGCCGACCCCCGCCGCCATCTGCGCCGCGTTGAAACCGACGACGCCGCCGCCGATCACGCACACCTTGCCCGGCGCGACGCCCGGCACGCCGCCGAGCAGCACGCCGCGCCCGCCATGCGCCTTTTCGAGCGCGGTCGCGCCGGCCTGGATCGACATGCGCCCCGCGACCTGGCTCATCGGCTTCAAGAGCGGTAACCCGCCATGCGGGCTGGTGACGGTTTCATAGGCGATACACACCGCCCCCGATGCCATCAGGTCGCGCGTCTGGTCGGGGTCGGGTGCAAGGTGGAGATAGGTATAGAGAATCTGTCCGGGGCGCAGCATGGCGCGCTCGCCGGGCTGCGGTTCCTTCACCTTCACCACCATGTCGCAGGCGGCATAGATTTCCGCAGCAGTGGCGACGATCTCGGCCCCCGCCTCGACATAGAAGCGGTCGTGCGCGCCGATGCCCTCGCCCGCACCGGTCTCGACCAGCACGCGGTGGCCGTGGACGACCAGTTCGCGCGCGCTTTCGGGGGTCAGGCCGACACGATATTCGTGGTTCTTGATTTCCTTGGGGGTACCGATGAGCATGGGTCGCTCTCCATAGCGCTATAGCGGCAACCGGTGGCCGCGCGGATGCTTCGCTGTATAGCGTCAACGCGACGCGCAGCGCGAATTTTCGTTCCGCTGGTTAACACTGAATTTACCCCTTCCCCACATAGATCGGTCATGATTTTCGCCGGTGACAGCGGACGGCAGCGCCGCGCGCCACGACATGGTGAGGGAAGCAGGATCATGGTGAAGGAAAATCCGATTCATAAGCAGCAGATCGACCCGATTGCGATGTCGGAGCGCTTTTCCTTCTACGATCTCGACGGACGCCTCGCCGCGAACGGTGCCGAGATTCACGCGATCGTTGCCGGACGCGAGGAAGCGATTGCGCGGGCCTATTGGGACGCGTTCAACGCCCTTCCCTCGATCGAACGCAAGATCGAGGGCGAGCTCTACGACAGCTATGTCCGCGGCAGCGCGCGGCACACCGCCTTCAAATACCGCGATCCGGCGGGGCAGGAGGTCGCCACGATCGCCTGCCAGAACACGCATATGGCGCGGCGCGTGAACCTGCCGCTCGCGTCGGTGCTATCGTGCATGGCCGAGAGCCAGCGGCTGACGTTCGAATATATCCTCGAGGCATGCGGCGACGATTTGGCGCGGCTGGTCCGCCTGTCGAACGCGCTCAACCGGCTCGGCCTGCTCGAATATGACATCATGCAGCGCTATGCCGAAAAGCTCGACCGCGCGGTCGTGTCGGGCGAGCGCCATGCGCTCGCGGACGATTTCGACCGCTCGATCGCCTCGCTGGTCCAGGACACCGACGGCGTACGGCGCCAGCTTGCCGCGCAGGCGGCTTCGGCCGACCAGGCTGCAAAGGGCATGATCGCCAAGACGAGCGAAGTCGCCGCGGCGTCCGAACAGTCGGCGATCGCGATGCGCGAGGCCGCATCGACCGCCGCGGGCCTCATCCGCGCGATCGAGGATGCACGCAGCGAGGTCGAAGCGTCGGCCACCGTCGCGATCCGCGCCTCCGAACAGGCGGGCGAAGCCGTCGCAATGTCGGAAGCGTTGTCGCACCACGCCGAATCGATCGAATCGATCCTCGGCCTGATTCGCGAGATTGCGGGACAGACCAACCTGCTGGCGCTCAACGCGACGATCGAAGCCGCCCGCGCGGGCGAATCGGGCCGCGGCTTTGCCGTGGTGGCGCAGGAGGTGAAGAGCCTCGCCAACGAAACCGCGCGCGCGACCGACGATATCGCGGGCAAGATCACCGCGATCCAGCAGGCGACGCGCGGATCGGTCGCCGCGAACCAGTCGATCCAGCAGACGATCGTCGAGGTGCAGCAATCGGCGCAGCGCATCCGCGACGCGATGGACGCGCAGGCGCAAACGGTCACCTCGATCACCGCAGCGGTCGACGAGACCGCGCTCGCCGCCGATTCGATGTCGTCGACCATCGCCAGCATTCGCAACGATTCGGGCATGGTCGCGGGCGAGATCAGCGTGCTCAGCGAAGAATTCGGCAAGATGGGCGAGCGCCTGAACTCGCTCGAAAAGGCGGCCAGCGAATTCAGCCGCCGGGTCGCGTAATCCCCATGATCCCCGGCGAAAGCCGGGGCCTGTCCTGATCCCGGCACGGACCCCGGTTTTCGCCGGGGAACGACTCTGGCGCAGCGCAGCCCGGGCCTCTATGGCGAGGCCATGGCAACCCATATCCTGATCACCGGCGCGAGCCGCGGCATCGGCGCCGCGATCGCCGAGGCGCTGACCACCGACGCCGCCAAAATCGTCGCACTCGCGAGCGCCGACGGCGACCTCGCCGACCCGGCGATCCCGGACCGCCTGTGGCGAACCAGCCTCGACCGGCTCGATGGCCGCATCGACGTGCTGGTCAACAACGCCGGGATATTCGAGGCGAACCCGATCGACGATTCCGACGCCGAATGGCTCGCGAACTGGAACCGCACGCTGCAGGTCAACCTGACCGCGAGCGCACAGCTGTGCCGCCATGCCGTGCGCCACTGGCAGGAGCGCAAGGCCGAAGGGCGCATCGTCAATATCGCAAGCCGCGCCGCCTATCGCGGCGACAGCCCCGCACACTGGCATTATGCCGCGTCGAAGGCGGGCATGGTGGCGATGACCAAGACGATCGCGCGCGCCTATGCGAAGGATGGCATCCTCGCTTTCGCCATCTGCCCCGGCTTCACGATGACCGGCATGGCCGAGGATTATCTGGAAAGCCGCGGCGGCGACAAATTGCTCGCCGATATCCCGCTGGGCCGCGTCGCGATGCCGCACGAGGTCGCCGAAATGGCACGCTGGTGCGCGATGCAGGCGCCAGCGTCGATGACCGGCGCGGTGCTCGATGTGAACGGAGCAAGCTATGTCCGCTAGGATCGCAGCCGTCGCCGCGCTGGCGCTCGCCGGCTGCGCGCCGCAACAGGCGCCCGCGCCCGCCGCCGCCGCGCCGACCGGCAAGGCGCTTGCCGCCGCGTGCGAAGGGCGCGACGGCTGGAGCGATCCCGCCCCCCCTGCGAAGATCCACGGCAACACCTATTATGTCGGCACCTGCGGCATCACCGCGCTGCTGGTGACCACCCCCGACGGACTGGTGCTGATCGACGGCGCCACCGAGGAAGCCGCGCCGGGTATCCTCGCCAATATCCGTGCCCTCGGTTTCGACCCCGCCGACGTCCGCTATCTGCTGGCGAGCCACGAGCATCTCGACCATGTCGGCGGGCTGAAGGCGCTGCAGGACGCAACCGGGGCGTCGGTGCTCGCACGAAAGGAAGCCGTGGCAACGCTGACCAGCGGCGAACCCGAAGCAATCGATCCACAGCGCGGCGCGATCCCGCCGTTCCGGGGTGTGACCGTGGCGCGCACGCTGAAGGAGGGCGAAACGCTGCCGGTCGGGGGCATCGGCCTGACCATCCGCGCGACCCCGGGACACACGCCGGGCAGCACGAGCTGGACCTGGAAGTCGTGCGAGGCGGGCGATTGCCGCACCATTGCCTATGTCGACAGCCTGAGCGCCGTGTCGGCCGACGATTACCGCTTCACCGATCATCCCGACTATATCGCGATGCTGCGCGGCACCTTCGCCAAGGTGCCCGGCCTGCCCTGCGACCTGCTGATCACCCCGCACCCGGGCGCGAGCAGCCTGTTCGAACGGCTCGCGGGCGAGGCACCGCTGGTCGATTCCGGCGCGTGCAAAGCCTATGCCGCGGGCGCGGCAAAGCGGCTCGACGAACGGCTGGCGAAGGAAGCGGCAACCCGATGAGCTGGATCGTCTCGCTTCCCTGCACGCGTTCCGAAGCCGAAGCCCTGTCGGGCGAGATTCCCGAGCTCGATGCGATGCCCGAGGCTCCCGTCGTCGTGACGCGCGAAATCGACGAGGATGCCGACGAATGGCAGCTCGACGCCTATATGGACGACAGGCCATCGGCAGAGCTGGTGGCGCTGCTGCACGCGCTGGTCCCGAGCGCCGGCGATACCGAACCCGTGATCGCCGAGTTGCCCGAAGAGGATTGGGTAACGCTGAGCCAGCAGGGGCTAGAGCCCGTGCAGGCGGGGCGTTTCTTCGTCCACACCAGCAGCCATGCCGACCGCGTGCCCGCGGGCGCCACCGCCTTCCTGATCGACGCGAGCCAGGCGTTCGGCACGGGCGGGCACGACACCACCGCGGGCTGCCTTTCGATGCTCGACCGACTGGCGTGGCAGGGCGCCGTCCCGCGCAACATTGCCGACATCGGCACCGGCACCGGGCTGCTCGCCTTCGCCGCCATGGCGCTATGGCCGCGCGCGCGGACGATCGCGTCGGACATCGATCCCGCGAGCATCTTTGTCACGAAGGACAATGCCGGCATCAACGGCGTCCCGCTCGGGCGCGGCGGCGGGCGCCTCGCGGTCGCCGTGGCGGCGGGGACGAACCATCCGGCGATCCGGCATCGCGCGCCCTACGACCTCGTAATCGCCAACATCCTCGCCGGGCCGTTGATCACCCTCGCCCCCGATATCGCAAGCGTCACCGCGCCGGGCGGACGCATCATCCTCGCGGGCCTGATCGCGCGCCAGATGGAACCGGTGCTGGCGGCGTATCGCGCGCAAGGCTTTCGCCTCGCCGCGCGCGGCGGCAGCGCCCAGTGGCCGTGCCTGATGCTGGTCAAGCGCCGCCGCTATGGCTGGCGCCGCAAGGAGCGCGCGCTGCACCGCGCCGATCCGGCGGACGCGAGTTTCGGGAGCTGGTAGGCGTCAACCGCTCTTTGCGAGCGCATAATCCTGTGTACCGCGCGTGATCACCATATCGCCCGGCAATATGTCGGCGATGGCGATCGGCGGCAGCGCCGCGTTGGCGGCATAGAGCGGCGCGAAGTCGGTGTTCACCGTCGTGTCGAGCAGCTGGTCCAGGCTGTCGATGACGAAATAATTCTGCTGGAAATCGTCGATCCGGTAATCGGTGCGCATCACCCGCGCGAGGTCGAAACCGATGCGGTTGGGGCTGTCCGAATCGAGCGCAAAGACGCTTTCTGCGTAGGAGGAAACGATGCCGGCCCCATAGATGCGCAGGCCGCCCGCCTCACGGATCAGGCCGAATTCGACGGTATACCAGTAAAGCCGCGCGAGCTGTTTCAGCGCGTCGAACCTGAGGCTCCGGAGGCCGCCTTCGCCATAGGCGACCATATAATCGGCGAACACCGGGTCGGCGAGCATCGGGACATGGCCGAAGACGTCGTGGAAGACGTCGGGTTCCTGCAGATAATCGAGCTGCTGCGGCGTGCGGATAAAATTGCCCGCGGGGAAACGCCGGTTGGCGAGATGGTCGAAGAAGACGTCGTCGGGGACGAGCCCCGGCACCGCGACGACTTGCCACCCCGTCGCCGCCATCAGCCGCGCGTTGAGCTCGCGATAGTCGGGGATGCCGGGCTTTTCGAGCCGCAGCACGTCGATACCGCGCAGAAAGGCTTCGGAGGCGCGGCCGGGCAGCATCGCCGACTGGCGCGCGAAAAGCCGGTCCCACATCGCATGTTCATCGGCGGTGAAGGCGTCCCAATTTTGCGAAATCGTCCAGTCGGCCGCGGCGCCGGGCGGCGGGGTTTCATGGACGTGGGTGAATCCATCCTTCATGGCACAGGGCCTAGCATGAAATAGTTGCAAATGAAACCGGTCCGACGACTCCGCCGGACCGGTTCCCCTACCACGCTGCGACGTCAGAAGCGCGCGCGCAAACCCGCCGAGATGGCGCGGCGCTCGACGGGATAATAGATCGCCGATGTCGGCGTCACGCCGATCGCCGCGCTGATATCACCGATCGCCTTCTTGCCCGTGATATTGCGGACGTCGACGAAGGCGTCGATACCCTCGGCCACGCGCGCGCCGCCGGTCACGCCGAGCAGCGCATAGCCCGGCGTGCGGACCTTGTTGCGATAATCGGCGTGGGGGCCCTGCGGCACCCATTCGAGATTGGGCGCGACGTGCAGCGCATCGCCGCCGAGCCTCAACTCGGCGCGATAGACATGTTTCGGAACGATCGGCAGGCGGTTGTCGCCGAACTCGGAATCATCGCGAAAGCGGAAGTCGCTGTAGGTATAGACCTGCCGCAGTCGCAGCCAGTCGGCGGGCCTCCATTCGAGCGCCGCCTCGATCCCCGCATGCCGGGTGCGCCCGGCGTTGAAGGTCGAGGCCGGGATGTCCGGGACGACGGTATATTGCAGCATCTCGCCCCGAATGTCGGCGCGGTAGAGGCTGATATCCCAGTCCAGCCTTCCCGCCTTGCCGCGCGTGCCGACCTCGACCGTCCACGCGCGCTGGGGCGCGAGCGGCACGAAGCTCGCGATCTGCGCCAGTTCGTTGAAGCCCGGAAATTCGACCGAGCGGCTGTAGTTGGCGTAGACTTGCACATCCGCCACGGGTTCGAACAGCAGGCCCAGCTTGGGGGAAAAGGCGTCGAAACCGGCGTGGCCGACCGTCCCGGCCTGCGCCGGCGCGGCGCTGTTGAAGGCGATCGCCTGCCGCCGCTTGCCGTCGGCGTAGACGCCGCCGGCGACGAGGGTCAGCGCCTCGACCGGGGTCAGGCGCAGTTCGCCATACAGCGTCGCGGTGCGGGCATCCTGCTCGGCCTCGAAGCTTTTGGCGCCGCGCTTGCCGGCCAGGTTGAGGAAACGCTTCGACGCGGTGTCGCCGACGCGCAGCTCGCCGCCGAACGTCGCGGCGACCGCACCGCCGTCATAGTCGACGCGGAAGAACGCCCCGCGATCGACGCTCTCCTGGTCGATGACCTGGAAGATCGGGTGATAGAGCGACTTGACGTTGACGAAGCCGCCGACGTCGAGCGACAGCCTGCCCCAGTCGAAGCGTGTCCGGTTCTGAAGCCGCAGCGAATCGATGTCGCGCGCCTGATCCCCCGCGACGCTCGCCGCGGCGGCGATGCGCGGGGTGGTCAGCGCCTCTTTCATCGTCAGCGCACCGGGCAGTTGCTGCTCGATATGGTTGACGCTGGCGTAGAAGCGCGTGCTCGCAACGTCGCTCAGCTTGAGCCCGGCATTGCCGTGGAAGCGCAGGCTGTGGCGCCCGGCATGGTCGCGGTCGCCGTCCGACGTGTCGGCGCTGAGTGCGCCCCACGCATCGACCGCGCCCGCCGCGACGCCCGCCGAAACGAGCCCGCGCACGCTGTCGAAGCTCCCCGCATCACCGCGCAGGTAGATCCCGCCGGCGGTGCGGCCGGTCGGCGTCACGCCATTGACCGCGCCGCCCAATGTCCCCGACCCGAAGCGCAGCGCGTTGGCGCCGCGATACACCTCGAGATGGTCGAAGAAGATCGGTTCGAGCTCCTGGAAATCGCCATTGTCGTCGGCGAGGTTGATCGGCACCCCGTCCTGCAGGAGCGTCAGCCCGCGCATGTGGAAACCGCGCGACAGCCCCGAACCGCGGATCGCGATGCGTACCTCCTGCCCGTAGCGCGGCTGGAGATAGACGCCGGGGGAAAAGGCGAGCGTGTCGCGCAGGCTGACGATTGATTTGTCGGCATAGTCGCCGTGCGTGACGATATCGACCCCACCGGGGGTGCGCGCGGCGCGCGCCTCGGCTTCGTCGGTCGCGGTGGGAGCGGTGACGATGATCGTCTGGTCGTCCCCGGCCACCTCGGCACGGACGACGGCAGGAACGAGCGAGAGGACGAGCGCCAACAGCGGCGCCGCCCGATAGGTACGGCAGTTCATGATTTTTCCTTCGCTTGAATGCAGGCACGGACCGCCCCGCGCGGGATGCGCGGGCGGCCGTTCAAACCGGGTCAGGCGAAGGCGGGAGGTCCGGTGCTCGGCGGCAGCGGCGAGGCGATGCCCGGCGCATAGCCGAGCGACGGGATCGCGACGGGCAAGGACTCGGCCGCCACGGGAGCGGCGGGCAGCGCGGGTTCGGCGGGAACGATCGGCGCCACCGCGAGCGCACCCCACGGGCAATGCTGGTCGCTGACGGCGCCGTCGTGGTCGCTCGCACGTTCGATCGGGATGGTGATCGTCCCGCCGGGATTGGCGGGGTCCGAACAGACACGGACGGTGATGCTGCCGCTCGCGTCGGTTTCGATCATCCAGCCCGGTGCGACGAGGATGCGCGCGGCAATCGCGAGCAGCAGCGGCAGCAGGAGAAGGATGCCCGGTCGGCGAAAGGCGGCAAGGAGGCCCACGCGGGAGGCCTTATGGCGCCTGCGGTGCGGTGACAAGGGACAGATACTTCAGGCGCGCAATGCCGCGCTTGTTATTCCGCCGGCGTCTCGTCGGTCTTCTTGCCGGTGCGCGTCCACGGATAGAGCAATTGGCCCCAGTAATTGCGCGGCACATCCTCGGGGATGCCATAGTCCCTGGGCCAGCGGTCTTCCGGAAAATGAAAGGTGCCGAACAATTTGTCGATCCACGGGAAATGGATCGCGAAATTGACGTCGAACGCCTCGCGCTCGAGCCCGTGGTGCCAGTGATGGAACCGCGGGGTGGTGATCCAGTGCCCGGCGCGGTTGAAACTGCCGCCGACATTGGCGTGGAGCAGCGACGACCAGACATAGACGAAGCCGATGTAGGCCTGCATCACCGACGGGCTGAACCCGAGCGTGAAGAGCGGCAGCGAGGTGATCGCGCGCAGCAGGATGATCTCGGCGAAATGCATCCGCGATCCTGCGAGCCAGTCCATCGATTTCGCGCTGTGGTGCACCGCATGGAAACCCCACAGGAACGGCACCTTGTGGAACAGGCGATGGAACCAATATTGCGCCATGTCCGACGCGACGAGCACGATCGCGAACTGGACGATCCACGGCAGCGACGCAACCGCCGCGCGGAACGCGTCCCAGCTGTTCGTATGGTCGTTGATGATCGTCGAGGGCGCGAGCGCAAGGAAGCTCAGCACCTGCACGAACATCGTGCTGACCAGATAGTAGAAAAGATCCTCGCGCCATTCGGTGCGGAAGAGGCGCTGCGTTCGCCGGTGCGGAAACGCGCGTTCGAGCGGCGCGAACATGAAGCCGGTGATCAGCAGGTTGACGACGAAGAAGTCGAGCCCGAAGAAAATGCCCCAGTCGCGCGTTTCCTGCGGCTGGACATTCGCGCCGCCGATCAGCACCGCGGCGAGCCCGATCATCAGCGCGGTCAGTCCGAGCGCCTTGCGCGGGCGGAGGAGCAGGCTGAGCAGCGAGAGGCCATAGCTGGTGAGCAGGATCGCGTGCACCAGCCCGCGAAAGCCGCCCCAATTCTTGACGATCGCGAGCTCGGGGGTCGCGAACCAGTCGGGAAAGCGCAGCGCGATCACCATGAAGAAACCGGCGATCGCGAACAGCAGCCCGAAAAAGCCCGACAGCCAGCCGCTGCCGAACCGCCGCACCTCGGTATGCGATTCGAGGTCACGCATCAGGCTGTTCAGATAGTCACGTTTGGCCATGCGGCTCCCTCATATCATTTTGCCCGCGCCGTCTGTGATTTGGCGCACGGCATCGCGATCCAAAACCGTTCGTGCCGAGCCTGTCGAAGCACTGTTCCTTCCTTCAGCGCCGAAAGACAAGGACGGCCCTTCGACCAGCTCTGGGCGAACAGCTCATATCAAACCCACGATGATCCAATCGGCCTTCCATGAAACGGGAGGTCAGCCCGCCGCGGCGACGATCGCCGCCCACTCGGCCTCGTCGATCACCCGGATGCCGAGCGCGGCGGCCTGCTTGAGCTTCGAGCCTGCGCCGGGGCCCGCGACGACGAGGTCGGTCTTCGCGCTCACGCTGCCCGCCGCCTTGGCGCCAAGCGCCTCGGCCTGCGCCTTGGCTTCATCGCGGCTCATCGTTTCGAGCTTGCCGGTGAACACCACCGTCATGCCCGATACTTCGCTGTCGCGCGTCTCGACCACATAGGGCGGTGGCGACACTTCGGAGAACAGGTCGTCCCACAACGCGCGGTTGTGCGGTTCGTGGAAGAAGTCGCCGAGCGCCTCGGCGACCGCGGGACCGATACCGTCGGCGCGGACTTCGAGGATCGCCTTGATCGCCTCCATCCGGCGCGCGAGATATTTGCCGTCGGATTCGCCCTCGCCCTGCGGGTTGGCGTCGAGCCAGGCCTGCATTCCCGCCGCGCTCTCGGGAAGCCGCGCAATATCGCCGAGGCCCTTGAGCAGGTCGCGCGCGGTCACCGCGCCGATATGACGGATACCGAGCCCGAAGAGCAGGCGCGCCGCATCGGGCGACCTTTTCGCCTCGATCGCGGCAAAAAGATTGTCGACCGATTTCTCCTTCCACCCCTCGCGCGCCAGCAATTCGGTGCGGTGCGCCTTCAGGCGAAAGATGTCGGCGGGCCCCTTGTCGAGCCAGCCGAGATCGAGAAATTCCTGGATACTCTTTTCGCCCAGCCCCTCGATGTCGAGCGCACCGCGGCTGACGAAGTGCCGCAGCCGTTCGAACTTCTGCGCGGCGCAGATCAGCCCGCCGGTGCAGCGCACATCGACCTCGCCCTCCTCGGCGACCGCTTCGCTGCCGCACACCGGGCAATGATCGGGAAAGACGTAGGGCGGCCGCTCCTCGTCGCGGGTGAGGTTCTCGACCACCTGCGGGATCACGTCGCCGGCGCGCTGGATCACCACCCGGTCGCCGGGGCGTACGCCCAGCCGCCCGATCTCGTCGCGGTTGTGCAAGGTGACGTTCGACACGACGACGCCGCCGACGGTGACCGGGGTGAGCCGCCCGACGGGGGTCAGCTTGCCGGTGCGCCCGACCTGGATATCGATCGCTTCCAGGGTGGTTTGCGCGCGTTCGGCAGGGAATTTATGCGCGATGGCCCAGCGCGGCGCCTTGGCGACGAAGCCGAGCCGTCCCTGCCAGTCGAGCCGGTCGACCTTGTAGACGACGCCGTCGATGTCGTACGGCATCTCGGCGCGCTCGGCCTCGATCCGGCGGTAGTGCGCGAGCACGCCCTCGACGCCGTCGAAGCGCTGCAGCAGCGGCGACACCGGAACGCCCCAGTCTGCGATCATCTCCATCATCGCGAACTGCGTCGTGGCGGGCACCGCGCTGACTTCGCCCCAGCCGTGCGCGAGGAAGCGCAGCGGACGCGATGCGGTGACGCTTGCGTCCTTCTGGCGTAGCGACCCGGCCGCGGCGTTGCGCGGGTTGGCGAACTGGCGGACAGTGGCGGGGTCGAAATCCGCCTCGCGCTGCGCCGCGAGCGCCCTGCCCTCCTCCATCAGCCGGTCGTTGAGCGCGGCGAAATCGGCCTTGGCCATATAGACCTCGCCGCGAATCTCGAAGACGTCGGGGACCTCGCCCTTCAACTCCTGCGGGATGTCCTCGATCGTCGCGACGTTCGGCGTGACGTCCTCGCCGACGCTGCCATCGCCGCGCGTCGCGGCCTGCACCAGCTTGCCCTTTTCGTAGCGCAGCGAACAGGACAGGCCGTCGATCTTGTCCTCGGCGGTGAGCGCGATTGCCTCGTCCTCGCGCAGGTTGAGGAAGCGCCGAACGCGCGCGGCGAACTCCTCGACATCCTCGGCGGCGAACGCGTTGTCGAGGCTCATCATCCGCTGCCGGTGCGTCACCTTGGCGAGCGGCGACGCCTCGACCGCCGCGCCCACCAGCCGGTTCGGGCTGTCGGCGCGGATCAGGTGCGGGAAGGCATCCTCGATCGCATTGTTGCGACGGACGAGCGCGTCGTAATCGGCATCCGAAATCTCAGGGCTGTCGTCGGCGTGATAGAGCTTGTTGTGACGCGCGATCGCTTTGGCGAGGCGCATCAGTTCGTTGGCGGCGGCGGCTTCGGTCAGCGATTCAATGTCGGTCATGCGCGCGCTTTTGCCACCGGCTTGAACTCGGCGCGAGTGCCAAATCCGGCGATCAGCGGACGGCCCTTCCGGATCGCCTCCTGCACCGCGGGCAGTTCAAGCGAGGCGGCATGTGCGTCCTTGTCTGTCCACAGCTCGACGATCCAGATCGCGTCGGGGTTCGCGCTGTCCTCGCCGATCAGATAGGCGATGTTGCCCGGCATCGTGCCGGTGCCTTCGGCGAGCGCCGCGACGAGTGCCGCGCGCTGCCCGGGCTGCGCGATCATCTGGCCGATCAGGCCATATTCGGGAACGACTTCTTCCATCCGCGCCTCCAGCGCCCTGAGTTTTCCGGCGGGCAACAGCATCCCCGCCATGGCCAGCAGCGCGGCGAGATGTTCGCGCCGGTTCATCGCGCGATCGCCAGCACATGCACCTGCCGCCGGATGCGGAAGCCGAGCGATTCATAGAGCGCAATCGCACCCGCATTGTCGGCATAGCTGTGCAGGAAGGGGGTCTCGCCGCGCGCGATCATCGCCCGCATGACATGCCCGATCAGCGCGCGCGCGAGGCCCCGGCCGCGACAATCCTCCCAGGTCGAGACGCCGCTGACCTCGGCCATGCCGGGCACCAGAATGCGCTGACCCGCCATCGCGAGCAGCCGCCCGTTCTCGCGAATCCCGAAGAAGGGGCCGTAAAGATGCGTCTTGGGTCCCCATGGGCCAGGTTTCGCATGTTCGGCGAGCGCCGCCATTTCGGCGGCGTCATCGTCGCCCAGCGCGATCATCGCAGGCTCGCCGCCGCGCGGCATCGGCGGCGAGCCGCCGGCGACCATCTGCGCAAGGACGGCACGCTTCACCTCGCGCGTGCCGGGCGGCACGGGCCAGGCCTCGTCCTCGACCATCCACAATTCACCGTCATCGGGGACGAGCGCCGCGAGCGCCGCCTGCGCCTCGGCGCCGGTGTCGGCGGCAACGCCGAAGACGCCATAGCCGCGATCGAGCCGCAGCGCCCGCGCGTCGCCCTCGGCCAGATGCGACTGGCGCCCGGTGAGCATGCTCCAGACGGGGCGGTCGAGGGGATGGGCGGTCATCGCTCAGAGCCGACCGGGCGCCAGAGCGCGGCTGTGGCCCCGGGGCTCCTGAAGGGGAGGGGCTTCAATCTTCATCACGCCACTTCCAGCAACCGTTCGGCCTGCGCGCGGGCTTCGTCGGTGACCTCGGCGCCCGAGAGCATGCGTGCGATTTCCTCGCGGCGTTCGGCGGTGCCCAGCGCGCGAACGCCGGTGCGGGTGACGGTGCCCTCGCTCGACTTGGCGATCAGGAAATGCGCAGCGCCTTTCGCCGCGACCTGCGGGCTGTGCGTCACCGCAAGTAATTGCCTGCCCGCGCCATCCCCCGTTCCCTTGGCCAGCCGCGCGAGCCGCTCGCCGATCGCGCTCGCCACCGCACCGCCGACACCGCGGTCGATCTCGTCGAAGATGATCGTCTCGGCGCCGCCCTCTTCGGCGAGAGCGACCTTGAGCGCGAGGATGAAGCGCGAAAGCTCGCCGCCGCTCGCGATCTTGATCAGCGGCGCGAAGGGCGCGCCGGGGTTGGTCGAAATCAGGAATTCGACGCGATCGATGCCCTCGGCGCCCCAGCGTTCGGCGGGCAGGCGCTCGACCAGCGTCTGGAACCGCGCCGCGTCGAGCTTGAGCGGGACGAGTTCGCCCGCGACCGCCTTGTCGAGCCGCAGCGCCGCCTTCGTCCGCGCATCCGACAGCGCGGCCGCGGCGTGGGTATAGGCCGCAGCCTTTGCAGCGACCTCGGCCTCGAGCCTCGCGAGACCCTCACTGCCGCCGTCGATCGCGTCGAGTCGCGCCGCAAGGTCGCCTGCAAGGGTCGCGAGTTCGTCGGGCTGGACATGATGCTTGCGCGCCATCGCGCGCAGTTCGAACAGGCGCGCCTCGGTCTCTTCGAGCCGCGCGGGATCATATTCGAGCGCGCGCGCCGCCTCGTTCAGCCGCTGCTCGGCCTCGTCGGCCTCGATGATCGCGCGGTCGAGCCCGGCGAGCGCCTCGGCGAGCAGCGGATGGTCGCCCGCGAGCCGGTCGAGCCGCCGCGCCGCGGCGCGCAATTGCGCGGGGCCGCTGTCGCTGCCCTCGAACGCCGCCATGATCGCGCCCATGTCCCCGGCGATCCGCTCGCCCTTCTGCATCGCGGTGCGCGCTTCGGCGAGCTCGGCCTCCTCGCCCGGCTGCGGCGCCAGCGCGGCCAGTTCGGCGACGCAATGTTCGAGCCATTCGCGGTCGCGCACCGCCTCGTCGAGCGCGCTGCGCGCAACCGCCAACCGTGCCTCGGCACCGCGCCATTCGCCATGCGCCGCCGCCACCGCGGCGCTGTCGCAGCGGCCATAGGTGTCGAGCAGCGCCCGATGCCCCGCGGGGGCGAGCAGCCCGCGTTCGTCGTGCTGGCCGTGGATTTCGACGAGGTGCGTGCCCACCTCGCGCAGCAGCGCCGCCGAGCAGGGCTGGTCCCCCAGGAAAGCGCGACTGCCGCCGTCGGCCTTGAGCGTCCGTCGGATGAGCAGCGGCTCGCCGGGTTCGATCTCGATCTCATTATCGGCGAGCAGCGCGGCGAGCGCCGTGCCGGCCGCGGGCGCGGCGAAGCTCGCGGTCACCTGCGCCTTGTCGCTGCCCTGCCGCACCAGCGCACTGTCGGCGCGCATGCCGAGCGCGAGCCCGAGCGCGTCGAGCAGGATCGATTTGCCCGCGCCGGTCTCGCCGGTCAACACGCCGAGCCCGGCCGCGAAATCGAGGTCGAGCCGTTCAATGAGGACGATATTGGCGATGGACAGGGCCGTCAGCATGGCCTGCCCTTATAACAGAACAAAGCGCGAATCCACGCCTTGCGGCATCACGCCGTCGGCGCGTGCTTCTGCATCAGCTTGTAGGCGCGGTCATACCATTCGCTGCCGGGATAGTTGGCGCCGAGCACCGCCGCCGCCTTTTTCGCTTCCGACGGCACGCCGAGCGCGAGATAGCATTCGGTCAGGCGATAGAGCGCCTCCGGGGTGTGGCTGGTCGACTGGAATTTCTCGGTCACCTCGCGGAAGCGGATCGACGCTGCGAGCCAGTTCGAGCTGCGCTGATAGAAGCGGCCGATTTCCATTTCCTTGCCGGCGAGATGGTCCTGCACAAGGTCGATCTTGAGCCGCGCATCGGCGGCATAGCGGCTGTCGGGATAGCGGCGGATCACTTCGCCGAGCGCGGCCTGCGCCTGCTGGGTGATCTTCTGGTCGCGGGTGACGTCGCTGATCTGCTCGTAATAGCTGAGCCCGATCAGATAATAGGCGTAGGGCGCATCCTTGTTGCCCGGGTGGATCGAGAGGAAACGCTGCGCCGCCTCGATCGCGGGGGTATATTCGCGGTCCATATAATAGCTGAAGCTGCTCATCAGCTGCGCGCGGCGCGCCCAGGGTGAATAGGGATGCTGGCGCTCGACCTCGTCGAACAGCGCCGCGGCGAGGCCGTACTGGCGCCGGTCGAGCCGGTCCTGCGCGGCGCGGTACAGCGTGTTGACGTCGCGCGCGACATAACGCGTGTCCTTCTTGACCCCGCTGCCCCCGGCGCAGGCGGCCAGCAAAGGCGAGATCACGAGAGCGGCGGCGAGCAGGCGCGTCGAGGCGCGCAGGGAAGGACGCTGAGTCATGGCCGCGGTATAGCCACAGCGCGGATGAACGCAAAATAAATGATGGAGGGGCCGGCGCGGTTTTACGGCGCTTTGACGACGCAGCCCGCCGGAGCATCGGCGGGGGCCGGAACGCGCCGCGCGGTCTTGATCGTCACCATCGGGTCGAGGATCTGGCCGTGCATCACCCCGTCCCCCGCGGTCGGAGAGATCGGCGCGTTGAAAATCCGTTCGGCGACATCGGCGCCCGCGACCACCTCGCCGAACACCGCAAAGCCTGCGCCGTCGCCGCCCGGTGCGTCGGCATCGAACCCCTTGATGTCGCCGAGCAGCAGGAAGAAATCGCTCGTCGCGTCGCCGGGGTTGAGCCGCGCCATCGACAGCGCGCCCTTGCAATTGGTCAGCCCCGTCTTCGTCGTCGGCTCGTGCGCGATCGGCGGATAATTCTTGCGCGCATCGCCGCGGTTGCCCGCCTGCACCAGCTGGTTCGCCGGCCCCCAGTTGCGCGTCGCGCGATAGAATTGGAACCCGTCCATCCGTTTACCGTCGACATAGCGCAGGAAATTGGCGGCGGCGACCGGCGCGCGCTTGTCCTCCAACCGCACGATGATCGTGCCGAGATCGGTGACGAGCGCGACATGGGGCCGGGTGTCGATTTCGACCACGGGTGTAACCGGCGCGGGGATAGGCGGCGGGGGTGGCGGCAATTGTGTCGCCTGTGGCGGAATGGCGGACGACTGAACAGCGAGGGCGAGCGCGACGAGGAACGGGTTGATCATCCCTTCCTTATGACCCGATGCACCGCGCCGCGAAAGCCGGAAACTGCCCGCCTCCGGGAGCGGGCATCGGAAACATTAAACCAAATGGTTGACTGTTCCCGATACATCGCCATATTAAACCTTATGGTTGAACATGATTCGCAGATCCTCGACACGATCTTCCACGCACTCGGCGACGCGACGCGGCGCGCGATGCTCGGCGAACTCGCCGCCGGGCAGCGAAGCGTCGGCGAGCTTGCCGAACCTTTCGCCATGTCGCTCGCCGCGGCGTCGAAACATGTCCGCGTGCTCGAAAGGGCCGGGCTGATCCGCCGCGAGATACGCGGCCGCACGCATGTCTGCAGCCTCGACCCGGCGCCGCTGATGAGCGCCGACCAGTGGCTCGGGATCTACCGCCGCTTCTGGACCGGCCGCCTCGACACGCTCGAATCGCTGCTGCGCGACGCGCCGCCCCCACCCGCGAAAGCTCCCCCTCCCGGGAAAGAAGGAGAATGACGATGACGAACATGCTCGCCGACTATGGTGTCCTCACCGAACCCGCGACGCTGACGATCGAACGGCGGCTGCCGGGGCCGATCACCCGAAGCTGGGCCTATCTCACCGACGGCGCGTTGCGCCGCCAGTGGCTCGCGGCAGGGGTGATGGAGGAAAGGGCCGGCGCGCCGGTCGATCTTGTCTGGCGCAACGACGAACTCACCGATCCGCCGGGGGAGCGCCCCGACGGCATGGGTGACGAGCATCGCATGACCTGCGAAATCATCGAGATCGATGCGCCGCACCGCCTGACGATCAGCTGGGGCAGCACCGGCGGCGTGACCTTCACCCTTCGCGACGAGGGCGAAGAGGTGCTGCTGACGATCGTCCATCGGCGCATCGAAGACCCGTCGGTCCTGCTCAACGTCAGCGCCGGCTGGCACGCCCATCTCGACGTCCTCGCGGCGCGCCTGCGCGGCACCTCGCCCGCGCCGCACTGGGACAATTGGACAGCGCTGCGCCGCGACTATGCCGAGCGCTTCGGCGGCTGACAGTTCGGAGAACCGGCGCCCGGTCGCCGCGCGAGGCCGCGGGGGCGTCGGTCGGCGTGGACAGTCGGCCCTCGATCGTGGCATTTCGGAAAGCCGGAATCGAAACGGAACGGACACTCCACGATGGACCAGAACGAAGCCTATCTGCGCGAGGCGATCGCGCTCGCCTACGCCAATGCCGAGGCCGGCGGCCGCCCGTTCGGCGCGGTGATCGTCCGCGACGGACAGATCATCGCATCGGGCGTCAACGAGATCGGCCGGACCGGCGATCCGACCGCGCACGCCGAGCTCAACGCGATCCGGCGCGCCAGCCAGGTGCTGGGCTCGCCCGACCTCTCGGGCTGCGCGATCTTCGCGAGCGGTCATCCCTGCCCGATGTGCATGGCGGCGATGCGCCTCGCGGGGGTTGCCGCGGTGACCTACGCCTATTCGAACGAGGATGGTGCACCGCACGGGCTCTCGACCGCGGCGGTCTACGATGATCTGGCGAAGCCGTTTGCGGAACAGAGCATGACGATCCGCCACCTGCCGGTGCGCCTCCCCGGGCGACCGGACCTTTACGCCGACTGGCGGGCGCAACGAGGCTGAGCGCCGCGCGCCGACAGGATCGAGGGCGGCTGAAAGCGGACGCTCGCTCCTCCCTGTGGCGAAGCCATGGGGAGGATTCAAGGGAGCGCCCTTTCCCCAACCCAAAGTCGCCATAAGAAAAGGGGCCACCTTTCGGCAGCCCCTTCTCTTTTCCAATCGCGAAGAACTTAGTCCTTCAGGAAGTCGGGCACATGGCCCTGATCTTCCGGACCGTCTTCCGAACGCTCGCGACGCGGGCCGCGATCACCGCCGTCGCGGCGCGGGCCGCGGTCACGGCCGCCGCGACCACGGTCGCCGCCGTCACGGCGCGGACCACGATCGCCGCGCGGTTCGCGGGGTTCGCGCGCCGGGCGGGTATCTTCGAGCTCTTCGCCGGTTTCCTGGTCGACGACGCGCATCGACAGGCGGACCTTGCCGCGCTGGTCGATCTCGAGCACCTTGACCTTGACTTCCTGGCCTTCGCTGAGGACGTCCGAGACCTTCTCGACGCGCTCGTTCTTGATTTCGCTGACGTGGACGAGACCGTCCTTGCCGCCCATGAAATTCACGAACGCACCAAAATCGACGAGGTTGACGACCTTGCCGTCATAGATCTTGCCGACTTCGGCTTCCTCGACGATGCCGGCGATCCACTTGCGCGCGGCTTCGATCTGGTCGAGGTCGCTCGACGAGATCTTGATCACGCCCTCGTCGTCGATGTCGACCTTGGCGCCGGTGGTCGCGACGATCTCGCGGATCACCTTGCCGCCGGTGCCGATGACGTCGCGGATCTTCGACTTGTCGATCTGCATCGTCTCGATGCGCGGCGCGTGCGCCGACAATTCGCTGCGGGTTTCGCCGAGCGCCTTGTTCATCTCGCCGAGGATGTGCGCACGGCCTTCCTTGGCCTGGTTGAGCGCGGCTTCGAAGATCTCGCGCGTGATGCCCGCGATCTTGATGTCCATCTGCATCGTGGTGATGCCTTCGGACGTGCCCGCGACCTTGAAGTCCATGTCGCCGAGATGGTCCTCGTCGCCGAGGATGTCCGACAGAATTGCATAATCCTTGCCTTCCAGGATCAGGCCCATCGCGATGCCCGAGACCGGACGCTTGATCGGCACGCCGGCGTCCATCATCGCGAGCGAACCGCCGCAGACCGACGCCATCGACGACGAGCCGTTCGACTCGGTGATGTCGCTGGTCAGGCGGATCGTGTAGGGGAACTCGTCCTTCGTCGGCAGCACGGGGTGCAGCGCGCGCCAGGCGAGCTTGCCATGACCGACTTCGCGGCGGCCCGGCGCGCCGAAGCGGCCGACTTCGCCGACCGAATAGGGCGGGAAGTTATAGTGGAGCATGAAGTTCTGGTACGACAGGCCGTTCAGGCCATCGACCATCTGTTCGCTTTCCTTGGTGCCGAGCGTCGCCGTGGCGATCGTCTGCGTTTCACCGCGGGTGAACAGCGCCGAACCATGCGCGCGGGGCAGGAAGTGCGTTTCGGCGACGATCGGACGGATCTGCGTCGTCGTGCGGCCGTCGATGCGCTTGCCGTCCTTGAGGATGGCGGTGCGGACGATTTCGGCTTCGAGCTTCTTGGTCAGCTTGATGCCGGCCATGACGTCCTGCGGCGACAGGCCGTCTTCGGTGAACTGCGCCTTCGCCTTCGCGCGCGCTTCGTTGAGCGCGTTCGAGCGGGCCGACTTGTCGGTCAGCTTGTAGGCGGCGGCGATGTCCTTGCCGATCAGCTTCTTGAGCTTGTCCTTGATCGCGGCATTGTCGTCGCCGGCAGCGACTTCCCACGGGTCCTTGGCAGCCTGTTCGGCGAGCTTGACGATCGCCTTGACGACTTCCTTGCACGCGTCGTGCGCGAACAGGACGGCGCCGAGCATGACCTCTTCCGACAGCTCGTTGGCTTCGGATTCGACCATCATCACCGCGTCGTAGGTCGCGGCGACGACCAGATCGAGATCGCCTTCGGCAACCTGTTCGTCGGTCGGATTGAGGATATATTCGCCGTCGACGTAACCGACGCGCGCGGCGCCGATCGGGCCCATGAAGGGCACGCCCGAGATGGTGAGCGCGGCCGACGCCGCGACCATCGCGAGGATGTCCGGCTCGTTGTGGCCGTCATAGCTCAGCACCTGAGCGATGGCGTTGATTTCGTTGTAGAAACCTTCAGGGAACAGCGGGCGGATCGGACGGTCGATCAGGCGGCTGACCAGCGTTTCCTTTTCGGTCGCGCCGCGTTCGCGCTTGAAGAAGCCGCCCGGGATACGACCGGCGGCCGAATATTTTTCCTGATAGTGGACGGTGAGCGGGAAAAAGTCCTGCCCGTCCTTCACCGACTTCGCGGCGGTCACGGCGCACAGGACGACCGTTTCGCCCAGCGTCGCCATCACGGCGCCGTCGGCCTGGCGGGCAACCTTGCCCGTTTCGAGGGTCAGCGTTTCACCGCCCCACTCGATCGATACTTTTTTCACGTCAAACATGTGGTTTCCTTCGCCCGCCGGGCCCTATGCCGGGCGGGGCCTCTGATTCCGGGCAATCCGGCCCGGGGCGGTTTAGGGCGTCTGTCTGCCCCAATGGCGGCCCCGCCGGATGCGGGAACGGCCCTGTGGTCCGGCGATTTTTGCGGGACCAATATGACAGCGGCCCCGGAAATCCGGGGCCGCCAGAAATTCTTACTTGCGAAGACCCAGCTTCGCGATCAGCGCCTGGTAGCGGGCCTCGTCCTTCTTCTTGAGATAGTCGAGGAGGCTGCGGCGCTTGTTGACCATCATCAGCAGCCCGCGGCGGCTGTGATTGTCCTTGTGGTGCGCCTTGAAGTGATCGGTCAGCGTGTTGATGCGGTCGGTCAGGATCGCGACCTGGACTTCCGGCGAACCGGTGTCGCCCTTGGCACGGGCATTGTCGCTGATGACTTCGGCTTTGCGCTCGGCGGTAATCGACATATTCGTTTTTCCTCGAACATCCTGTTTAAAGATTGAAGCCCCGCACGACCTTCAGCGTTCCCGCCAAAGCCTCCACCAGCGCGACGGGCCGATTTTCGGCGTCCCGTCCCCAATAGAGCCCGTCTTGCGTGCACCCCCCGGTCCAGACGCGACCCTGTCGGATCGCCCCTGCCGCTTCCGGGGAAAGGTCCAGAGCCGGGATGTCGACCAGCCCTGCCTCAAGCGGCAGAATGACTTCTGATTGCGCGGCGCCTTGGCCGAAAGCGTTCAATTTGTCCAGCGAAATCGCCCGATCGAGCGCGAACGGCCCCGCTTTCGTGCGGCGCAGCATCGTGACGTGCCCGACGCTGCCGACCGCGCGCGCAATATCGCGCGCGAGGCTGCGGATATAGGTGCCCTTCGACACATGCGCGGTGAGGGTGACCGATTCGAGCCGCCCCTCTCTGCCAGCCTCATCCCGGACGGCGAGCGCATATACCGTGACCGCCCGCGCCTTCATCGCGACCGTTTCGCCCTTGCGTGCGCGATCATAGGCGCGCTCGCCGTCGATCTTGATCGCCGAATAGGCCGGCGGCACCTGTTCGATCGGCCCGGTGAAGCGCGGCAGGACGGCCACCACCTCGGCCAGCGTGGGCCGCGCGTCGCTGCTCGCCACCACCTCGCCCTCGGCGTCGAGCCCTGCGGTCTCGGTCCCGAATTGCACGGTGAAGTCGTAAATCTTGCTCGCGTCGAGCATCCGGCCGCACAGCTTCGTCGCTTCGCCGAGCGCGATCGGCAGCACCCCCGACGCCAGCGGGTCGAGCGTGCCGCCGTGGCCGACCTTGACCTTGCCCAGCCCCGCCTCGCGGCACACGCGCTTGACCGCGCCCACCGCCTGCGTCGAGCCGAGGCCCACGGGTTTGTCGAGGATGATCCAGCCGTTCATCGCAGCGCCCCTGCTGGCGCCGCGTTCAATTGTCAATTCGACTTGCCGGCCTTGGCCGCTGCGGCAGCAGCCTTCCGCTCCTCCTTGCTTGGCGGGGGCGCAGAGGTCACGAAAGACTTCAACGCACAACTATCGCCGCGCACAAGAATCGTGGCATATTTGTCGAGCCGGGCCGAGCCGCGCGTTTCGACCCCGATCGCCCGGGCGAAATTCAAGCTGGGGCAGGTTCCAAGGAACTCACCATAATACCAGTCCCGGCGGCGATCCTGAATCCAGATTCCCCTGTCGCCATCAGCTTGATAATCGCGAAGCGTCGAATCGCTCGGAAAGCTGATCCCGGTTTCCACACCGAGTTCGCGCGATGCAGACGGCTCGTCGGCCGCCGCTGCCGAAAGGGGAAGCAGCAGAGCGGCCAGGGAGAGTGCGAGTTGCGGTTTCATGATGACGCGGCACATAGCAGGCCGAGGCTGAACCTGCGCTGACTTGGGAAGATGGCTACCGTATATCATTTCCCTTTCCACTCCCCCGCCAGCAGCGACCACAGCCCGGTATCGCGGACAAAGCCGGTCCAGGTGACGCGTTCGGAGCGCAGCACCCCTTCCTTGACCCCACCGAGCTTGGCGACCGCCGCCTGGCTTCGCGCGTTGCGCTCGTCGATGCGGAACTCGATGCGGCGAATCCCCACCGCAAAGGCATGGTCGAGCATCAACCGCTTCACCCGCCCGTTGAAACCGGTCCCGCGCGCATCGGGGTGGATGAAGCTGTTGCCGACCTCGACCGTCTGCGCCGACACTTCGGGGCGCAACCAGGCGGTCATGCCGACGAGCCGGCCCGCGTCCATGATCGCATAGGGCATGCGCCCGCTCCGGCCGGTCAGCACATCGAAACTCGCATCGAAATGCCCCGGACCGAAACTCGACGAACAGATCGTCCAGATGTCGGGATCGGCGGCACAGACGGCGCGCAGCGCCTCGCGATGTGCCTCGGTCAGCTTGACGAGCCGGAGGTCGCCATCGGCGAGTTCGACATAGAGACGGTCAAGCATCGGCGCCCACCTCCCTTGGCGCCGCCGCAGCTTCGCGCCGTTTCGCCATGAAATGCCGCCGGCACATCGCGACATAGCGGTCGTTGCCGCCGATCTCGGTCTGCGCCCCCGCGACCACCGCGCGGCCGCTTTCGTCGACGCGCAGGTTCATCGTCGCCTTGCGCCCGCATTCGCACACCGCCTTCAGCTCGACGAGCGCGTCCGCGATGCCGAGCAGCACCGCCGATCCGGGGAAGAGCTCCGCCGAAAAATCGGTACGCAAGCCATAGCAGAGGATCGGGATATTCGCCTCGTCGGCGAGCCGCGCGAGCTGGAACACCTGATCCTTCGACAGGAATTGCGCCTCGTCGACGAGGACGCAGGCGAGCGGACGCTCGGCATTTTCGGCCAGCACCGCGGCACCGATGTCGCTGTCGGGATCAAACTTGTGCGCCTCGGCCATCAGCCCGATGCGGCTCGTCACCTGCCCCGCGCCGTAGCGGTCGTCGAGCGCCGCGGTCCACAGCATCGTTTCCATGCCGCGCTCGCGATAGTTGAAATCCGCCTGGAGCAGCGTCGTCGACTTGCCCGCATTCATGCTGGCATAATAGAAATAGAGCTTGGCCATGGCGAAGCTGTGACCGGCTTTGCGCCCCCGTGCAATGGGCGAATCAGGCGCCCTCGAGCAGCGCGCGAAAGCGCGCCGGCTGCGGCAGCAGGTCGGCGAGGGTGAAACCGTCGAGATGGCCGAGGAAGGCCGCCAGCGCGCCGCCGAGCGCACCCTGCAGGCCGCAGGCGCCGCGCACCGGGCACGCCGAGGTCGCGGGGTCCATGCATTCGACAAAATTGTCGAGATTTTCGAACGCGCGCACCACCGCGCCGACGTTGATCGCGGCGGGTTCGTGCGTCAGCCGCATGCCGCCGCCGCGCCCGCGCTGCGTCGCGACATAGCCAAGCCCCTGCAGCCGCTGCGCGACCTTGGCGAGATGGTTGCGCGACACGCCATAGCGCCCCGCGATCTCGTCGACCGTCATCAGGTCGCCGGTCGCGCCGAGCGCCATCAGGATGCGCAGGGCATAGTCGCTGTGAAGGCTGAGCCGCATAAAATAGGTATATGGAATATTGCTTTTACGATCAATCGCGAATAACAGGTATTTCAAATACCAAATAACGAGTCGAGATCATGAGCACAGCAGCCCGCGTCCATCCCCACAGCCTCGCCGCGCGCGAACGCCGCCGCGACGATGCGCGCGCGATGGGCATCGACGAAGCCTTCATCGCGGCGATGGTCGACCATTTCTACGCCGCGGTGCGCGCCGACACCGAACTCGGCCCGATCTTCGAACCGCGCATCGCCGACTGGCCCCGGCATCTAGGACAGATGAACCGTTTCTGGCAGTCGATCCTGCTCAGCGCGGGCAATTTTTCGGGCAATCCGATGGTCAAGCATCTCGCCATCCCGGGCCTCGATCAGGCGCATTTCGAACGCTGGCTGCAACTCTTCTACGCCACGCTGCACACCATTGCGCCAACGCCGGAGGCCGCCGACCACATCGGCGCCAAGGCGCGAATGATCGCCGAAAGCCTGCTCACCGGCATCTGGGTCCACCGCGACCGGGATCAGGCACTGTCGAGGAAAGTGGAGCTTCCCCATGCCTGACCCTGTTTCGCCCGACCCTGTTGCGCCTGCCCCCGTCTCCCGCCCGTCCCCCGCGCGCTCCGTCGTCCACCTGTCGAACGACCCCTATGAAGTGAACGGCATGCAGGCGGGGTTCCAGCTGCCGCGCTGGGTCTGGCGCAGCATGTTCGCCTGTTACGCCATCTTCTTTCTCGGCCTCGGCGCGGCGACCGGACGCGACACCGCGACGATCTTCATGCTCGTCGTCTCCGCGCTCTATGCGCTGATGTATTTCGCGACCGCGGGCATTCTCCACGCCCAGAAGGGTCCCGAACATGCCTCGCCGCTCGACCGCGTCGGCGGGATGCTCGACACCTGGACCGGGCCGATGGACGGTCAGACCGTCGCGGCGCAGATCCTTGCCGTGCCTGCGGGCTTCGCCTTCCTTGGCGTCACCTTCCTGATCGTCCGCTGGACCGCAGGATTCTGACGATGTTCATCGACCGCGGCCCTGCACTGCCCGATGGCGCGTGGGCCTACCGCACGATCGGGCCCTTCGCGGCCGACACCATCCCCGCGGGCCTGCTGCGGATGCACAATCTCAAGGCGGGGGCGTGGGGGGTACTCACGGTCGAGGCCGGCGCGGTGCGTTTTTGCTGGGACGACGATGTCGGGGGCGCACGCGCGCTCGCGGCGGGCGATGCGATGCTCGTTCCGCCGCTGGTGCCGCATCATCTCGAACGCACCGGCCCGGTGACGCTGCGCATCGCCTTTCACGCGCCGCCCGCTTGACACGCCGCCGCCCCCTGCCATGCTGCGGTCCACGGATGCAGCAACAGGGGGAGAGCTGCCGATGCGGCTGATGCCGGTGACCGACGCGATGTTCCTGTGGGGCGAAAGTCGCGAAATGCCGATGCATATCGGCGGCATCAACCTCTATACCCTGCCCGACGATGTCGACGAGACCGACTGGCTGGGCGAACAGCTCGCACTGATGCGCCAGTCCGAAGGGCTGCGGCGACCGTTCAGCGAACGGCTCAAGCTGACGCCTTTCGGCCAGTACGGACCGATCCGGCTCGAACCCGACCGCGACATCGACATGCATTACCATGTCCGCGCCGCCGCACTGCCCAGGCCGGGGCGCTATCGCGAGATGTTCGAACTCGCCTCGCGGCTCCATTCGGGGCTGCTCGACCGCACCCGGCCCCTGTGGGAAATCACCCTGATCTCGGGCCTGCCCAATCGCCAGATCGCGACCTTCAAGAAAGTGCATCACGCGCTGATGGACGGCGCGGCGAGCATCCATTTCTATAATTCGATGTTCTCGCCCGATCCCAGGGAGCGGCGCACCGCCTCGCCGCTCTCGGTCGAGGCCTATGAAGCGTATAAGCGCAAATTCCCGCAGCCCAAAAAGCCGCCGCGCCCCAGCCTGACCGACATCGCCGCCATCGGCGATTTCCTGAAGGAGCAATGGGGCAACAGCGTCGGCGTCACCAAGGCGATGAACCAGTATCTGGCCGCGATGTTCGGCCTGGGCGGCGAAGGCCTCGTCACGCCCTTTTCCGGCGTGCCGCGTACGAGCTTTAACCGCAGCATTACCGGGGCGCGGCGGTTTGTCGCGCAAAGCTGGTCGCTCGACCGCGTGCGCGCGGTCGGCAAGGCCTATGAGGGGACGATCAACGACGCGGTGCTCGGCATGTGCTCGGGGGCGATGCGCAAATATCTGCAATCGCTGAACGAGCTGCCCGACAAACCGTTGAAGGCGATGGCGCCGGTGTCGATCCGTCCGAAGGACGATATCGATTCGGGCAATTCGGTCGCGTCGGTGACCGCCAATCTCGCGACGCATGTCGACGATCCCGCGACGCGGATGGCGATGATCCAGGAATCGATGAACTCGGCCAAGGCCCAGCTCCGGGCGATGACCGCCGGGCAGATCCAGCTTTATATGGCGATCACCAGCCTGCCGATGATGCTGACCGCATTGACCCGCACCGCCGACAAATTCCCCGCCTATTCGGTGACGATCTCGAACGTTCCCGGCCCGCGCGAGCAGATGTACTGGAACGGCGCGCGGCTCGACGGCATGTATCCCGCGAGCATCCCCGTCGACGGCATGGCGATGAACATCACGCAGGTGTCGAATTTCCGGAATATCGACTTCGGCATCACCGCCTGCCGGCGCAGCGTGCCGCACGCGCAGCGGATGATCGACTATCTGGAGGAGGCGCTGGTCGAGCTGGAGCAGGCGGCGGGGATCAAGACGCCGAAGGGGAAATAGAAGCCCTACTCCAAACCCGTTTGCGCCGAGCTTGTCGAAGCGCCGTTCTTCCCTTTAAATCCAGAATCTTGAAGAAGGACGGTCCTTCGACAAGCTCAGGACGAACGGACCAAGAGGTCAGCCCTCAGCTTCGTCGTCTCCGCGCTCCAAATCCCGCGCCACCTTCGGATCGCGCAGCAGTTTTTCGATATGGCTCGCCTCGTCGAAGCTTTCGTCGGCGAGAAATTTCAGCTTCGCGGCATATTTCATCCGCACCTTCGACGCGACCGTCTTCTGGAGGTACGCGGTGTTGGTGCGCAGCGCCTTGATCACCGCATCCTCGTCCTTGCCGAGCAGCGGCTTCACGAACACCGTCGCGTGGCGCAGGTCGGGCGACATGCGCACTTCGGTGATGCTCACCGGATGCGTCGCGAGCACATCGTCGTGCACGTCGCCGCGCGCGATGATCTCGCTCAGCACATGGCGCACCTGCTCGCCGACGCGCAGCACGCGGACCGACGGCCCCTGATCCTTTTCGCCCTTCTTCACTTCGCTTTCTTCTCTTCGTCCAGTTTCGCGACGATGCGCGCGATCGAGCGCATGTTACGCGCGGTGCCCTTGCAGCCCAAGCGCCTTTCGATGAAGGGACCGGTGAGCTTGCTGTCGGCAACACCGTCACCATAGTCGAGGAACAGCATGCGCTTGCCGAGCGCGAGCTTTTCGCCCCCGCGGCCCAGGTGATCGCCGACCAGCCGGTCGAACTGCTCCTGGCTCGGCTGGTCGGTGAGGTACATGGTGTGGACGAACCGGTCCTCGTTCGTCCCCGCAAAAGGGTTGTCCGACACGCCCGCCGCCAGTTCGTCGCGATCGCGCACGACGACCGCGCTCGTCATGTCGAAGCGGTCGTCGACCATCAGGCCAAGCTTTTCCTCGAGCCCGCGCGTCGGCCGCGCGTCATGGTTGAACAGCACATTACCGCTCGCCACGACGGTCTCGACGTTGCTGAAGCCTTCGGCCTCGAACGCCGCGCGCAGGTCGACCATCTTCAGCCGGTTGCCGCCGACATTGATGCTGCCGAACAGGGCGACATAGCGCGCCATGGTGCCGCCTCCCTGTTATGCGGAACGAACGCCCGTCAGAGCGTCCGTTCGCGCAGCTCGACCTCGAAGACTTCGAGGTGATCGCCCGGCTTGATGTCGTTGGTGTCGGCCAGCACGACGCCGCACTCCAGACCGGCGCGAACTTCGGCGACATCGTCCTTGAAGCGACGCAGCGAGGCGATGGTCGTCGCCGAGACGATGACGTCGTCGCGGGTGAGACGCGCATGGAGGCCCTTGCGGATCGAGCCTTCGAGCACGAGCAGGCCGGCGGCCTTGTCGCGCTTTCCGGCCGGGAAGACCTCCTTGACCTCGGCGCGGCCGACGACATTTTCGATGCGCTCCGGACCCAGCTCGCCCGCCATCTCCTTCGCGACGTCCGCGGTCAGGTGATAGATCACGTCATAATACATGAAGCGCACTTTTTCGCGGTTCGCGATCTCACGCGCCTTGGCGTTCGGACGGACGTTGAAGCCGATGATCGGTGCGCCCGTCGCGGCGGCCAGCGTCACATCGCTCTCGGTGATCGCGCCGGCGCCCGACTGGAGCACGCGAACGCGAATCTCGTCGGTCGACAGGCGGTTGAGCGCGTTGACGATCGCTTCGACCGACCCCTGCACATCGCCCTTGATGACCACCGGATATTCGATGACCTTCGCCTTGTCGGCGAGCGCCGAGAACATGCCTTCGAGGCTGACCGGCGCCTGCGCGGTCCGCTTCTTGAGCGCTTCGCTCTGGCGATAGGCCGCGACTTCGCGGGCGCGCGCCTCATTCTCGACGACGGTCAGCGTATCACCCGCCATCGGCACGCCGCCGAGGCCGAGGACCTCGACCGGCATCGACGGTCCGGCTTCCTTGATCTGCTTGCCCTGGTCGTTGACCAGCGCGCGCACGCGGCCGCTCTCGGCGCCGCAGACGAAGATGTCGCCGACCTTGAGCGTGCCGCGGCGGACGAGGATCGTCGCAACCGGGCCACGGCCCTTGTCGAGCTTCGCCTCGACCACCGTGCCTTCGGCGGCGCGGTCGGGGTTGGCCTTGAGCTCCATGATCTCGGCCTGCATCGCGATCGCGTCGAGCAGCTTGTCGAGGCCGGTCTTCTTGAGCGCCGACACTTCGACATTCTGGACGTCGCCGCCCATTTCCTCGACCACCAGCTCGTGCTCGAGCAGGCGTTCGCGGACACGCTGCGGATTGGCGCCGTCCTTGTCGACCTTATTGATCGCGACGATGATCGGCACGCCGGCCGCCTTCGCATGGTTGATCGCCTCGATCGACTGCGGCTTCAGTCCGTCGTCGGCGGCGACCACCAGGATCACGATGTCTGTAACGTTGGCACCGCGCTGGCGCATCTCCGAAAAAGCCTCGTGACCCGGCGTATCAAGGAAGGTGACCAGACTGCCGTCGGGGGTCTTCACCTGATAGGCACCGATATGCTGGGTGATGCCGCCGGCCTCGCCCGCCTGCACATTCGCGCCGCGCAGCGCGTCGAGCAGGCTGGTCTTGCCGTGGTCGACGTGACCCATGATCGTCACGACGGGTGCGCGCGGCTTGAGGTCGGTCGTGGCGTCGACGTCCTCGTCATGCCGGATGTCGATGTCGGCCTCGCTCACGCGCTTGATCTCGTGTCCGAATTCGGTGACGAGCAGCTCGGCAGTATCCTGATCGATCGTCTGATTGACGGTGACGGGCATGCCCATCTTGAACAGCGCCTTGACCAGATCCGCGCCCTTTTCGGCCATGCGGTTGGCAAGTTCCTGCACCGTGATCGTGTCGGGCACGACGACTTCGCGGACCTGCTTTTCGCGCGGGCCGGTCGACCGGACGTGCGAGCGCTTTTCCTTTTCGCGGGCGCGCTTCAGCGCGGCGAGGCTGCGCGCGCGCGCGCCCTCATCGTCGTTGAGCGCGCGCGTGACGGTCAGCTTGCCCGACTGGCGCCGGTTGTCGGCACCGCGGGTCGCCTTGGGCTCGGGGCGCTTGGGTTCGGGACGCTTCGGCGCCTCGACGGGCGTGAAGCGGCGCGGGGCCGGAGCGGCGGTTGCGGTCGTCGTTGCGGGACGCGGCGCGGCGGCCTCGCCCTCGGCGGGCTTCGCCGGAGCAGCCGCAGGCGCTTCGGCGGCCGGTGCGACTTCAGGCTCGGGCGCAGCCGGCGCGGGCGCCGGGGCCGGTTCGGCGGCCTTGGCGACGGCGGCTTCGGCGCGCGCCTTTTCTTCCTCGGCGGCGCGCGCGCGCTCGGCTTCCTCGCGGCGGCGGTTTTCTTCGAGCGCGTTCATGCGCGCTTCCTCGGCCTCACGCAGCAGTTGCGCCTGGCGCTCCTGACGCGACATCAGGCTGTCGTTCTCGCTTGCACGCGGAGCGGCGGGCTTCGGTGCGGGGGGCGGCGCGACCGGAGCGGGCGCTGGTGCCGGAGCGGCCTGGACGTCCTCGACCACCGGCTCGGCTGCCGCCTCACCGGGACGACCGAGCACGCGGCGGCGCTTCACCTCGACCACCACCGTGTTGCGGCGGCCGTGGCTGAACTGCTGCTGCACCTGTCCGGCCTCGACCGTCCGCTTCAGCCCCAGCGGCTTGCGGGTAAGGGTCGGCTTGTCCTGTTCGTCACTCATCGAGAACCATCATTCCTTCAAAACGCGTCCGAAGCGGCGGTGCCGTCTGGCTCCGCCCCAATATTTTCCTCGCCGGCAGGCGGCGGGGCGTGCGGGTCGGAATCGCGGTTGGCCGCGTCCCTACTCCATCCGGCGAAAAACTGCCAGCGGCTCAAATGCGCCAGCACGCGGATCGCGGCGCGGGCGTCGGTCAACGCCAGATGCACCGCATTCTCCCGCCCCAATGCCATAGATAGGGTGTGCCGGTCCACCGGCAAGACGTGCCCTTCGCGGCCCGACCCCTCGTCGTCCTCGCCGACGCGCCACGCCTGCGCCAGTTTCTTGCGCCCGTCGGGACCGGCATCGTTCGCGTGGAGCAGCAGGCGCACCTGTCCGCGGCGCGCCGCCTGTTCGATCTTCTCGGCGCCGCTGATCAATGTACCCGAACGCGATTCGAGCCCGAGCCGGTCGAGCGTTGCGCGCGCGAGCTGTGCCTCGATCCGCGCACCGAGATCGTCGGGGATGCTGAACTGCCCCTCGTGCAGCGCACGCGCGAGGCCGCCTTTCAGCTTGCCCTTCGCCTGCGCCGCTTCGAGCGCGGCGCGATCGACGCCGATCCACGCCCCGCGCCCGGGCGCCTTGCCGTGAATATCCGGCGCAATGCCGCCGTCGGGTCCGAGCGCGAGGCGCACGAGCCTTTCGGCCGGCGAAACCTCGCCGGTGACCACGCAGCGCCGCTCGGGCACATGCTGTCCGCGCTTCCCCGCGCGGCCGGTGTCGTTCAGCTGATCATTGCGCGGGGTCCGCATCGGCGGCCTCCCCGGCTTGCGGCGCGTCGGCGGCCGGTTCGTCGTCGAACCAGTGTGCGCGCGCCGCCATGATGATCTCGTTGCCCTGTTCCTCGCTCAGGCCATATTCGCCGAGCACCCCGCCCTTGTCTTCGGGGCGATCGCGCGACGGGCCGCGGCGGTTGTCCTGGCGCTTCTTGGCGATCAGTTCGTCGGTCGCGAGATCGGCGAGGTCGTCGAGCGTCTTGATCCCCGCCTTGCCGAGCACGACGAGCATCGCTTCGGTCAGGTGCGGGATTTCGGCGAGATCGTCCTCGACGCCGAGGCCGCGGCGTTCCTGACGCGCAGCTTCCTCGCGGCGTTCGAGCGCTTCGGTCGCGCGGCTCTGCAGCTCCTCGGCCAGCTCCTCGTCGAAGCCTTCGATGCTCGCCAGTTCATCGAGCGGCACGTAAGCGACTTCCTCGAGTTCGCCGAAGCCTTCGGCGACGAGCAGCTGCGCGAGCGTTTCGTCGACGTCGAGCTCTTCCTGGAACATCGTCGAGCGTTCGACGAATTCGCGATGGCGCTTCTCGCTCGCATCGGCCTCGGTCATGATGTCGATCTGGCTGCCGGTCAGCTGGCTGGCGAGACGGACATTCTGGCCGCGGCGGCCGATGGCGAGGCTGAGCTGGTCGTCGGGAACGACAACCTCGATGCGGCCGTCATCCTCGTCGATCACGACGCGCTGCACCGTCGCGGGCTGGAGCGCGTTGACGACGAAGGTCGCGGTGTCTTCGGACCAAGGGATGATGTCGATCTTTTCGCCCTGCATTTCCTGGACGACCGCCTGGACGCGGCTGCCCTTCATGCCGACGCAGGCGCCGACGGGGTCGATGCTGCCGTCGTAGCTGATCACGCCGATCTTCGCGCGCGAACCCGGGTCACGGGCGGCCGCCTTGATCTCGATGATGCCGTCGTAGATTTCGGGCACTTCCTGCGCGAACAGCTTCTTCATGAAGTCGGGGTGCGCACGGCTCAGGAAAATCTGCGGTCCGCGATTTTCGCGGCGCACCGACAGGATCAGTGCACGGACGCGGTCACCGACGCGCATCAGTTCGCGCGGGATCTGCTGATCGCGGCGGATCACGCCTTCGGCGCGACCGAGGTTGACGACGATGTGGCCGAACTCGACCGATTTGACGACACCGGTGATGATCTCGCCGCTGCGGTCCTTGAACTCTTCATACTGGCGCTCGCGATCGGCCTCGCGCACCTTCTGGAAGATCACCTGCTTCGCCGACTGGGCGTCGATGCGGCCCAAATCAACCGCGGGCAGCGGGTCGACGATGAAGTCGCCGATCTTGGCGTCCTTCTGCAGCTTCTGGCCCGCGGCGAGGTCGACCTGCTTGAAATAGTCCTCGACCTGCTCGACCACCTCGACGACGCGCCACAGACGGAGGTCGCCCGTCTGCGGATCGAGCTTCGCACGAATGTCGTTCTCGGCACCGTAGCGCGCACGCGCCGCACGCTGGATCGCTTCCTCGATGGCCTCGATGACGATCCCCTTGTCGATCATCTTCTCGCTGGCGACGCTGTTGGCAATCGCGAGCAGTTCGGCCTTGTTGGCGGAAATGGCAGTGGCCATCAGTCCTGTCCTTCTTCTTCCATGTCGTCGGCGCCCTCGGTCGAGAGCGGGACGGTTGCGGCAATCAATTTGTCGGTGAGAACCAGCTTCGCGGTGTCGATCGCGTCGAACGGCAGGCTGTGCTCCACCCCTTCCTTATCCGAAATCGTCACGACATCGCCGTCGATGCCGATCAGTTCGCCGTTGAAGCGCTGGCGTCCATCGCGCTTCTCCTTGAGTGCGATCTTCGCTTCGTGCCCCGCCCAGTCGGCGAAGTCGGCGCGGCGCGTCAGCGGCCGGTCGATGCCGGGCGACGAGACTTCGAGCCGGTAGGCGACGTCGATCGGGTCCTTGCCCGCTTCCTCAAGCGCGTCGAGCCGGTCCGAGATGCGGCGCGACAGGTCGGCGCAATCGTCGATCGTCAGCTGGCGCGTGTCGGGACGCTCAGCCATCACCTGCAAGGTCGGATCGCTGTCGCCGCCGAAAAAGGCGACGCGCACAAGCGCCAGCCCCATCGCCTCGGCTTCGGGCGCGATGATCGCATTGAGAGCGTCGAAATCGACCAAGTCCATGTTCCAATCCGGATGACCGGAAAGCATGTGGGTACAGCCGCCGCGGCCCGCGGCCCCGACGTCCCAACTGGCTAACCATGTCAAGAAGTAGGGCGCATATAGGGCCGCATGCGTGAGTCGGCAAGCAGAAAGGCCGGCCCCAGCGACGAGCGGCGGCGCTTCCCCGCACGATTTGCGGCATCCGCTCCCGGTTCAGCGCATCACGCAATCATTTGTTCGCACCTCGTGGCATAAGGTGCCGCATGATCGTCCGCGCGAATCGCTCGCCCGGACCCCGCACGAGACGCCGAACCGCCGATGAAGCCCGAACTCAACCTCGCCGCGCATTCGCCCTGGCTCGACCCGGCCGGGGCGAGCGCGCGGGCTGCGCCCGACCGGCGCTGGTGGATCGGGCTGGCACTCGCCAGCCTCCTCGCGTGCCTCGCGCTCGTCGCGACGAGTGGCCAGCTCCGCGCCTTTGCGCCCGGCTCCTACAGCGTCTCGGTCCCGCTCGAATTCAAACCCTATGACCCGACGCGCTGGGCGATCATGAATGCCGAGGATTACGAAGCGGCGCTCAAGCTCGACCCGACGCTGCCCGATCCCGACAGCGTCGGTTATGGCGATGCCGCCGCGCTGCCCCCCACCGATCCTGCGACGCTCCGCCAGGAAGCCTTTGTCGGCCCGCCCGCCAAACCCTATGTCTTTCGCGGCGTCACCGCGCTCGACCGCGAGCGCGCCCATTATTGCCTGACCGCCGCCATCTATTATGAGGCGGCATCGGAAACCGACGACGGGATGCGCGGGGTCGCCCAGACGGTGATCAACCGCGTCCGCCACCCGAGTTTTCCCAACACGGTGTGCGGCGTCGTCTTCCAGGGATCGCAGCGCGTCGGCGTTTGCCAGTTCACCTTTTCATGCGACGGCGCGATGGCGCGCGCGCCGAGCAAGCCCAACTGGCTGCGCGCAAGCCGCATCGCCGCGGCCGCACTCAATGGCTATGTCTTCCCCGGCGTCGGGCTCGCGACCCATTACCACACACAAGCGATCTGGCCGCGGTGGGGCAAGAGCCTGGTGATGACCAACATCGTCGGCGCGCACATCTTTCACCGCTGGCGCGGGCGCTGGGGCATGCCCGACGCCTTCCGCGCGCCCTATCTCGGCCGCGAACCGGTGCCGGGCCCCTATACGCCGGTCGCCCAGCAGCTCGCGGTGCTGTCGGGCAAGGGCGCCGGGATCGATGCCGCACTGTTCCCCGAAGGCAGCGGCGCGGCCGCCCCGCTTCCCGCAACCGCAGCCGCGCCGACTCCGCAGGCGATGACACAGGCCGAACGCCCGATCGGCACCCCGGCCGCACCGGCGGCGACGGCGCCCGCCTACGCCGACCCCCGGCTCAACCAGTCGGGTCAGATCCGCGAGGAGTTCAACAAGAGCGGCGAGTGGCGGAAATAGGGTCAGCCATCACGGGCTAAGCGCGTAACGGCAACCTATCGGGAACGGAGCCTTAGCGCCCCTGGCTGCGCCACCGCTTGACGACGCGGTCGAGAATTTCAGCCTCGCCGCCGGTCTCGCGCCACAGTTTCGAGAAGAGCGGATCGCTCGATGCGGGCCGCTTTTCTTCCTCGAGCGTGTCGAGATAGACACGGATCGGGATCGATACGCCCTCCCCGCAGACGATGCATTCGCGGTTGCGCAGCGCCGGGATCGAATCGATGAAACCGCGCGCGCCTTCGGGCATCGCGGCTTTCACAAAATGCTGGTCGCGTTCGTTGTTGAGGCGCATCGAAATGATCGTGCCGCACTGCGACAGCACGCCTTCGGCAAGGTCCGACGGGCGCTGGGTGATCAGCCCCAGCGACACGCCATATTTGCGGCCTTCCTTGGCAATGCGTTCGAGAATCTTGCGCACAGCCTGCCCTTGGCCGACGTCCTTTGCCGGTATGTAGCGGTGCGCTTCTTCGCAGACGAGCAGGATCGGCCGCTGCGGTTCGCCGCGCGACCAGATCGCATAGTCGAAGGTCAGACGCGACAATACGGCAACGACGACGCTGGTGATATCGCTGGGAACCCCCGACACGTCGATGATCGAGATCGGCCGGCCGTCCGACGGCAGGCGGAAAATCTTGCCGATGAAGTTGGCCATCGTGTCGGCGACGAGCATGCCCGAGAACATGAAATTATAGCGCGGATCGGCGCGCATTTCCTCGATCTTGCCCTTGATCCGCATGAAGGGCGCGGACGAGGTCGCCTTGTCGAGCTTGCCCATCTCGTTCGACAGGATGTTGAGCAGGTCGGAGAGCAGATAGGGAATCGGCGAATCGACCGTGATCTTGGTCATGCCTTCGGCGAGGCGGTTCTTGCTCCGCGCCTGCAGCAGGCAGCGCGCAAGCACGTCGCAGTCGGCCTGCCGGTCGCGGCCCTCGGCGGTAACGAAGACTTCGCAATGCTCTTCGAAATTCATCAGCCAATAAGGCATCGCGAGATTGTCGACGTCGAACAATGCGCCCGTGCTCTTGAACGCCGCCGAATATTCGCCGTGCGGGTCGATCATCACGATATGGCCCTGCGGCGCGAGTTCGCAGATCTTGTGCAGGATCAGCGCCGCGCTCGTCGACTTGCCGGTACCCGTCGAACCGAGCAGCGCGAAATGCTTGCCGAGCATTGCATCGACATAGAGCGACCCCCGAATATCCTTGGTCGGATAGACCGTACCGACCTCGACATGCGCGCGCTCGTCAGCGGCATAGATCTGCTTGAGGTCCGGGCTGGTCGCAGCGAAGACCGGGCTGCCCGGCACCGGGTAGCGCGTCACGCCGCGGCGGAAATTGTGGATGCGACCGGTCAGCTTCTCTTCATCGCCTTCGCCGAGGAAATCGATCGTCGCGACGATCAGCCCCTCGCCGCGTTCGTGGAGCTGCTGGTCGCGGATGCTTGCGACGAGCCAGACATTGCCGACGCGCACCTTGACCTGTGCCCCGACCTGCCCCGCCATCGCGACCGCAGCATCGGCCGATTCGGACAGTCGCTGCAGCGCCGGGCCGTCGAGCAGGATACGCGAAGCCGAGCCCGCGATGTCGATCACTTCGCCGACGAGCAGTTCGTCGCGGTGGTGTATCGCCGCGGGGTTGAGCGCCGCCGCCGTGCCGCCGCCGGCGAGCCGGACATGCTGCACCGGGGCCGCTTCGCCCGCCTTGTAACCGCTACCCTGCATATCCATCGAATGTCCCCGCCGCTGTCCTGTCAAAAGCGTCCCGGGTCCGATATCGCAGCGGATGGTAAAGAAAGCGCTTATGCTGTCGCCGCGCCCCTCCGCGCGGCGAACATCAGCGGCGCCTGAAAGCGGCCGACGCCGCATAGCCGAACAGCAGCGACATCGCGACGGCGGTCAGGCCGTAGAGGAAGCCATGGCGTTCAGCGGCGAGCGCGACGAAGCGCTCGAAACCGGCCTTGCGGATTTCGACATTGCGCGAGGCGACCGCGAGCACCCGCCCCTTACTGATCAGGAAGGTCTCGGCGCGATAGGTACCGACGGGCACGCGCGCCGGCACCGGTATGCGCGCACGATAGAGCACCCCCTCGCTGATCTCGACCGCGGCGGGGTTTTCGTAGAAAAGCCCCATCCGGCGATAGAGATCGACCAGCCCGGCCTCGAACCGCTCAAGCTTGCTCGCTTCGGAAAAGTCCGACGGCGACATCGACAGATTCTCGAGCCCGAGTTCGAAGATCGCGGCGGTGCGCTCGTCGACCAGCTTGTCGATCGGGCGCGACGAGCCGATCGCGTAGAAGCCGGGCGACGTGCGCAGGCGCAGACTGCTGGCATTGACCCAGATGCCGGCGACACGGCGCTTCTCGCGCAGCACGATCGGGCGCACCGGCCCCTTCAGCACCACGACGATGTCGGCACGGTCATCGGGCAGGCGCTGACCCGGATAGAGGATCGCGCCGAACAGTAGCAATTCCTCGCCGGTGAAACTGTACTGGATGTCGATCGCGCGGCTCGACACGTCGGGCACCAGCCGCGGATCACCGCCCTGCGCCGCCGTGCCGCCGGGCCAGGCCAGCAGCAGGCACCAGAGGATCAAGGCGCCGAACCGTGTCATTGCACGGTGTAGATTTCGTCGGGGCGGATGAACAGGTCGACCCCCATACGCAGCGCGACGAGCAGCACGATCGCCGCGAGCGCCATGCGCAGATATTCGGGCTTCACACTTTGCGCAAAACGCGCGCCGACCTGCGCGCCGGTGACGCTACCGAGCAGCAGCAGTCCCGCGAGCACGATATCGACCGCGCCGGTCGTCAGCGCGTGCACCATCGTCGTCGCCATCGTCACGAAGAGGATCTGGAACAGCGAGGTGCCGACCACAACCTGCGTCCCCATGCCGAGCAGGTAGATCATCGCCGGGACCATGATGAAGCCGCCGCCGACGCCCAGCAACATGGTCAGCACGCCGACCGCCATGCCGAGCAGCAGCGGCGCGAGCGGCGAAATATAGAGTCCCGAGCGGTAGAAGCGCCAGCGCAGCGGCAGGTTGGCGACCATCGGGTGATGGCGCCGCTTGCGCGCCGGGGCGGGCAATCCGGCACGCTGCGCCCGCAGCGTGCCGAGCGCTTCGCGCGCCATCAGCGAGCCGACCGAACCGAGCAGCGCGACGTAGAGGATGTTGATCACCGTATCGATCTGCCCCCACGCGGTGAGCAGTTCGAACAGCCCCGCGCCGATCAGCGAACCGACAAGGCCCCCGGCGATGAGCACCGACCCCATGCGAAGATCGACTCCGTCGCGTTCGAGGTGCGCGAGCGCGCCCGACACGCTGGCACCGGTGACCTGCGTCGCCGCCGACGCCGCGGCCACCGTCGGCGGAATACCATAGAAAATGAGAAGCGGCGTGGTCAGGAACCCCCCGCCGACGCCGAACATCCCCGACAGGAAACCGACCCCACCGCCCAGCAGGACGATGACGAGGGCGTTGACCGACAGGTTGGCGACGGGAAGGTAGAGATCCATGGGCCCCGAAACGTGACAGGACGCCCCGGACGGGGCGATGCGCCGACCCTAGACCAATTCGCGCCGCCGGGGAATCGTTCAGCGTCCGAAAGTTCGGGAAATGTCAGAAGTCGGCCGCGAGGGTCAGTGCCAGCCCGCTCTCGGGGCGGGCATCGCCGGCGACGCGCTGCCGCCAGTCGAGCGCAACGCGGCTGCCGCCGCCGATTTCGGGCAGGCGCAGCGTCGCGCGCGGACCGATATCGAGCCGCGCCGCGCCCGGTTGGGCCGCGCCTGCAGCGAGCGCGCCAAGATGCAGCGTCGCGTCGGGCAAGCGCGCAACCTCGCGGTCGATCACCAGCGCGGCGTCAACGAAGCCATCGCGCCGCCGCGCGCCGACCAGCCCCGCCTGCCCATAGGCTTCGAGCCGGAAATCGTGCGGCAAGGCAACGTCGCCAACCCCCGCAGTCACCATCGCGGCAAGCGCGGTCCGACCCGCGCTGCCGACGGCAAGGCGCTGTTCAACCGCGACATCGACCGGCCAGCGTGCGACGGGCGCGAAGGCAAATCCCAGCGCCACTTCGCGCTGACGCGGCTGCGCGAGCGCGATCGTCGCGCGGCCATAAGCGCGCAGCCGGCCGCGGTCGCCGAACCCGTAGGCCAACCGCGCCCCGGCCTGACTCCCGCCGATCTGCCCCGCGGCGGAGATGCCCTCGGGCGGACGCCCCGCGCCGCCGCGCAAATGGACCCAGCTGCCGAGCGACCAGCCCGCAAGCTGGCGCTGCATCCAGAAGGGCTGACCCGCGCCGGGAGTTCCCGCCCGGCCCGATATGGAATTCGGCGGCGCCACCCACGCCGAGTGATCGGCGGGGAAGGCAGTTTGCGCCGTCGCGCCCGGCAGCGACGGCAGCGACGGCAGCAATCGCGCAATCAGCGCAAGCCGCAGATGGTGAAGCCCGCCGTCAGACCGGCCACCGGCATCGGCGACCGTCTCTGTCCGTGCTCCCGCTGTCCGCGACAGCTCGATCGATGGCCGCGCCGCGACGTTCACCGTCTCGCGGCCGCCGGACAGCGCGTTGGCGATGCCGCCGTCCGGCCCCTTCACCGCGGGCGCCCAGCGAGGCGGCGACGCCGCTCGCCCCCATGACACCGGCGGCTCTGCACCGGGTTGCGCATGCGGTATTGCGGGGTTCCAGTGCGCCAGCGCCCGCACCAGGGTCCAGCCGCCGATCAGAAGGAGCAGAAAGCGCAGTGCCCGCGCATCGCCACGCGGCTGCCGGGCAAGGGCGGCGGTCGTCACAGCCCGCGCACCGGAACCGCCGACGCGACCAGCGCAATGTCGCTTTCGCTGTGCCGCGTCTTGTCCCACACCACAGCGCCCGAACGCCGCATCCGCCAATAATCGACAACCGCCTTGCGGGCGGCTGCCATCGCGACGAGGTTGGCAACAAACGCGCGCGGGATCGCCCACAGCCCCTGTTTCCAGCCATATGCGCGCGCCGCGAAATGACCGCGGAGCCCGAGCCGCCACAGCAGGAGCGTGGCTGAAGCAGCCAAAAGCATCTGCAACATCGCTCCCGCGGCGGGGGCCCGCCAGCCGAGCAGCATATGCCCGCTCCATGCCAGCGCGCCGGCAACCAGCGCCGCATAGGAAGCCAGCAGCACGACTGCTGCCAGCGGCGCCCGGCGATCGCGCCACAGCATCCACCGCGCGATCCAGCTTCCCTCCTCGGGCCCGATCCAGCCGAGATGATCCCAGCCCGCGAGCGCGATACCGGCGATCCACCGCGCCTTCTGCCGGATCGCGGCACCGAAATATGCCGGAAACGCACCGCGCGACACGATCCAGTCGCCCGCATCGTCGACGGCGGCGACAAAGGCGGCGCTGAGCCCGTGCGTGCCGACGAGGATTCCCAGTTCATAATCCTCGGTCAGGCTGTCGGGGCGGAAGGGAAGGCCGCCGCGCTTGAGCGACAGGAGCGCCATGGCGTTGCGCGTCAGCGCGCACCCCACCCCCGCCGACGGCAGCGGCGCGCCAAGCCGCGCGCGCAACGCCAGGTCCTTGCCGTGCGCCTCGGCGAATTCGTCGGCGTAGTGGCCTGCGATCCACTGGCGTCCGTGCCCGAGCAGCGGCAGCACCGGGATCTGGACCATGGCGTGGCGCGCCAGCGCGGCGCGATAGAGGGCAAGTTCGCTGCGATGCACGACGTCTTCGGCATCGTGCAGCACGATCGCCGAGAAACGGAACCCCTCGATACGTTCGTCGGCGCCCATCGCCGCCCACAACCGGTTGAGATTGTCGCCCTTGGTTGTCGGCCCGTCGGCTTCGCCGATGACGAGGCGCAGCCGCGGATCGGCAGCAACGAGGGGCGACACCGCGAACAGCGTCGCGGCATCGTTGGGGTAGCAGCCGATATAGAGGCGGAAATCCTCGCCCGCCCACGCCGAAAGGGTACGCCGGATCATCGCCGGCAGCACCGCCGCTTCGTCCCACGCGGGCACGAAGACCGCCAGCGGCCCCGTCACCCGTTTGGCCCCGGCCATATCGCGCAAATGGGTGACGGGCCGCCGCCGTTCGCGCGTGACGAACCACAGGATGTCGAAGAACAGGTCGTCGAGACCGATCAGCAGGATCCCCACCGATGCGAAGAGCATCAGTTCATGGCTGGCCAGTGCGACCAGCATCTCCAGTCCTGCGACCGAAAGCCCCATCCCGTGCCCCGTCCCCCGACGTCGTAGCGGCAAGTTGCGAGGCGTAAACAAAAGCGGAGCGCCGGTAAAGGGTGACGCAGCCCGTGCGTCACGCTAGGAGATCGCGCCATGACTTCTCGTTCGACAAGCCGTTCAGCGCTGCGTGACTTCCTCGAAAGCGAAAGCGCCGGCGGGATGCTGCTGATCGCAGCGGCAGCGCTTGCCATGATCCTTGCCAATTCGCCGTTCGGGGAGGCCTATCACCACATCATCCATGCCGTTACGGGTCCGGTGCTCAGCGACAAGCTCGGGCCGATGACGGTGCATCTGTGGATCAACGACGGATTGATGGCGGTCTTCTTCCTGCTCGTCGGACTCGAGATCAAGCGCGAGTTCGTCGATGGCCGTCTTGCGAGCTGGGACCGGCGGCGGTTGCCGTTCATCGCCGCCGCCGCGGGCATGGCGGTACCGGCCCTGCTCTACATGCTCTTCGCCGGGGGCACGCCGGGACTCGCGCAGGGCTGGGCCATTCCCGCCGCGACCGACATCGCCTTTGCGATGGGGGTTCTCGCGCTGCTGGGGTCGCGCGCGCCAACCTCGCTCAAGCTGTTCCTTGTCACCGTCGCGATCGTCGACGACATGGGCGCGGTCGCGATCATCGCGCTCTTCTATACCGCCAAGATCAACCTGCTCGCGCTGGGCGCCGCGGCGGCGATACTCGGCGTCATGTTCGCCTGCAACCGGATCGGGCTGAAAAGCCTCGCCGTCTATCTGCTGCTGTTCGTGCTCCTCTGGTACGCGATGCTGCTTTCGGGGGTCCACGCGACGATCGCCGGCGTGCTCGCCGCGATGGCCATTCCGTTCGAAAGCACCCCGGGCACCCCCGACAGTCCGACCTCGCCGCTCCACCGGCTCGAACATGCGCTGCATCCGTGGGTCGCCTTCGCGATCGTGCCGCTGTTCGGCTTCGCCAACGCCGGGGTCGACGTCGGCGGACTGACCGCCGACCAGATTTTCGCACCGCTGCCGTTCGGCATCGCGGCCGGCCTCTTCATCGGCAAGCAACTCGGCATCTTTGGCGCGGTCTGGCTCGCCGTGCGATTCGGCATCGCAGGCAGGCTGCGCGGCGCGACCTGGCTGCAGGTCTATGGCGTCGCGCTGCTGTGCGGGATCGGCTTCACGATGAGCCTGTTCATCGGCGGGCTCGCCTTCCCGGGCGAACCGCTGCTGATCGAGGAAGCAAAGATCGGCATCCTGATGGGATCGCTCGTCTCGGCGCTCGTCGGCTATGCCGTACTGCGCTTCGCCCCGTCGCATCCGCAGCACGACGCCATCCACGCCCAGAACGATGCCGAGATCGCCAGCGACGGCGATGTCCGCGACACATCGGAGCCCTTGCCCGCATGACCCGCCGCCTGCCGCTCGCCGCGCTCACCGCGACCGTCATCCTCCTGTCGGGTTGCTACGCGCTCGATCCCGAGATGAAGCGTGCGGTCGAGCAGCGCCGGACACAGGATGACGGCGCCACGCCGGCTCCGACCGCGCCGGTGGCCCGCCCCCCTGCAGCGGCTCCCGCGCCGCCGCGGCCCGCCGCGACCGATGCGCCGAAGCTTCCAGACATGGATGTGCGCCGCATCGAGGTCGTCCCCGGCATGACGGCCCTGCCGCCGCCGTCGGGCGCCCCCGAACGCGCCGCCGCGCCGGTCGGCGATGTCGAACCGCGCGCGGTGATCGTTCCCGGACTCACCGCGTTGCCGCCGCCGTCGGGCGCGATCCCCGACACCCCGCCCCCGCCGGCGAGCACCGCGAGCTGGCCGGTGCGCGGCGCAGCGGCCGATCCCGAACGCGCGGCTCTGGCGGGGCAGACCGTCGACGCCATCGCGACCGCCTATGTCGCGCTGAGCCTCGAGATCGGAACCCACGAAAAAGGCTATATCGACGCCTATTACGGGCCGCAGGGGCTGATGGACGCCGCGATCGCCAGTCCGCGCGACCAGAAGGCGCTGCTCGTCGTGACGCGGCAGTTGATGGCAAAGCTCGACGAGGCCGAAGCTGGCCTTGTCGATCCGATCGAGCGGCGTCGCGGCGCCTTTCTCGCCGCGCAGCTCCGCGCCGCAGAGACGCGACTGATGATGATGGGCGGCACGCGCTTTTCCTTCGCGGAGGAAGCCGAGCGCCTGTTCGGGGTGCGTCCGGTGCTCAAGCCGCTGGCGAGCTACGACGCGGCGCTCGCCACGATCGATGCGCTCGTCCCCGGCGACGGCCCCCTCGCAACGCGCGTCGAGGCCTATCTCGACCGCTTCACCATCCCCAAGGACAAGCTGCAGCGCGTGTTCGACGCCGCGATCGCGCGCTGCCGCGGGCGCACCGTCGCGCATGTCGCGCTCGCTCCCGGCGAAAGCTTCGACCTGCAGTTCGTCACCGGCAAGAGCTGGAGCGGCTATAATTATTACCAGGGCGGCTATCACAGCGTGATCCAGGTCAACACCGACCTGCCGATCCGCCTTTCGCGCGCGCTCGACCTCGGTTGCCACGAAGGCTACCCCGGCCATCATCTGCTCAACATGAAAATCGAGGAACAGCTGGTGAAGGGGCGCGGCTGGACCGAATACAGCGTCTATCCGCTCTACAGCCCGCAAAGCCTGATCGCCGAAGGCACCGCCAATTACGGCATCGACCTCGCCTTCCCCGGCCAGACGCGCCCCGACACCGAACGCGACGTGCTGATGCCGCTCGCCGATATCGTCCCGCCGTCGGATGATCGCTACTGGCAGCTGCTCGACGCGATGAAGGCGCTGACCGGCGCGCGGCTGACGATCGCACAGCAATATCTCGACGGGATGATCGACCGTGCAGCGGCGATCGAGCTGACGCAGAAATATCTCCTCGTTTCGCCCGAGCGCGCCGAACAGTCGGTAAGCTTCACCGACCAGTATCGCAGTTATGTGATCAACTACGGCCTCGGCGAGCAGATGGTGCGGAGCTTCATCGAACGCGGCGATCCCGACCGCGACGAAATCTGGCGCCGCTTCGCCCTGATCATCGGCGAGCCGACGCTGCCGTCGGACCTGCTCGTAAATTGAGCATCGCGGGCGCCCTGCTCTGGCTTGGACAAGCCGGTTCGCCGCGGCGCCCGCCGGCCGGGGTCGCCCCGCGCAGCTGACATCTTCGCCCAAGCCGCAGCCTCGCACCCGTCGACAGGCCGCTTCGCATACAAGCGCGCTTCGATCCGGTCAGGGGTTGCGGTTCCGAATGATGACGATTCAGCCAAGGGACCGATCCCATGCTCGACAAAGACGATATCCACCGCCGCATCGAAACCCCCGACATGAAAGACTATGGCGTCTACCTCGCGGTCGACCGCCTGCTCCAGTGCCAGAAGCCGCTCGCCACGCTCTGCACTCCCGACGAGCTCCAGTTCCAGATCGTCCACCAGGTCGAGGAATTGTGGATGAAATTGATCGCTTTCACTCTTGCCGAAATCGATGGCCATATGGCCGCGGGCGAGACGATGCGCGTGCTCAGCCTGTTCGACCGCGTAAACCGGATCATGCGTCTGATGACGAGCCAGCTTTCGCTGCTCGAGACGATGAGCCCCTTCGACTATCAGTCGATCCGGCTCGAACTCGGCAACGGATCAGGACAGGAAAGCCCCGGCTTCCAGCTGCTGCTCACTTTGCCCCAGCCGCTTTGGGCGCGCTACAAGACCGCCTATCTCGATCCCGCGGGACGGACCGTCGCCGATGTCTACGACACCGGCTATGCGCATGATGAGGCCTATATGGTCGCGGAAGCGCTGGTCGAATTCGACGAACAGTTCCAGATCTTTCGCGCGGTCCACATCTACCTGATCCACCGCTCGATCGGCATGGGATCGAAATCGCTGAAGGGTCGCCCGGTCGAACTGCTCAACGCCGGCGCGCGGCACCGCTTCTTTCCCGAATTGTGGGACATTCGTGCCGAGATGACCGATCGCTGGGGCGCCGAATATGGCGTCAAGCGCGACAGCATCAGCAGCGGCGCGGCAGGGCACGGGAGCGGGCTGTGACAGGCGCGCTGCTCCGACCGGGCGCGACCGACCGCTTCCACCTGCCTCCGGACGTCACCTATCTCAAGAGCCACAGCGTGGGGTGCCAACCCCGCGCTGCGGCAACCGCGCTGCAGGCGCGGCTGCTCGATTCGTGGCGCGAACAGGGCGAGGCTTGGCCCGACTGGCTCGCCGCGATCGACGATTGGCGTGCGGCGCTCGGCGAATTGATCGGAGTCGAGGCATGCGACCTATGCCCCGCAACCAATGTCAGCGCAGGGCTGTCACGCTATCTCTCGGCGCTCGGGCAGGCGACCGATCGCCGCACCATCCTGCTCGCGCCGAGCGCCTTTCCCACTATCGGCTATGTCGTTGGCGGGCTCACAGCCACCGGATGGACTGTGCGCTATCTGCCCGACGAGGACGACGTCCGCGATCCGGCGAACTGGACGGCCGCACTCGACGATGATGTCGCGCTGGTCATCGCGATGCACGTCAGTTCGAACAGCGGCGCGCTCGCCGACATGACGGGCATTGCCGCGACGGCGAAAGCAGCGGGCGCACGCTGCATCGCCGACTGCGCGCAGTCGGTCGGGGTGGTGCCCGTGGCCCCCGCCGCCTGGGGCGTCGACGCGGTGATCGGGACAAGCGTCAAATGGCTTTGCGGCGGCCCCGGCGCGGCGTGGCTGTGGGTTGCACCTCACGATCGCACCGCGCTCACCCCGACCGAACGCGGCTGGTGGAGCCACGACGATCCGTTCGAGATGGATATCCACGCCTTTCGCTACGCCACCGACGCAAAGCGGTGGTGGGGCGGCACGCCCGATGTCGCGCCGTTCATCCTGTCGGCTGCGGGGATCGCCGAGATCGCGGCGATCGGCGTCGACGCGATCGCCGCGCACAATCGCGCGCTGCAGGCGATGCTGCGCGACGCGCTCGAAGATTGGACCCAGCAATGGCGCTGGCCGACGGGTGCGATCGGCGGAACGCTGTGTATCGACACCGGCGCCGACCAACCGCGCGTCGCAGCGGCGCTCGACGAGCACCGGCTCCGTGCGGATTTTCGCGGCACGGTCATGCGGCTGTCGTTCCACGCCTATAATGACGCGAACGATGTCGAGCGGACGGCGGCGGCGCTCGGCTCATATCCAAAGGGGCTCGCCATGAGAGAGGGGTAGCCAAGCGTCGGCACAGACGGCAAAAGCGATTCGACAAAGGAGCTCTTCCCCATGAAATCGTTGCCGCTTGCCGCCCTTCTCGCCGCTTCGCTCGCGTTTGCGCCCCCTGCCGCGGCCAAACTGTCGAAGGCGGAGGCCGCGATGACGCGCACCGTCGCCGCCGAGCAGGAGCGTTCGATCGCGCTGCTCGAACGGCTGGTCAATCAGAACAGCGGATCGCTGAATCTCGCGGGCGTCGAGAAGGTCGGGGCGATGATGCGCGCCGAACTCGAACCGCTGGGTTTCACGGTGACGTGGAAACCGACTCCTGAAACGAAACGCGCGGGACATTTGATCGCAGTGCGCAAGGGGCGCCCCGACGCCAAGCGCCTGCTCCTTATCGCGCATCTCGACACGGTGTTCGAACCCGATTCGCCCTTCCAGCGCTTCACCCGCAAGGATGGCTGGGGCGAGGGTCCGGGCGCGGGCGACGACAAGGGCGGCATGGTCGTCATCGTCGCGGCGCTGCGCGCGATGCAGGCAGCGGGCACGCTGAACGGCGCCAACATCGAAATCCACATGACCGGCGACGAGGAAGACGCAGGCGATCCGGTCGCGCTGGCGCGCGCCGACCTGGTCGAGGCGGGCAAGCGCAGCGACGTCGCGCTCGATTTTGAAGGCCTGGTCCGCGACGATGGCGCCGACATGGGCTCGATCGCGCGGCGTTCGTCCGAAAGCTGGACCGTTACCGCCACCGGCAAGAGCGCGCACAGTTCGGGCATCTTCAGCGCCGATGTCGGCGATGGCGCAATCTACGAACTCGCGCGCATCGTCCGCGATTTCCGCGCCGAACTGCCCGAACCCAACCTGACCTTCAACGTCGGGCTGATCGCGGGGGGACAGGAAGCCGCGCTCGATGCGGGCGGCATCCGCGCCACCGCGACCGGCAAGACCAACATCGTCGCCCCGATCGCGATCGCGCGCGGCGACCTGCGCACGCTGTCGGGCGAACAGTCGGCGCGCGTCAGGGCAAAGATGGCGGCGATCGTCGCACGCCACCTGCCCGGCACCGGCGCGACGCTTGCCTTCGATCCGGGTGCCTATCCGCCGATGGCGCCGACCGACGGCAACCGCGCACTGCTCGCCAAGTTGAACGGCGTGAACCGTGATCTCGGTCTCGCCGAAATGGCGCCGCTCGATCCGCTCAAGCGCGGCGCCGGCGACATCAGCTTCGTGGCGGCCGACGTCGACGGCATCGCGGGACTCGGTCCCTATTCGACCGGCGACCACGCCCCGGGCGAAAAGGTCGAACTCGACAGCATCACGCGCCAGGCGACCCGCGCCGCCATCCTGATGTCGCGCCTCGCCGCCGAAAAGCGCGTCGCGCCTTGATTCCTTTGCTGCCGTCATTAGGTAGCAATCCGAGACGTAATTCAACGCCGATGGGAGACAGAGAATGAGCGATACCGAAACGCACCTGAAACAAAATTACATCGGCGGCAAATGGGTCGACAGCAAGGGCGGCAAGCTCCACGACGTGATCAACCCCGCGACCGAAGAAGCGGCCTCGACCGTCGTGCTCGGCACCGCCGCCGACGTCGACGACGCTGTCACGGCGGCGAAAGAGGCCTTCAAAACCTATTCGCAGACCACGCGCGAGGAACGGCTCGAACTGCTTGGCCGTATCGTCGAGGAATATAAGAAGCGCGGTCCCGACCTCGCGAAATCGATGGCGGCCGAAATGGGTGCCCCGGTCAGCTTTGCGGGCACCGCACAGGTCGGCGCTGGCATCGGCGGCTTCCTCGGCACGATCGCGGCATTGAAGGATTTCTCCTTCACCGAACAATATCACGCCGGCACGCTCGCCTACGAGCCGATCGGCGTCGTCGGCATGATCACGCCGTGGAACTGGCCGCTCAACCAGATCGCGCTCAAGGTTGCACCCGCGCTCGCCGCCGGCAACACCATGATCCTCAAGCCGTCCGAAGAATGCCCCGGCAATGCGGTGATCTTTGCCGAGATCCTCGACGCCGCGGGCGTGCCGCCGGGCGTTTTCAACCTCGTTCAGGGCGATGGCCCGACGGTGGGCAACGCGATTTCGTCGCACCCCGGGATCGAGATGGTGAGCTTCACCGGCTCGACGCGCGCCGGCATCCTCGTCGCCAAGGCGGCGGCCGACACGGTCAAGCGCGTCCATCAGGAACTGGGCGGCAAGTCGCCGAACATCGTCCTGCCCGACGCCGATTTCGCCGCGGTGCTCCCCCCGACGGTTCAGGGGGTGCTCGTCAACACCGGCCAGAGCTGCATCGCCCCGACGCGCATCCTCGTCCAGAAGGAGCGCGAAGCCGAAGCGGTCGGCGTCATCAAGGCGATGTTCGACGGCACCTCGGTCGGCGACCCGACGCAGGAAGGCGGCCATATCGGACCGGTGGTCAACAAGGCCCAATATGACAAGATCCAGGACCTGATCCAGTCGGCGATCGACGAAGGCGCGAAGCTCGAAACCGGCGGCACCGGCCTGCCGAGCAACGTCAACCGCGGCTATTATATCAAGCCGACGGTCTTCTCGGGCGTCACCCGCGACATGCGCATCGCCAGGGAAGAAGTCTTCGGTCCTGTCGCGACGGTCATGGCCTATGACGATCTCGACCAGGCGGTCGATATCGCCAACGACACCGAATATGGCTTGTCGGCGGTGATCTCGGGCGATCCGGCAAAGGCCGCCGCCATCGCGCCCAAGCTGCGCGCCGGCATGGTCGCGGTCAACGCCTGGGGTCCCGGACCCGGTGCGGCGTTCGGCGGCTACAAGGCGTCGGGCAACGGCCGCGAAGGCGGCTTGCTCGGGCTCAAGGATTTCATGGAAGTGAAATCGATCAGCGGCATCCCGGCGTAACCCCTTAATCCTCCCTGCCGGGTAGCGGTGGGGAGGGGGGCCGCTCGCGAAGCGAGTGGTGGAGGGGCCGCGCCAAAGCCCCGCCGTCAGCGGCTGCGCTGCTGCCACCTCCCCATCGCTTCGCGACAGGGAGGATCCAGCCCCTCCCGTTTACGGGAGGGGTTTTGCTATGGGCCGATAGCGTTTATGCGCCCCCCATCATGATCACCCGCTCCCCCCTCGCTCCCGCCGCTTTTCCCGCGCTTCCCGATATCGCCGGCGTCACCCTCCGCGTCGCGCGCGCGCATTACAAGCAATGGGACCGCTGCGACCTCACCTATGTCGAGCTCGCGCCGGACACGACCGTCGCCGGCGTCTTCACGCGCAACGTCTGCTGCTCGTCCGAAGTCGAGCTCGGCCGCGAACAGGTCAAGCGCGGCACGGGCCGCGCGCTGATCGTCAACGCGGGCAACAGCAACGCCTTCACTGGCTATCGCGGCCGCGAGGCGGTCGAGCAGATCATGGATCAGGTCGCCGGCCACCTCGGCTGCGCGCGCGAGGATGTTTTCGTCAGTTCGACCGGCGTCATCGGCGTCCCGCTGCCCAAAGACAAGGCGCGCGCCGGGGTCGCGGCCGCGCTGACCGCCGGGCCCTGTTCGTGGGAAGCCGCCGCCGAGACCATCGGCACCACCGACACCTTCGCCAAGGGATCGGGCGCCAGCGCGGTGATCGGCGAACGGACGGTGCAGGTGGCCGGCATCGTCAAGGGATCGGGGATGATCGCCCCCGACATGGCGACGATGCTCGGTTATATCTTCACCGACGCTGCGGTCGCGCCCAAGCTGCTGCAGGCGATGCTGAGCGAGGCGACGGGCGGCAGCTTCAACAGCATCACCGTCGACAGCGACACCTCGACCAGCGACACGGTGCTGCTCTTCGCCACCGGTCGGGCGGGCAATCCGCCGCTCGAATCATGGGACGATGCCGGGGCCGACGCACTCTACGCGGCGATCCGGCAGGTCGCGCTCGACCTCGCGCATCAGGTCGTTCGCGACGGCGAGGGCGCGTCGAAATTCATCGAGATCGAGATCACCAGCGCCACCGACGACCACAGCGCGAAGCGCGTCGCGCTCGCCGTCGCCAACTCCCCGCTGGTCAAGACCGCGATCGCGGGCGAGGATGCGAACTGGGGCCGCGTCGTGATGGCGGTGGGCAAGGCGGGCGAACCCGCCGACCGCGACCGCCTCGCAATCCGCTTCGGCGACCATTGGGTCGCGAAACAGGGACTACCGGTCGAGGGCTATGACGAGGCGCCGGTCGCTGCGCATCTCAAGGGACAGAACATCCGCATCGGCGCCGATCTCGGCCTCGGCGACGGCCGCGCGACCGTGTGGACGTGCGACCTCACCCACGGCTACATCAGCATCAACGCCGACTACAGGAGCTGAGCCTCCAATCCCGTCATTGCGGGGAAGCCGAAGGCGACGCGGCAATCCGGAGCTGCATATGCCGCCCCTGGATTGCTTCGCTCCGCTCGCAATGACGAGGTTGTGATTTAGAGCGCGCCCTCGAGCCAGCCTTTGAGCGCGCTCTTCGGCGCCGCACCGACCTTGGTGTCGGCGATCTCGCCATTCTTGAACAGGATCATCGTCGGAATGCCGCGCACGCCATATTTGCTCGGCGCATCGGGATGGTCGTCGATGTTGAGCTTGGCGATCACCACCTTGCCCGCCAGTTCGTCCGAGATTTCCTCGAGCGCCGGCCCGATCATCTTGCACGGACCGCACCATTCGGCCCAGAAATCGACGAGCACGGGGGTGTCGCTGTCGAGCACATCGGCCTGGAAGCTGGCGTCGCTGATCGCTTTGGTACCCATTGGGAATCTCCTGAATATCTGTTGCCGCCAAGCTAGGAGTTGGCGGCGCCCGGCTCAAGGGGCGAAGCTGGCAAATTCGCCTTCATCGCCAGCAAGCCCGGCTTGTGCGGCGCCAGCGCAGCGTCGTCCAGCGCGAGCAACCGCGGCCCTGCCGTATAAAGCAGCGCGGCAGTGACCCGCCGTCCGGGAAAGATCACCGTCAGCGCGTCGCGATACGCCGCCATCTGCCGCAGATAGGCGGGTGCCACTTCGGACGCATCCGTCGGAACATGCCGCCCGGTCTTGTAGTCGATCACCGTCACCGCATCGGTCGTGACGAGCAACCGGTCGACGATCCCCGCAACGACTGCGCCGCCCTCGACCACCGCCGACAGCGGCACCTCGGCCAGCGAACCGGGGCCGAAGATCGCGCCATGGGCGGGGTCGCCCAGCACCGCGAGCACCTCGTCGACCAGCGCGCCACGCGCCGCTTCATCCAGCTCGGAGGCTTGTACCGCGAGCCAGTGCAGCGCCGCCGCGCGCCGGCGCTCGGGCGCCACCGGCGGCAGGCGCTCGAACAGCGAATGGAGCAGCAGCCCGCGCGTCACCGCGTCGGCGCGCACGCTCCCCTGCGGCGGCGTTGCGACATCGTCGTCGCCGAGCGACGAAGGCGCGAGCGGGCGCGGCGGGCGCGCCTCCTCGGGCGCGGCGGCATGCACCCAATCGGGCAGGACGAGCAGCGGCGGCGTGGTTTTCGCCGCCTTTGTCGCTTTTGCCCATTTTCCGCCGTTGGCGCGATGTACCCGTCGCCGCGACCAGTCGGGTCCGGCATCCTCCCATTCGTGCCCCATATCCCTGAGCACCGCATCGGCCGCGGCGTGCCAGCTTGCCTCGGGTACGCTGCGGTCGGGCTTCTTCGTCACCCCGGCGACGACGAGAATTTCCTCGGCGCGCGTTATCGCGACATAGAAGAGCCGCCAATGCTCCTGCGCCGCGGCGTCGGCAGCTTCCTGATAAGCCTTGGCGAGCGCGCCGTGCCGTTCGTCGGCGGGCACCGCGAAGACCGGGAGCTTTTCCCATCCCGCGACGTCGACGGTGAAGGGCCGGTGACCGATCGCCGCATCGTCGGTCGCATCGGCGAGGATGACGATCGGCGCCTGCAAGCCCTTCGACCCGTGCACGGTCATCACGCGGACGACGTCGCTGCGCGCCTCGGTCTGGCGCTTGATATCGGCCGCGCTTTCTTCGACCTGCGTCAGGAAACCGAGCAGCGACACCGTCTCGCGCGTCTCGAAGGCGAGCGCCTGACCCAGCAGTTCGTCGATCGGATCGCGCGCCTCGCGCCCGAGCCGCGCAAAGAGCTTGCGCCGCCCGTCGATCGGCCCCGACAGCAGGGTGTCGAGGAAGCGGAACGGCGTGGTGAAATCGGCCATGTTCAGCAGCGCGCGCAGCGCCGCCATCGTCCCCGCGGGCATGTCGCCCTCGGCAGCGCGAAGATGCTCCCAGATCGCGGCGCGCCCGCGTGCCCTGGTGCGCGCATAAAGCTCGTCCTGCGTCCAGCCGATCAGCGGCGAGACGAGCAGCGCCGCGAGATTCAGGTCGTCGAGCGGCTGCACCGCAAAACGCATCGCCGCCATCAAATCCTGCACGGCAAGCGGCTGGGTCAGCGCGAAGCGGTCGACGCCCGCGACGGGGACGTGCAGCGCCTGCAGCCGCGCGACGATTCGCGCCGCGAGATCGCGGCGGCGACGCACAAGGATCATCACGTCGCCCGGCGACACGGGGCGTCCGTCCTTGCCATGTTCGATCCACTGCCGGACCTCACCCGCGATCGCGCGCGCCAGCCGCATGCTCGCGGGATCGCTCGCGGGCAGGCTCGAATCGCCGCCCCCCTCGTCCCCGCCGTCTTCCGCGCCCGTCTCCTCGGTGGCGGCATCGAGCGCCCTGCCCACCGGCAACGGCTCCCACAATTCGACCTGTCCGGCGTGCGCCTCGCGGAACGGTCGGTGCGGCGGTTCCTCGCCGGCGAGCCCCATCGCCGCGGTCCCGCCAGTCGCCAGCCAGGCATCGACGACGCGGAGCACCGCGGGGGTCGAACGATAGTTGGAAACCAGATCGACCTGCTGAAACGGCTGCCCGCCGATCTCGCCCATCGCATGGAACATGTCGCGCGCGGTTGCGAAGGCCTTGGGCTCGGTGCCCTGGAAGCCGAAGATCGCCTGCTTGCGGTCGCCGACGGTGAACAGCGTGCGAATGCGCTCTTCGCTGGCACCGACGCCCGCGAAAAACTCCTCGGCGAGCGACAGGACGATTCCCCACTGGCGCATGTTGGTGTCCTGCGCTTCGTCGACCAATATATGATCGGTGCGCTGGTCGAGCTTGAAGCGCACCCATTCGCCGAAACTGCTGACGCGCAGCAGCGTGCCCGCCAGCGTGATCAGATCGTCGAAATCGGCGAGCCCCGCTTCGCGCTTGGCGAGTGCATAGGCCTCGGCAAAACGGCTACCGAGCTTCCACGCCGCCGCCAGTTCGTCGGCGACGCGCATCGCCGCAACGGTGCCGCGCAGCGCCGCCGCTGCATCGACGATGCACACGGCGCTGTCGACGCAGTCGGTCATCTTGCCCTTTTCGCCGGCGAAATCGGCGCGCAACTCGCCCTTGCCGGTCAGGAAACAACCGAGCAATTCGTCCAGCATCGCTGCGCGCTTCGTCGCGTCGGCCATCAGCCAGCCGACCATCACGTCCGAACAGGCGAGCCCGGTCTTGGTCCCCCACGCCGCACCGCTCGCCGCCACCGCCTTGATGTCGGCATCGGCGACGGCCTCGCCCGCGAGTTCGGCGGCGAGCCAAGCATCGGGATCGCCGCCGGGCAGGTCGAACGCCGCGCGCAGATCGTGCGCGGCGGGCGGCAACAGCGCGCGCGGACCGCCGAAAGCGGCAGCGCAGCTCGACAGGAAGGACAGCGCGGCATCGGGACCCAGCCGCCGCGACAGCGCCGCGGCCGCACCGCGCTGCGCATCGCCTTCGCTCGCGGCCTCGCCGAGCAGATCGCCCAGCACCTGCCGTTGCAGCGCCGCCGCCTCATCCTCCTCGATCGCGCGAAAGCCGGGCAGCAGCTTCGCCTCGAGCGGGAAGCTCGCGAGCAGCGTCTGGCAGAAACTGTGGATCGTCTGGACGCGGATCGCGCCGCCCGGGCTGTCGATCACCGTGGCGAACAGCGCGCGGGCGCGCGCCATCAGCCCCGGCCGATCCCAGTCGAGGCCGAGCGCATGCAGGTCGAGCCGCAATTCCCCATCGGCCATTCGCACCCACGCCGCGAGCCGCTCGTGGATACGGTGCGCCATCTCGGCAGCGCCCGCCTTGGTGAAGGTGATGCACAGGATCGCCTCGGGCGACACCCCGTCGAGCATCAGCCGCAGCACCCGCGCCGACAGCACCTGCGTCTTGCCGGTGCCCGCCGACGCGCCGAGCCAGACATGGCGTTCGGGGTCGGCGGCGGCGCCCTGTCGCGGGTCGAGCGTCGCGAGGCCGGACGGCTTGCTCATGCGCCCTCCTCCCCGCGCCCGAACCATTCGTCGCGGCGCATCAGCTGGTCATACTCCCCATAGCCCGCCGCCTCGCCCGGCACGAAGGGCGCTTCGCCGAACAGGTAGGAAGCCGCCAGTTCCGACAGCGCGTCAGCGGCATGGTCGATCGCCGCCTCGGCGGTCTTGAGGTCGCTGCGAGGCCCATAAGTGTTGCTGATCTTCCCCGCCCCGCCCGCGCGGCGATCGGGACGCAGGCTCCAATATTCAAGGCTCGCAACCGGCGCCGCGGCGATGCCCACCATGCCACCCTCGCGCGCGATCAGGCCGAGCAGCCCCAATTGGTTGTCGAGCTTCGCATAAGCCGCTTTCGTGCTCGGCGCGCCGCCCGACTTGTAATCAACGATCGCGAGACCGCCATCGGCGTCGCGGTCGATCCGGTCGGCTTTGCCGTGCAGCGTCAGTCCGCCGTCGGTCCATTCGCCGCGTACCTCGACATCGACCGGCACGCGTACGCCGGCTTCGCGGACCTGCGCCGCCGCCCAGCGCAGCGCCGGTTCGATCCGCGGCAGCCAGAAAGCGCGCGCGATCGCGTCGAGCGCGGGGTCGGCCGCCAGCGCCGCAAGCGCAGCCTCGAAGCCGTCCGCCGTCGCGCCGCCACGCACCCAATCCTCGAACAATTTGTGCACACGCGTGCCGCGCCAGCGGGGGTCGGGCGCGGCGCTCAGCGGGTCGAGCGCCGACAGGCCGAGCATCTGGTTGGCATAATAGGCATAGGGATCGCGCGCGAGCCGGTCGACCGCCGTGACGCTGATCCGGCGCGGGCGCTCGCCGGCGGGGGGCGCGGGACGCGGCCGGGCCACGGGCTGCGGGTCGCCCGGCGGGACGTCGAGCTCCGCGGCGAGCCGCGTGACCGCTACGCCCCCTGGCGCGGGCTCGGGCAGATCGCCCGCGAGCGCCGCCAGCCGCAGCCAGAAGCGCGACGCCACCGCGGGGTCGCCACCGCTTCGCCGCGCGCGCGTCACGACGATCTCGCCCGCGCCAAGCGCACCCGCAAAGTCGTGCGCCGCGGCGCCCTGCTGGCGTTCGGGCGCGGGCAGGCCAAGCAGGCGGCGGATGCCCGGCGCGAGCCACGGATCGGGCTGCATCGCCGGGGGCCAGCGCCCTTCGTCGAGCCCGCCAAGGATCATCAGGTCGGCGCGCTGCAATCGCGCTTCGAGCAATCCCCAGATAAACAGACGCGGGTGTCCCCCGTAAGGCGGTCGCACGCTTTCGGCGGCGAGGAGCTGGTCCAGCATCGCGGGGAAATCACCGGGATCGACCAGCGACGGCCCATCGCCGCGCGCCAGCGCCCATTGATCGAACAATCCCGCCAGCGCGCGTCCTGCCGGTCCGCTCCACACCGCGTCGCCCGCCAGCATCTCGAGCGCCGCCTGCAATGCGCCGAGCAGGACCGCGGGCGGCGAAGGCGAAGCAAAGGGCGCGAGCGCCGTATCGAGCGCGGCCGCCACCGCATCCCACCAGGGTTGAAGCTGTACCGCGAGCGCGTGCCCGCGCGACCGGGGGTCGGCGGCGCACCGGGCGATCCGTTCGCTCACCCCGGCGCGTCCCGGTGTCAGCCCCGGCTCGCGCAGCAACAGGTCGAGCCGCCGGACCTGATCGAGCCACGCCGTGCGCCCCTCGCCCTTGCGGACCAGCGGATGGCCGAGCAAGGCCACCAGCGCGATCGGATCGAAGCGCGCCGCCAGCTCGGCGAGCAGCAGCACAAGGGCCCCCGGCGGTGTCTTCGACAGGGGCTGGCCCGCGCTGTCGTCGACCGAGATACCCCAGCGCGCCAGCGCCGCCGCGACGCGTTCGGCCAGACCGCGATCGGGGGTGACCAGCGCCGCCGTCCGCCCGGCTGTCTCGATCGCCTCGCGCATCAGCAGCGCGATGCCCTGCGCTTCCTGCCCGTCGTCGGCAAACACCGCGCCCGACAAACCCGCCGTCGCCGCCGACTGGTCGCCCGCGGTCTGCCACTGCGCGGTAAATTCGGCGGGGGCGAAGAGCAGCGAGACGAAAGGCGAGCGGGCGGCGGGACCGTCGAACGCCGAACCCGCGTCCCACTCGACGACTTCAGCGCGCGCAACGCCCATGCGGTCGAGCAACAGCTTGAGATGATATTGCGGATGGGTTTCGAGCGGCCGGGCCCGGTTTTCGGGATCGGCTTTCGTCGGCCCGAGCGCCTCCCATTCTTCCGCGGTCATCACCGCATCGAGCCCCGGCAGCACGACCATGCCGCGCGCCATGTCGGCGACGGTGCGCAGCAGCCGCGCGACCGCGGGCGCCGCGGTGGTGATGCCCGCGGCGACGGTGAAGCGCGCGGGCGGTGCGACGCGCCAGCCGTCCGCCACCCGGTCGAGCAGCCGGTTGCGCCGCGCCGCGCGGTCGATGTGCCCCGTCCGGGCGAGGACGTCCGGCCAGTGATCGACGAGCAGCCGAAGCCGCCCGAGCGAGGCGCGCCAATGATCGGCGAAGGCGCCGAGGTCGAGATCGACGAGCGCAGCCGGCGCGACCTCCTCATAATGAAGCTGGTCGATCACCCGCGCGAGCCCTTCGGCGAGCTGGAACGCTGCCGCGCCGCGGATCGCCTCTTCGCCCGCAGGGGTATGGCGTTCGATCAGTTCGGCGAGCAGCAGGCGGCGGCGCAGCGGTTCGATCGCGGGGGGCATCGCCCCCGTCTCGTCGATCGGGTCAAGCGCGAGCGCGACGCTCTCGTCGAGGTCGGCGTCGCCGATCACCGCGAGCCGGGGCATCAGCAGCCCCGCCCCGCCGGCGCGCACGAACGCCGCCTGCACCGCGCTCCGCGCGCGGTTGCTCGGCAGCAGGATCATGCCTTCGGCGAGCCCCAGCGCACCGTCGGCAAAGCGCGCGGTCAGCCCGGCGACGAGCGCATCGGCGAAGGCCCGGTGGACCGGGATGGAGAAGACGGCTGGATGCGAGGCGGATGACACCCGCGCAGCCTTAGCGCAAAATCGCGGGCGCGCGACCCCCGACATCGGGCCCGCCCTTCATCCCGGCCAAAACCGATCAGACCTCGGTCAGCGCCGTTTCGGTCGGGGCGATGGCCGTGGGGGTTCCGACTTCGAACCACTGTCCCATATGCGACAGGCCGTAGAGCCGCCCTGCCGCGATCGCGCGGTCCCACAACATGTTCGTCGAAAAGGCGCCGTCAGGAGCATCTTCCAGCAATCGCGGCGAAATCAGCTGGACGCCGGTGTAGACGAACGGCGCGACGCGCCCCGCCCTGCGACGCGACAGCCGGCCCGAGGGATCCATGTGGAAATCGCCGCGTCCCGAATGCCCGGTCGCGCTCGCCTGCCGGATCACCAGCAGCAGCGCGTCCATGCGCGCGCCGTCCCAGTGGCTCGCGAGGTTCAGGATGCTGTCCTGCGGCCCGTCGGTCCAGATATTGTCGCTGTTGACGATCAGGATCGGGTCACCGCGCAGCTGCGGCAACGCTTTCACCATCCCGCCGCCCGTCTCGAGCAGATGCGCGCGCTCGTCCGAAATCGCGATGCTGAACGGCCGCCGCTGCGCCGCGAGATGCGCCTCGAGCGCATCGGCGAGATAGTGGACGTTGACCACGACATGCGGAATGCCTGCCGCCTCGATGCGGTCGAGGCTGTGGTCGATCAGCGCCTTGCCCGCGACGCGGACCAGCGGCTTGGGCCGCGTCGCGGTCAGCGGACGCATGCGCTTGCCGATCCCCGCCGCCATCACCATCGCGCTTTCGATTGTCACCGGTTTCGGATCCTTCACGTCCATGCCTCCGCGCGCTTGTCGGCGGGAATATTGGCGTCGAACCATTGCCGGACGGGGACAAGCGCGGGATGCGCGAGATCGCGTTCGAGCAGTCCCCACATGCGCGGCTGAAACTGGCGATAACCGGGCTTGCCGTCGCGCTTCCACAGCCGCACGAACACGCCCAGGATGCGCGTGTTGCGCTGCGCCGCGAGCGCCCAATAGGCATTGCGGAACGCCGCGCCCTGCCCCGTCGCCGCGGCATAGCGGTCGAGCATCGCGGCCTCGACTGCCGGGGTCACGTCGCGCCGCGCGTCCTCGAGCACCGAGGCAAGGTCGTAGGCGGGGTGGCCGACGAGTGCGTCCTGGAAATCGAGCAGCCCGTAATGCGCAATCCCGTCGCGGTCGCCGACGAGCATGATGTTTTCGGCGTGGAAATCGCGCAGCACCGTAACGCGCGGCAGGCCGTCGGCCTCGATCGGCGCCAGCGCCGCCTCCCATGCCGCGCGGAACGCGTCGCGATCGACGTCGATCCCCAGCGCCGGGCAATACCAGTCGCTGAACAGCATCACCTCGTCGAGCCATTGTTCGAGGCCATGCACCGGCAGCCCCGCCATCGGCGGTCGCGCGTGCAGGTGGACCAGAAGGTCGGTCACCCCGGCATAATGGCGCGCTTCGCGATCGGGCGCGCCATCGATCGTCTCGCGCAGCCGGACATCGCCGAAATCCTCGATCAGCAGCAACCCCCGGTCGAGGTCGCGCGCGAGGATCACCGGCGCGCTCAATCCCTGATCGCACAGATATTCGGCCACCGCGATGAAGGGACGCGGGTCCTCGTGTGGCGGCGGAGCGTCCATCAGCACCGCCTGCCGCGCGCCGTCGACGACGCGAAAATAGCGACGAAACGAGGCATCGCCGGCAAGCGGGAAGATTGTCGCGTCGCCCCAGCCATGCGCGGCGAGGAAGGCGGGCGCATGCGGGGGCGGAATCATCGGAGCGGCCATCGGCTCCCCCAAGACGTCGGCACCGCGGCTGTCAAGGCGCGCGCGTCGCCGCTCCCCGAAATCGTGATCGACAGCGCGCCGGGCCAGCCCTCTGCCCCAAGTCGCTCGGGCCATTCGATCAGCAGCACGCCGTCGTACAGATAATTGTCGAGCCCCAGTTCGATCAGTTCGTCCGGCGCCTCGATGCGGTACAGGTCGACATGCGCGATCGGCAGGTCGACCTCGGGCGGCGCATAGGGCTGGACGATCGCGAAGGTCGGGCTCGGCGCTTCGCCGGCCAGCCCGCGCGCCTTGAGCATCGCGCGCGCCAGCGTCGTCTTGCCCGCGCCGAGATCGCCCGACAGCAGCACGACGTCGCCGGGCTCCAGTGCCGCGCCGATCGCCGCGCCGATCCGGCCGGCATCGGCAAGGTCATAGTCGCAACGATAGTCGGTCATGCACGCGGCAGGCTGATCCGCACCAGCGTCCCCTGTCCCTTCTCGCTCATCACCTCCATCGTGCCGCCGTGCGCCGCGACGAGCTGGCGCGCGAGCGCGAGGCCGATGCCGCCCGACTGTGTCCCCGCCTGTGTCCCCCGCGTCACCGCGGCGACCGCGTCGGGCATGCCGGGACCATTGTCGGAGACGATGATGTCGAGGCCCTTCGCGTCGCCATCGGCGTGGAGCAGCACGCGGCCGCCCTTCTTGCGGCTCGGCGCGGTATAGCGCACCGCATTGTCGAGCAATCCGGCAACCAGCCGCGACAGGCGCGGCGCATCGCCCTCGATGTTGCCGAGCGCAGCCGACAGGTTGCCCGCCAGCTCGACACCCTCGGCGTCCGCGAGCGGCCTCGCTTCGGCGAGCGCGCCTTCGAGCAGCGCACGCACATCGACCGGTGCGCGTTCGACCGCGAGCGTCCCCGCCTCGCCCTGCGCAAGGTCGAGGACATTGTCGATCTGGCGCGACAGCACCGCGACCGAATCCATGATCGCCTCTACATAGGCGCCCTGCTGGTCGGACAGGGGCCCCGCATAACCCGCCTGCAGCATTTCGCCGAAGCCACCGATCGAGGTGAGCGGCGTCCGCAGCTCATAGCTCATCCGTGACAGGAAGGCCGTCTTGACCTTGTCGGCCGCCTCCAGCGCCTCGTTGCGCTCGCGCAGCGCGCTTTCCATCTTCCGGCTGTCGGTGACGTCGAGCATGATCAGCAACGCATTGCCGTCGGGAAGCGGGATCGCGGCAAAATCGAAATGGCGGCCGTCGCGAAAGCGGATTTCGCCCGCGCGCTGTGTGCGTTCGAGCGTCGCGGCGCGGATCACCTCCTGCACGATGCTGATCTGGTTGGGTTTTGCCAGCCGGTCGGCCAGCCCGCCCATCAGCGCATCGACGCGTGGATGCGCCGCCAGCGTCGGCTCGTCGACCCCCCACAGGCGGCGGAAACGCTGGTTCCACAGGTGCAGTCGTCCGTCGGGCGCGAACACCGCGACCGCCTCGAACAGATTGTCGAAGGTCGCGGTCCGCACACGCAGCAGCGTGTCGCGCGCGCCGGCCAGCTGGACCTGCTCGGTGCGGTCCTCGGCGATCAAGAGCAGCCCGCCGTCGGGGGTCGGCTGCGCGACGACGCGCAGATGCGTCCCGTCGCGCAGCAACCAGTCTTCCTCGCTGGCATGCGCCAGCGCGAACCAGTCGACATGCGCCTGGCGCCATTCCGGAAAATCGCGCACCTCGGGCGTTCGTCCCGCCTCGCGCCACGCCTCGAGCAGCCGCGCGAAATCGGGGCGCTCGGCCACCTGTTCGATATCGAGCCCGAACAAGCGGCGAAACGGCTGGTTGGCAAAGCTCAGGCCATGGTCGCCGTCGAACTGGGCGACCGCCGCCGAGAGCCGGTCGAGCAACTCGCGCTGGGTGTCGGCAAAACGGCGATGCGCGCCGCGTTCGCTCTCCAGTTCCTGCACGTCGATCGCATAGCCGGCGACGCCGATCGACTTGCCGCCCTGCGGCGCCAGCGGCACGTCGACGACGCGCATGATCCGCCGCTCGCCGGCGATCGTCACCGGCACGGTGCGCATCTGCGCCGCCCCCGCAAGGCGCGCCTGTTCGGCCGCCTCGGCGGCGCTGACCCCCGCGACGGGCTCGAGCAGCTCGATCCCCTGCTCGATCACTGCCGCCGCACCCGGCGCCTCGACCGCCTTCACATAGGCGAGGTTGACGAGCGCAAGTTCCAGCCGGGTGTCGCGGAACCACATCGGAAAGGGCGCGACTTCGATCAGCCCCGACAAGGCCTCGAACGCCGCCATCGCCTCGTCGCGCTCGTGCTTGAGCTGGAATTGCGACGCGAGGCTGTCGGTCGCGTCGTCGAGCCACAGGAGAACGCTGCCCGCGCCGCCGATGCTGACGGGCGCCGGCGTGCCGTGCACGAAGAGCGTGCGCGCGCCGCCCTGCGGTCGCAGGCTCATGACAAAGGGCTTGGCGCCGCGCTGCGCACCGAGGATCGCCTGGCGCAGCGCTTCATGCTCGCCCGCATCCAGCCCCGCGTCGAGCCCGCGCAACTCGTCGAAATTGCGCGGTCCGCGCTCGAGCCCGAGCCAGCGGCCGAGCCGCTCGCTCGCCTCGATCCGCCAGTCGCCGCGCACCACCACGGGCAAATAGGGCGACACGTCGATCAGATTGGCCAGCCGGTCGGTCTGCGCCGCGGCAAAGGCCGACCGTCGCTGCATCGCGATCCCGCGCGCGGCCGCCCACAGGCCGAGCAAAAGCCACAACGCCGCGAAACCGCCGAGCGCGAACAGCATGGTCGGGGACAGCGTGCCGCTCATTCCCGGTCAAATCTCCGCATTTCCGCCGCCGACACGCTTGTCATGATCGCCAGCCCTAGAGGCGATACCAGCAGGTTTCAATCGCATGTCACAGCGAAACGGCGCGTCCCATCCTCCGATGGGCGCGCCGTCCACAGTTTTGATGCCGTTCGCATATCCCGCATCGCAGCCCTGAGCCTGTCGAAGGGCGTTTCTCGGGATAGGCGCCCTTCGACAAGCTCAGGGCTACGGTCAGATTGAATCGGAAGAAGTTCGATCAGTAGCGATAGTGATCGGGCTTGAACGGGCCTTCGACCGGCACGCCGATATAGTCGGCCTGCTTCTGCGTCAGCTTCGACAGATGCACGCCCAGCTTTTCGAGGTGCAGCGCCGCGACCTTTTCGTCGAGATGCTTGGGCAGGACGTACACGTCGTTCTTGTACTGCTCGCTGCGCGTCCACAGTTCGATCTGCGCCAGTGTCTGGTTGGTGAAGCTCGCCGACATCACGAAGCTCGGGTGGCCCGTGGCGTTGCCGAGGTTCACGAGGCGGCCCTTCGACAGGATGATGATCTGCTTGCCGTCGGGGAATTCGACGAGGTCGACCTGCGGCTTCACTTCGGTCCACTTGTAGTTCGCGAGCGCCGCAATCTGGATCTCGCTGTCGAAGTGACCGATGTTGCAGACGATCGCCATATTCTTCATCGCCGCCATATGTTCGGCGGTGATCACGTCGGCGTTACCGGTCGCGGTGACGAAGATGTCCGAGCGCTTCACGGCTTCGTCCATCGACACGACCTCGAAGCCTTCCATCGCCGCCTGCAGCGCGCAGATCGGGTCGATTTCGGTGACGAGCACGCGCGCGCCGCCGTTGCGGAGCGACTGCGCCGAACCCTTGCCGACGTCGCCGAAGCCGGCGACGGTCGCGACCTTGCCGGCGAGCATCACGTCGGTGCCGCGGCGGATCGCGTCGACGAGCGACTCTTTACAACCATAAAGATTGTCGAACTTCGACTTGGTGACGCTGTCGTTGACGTTGATCGCGGGGAAGGGCAGCTCGCCCTTCTTGGCGATGTGGTACAGACGGTGGACGCCGGTCGTCGTTTCTTCCGACACGCCCTTGATCGCCTTGACCGTCTTGGTGAGGTAGCCCGGGTTCGCGGCAACGAACGCCTTCAGCGCGCGCTGCATTTCGATCTCTTCCTCATTCTCGGGCGCCGGCATCGTCTCGCCGGCTTCGAGCTTGGCACCCCACAGCGCGAACATCGTGGCGTCGCCGCCATCGTCGAGGATCAGGTTGCAGGTCGTGCCGTCTTCCACGCCCCAGTCGAAGATGCGGCCGACATAGTCCCAATAATCGGCGAGGCTCTCGCCCTTCACCGCGAACACCGGCACGCCCGACGCGGCGATCGCGGCGGCGGCATGATCCTGCGTCGAGAAGATGTTGCACGTCGCCCAGCGGACTTCGGCGCCAAGCGCGGTCAGCGTCTCGATCAGCACCGCGGTCTGGATCGTCATGTGCAGCGAACCGGTGATGCGCGCGCCCTTCAGCGGCTGCGCGGCGCCGAACTCGGCGCGCAGCGCCATCAGGCCCGGCATTTCGGTTTCGGCGATGTTGATTTCCTTGCGGCCGAAGTCGGCAAGGCCGATGTCGGCGATCACATAGTCACGGGTGTCGGCGGCGAGAGTGGCCACGGATTTGTCTCCATTCAGGCAGTTCGGCCGCAGGCGAGCGGCCACGAATTGTCGAGCAATTATGCCCGGCGCCCTAGCCGAAAGCGCGCTTGCGATCAAATATAAACTTTTCTTTATATCGCGAATGCGGGCCGCTTGAACGACGCGCGCGACGCGGGTCGCCGACGCGAATCACCGCCCGCAAAACCGACGGGCGGCGCGAAATAATTTTCGGCCGACGCAATTGTGACACTCGCTGCCGCGCGATTGTGACAGCGAGTCGCAAAGTCCAAGATTCTGAAAATCCTGACTTATAATGCGCCTTGCGACGATCTTAATCCGGATTTGTGACAACAATGTTACAAACCCCCGAAAACATTGACTTTTCCTTGCCTGCGCGAGAAAATCGGCCAAAGTTTTCGGGGAGATAGAAAGATGAAAAAAATCCTGCTGCCGCTCGTCGCCTTCGCTTTCGCGGCGCCTGCCGCGGCACAATCGATCATCGTCGTCACGGGTCCGGAAAGCGATCCGCAGCAGCTGCCCGTCGCCTATGCCGAGCTCAAGGCGGGCGACAATCAGGGTGCGCTCGAACGGCTGGCCGGCGAAACCACGGTCGACGAACGCGATCCGTCGCGGCTGATCAACATGGGAACCGCCTATGCGCGCCTGGGTCGCACCGGCGATGCCGCCACCTCGTACGAGGCCGCGCTCGCCAGCCCGATCCGCTACGACCTCGAACTGTCCGACGGGCGCTATGTCGATTCGCGCTGGGCTGCGCGCACCGCGCTCGCCAATCTCAAGGGCAACCGCCCGCTGCTCGCGCTCGCGCGGTAGCAATCGCGTGACCGTCGCCTCCGTCCGCACGGGGGCGACACCGGCCTAGGCCTCGCCGCCTTCGGTCGTCAGCAGTCGCGCATCGATCCCCGCCTCGGCAAAGGCCGCCTGCCAGCGCTCGCCCGGTGGCGTGTCGAACAGCAGCCGGTCGCTCCCCGGGGTGACGTGCCAGCCATGGCGGACCATCTCGCCCTCGAGTTGCCCGCCACCCCAGCCTGCATAGCCGAGCGCCACCAGCCAGCGCGACGGGCCGCGCCCGCCGCCGATCGCGCGCAAGATGTCGTGCGAACTCGACAGCATCCAGCGGTCGGCGACCTGCACCGCGCCTTCGCCGCCCCAGTCGGTGCTGTGCAGCACGAAACCGCGCGTCTGCTCGACGGGGCCGCCCAGGAAGACCGGCGTGTCGAGCGGATCGTCCTCATGCGCGATGTCGAGCTGGTCGAGTACCGCGCCGACCGTCATGCCGTCAATCGGGTCGGCAATCCCGATCCCCATCGCACCGCTCTCGTCGTGGCTGATCATCGCGATCACCGAATGTTCGAAGCGCGGATCGCCGATTCCGGGCAGCGCGAGCAGCAATTGGCCGGTGAACCAGGGCGGGGCCGTTTCCATCGCGCCATCATGCCGCGCCGCGCCGGTGCGGTCCAGCCTCTTTGGCCGCCGGTCAGGCCTGCGGCGGACAGGCGGGTGCGGGCGCCGCGCCGGCCTCGGTCGCCGGGCGGCGGTGTGCTGCGATGCACGACAGGACGCTGGCGACGACGAAAACGAACGCGACCGCTTCGGGCAGCGTCGGGCCGCGCCCTTCCCACGCGAAGGCATAGAGCAGGGCAAAGAGCGTTTCGAACAGGATCATCTGGCCGACAAGCGTCAGCGGCAGCAGGCGGCTGGCGCGGTTCCACAATGCATTGCCCGCGATCGAGGCGAAAAGCGCGACCCCGAGCGACACGCCCGCGAACATCCGCCAGTCGGCCGCGGTCTGCGTCCAGTCACCGAGCCACAAGGCGAGCGGGAGCAGCACCAGGCTCTGTGCCCCCGTGACGAGGCCGAGCAGCAGGTTCCAGTCGTGCGACGGCATGTCGCCGAGCCGCGCCAGCCAGCGCGCGTTGCTGACGGCGTAAGCGGTCCACGACGCGAGCGCCCCGAGCGCGCAGAGCAGCCCGAGCAGCGGCGCGAGCGTGGCGGCTGCCGCGAGTGCTTCGACCGCCTGCCAGCCGATGCACAGCGCCCCCGCGGCGCACAGCAGCAGCGACGGCGCGAGCCGGGCGAGTGACACCGCACCCCGCTCGCGGCTGCCGATGATCGTCACCGCGAGCGGCAGGAAGCCGACGACGAGCGAGGTCATCGCGATGCCGCCCATCTGCACCGCGCCCGACAGCAGGATATAGTAGAGCGTGTTGCCCGCGAGCGCGAGCCAGCCGAGCGCCACCCATTCCTGCCGGCCGAGCCGCGATACAAGCGCCTTCCAGCGCGGCGCAACGAGGAGCAGCGCGATCAATCCGTATGCGAGATAGCGACCGACGGTGAGCTGGAGCGGATCGAAGGCGCGCGCAAGCTCGGGGGCAAGGAAGACGAGCCCCCACAGCGCGCCTGCGCCCGCGCCGCACAAGACGCCGGTCAGCGTCGCATTTCCGTTCCGAACCATCTTGCACCATCCAGGCTTTTCGATCGGAGCGGGTCATATCATCGCGGGCGCGAGCGATGCGCTCTTGATCGGGGGCCGAAATGCAACAAAAACCCGCCCATGATCCGTTCTGCTTCCCGATCGCCGCGCAATCTCGATTCGTTCGATCGCGCGATCCTGCGCCTGGTCCAGCGCGACGCGAAAATGCCGCAACGGCGGATCGCCGAGGCAGTGAACCTGTCGGCCGCCGCGGTGCAGCGACGCATCGCGGCGATGGAAGCGGCGGGGGTGATCACCCGCAACGTCGCGCTGGTCGATCCCGACGCGGTTGCGCTGACGATCACCTCGGTCGTCGAGGTGCGGCTGCACGACGAACGCGTCGCGACGGTCGACGCGGCGAAGGCGCTGTTCCGCGGCACCCCCGAGGTGCAGCAATGCTATTATGTCACCGGCGGGATCAGCTTCGTGCTGGTGATCGTCACATCGGACATGCGCGCCTATGAGGCGCTAACGCGGCGGCTGTTTGCCGAAAATGACGGCATCGAAAGCTATCGTTCGCTGATCGCGCTCGACCGCGTGAAGGCCGACACGAGCATCATCATTCCCTGAACGCGAAAGCGATCAGCGGAAGAAGCAGTTGGTTCCGGCAAACAACGCGTCGATCCTGGCCGCATCGCCGGGCGCTGCAAAGATCGCACCGATGGCCTGGTCACCGCCGCCGAGGCGCACCTCTTCGCCGAGCGTACTGCCCGCGACCGCTTCGAGCGTCACCGCTTCGCCCGCGCGGGCGCGGGTGGTGCCGATGCCCGTGCCGGCCATCGTCGAGTATATGTAGGCGCCGGGTTCGTTGCCGAGAAACCAGCCGACGAACCTGCCGCCCTGAAAGTTGAGCGTCATCGCGTCGTAGCGGGTGAATTCCATCGGGCCGGCGCCGCATTCGGCGTTGGCGCTGCGATCATCCTCCTTGCCCGCGACATTGGCGAGCGCTGCTTCCGCCTGCGCACGCGCGATGCCGAAGGCGAGCAGGCTGGTTTTGCCGCTGGCCTTGTCGACGAAACGCAGCCCCCCGCCGTCGAGGCCGACCGCCATGGTCGCCGCAGCAGGGCCATCGGCCTTGGCTTCGGGCACGGGCGGTGCGGCAGGGTCGGCATCGGCAGGGACCGTCTCGCCGGGGGGTTTGCACGCCGCAAGACCCAGCACCACCGCGAGCATCGCCGCCTTGCGCATCGCCTATCTCCTTCGCCGGACCGCCAGCACCACTATCGCACCGAGGGCGGCGAGCGCCATATCCTTTTGCGCGTCCCAGATGTCGCCCTGCTGGCCGTTGTAGCGATCGGCGGTCGCCCCCGCCGCAACGATGGTGAGCAGCCATTCGAAGATCTCGTAGAGACACGAGAGCGCCAGCACCCATGCGAGGACCGCCAGCGCCGCGCCGCGCGCGGTCAGGCCGCCCCAGCGCCTTGCGATTTCGGCGACCGGGACCACCGACAGCGCCCCGAAGGCGAAATGGACCAGGCGGTCATAATGGTTGCGGCCCCAGCCAAAGGCATCGGACAGGGTGCCGCCGGTCAGCGCGACCGCCCAGTCGTCATACGGGACATTGCTGTAGGCGTAGCGACCGCCAAGCGTGTGAAGCGCCAGAAAGGCGGCGATGCACGCGACCGACGCGGTCGAGAGCGGCCAGCGGCGCAGCAGCCATGGCGACGCGATCAGGGTCAGCAGCGTCGGAATATGCTGAAGCAGCGCAACCTCGGGATAGGGCTGCGCGACCTGCGCGAGGAGCAGCAGCGCCGCGAGGAGGACGAGCAGGCGGCGCTGCGCGGGCGGGATGCTCATCCGCAGCTTCCTCTCACCAGCGCAGCGACATGCAGCTGAGCCCCGCATCGATATGCGCGATCTGATCGGTAGCGAGCGCGCGGAACGCGATGCCGCGCGCTTCCAGCAGCGCGTGCGTCGCAGGCCAGCGATCACCGACGAGGACGGTGTCACCGATGCGCAGGATGTTGGCGGCTGCGTCTTCGCCGGGCGGGGTCATCACAACCTCCAGTCCCGCGAACTGCGGACAGTCGCCGAGCGCGGGTACGGCAAGGATCGTGCGATCGTCAATCAACCCGCAGCCGGTCTTGAAATGGAGCACGCCGGGCGGCGTGTCGGCAATCTCGGCGCGGTAGCCGAGTTGGGCGAGGAGCCCGGCAAGTTCCTCGGCGCCGGGGCGGTCGGTCCGCGCCGACAGGCCGATGATCACCCGGTCGGCAAGGCGCAATATGTCGCCGCCATCGGCATGCCCGGGGCCGGTCATTTCGAGGAGGCGCCGATGATGCGCCGCGATCGGTACGCGGATATGCGCGACCTCGCCGGCGCGGCTCGGCGCGCCGGGGCGGAGCAGGATCGCGCCTTCGGGGAAAGTCAGCGCGACATCTTCGGTGAACAGCGCGTCGGGGAAATCATCGAGCGGTTCGAGGACGTCGACCGCAAGACCGAGTTCACGGAGCGCCCCGACATAAGCCTCGTGTTCGGCGACGAGGCCGGCGAAATCGGGGTCGGGTCCGCCACCGGCACGGATGCCCTTCACCGCCGAGGGGGCGGGGCTGCGGACGATGGCGTAAGTGAAGGCACAGGGGCTGGGCATTTCAGCGGCATAGCTTGAATATCGAGCTATCGCCAACGCGATCCTCCCCGTGGCGAAGCCATGGGGAGGTGGCAGCGCGAAGCGCTGACGGAGGGGCTTTGGCGCGAGGCTTCAGCCCCTCCACCATGCTTCGCATTGTCCCCCTCCCCATCGCTGCGCGACGGGGAGGATTCCGGATCAGGCCTTCTTCAGATGTCTGCGGCCGAGCAGTTCAGCGATCTGCACCGCGTTGAGCGCCGCGCCCTTGCGGAGGTTGTCGCTGACGCACCAGAGGTTCAGGCCGTTATCGACCGTGCTGTCGTCGCGGACGCGGCTGACGAAGGTCGCATAATCGCCGACGCATTCGACGGGGGTGATGTAACCGCCGTCTTCGCGCTTGTCGACGAGCATCACGCCCGGCGCCTCGCGCAGAATGCGCTGTGCGTCCTCGGCCGACAACTCCTTCTCCATCTCGATGTTGATCGCTTCCGAATGGCCGACAAAGACCGGGACGCGAACGCAGGTCGCGGTGACCTTGATCTTGGGATCGAGGATCTTCTTGGTCTCGGCGACCATCTTCCACTCTTCCTTGGTCGAGCCGTCGTCGAGGAAGCTGTCGATGTGCGGGATGACGTTGAACGCGATCTGCTTGGTGAACTTCTGGATATCCTTTTCGTCGCCGACGAAAATCTGGCGCGTCTGGTTCCACAGTTCGTCCATGCCCGCCTTGCCCGCGCCCGACACCGACTGGTAGGTCGACACGACGACGCGCGTGATCGTCGCCGCGTCGTGCAACGGCTTCAGCGCAACGACCATCTGCGCGGTCGAGCAGTTCGGGTTCGCGATGATGTTGCGCACCGTATAGCCGTCGATCGCGTCGGGGTTCACCTCGGGCACGATCAGCGGCACGTCGGGGTCCATGCGATAAAGCGAGCTGTTGTCGATCACGACGCACCCTGCCGCCGCGGCCTTGGGCGCGTGGATTTTGGTCGCGTCGCTGCCGATCGCGAAAATCGCCATGTCCCAGCCCGACCAGTCGAAATTCTCGATATTCTGGCATTTCACGGTCTTGCCGGTGTCGCCGATCTCGATCTCGTCGCCCTGGCTGCGCGACGATGCGACCGCCGCGATCTCGTCATAGGGAAATTCGCGTTCGGCGAGGATGGCGAGCACTTCGCGCCCGACATTGCCCGTCGCGCCGGCGACAACGATACGATAACCCATTTACTCACTCCTCAGTGCAAGAACTCGGTTGAAACTCAGACTTTCCAGCGGAAACGGCCGGTCAGCGGATGATCGAACAGCGCGTCTTCCTCGCGTGTGCCGCGACCGATATTGTGGATGATCAGCGGGCGGCCCGCTGCCGTAATTCGGTCGGAAACGATACCGGTGTGCGGGAAGCGCCCGCCGGTCATCGCGGTAAAGATGTCGCCCGGCCGCCAGTCTGCGGGATCGCGCGAAACGGAAAGCCGCGCGCGCTGGCGCGTCCAGTATGTCGCAAGGTTCGGCACGCGGCGATGATCGATGTTGCGGTCGGGACGGCGCAGCCCCCAGTTTTTCGGATAGGCCGCGAAATCGGACCGCATGTCGGCGTTGACGAGCACCTGCAGATCGACCCCGAGCGCGTCGCGAAAGGCGCGGATCACGACATCGGTGCACACGCCCTTGGCGCGGTCGACATCGCCGTTCGGGAATGCAAGCACCGTGTAGGCAGGGTCATAGGCGAGCGTCACCCCGACCTGCTTGCGCGCCGCGGCGACGAGCCGCTGCGCGTCGGTTGCGGCCAGCGCCTTGCCCGGCAGGCCGACCGCCCCAAAGCATAGCCCCGCGCCGAGGAAGGCGCGCCGTGTCGGCTGCATGGAATCGGACGGCTGCATCAAATTCGCTTTGCCCAAATGAAAACGACCGGCTCTGCCTGTTGGCGGAACCGGTCGTTTTTGAAAGCTGTTTCGGCTTTGTAGAGAAGAAGCTCTCCTTAGCCTTCGCCGGCTTCCGACCGGTATTCGCGGCGCTCCGCAATACGTGCCGATTTACCAGTGCGTCCACGCAGATAGTAAAGCTTCGCACGACGGACAGCGCCCTTGCGGACGACGGTAATCGAATCGATGTTGGGCGAGTAAAGCGGGAAGACGCGCTCGACACCTTCGCCGAACGACATTTTGCGCACGGTGAAGTTGGAGCCCATGCCCTTGTTCGAGCGTGCGATGCACACGCCTTCGAAATTCTGCACGCGGGTGCGCTCGCCTTCGACGACCTTCACGCCGACCTTCAGCGTGTCGCCAGGACGGAATTCGGGGATCGTCTTGCCAGCCTTGGCGATTTCTTCGGCTTCGATCGTCTGGATGAGGTTCATGTCCTCGTGTCCTTTTCTTTTCGCCGCGCGCCAGAGGCAGGTCGGTCCCGAGCGCCCTCATGGCGCTCCCAAAGGTCCGGCCTGCGTAACCGTGTGTCGACCTCGGCCTGGTGTTTCCGCCAGGCCGCGATCTTCGCATGATCCCCCGATCGCAGCACTTCGGGGATCGTGCGCCCTTCCCATGTAACGGGCCGGGTATAGTGCGGATATTCGAGCAAACCGTTTTCGAACGATTCGTCGTCCCCGCTGGAAGCCGCGCCCATTACGCCGGGAAGCAGGCGAATGCAAGCGTCGAGGAGGAGGAGTGCTCCCATCTCGCCGCCCGACAGGATGATGTCGCCCATCGACAGCTGCTCGATCGGCCGACCTTCGAAAATCCGTTCGTCGAAACCCTCGAACCGTCCGCACAGGATGATCGCCCCCGGACCGGCGGACAGGTCGCGAATGCGGCGCTGGGTGACCGGTGCGCCGCGCGGGGTCATCGCGAGCAGCGGCAGCCCCGGATTCGCCGCGACCGCATGATCGATCGCCGCGGCGAGCACGTCGGCCTTGAGCACCATGCCGGCGCCGCCGCCCGCCGGGGTGTCGTCGACGGTGCGGTGCCTGTCGGTCGCGAAGTCGCGGATCTGCACCGGTGCGCACGACCAGACCCCCGCCTCGAGCGCGCGGCCCGCCATGCTGTGGCCCAGCGGGCCGGGAAACATGTCGGGATAGAGGGTGAGGGGAACGGCGGCAAAGGTCATGGCAGCGGCTGCCATAGCGCCTCGGGAAGCCGGTGGCGATCCTTGTCCAGTTCGGCGTGCAGCCATTCGCGAAAACGCTCGATCTTGCGGACTCCGACGCGGTTTTCGCGGTTGACCAGATAATGCGCGGTGCCCGGCTGGTAGAGCGCGCCGAACGGCTGGACGAGGCGTCCGGCATCGAGTTCGGCGCGCCAAAGCAGCGGCGTCATGAGCGCTATGCCATACCCCCCCTGCACCGCACTCGCTTCCTGCAACTGGCTGTCGAGTTCGATGCCGCGGCGCTGCGGCGGGGGAACGGCGTCGACCCCGGCGGCGGCGAACCAGCCCGCCCACCACGGATCGTTGGGTGCAAGGCGGTCGACGCGGAGCAGATCGGCCGGCCGTTCGATGCGGTTGGTGGTGAGGAAGCCTGGCGCGCAAATAGGCGTGACGTGGCTCCGATAGAGAAAATCGGCACGCAGCCCGGGCCAGGGCGCACGCCCGACACGAACCGCGACGTCGACGTTGGTGGCGTCGAAATCGACCAGTTCGTTGTTCATCGACATGCGCACCGCAAGGTCGGGATAGGCGAGCTGGAAGCCGCCGATCCGCGCGCTGAGCCAGGTGCCCCCGAAGGTGGTCATCGCGTCGATCGTTAGCACGTCGGCCTCGTCGCTGCCGAGGGCCGCGAACGCGTCGCCCATGGTCGCAAAGGCGTTGCTGATCGCCGGGAGCAGCCGCCGCCCGGTTTCGGACAGGCGTACCCGTCCCTTTTCACGGACGAAAAGCGCACGGCCGATCCGGTCCTCCAATTGACGTACCTGATAGCTGACCGCTGCCTGCGTCATTCCCAGCTCCTCGGCGGCACGCGAAAAATTCTGCAGTCGCCCGGCGACTTCGAAGGCACGGATGGCGGCGAGAGGAGGCAGCTTGATCATTCTACTATATAAATTCTCCTTATATATTTGTGCAAAGCTTTTGTTGGCGATCGGCCGCGCGAACGGACATTTTGCATCCGTCCAACAACAGGAGATTTGTGATGAAGGACGAAATCTGGATGCGGAACTGGAATGAGGGCCACCCGCATTTCAGCCGCGATCTGCACCGCGGCATTCTTTGGCTGCTGACCCCGTTCCGGCGTCTTGGCGCATGGATCGCGCTGCCAAGCGCACCGGGCGCAGACAGCGTCTTCGCGCGGGTTGCGGCGCATTGCGGGATTCCGGCGCGGCGCAAGGCTCGATGACGGTTCCGCGCAACCGGCCGCAGCGCCGGGCTTGCCGAAGGGAGTCCCCGCCGCAAGGCGCCCTTCGGCAAGCCCGGCGCTGCGGTCCTCTTGCCCCAAGCTTGCCAACGCGACGTTAACCAAAAATCAGCGGCTCGGCGCTTAACCTCCCCTCTCTCGGACCAGGGGAATCGAATGGCGCGATGGGCGCAAGCGTTGGCAATCGGCGCGGGGCTGTTGGGCAGCGCCGTGCCCGCGCACGCGCAGTCGCGGTTCGCCGATGCCACGACGATGACTTGGGACGGCGTCCTCACGGGGATCTTCCTGGGCCTCCTCCTCTTTTCTCTGGCCTACAACGCCGCCTTTTATGCGCTGCTTCGCGAACGATTCCTGATCTGGCAAAGCGGGCGCGCTCTTGCCTATTTCGCCCTGGCGATCGGCCTTTCGCCGCTTGCGATGGGGCCCATTCTCGCTCCCGACAGCTTCGCGCGTCAGGTGTGGATCAGTTTTTTCTTCGATCTGGGCGTCGTGGTATCGGGGCCGTTCCTGCGCGCCTATCTCGAGCGCGACACGATACCCCGCTGGGCCTGGCCGCTGCTCGGCTGGCCGCCGTTCCTGATCCTGCTGACGACGCCCGTGACGGTGATGGCGGCCCCGCCCGCGCTCTATTTCGCGCTGCGCAACCTCGCTCTTCTGGCAATGCTCATCCTGTGCGTGACGACGATTACCATCGCGCTGCGCCGCGGCAGCCGCACCGCGCGGTACCAGGCGGCAGCGTGGAGCGGCATTGGCGGCGTCTATGGCGTCAGCCTGTTACACGACATCATACTCAAGGCGCCTTTCGAAGCCTTCCTCTTTGCCCTGTTTCCCGCGCTCGGGCTCGAGGTCATGCTCACCGCGCTCGGCGTTCTCGACCGCCTCGTCCGCCTGCGCCGCGAGCGGCAGGAAGCGCGCGCGCAGGCCGAGGCGATGCGGGTGATCGCGCATACCGACCCGCTTACCGGACTGCCCAACCGCCGCGCGATCGAGGAGAGTTACAAAGGCGAAGCACCGGTCGCGATCGCCATCGTCGACATCGACCATTTCAAGGCGATCAACGACCGGCACGGCCATGATGTCGGCGATCGGGTGATCTTCGCTACCGGGGTCGCGCTGGGATCGGGCAGCGCGATGGCGGCCCGAATCGGGGGCGAGGAATTCGCGCTGCTGTTCCGCTGCGAAGCGGGCGCGGTCGCCGGCGAAGCCGAAAAGCTGCGCCGCCGCGTCGGCGCCTATATCGCACAGATGGTGCCGTCGTTGCAGCGTCCGGTGACGGCGAGCATGGGCCTCGTCCATATCGCGCGCGACACGAGTTTCGGCGCGGCGATGAAGTCGGCCGACATCAACCTCTACGCCGCAAAGGAAAGCGGGCGCGACCGGGTGGTGTTCGTCGAAGCGGCGTGAGCGCACTCATCCGCGCGAACGCGACGCGAACTGGAGGGTGGCGAGCGTCGCCAGCGCCACGAGGACCCCGACGCCGATCGACAGCCCGAGAAACAGAAGCGGTCCGGAGTCGGCACCCCCGCCAGCGGTCCCGCCCTCGCCGCGATGGACCGCACCCGCGAGCAACAGGATCGGCGCGTTGCCGGCGAGCACGCCGACGAGCCATGCCAGCGGCAGCGACCGACCGCGCAGCAATCCCCATGCCAGCGCCGCCCCCGCAACGGGAAAGAGCAGCAGGAACAGCGCGAGAAAGCCCATGGGGCTATTCGGACGCCGCCCGCAGGCGCAACGCCTGAATGGTCGCGGGTGTCGTCGGCGCGAGGAGCAACATGCCGTCGAGTTTCCCCTTTTCGCAGTTCAGCCGGAAAGCGGTCGACAGCGCCCCCAGCGGCGCGAGCGGTTCGGCGTCGGGGCAGGCACCGAGCCGTTCCTTGAGCAGCGCGAGTTCGGCCGCCCAGTTCGCGGCCGACCGGTCCATAAGAAAGTTCATTGCCAGCCGGCCCTCGAGCGGCCCGATATTGCCCGCGGCATAGGCAGCGCGCGCAGCGGCGAAGGCTTCCGCGACCGCCGGCGAAACCGGCACGGCTGGGCTTTCGAGCAGGCCCGCACCCTCCATCGCGACCGCCGTGTCCCACGCGGGTCCCGACGGCCCGGCATAGGTACGATTGGCGAGCGCGAAGATACCGACGCCATGATCCGGCATCAGCATCACATGGCTGCCATAGCCCGGATAACCGCCGCCATGCGCCATGGTCAGGCCAAGGTCGCAATCCTGCGCGACGCGCCAGCCCATGCCATAGGCGAGGCTCTGCTTGCACGCATCCGCACCCGTCGATCCGATGCGGCTGGCGACCGAGGTGAAATTGAGCCCCTGCGCCATCTCGCGCACCGTCGCGCGCTTGACCGGACCGGTGTCGGGATCGTCGCGCGCGGGCCATGCCGACAGCAGGAAGGCGACCCATTTGGCATAGTCGTTCGCGCTGACCTGCAACCCGCCCATCGCGTTGAACGCCCCGTCGATCATCTCGGGCTCGGGCGACCAGCGATCATTTTCCCAGCGGTAGCCGCGCGCATAGCGGGCGTTCGGCGCCTTCGGCGCGTCGAAACCGCTGTCCGCCATGCCGAGCGGGGTCAGGATCGCCTGCCGGACATAGTCGGTGTAAGCCATGCCCGAGGCATTGGTCACGATCCGGCCGAGCAGCGCATAACCGAAGTTCGAATATTCATGCTGGCTCTGCGGCACGCGGCTGAACGGCACGCCCGCCGCGATCATCGTCGTGAACGCATCCTGCGACAACACCTGCTGGCGATCGCCCCACGGATCATCGGTGACCAGCCCGCCGACATGCTGGAGCAGGTCGCGCACCCGGATGCGCGGGCTGTCCTTCGTCGGATAGGTCCAGCCCTTCATCTCGGGCACATATTGTTCGGCGAGGTCATCGAGGCGGAGCTTGCCGTCGTCGCGCAGTTTCAGGATCGCGAGCGCGGTGAACGCCTTGGTCATCGACGCGATGCGGAACAGGCTGTCGGGGGTGACGGGGCTCTTGTCGGCGATATTCTGGACCCCGGCACCCTTTACATAGGCCAGCCTGCCGTCCTTGACGATGCCGTACACGAGCCCGGGGACATGCGCTTCGGCCTGATATTTGGCGAAAAGCGCGTCGATCTCGGGCGCGAGCTGGTCAAGGGTCTTGGGGGCGGGGCCCTGGGCGAAGGCCAGTGTCGGCGCGACGAGCGCCGAAGCCATGAGAAAAGCGGAAATCAAACGCATCCCGAACCTCCGTTCGTGCCGACCTTGTCGAAGCACCATTCTGTCCTTCCGACATAGAAAGGAAGAATGTCCCGCCGACAAGTTCGGGGCGAACGGATTTTATGGGAAGGAGCCGTTATTCAACAAAAGCCGCGTCGACGGTCACGCCATCGGTATCCCACGCGGGTACCGCCCGCTCGTTCATCGGCACCATGAAACGCACGGGCTTCTTGCCGGTCTCGGAGGGCTTCTCGATCTCGAGAATGTCGCCCGCGCCGAAATTTTCGACCGCGACGACATGGCCGATGGCGGCCCCATCGGTCGATACGCATGGCAGTCCGAGCAGGTCGTGGTGATAATATTCGCCCGGGCCAAGCGACGGCAGCGCCGAACGCGGGACCGTGAGCAATGTGCCGCGCAGCGCCTCGGCCGCACTGCGGTCGGCGATCTCGGCAAAGGTCGCGACCGCCCCCTGGTTGGCGGGGCGCACCGATTTGAGGGTCAGCTTGCGCGCGCCTGCATCGAAAACGGAAAAGGCGCGGAGAGCCTCCGCGCCTTCGCCAAACAGCTTCAGGCGCACCTCACCCCGCACCCCATGCGCGCCGGCAATGGCGGCGAGGGTGACGGGGCGGTTTGCGTCGGCCAAGGCTTAGCCTTCGGCCTTTTCTTCGGCGACCGGGCCGCCCTCGGCGACTTCCTCGGCGATCGCGGTCGCGTCTTCGGCGGTCGCGCCGGCCGGGACTTCGTCGGCCACCGCTTCGGCGACGGCTTCGGCGGTTTCTTCGCTCTTCACCGAACCGGTCGCATCCGACTCAGCGGCTTCGGGCGCGGCGGCTTCAGCGGCGGGCGCCTCTTCAACAGCTTCGGGTTCCGGCGCCGGAGCGGCGGCGGCTGCAGCGGCGGCCTCTTCGGCTTCAGCGATCTTCGCGGCCTTTTCCTCGGCGCGTTCCTTGGCCTTTTCGCCGGGGACACCCTTGTTCGGGTTGTTGCGCGCGGCGCGTTCCTTGACGCCGGCGGCGTCGAGGAAACGGGCGACGCGGTCGCTCGGCTGGGCGCCGACGCTCAGCCAATGCTTCGCGCGCTCGGTGTCGAGCTTGACGCGCTCGGGATTGTCCTTGCCGAGCAGCGGATTGTAGCTGCCGATGCGCTCGATGAAGCGGCCGTCGCGCGGGCTGCGCGAATCGGCGACGACGATCTTGTAATAGGGGCGCTTTTTCGAACCGCCGCGCGAAAGGCGAATGGAGGTAGCCATGATATTGTCCTTCTACGTCTGAACTGGGTTGTCTGGGTTATTTCTTCTTGTTCATCAAATTGGCGAGTTCGGGCGGGATCGCCCCGCCGCCGAGGCCGGGAAGACCGCCGAGGCCGCCGCCCCCGCCGCCGCCCATTCCGGGAATGCCGCCGCCCTTGCCGAACAGCGCGCCGAGCCCCTTCAATCCGCCCATCTTGCGGATCTTCTTCATCGCACCGGCCATTTCCTGGTGCATCTTGAGCACCTTGTTGACCTGTTGCACCGTGGTACCCGAACCGTTGGCGATGCGGATCTTGCGCTTCGCGGTCAGGATTTCGGGTTTCGCGCGTTCCTTCGGGGTCATCGACCCCATGATCGCGTCGAAGTGGACAAGCATCTTGTCGTCGGCGCCGCCCTGCGCCATCGCCAGCTGCGCCTTCTTGATCCCGGGGATCATGCCGGCGAGCGCGCCGAGGCCGCCCATGCGACGCATCTGGTTGAGCTGCGTGCGCAGGTCGTTGAGGTCGAAGATGCCCTTGGCCATCTTCGCCGCCATCGCCTCGGCCTCTTCGGCCTGGATGGTTTCGGCGGCGCGCTCGACGAGGCTGACGACATCGCCCATACCGAGGATGCGGCCCGCGATGCGCGACGGCTGGAAGAGTTCGAGCCCGTCGAGCTTTTCGCCGGTGCCCGCGAATTTGATCGGCTTGCCGGTGACCGCACGCATCGACAGCGCGGCACCGCCGCGCGCGTCGCCGTCCATGCGGGTGAGCACGACGCCGGTGAGCGGCACCTGGTCGGTGAAGCGCTGCGCGACCTGTACCGCGTCCTGCCCGGTCAGGCTGTCGACGACGAGCAGCGTTTCGGTGGGGTTCGCCGTGCGCGACACCGCCTGCATCTCGTCCATCAGTTGCTGGTCGACGTGGAGGCGGCCCGCGGTATCGAGCATCAGCACATCGAAGCCCTGAAGCTTCGCGGCCTGCATCGCGCGCTGTGCGATCTCGACCGGCTGCTGGCCCGCGATGATCGGCAAGGTCGCGACATCGATCTGGCCGCCGAGGACGGCGAGCTGTTCCTGCGCGGCGGGGCGATTGACGTCCAGCGACGCCATCAGCACCTTCTTGCGTTCCTTGTCCTTCAGGCGCTTCGCGATCTTCGCGGTCGTCGTCGTCTTGCCCGAGCCCTGGAGGCCGACCATCATGATGACCGCGGGCGGCGCGACGTTGAGATCGAGCTCGGCGGTTTCGGAGCCGAGCATCTCGGTCAGCGCGTCGCTGACGATCTTGACCACCTGCTGGCCCGGGGTGACCGAACGCAAGACATTCTGGCCGATCGCGAGTTCGGTGACCTGATCGACGAAGCTGCGCACGACGGGGAGCGCGACATCGGCTTCGAGCAGCGCGATTCGCACTTCGCGCATCGCGGCGCGCACGTCGGCCTCGGTCAGCGCGCCGCGGCCGCGGAGCTTCCCGAAAACATCGCCAAGCCGATTGCTCAGACTGTCGAACATGCGCCAAAAATCCCTTCTGACAGGCCGCAACGCAAAAGACGCCGGTGAGCGAAACCTCGCCAACCAGCGGCTATCCGTGGACAGACTTTTCCGTCGCGGATGTCGTATCTGCCCGGTCGCTTGATGCGTCCGGACGCGGGCCCCTTACGCAAAAGCACGGCGATTGGCAAGGCCGGAACGGAAAGCGGCCCACGCTGCGGGGCGCGGCGCTTAACGCAAATTTCACCGCTTCGCGCGCATTGTCGGGCCGATTGTGGGGGATAGTGATCAATGGCGACCGCGGAACCGCCGAAACGACCCGACCGCGCCGAGGGGGCGAAACGCGACGTGGTGGCGGGCGGCATCGTCGTCGCGGCGATCATCCTGTTCGTCGGCACGGGCAGCACCGTGATGCAATCGGTCGTCCGCGCGCTGTCGGGAATCGGCGGCGGCACCGACCGGGTGCTCGCCGCGACGCTGATCCTGAACATCGCGCTGATCCTGTTCGGCTGGCGCCGCTACGAAGATCTGAACCGCGAAATTCACGAGCGCACCGTTGCCGAACAAAAGGCGCGCTACCTCGCCGACCGCGATCCGCTGACCGATTTCCTCAACCGCCGCGCGATGCTCGAACAGGGGCAGGACCTGATCGCCGCCGCCGCCGAAGCCCGCCGTCACGTCGCGCTGTTCCTGCTCGACCTCGACCATTTCAAGACCGTCAACGACATTCACGGCCACGCCGCGGGCGACCGGCTGCTCAAGGTGGCGGCCGAGCGCATCGCCGCGGTGCTGCCGCCGAGCGCGCTGATGGCACGACTGGGCGGCGACGAGTTCGTCGCGATGCTGATGTTCGAGCCGGCAGGCAGGGCGCATGTCGACACGCTCGCGGCGCAGCTGGTCACCGCGCTCGAAGAACCGGTGACGCACGACGGCCAGCAAATCCGTATCGGCGCCTCGATCGGCATCGCGCTGGCGACCGACGCCAGCGCTGCCATGGACACGATGGTTCGCCAGGCCGATATCGCCATGTATCATTGCAAGGACGAGGGGCGGAACCGCTTCTGCTGGTTCGAGCACGGCATGGAAATGGCCGTACAGGTCCGCAACCAGATCGAGACGGGAATCCGCAGCGGCATGCCGCGCGGCGAATTCGCCCCCTATTTCGAGCCGCAGGTCGACATCGCCACCGGGCGCCTCGTCGGCTTCGAGATGCTGATGCGCTGGGAATCGCCCGAATATGGCCTGATCCCGCCCGACCGTTTCATTCCGGTCGCCGAGGACAGCGGCCTGATCGGCGAGCTGTCGCTGCGCGTGATCGGACAGGCGCTGGAGATCGCCAAGGGCTGGGACCCGTCGATCACCCTCGCCGTCAACATCTCGCCGCAGCAGCTCAAGGATCCCTGGTTCAGCCAGAAACTGACCAAGCTGCTCGTCGAAACGGGCTTCCCCGCCAGCCAGCTTGAGGTCGAGATCACCGAAAGCTCGCTGTTCGAAAACCTGCCGCTCGTACGCTCGATCGTCACCAGCCTCAAGAATCAGGGGGTGGCGCTCAGCCTCGACGATTTCGGCACCGGCTACAGCTCGCTGTCCCACCTGCGCGCGCTACCCTTCGACCGGATCAAGATCGACAAGAGCTTCGTCGCCGCGATGCAGGGCAGCCCCGACGCGCAGGCGATCGTCATCGCGATCGTGCGGCTCGGCGAAAGTCTGGCGATGCCGATCACCGCCGAGGGAGTCGAAGACGAAGCGACCGCGGCCGAACTGACCCGGCTGGGAGTCGCCAAGGCGCAGGGCTGGCATTACGGCAAACCCGCGTCGGCGGCCGCGACGCTGAAGCTGCTCGCCGAGCGCGGGTTGCTGCGGGGACCGGCGGCCGCGATCGCAGACGCACCCGGCGACGAAGCGCAGCGCAAGACGGCGTAGCGCCGGCTCCAAAAGCAATCGCCGCCGCGGCGCCGGCCGGCCCTCCGCCTCGCTAGACTTCGCCGCGCCGCCGCCTTACATGCGCCAGCATGGCGGATCGCTTCACCAAGATGCACGGGCTCGGCAATGATTTCGTCGTGATCGACGCGCGAGAGGCGCCGGTCGCGATGACGGCAGCGCGCGCCCACGCAATCGCCGACCGGCGGCACGGCATCGGCTGCGACCAGTTGATCCTGCTCGAACCGTCGGAGAAGGCCGACGTGCGCATGCGTATCTTCAACGCCGACGGCGGCGAGGTCGAGGCGTGTGGCAATGCGACGCGCTGCGTCGCGACGCTGATCGGCAAGCCCGCCGTGATCGAGACGCTGGGCGGGATGCTGCGCGTGGCGCCCGCCGACGGCGGCGCGGAAGTGACGCTGGGTGAACCCGAATTCGACTGGGAGCATATCCCGCTAGCGATGCCGATGGACACGCGCGACATGCCCGTCGCGTGGGACGAACTGGAGCATGGCGCGGCGGTCAATGTCGGCAATCCGCACATCATCTTCTTCGTACCCGAAGCCGATGCCATTCCCTTGGCCGACCTCGGCCCGCGGATCGAGACCGACCCGCTCTTCCCCGAGCGCGTCAACGTCAATGTCGCGAGCCTCGACGGCCCCGACCGTTTGCAACTGCGCGTGTGGGAGCGCGGCGTCGGGTTGACGCAGGCGTGCGGCACCGGCGCCTGCGCGACCGCGGTCGCGGCGATCCGCGCGGGCAAGGTCGCCTCGCCGGTGACAGTCTCGCTGCCCGGCGGCGACCTGATCATCCGCTGGGCGCCCGGCGAACCCATCGTGATGAGCGGCGCCGCGACGCGCGTGTTCGACGGCGAGACCGACTGGGCCCAGTTCGGATGAGCGTCGCAACGCGGGGCGGCGCCGAAGTCGTCAATTTCGGATGCCGGCTGAACATCGCCGAGGGCGAAGCGATCCGCGCGGCGGTCCGCGAGGCGGCGGCACCGGACACGATCGTCTTCAACAGCTGCGCGGTGACCGACGAGGCGGTGCGGCAGGCACGACAAGCCGTGCGACGCGCCTTGCGGGAAAGCCCCGGCAGGCGCGTCGTCGTGACCGGTTGCGCGGCGGAGCTGGAATCTGCACGCTTTGCCGACATGGGCGCACAGGTCGTGCGCAACGACGCCAAGGGATTGGCGGCGAGCTATGGCGCCGGCCCGGCGGCGGTACCCGGCCGCGACTACACCCCCGCCCTCTCCGGTGCCGATCACGCGCGCGCCTTCCTCGGCGTGCAGACCGGCTGCTCGCACAGCTGCACCTTCTGCGCGACGGTGATCGCGCGCGGGTCCGCCAGGTCGGCAACCATCAATGCGGTGGTGGCAAGCGCCCGCACCGCGCTCGACCGCGGCCAGCGCGAGATCATCCTGACCGGGGTCGATCTCGCCAGCTATGGCGACGACAGCGGAGCTAGCCTCGCGGCGCTGGTCGAGGCGCTGCTCGCGCTGCCCGACCTGGAACGGTTGCGACTGTCGTCGCTCGACCCCGATCGCATCGACGAGGCGCTGTTCGCGCTGCTTACCCGGGAAGCGCGTGTCATGCCCCACGTCCATCTGTCGCTGCAGGCGGGCGACGACATGGTACTGACGCGCATGAAGCGCCGCCACCGCCGCGCCGGGGCTGTCGAGCTGACCCGGCGGCTCAAGGCGGCCCGCCCCGAAATCGCGATCGGCGCCGACCTGATCGCCGGCTTTCCCACCGAGGATGAAACCATGTTTGCCAATTCGCTGGCGCTGATCGACGATTGTGACATCGTCTTCGGCCATATCTTTCCTTACAGCGCTCGCGCCGGAACCCCCGCCGCGCGCATGCCGCAGGTCGGTCGCGGCGTCGCGCGCGAACGCGCCGCGACCCTGCGCGAGGCCAATGCACGGCGCCGACACGCTTGGCTCGACGCCCAGACGGGCCGCATCACCCGCATGCTCGTCGAACGCGACGGACTTACCGGGCATGGCGAAAATTTCGCCGCGCTGACGCTCGCCGCCCCGACGGCGCCGGGACGCATCGTGCCGGTCCGCATCGGCGCCCGCGACGGCGAGCGGATGGCGGCAAGGGAACTGGCAGCATGAGCGGCGCGAGCTGGAGCGAACGGCTGTTCGGCGGCCTCAAACGCACGTCGGAACGCCTTGGCGAAAATCTGGCCGGGCTCGCCGGCAAGGCGCGGCTCGACGAGGACGACCTCGACCGGATCGAGGAAGCGCTGATCACCGCCGATCTTGGCCCCGGCATGGCGGCGCGCATCCGCGATCGGCTTGCGGCGCGCCGTGACGCGGTTGCGGGCAATGTCGAGGAATTGCGCAAGATCGTCGCCGACGAGATTGCCGCGGTGCTGCGCCCGGTCGCCGAACCGCTCGAAATCGACGCCTTTCCCCGCCCGCAGGTCATCCTCGTGATCGGGGTCAACGGATCGGGCAAGACGACAACGATCGCCAAGCTCGCGCACCTGTTCCAGGAACAGGATTATGGCGTGATGCTCGTTGCGGGCGACACCTTCCGCGCCGCGGCGATCGGCCAGTTGAAGGTCTGGGCCGAACGGCTGGGCGTGCCGATCATGGCCGGCCCCGAAGGCGGCGACGCCGCGGGCATCGTTTTCGACGCGGTGAAAAAGGCGACCGCGACGGGCATCGACGTGCTGATCGTCGACACCGCGGGCCGCCTCCAGAACAAGCGCGAACTGATGGACGAGCTCGAGAAGATCAAGCGCGTGCTCGGCCGCCTCAATCCCGCCGCACCGCACGACGTCGTGCTCGTGCTCGACGCGACGACGGGCCAGAATGCGCTGTCGCAAATCGATGTGTTCCGCGAGGTCGCCGGGGTCACAGGTCTGGTCATGACCAAGCTCGACGGCACCGCGCGCGGCGGGGTGCTCGTCGCCGCGGCCGAACGCCACGGCCTTCCCATTCATGCGATCGGTATCGGCGAGACGATTGACGACCTTCGCCCCTTCGACGCCGACGAGATCGCGGGCATCATTGCAGGAAATATCCGATGAACGGACCGATCGACCAGCTGCCCGGCGGACCCGAACCGGTCCCTGCGCCGCCGCCCGCCAAACATGGCGGGCTCAATTTCGCGATCGATTTCGGGCCGCTGCTCGTCTTCTTTCTCGCCTATAAACTCTCGTCGGGCGGCGAAGGCGCCTTCGCCGCGACCACCGCGGCGATCAAGGGCACCATCGCCTTCATGGTCGCGATCGTCGTCGCGATGGCGGTGTCCAAATGGAAGCTCGGCAAGATTTCGCCGATGCTGTGGATGTCGAGCCTGCTCGTTCTGGGGTTCGGCGCGCTCACCATCTGGTTCCACGACGAGCGTTTCATCGTCATGAAGCCGACGATCATCTACGCCGCCTTTGCCGTGCTGCTGCTCGGGGGCTGGTGGTTCGGCAAGCCCTTGCTCAAATATCTGCTCCAGTCGGCGCTCGAAGGGCTGACCGAGCGCGGCTGGCTGCTGCTGTCGCGCAACTGGGGCCTGTTCTTCGCCGCGCTCGGCATCGCCAACCATGTCATGTACGAACTCATCCAGGCGAAGCAGATGAGTTTCGACCTGTGGCTGACGATCAAGGTGTGGGGCGTCACCGCCCTCTCCTTCGTCTTCACGCTGACCCAGCTGCCGGTGATGATGAAGAACGGGCTCGCGCTGCCCGAGGAACCGGCAGCCGACAAGCAAGCTTGAGCCACACCCCCCGGGCTGGCATACCCCCCGCCGGGCTCGGGGTCGCACCGCGTCCGACAACAAGCGAGGGGGAACTGCCATGGACAAGTTTTTCGGTAATCTGCACGCCGTTCTGGGCACCGGCCTGGTGCTGGCGATCGTACTGATGCTGTGCCTCAACGGCCAGAATTTCGAGGATGGCCTCGCCGCGGGCAACGCGATCATGCGCTGGCTGCACACCTTCTTCGGCGTGCTGTGGATCGGGCTGCTCTATTATTTCAACTTCGTCCAGATGCCGACGATGCCCAAGATCCCGGCCGAGCTGAAACCCGGCGTGTCAAAGCATATCGCGCCCGCCGCGCTCTTCTGGTTCCGCTGGGCGGCGCTGATCACCGTTCTGCTGGGCATCGCGATCGCCGGCCATTCCAAATATCTGGCGCCCGCGCTCGGCCTTCAGGACCCGTACAAGCTGATCGGCGTCGGCATGTGGCTGGGCCTGATCATGGCGTTCAACGTCTGGTTCCTGATCTGGCCGAACCAGAAAAAGGCGCTGGGCATCGTCGAAGCCGACGATGCGACCAAGGCGAAGGCTGCGCGTACCGCGATGATCTTTTCGCGGACCAACACCCTGCTGTCGATCCCGATGCTCTATGCGATGGTGAACTTCAGCTAAGCCACCGGCAACGGTTCGGAAAGGGCGTCCCGGGAAACCGGGGCGCCCTTTTCTTTTCCGTGCATGCCTTGGCGGTTTCGATCCTCAGCCCTGCTCGACCGCCGCCTTGTGCATGCGGCCGTTGAGCACATAATGGGCGACGCCGACCTGCATGCCGGCGGCCTGTTCGTCGCCGATCTCGCGCACGCGGCGCGCGGGCGAACCGGCCCAGAGTTCGCGCGACGGAATTTCCTTGTGCTCGGTGAGCAGCGCGCCGGCGGCGAGCATTGCGTCGCTGCCGATGCGGCACCCGTTCATCACCGTCGCCTTCAGGCCGACGAAAGCGCGGTCGTCGAGGACGCAGCCGTGCACCATCGCGAGATGGCCGATCAACACATCCTCGCCGATGATCGTCGGATAGCCGTCGGGGCGATGCGGCATCGGGCCGTCGCAATGGACGACGCTGCCATCCTGGATGTTCGAACGCGCGCCGACCTCGATATGGCTGACATCGGCGCGCAGCACGCAATTGTACCAGATGCTGACGTCGGGACCGATCCGCACGTCGCCGATAATCCGGCAGCCGGGCGCAATGAAGGCGCTGGGATCGATTTGCGGCGTCTTGCCGTTCACGGTAATGATGCTGATGTCCGCGCGTGTCATTCGTCGCGACCTCCGATAATATGTTTCCAGATCAGGATCGGCAACGTCGAGGCATAGTCGTCGGTCCAGCGGGTGAAGCCTTCGCGTCCCGCAAGCGGGACCCAGACGCCATCGTCATACGCCTTTTCGCGCGGTTGGATACCGCCCGTCAATTGCCGCATGCGCTGCGGCGTCGCGGTGAGCGCGACCCAGTTCGAACTGGTGAGCGATGCCGCTTCGCCGCCGGTCGCGGGGTCCATGCGGATCGCCGCGGTCCAGCCGCGCGCCCGGGCCTCCGCCGCAAGCACGGGTTCGAGGTTGAAGAAACGGTTCGAGATGTGGATGAGCAGGATGCCGTCGGGCTTGAGTGCGCGCGCATACACCCCGATCGCTTCGCTCGTCACCAGATGCAGCGGAATCGCATCGGACGAGAAGGCATCGATGACAAGGATGTCGAGGCTGGCGGGCGGCTGCTTGGCAAGCTGGAGCCGGGCGTCCCCGATGATGATCGGCACGTCGGGCGCGCAATCGGCGAGGAAGGTGAATTTCGACCGGTCGCGCGCGATCGCGACCATCGCGGGATCGATTTCGAAGATCGTCCATTGCTGGCCCGGCCGGCGGTAACAGGCGAGCGTGCCGGTGCCGAGCCCGACGATCCCGATCGCGGCATTGGGCCCGGCAAGCGCCTCGGCCTTGTCGAGTGTCAGCCCGACCCCCGACTGGAACCCGTAATAGGTCGTCGGGCGCCGTTCGTGCCCCGCACGGGTGATCTGCAGCCCGTGCAGCGTCGTGCCGTGCGCGAGGCGGCGTTCCTGGCGAACCCCGTCGTCGGCGATGGTGTAGACGCCGAAATAACTGCGCACGCGCGCGCCCGAAAAGCTCTCGTAGATCGTGCTGAGGCCGCCGACGCCGAGCATCAGCGCCGCCAGCGTCGCGACATAGGCCCAGCGCCGGCCGATCGCCAGCAGGCCGATGAACAGGATCACGAGCGCGCCCAGCCCGATCATGCCGTCGAGCGACCCGCGCCAGTCGTCGGCCATGCGCAGCGCGATATAGCATGCGATCAGCACGAGCAGCGCCATCACGAGCGTCGCCCGGCGCGGCTCCAGGCCCAGCCATTTGTCCCACGGAAACAGGACCGGCAGCGGCAACAGCGCCGCCGCAGCCAGCACCAGCAGCGGATGTTCATAGGCCCAGTCGAACACCAGCGGCGCGATCAACGCCGCGAACAGTCCGCCGAGAACGCCGCCCGCCGACATGATCAGATAGAAGAGCGTCAGGTGCCGCGGCGCCGGGCGCAGATGATAGAGATAGCCGTGAAGCGCGACCGCAACGATGAACAGCATCGCGAGGCTGGCGAGCGCGACGATCATCGAGCCGCCGCCGTCGCTGAGCAGCGCGAGCCCGCCGGTCGCGAGCAGCACCGGCGGTGCGATCACGGCAAAGATCTGGACCAGCCGGTCGGCGGTCGAAAAGGCGATCACGAAGCTGAGCAGATAGAGGCCCAACGGCAGCACCCACAGCAGCGGCATCGCGACGATGTCGGTGGTGAGGTGCGTCGTGGTCGACAGCATCAGTCCCGACGGTACCGCCGCGATCAGCAGCCAGTGCAGCTGCCGGCGCCAGGTCGGCGGCGCTTCGTCAGCGGCAGCCGCACCCGAGGCGGGTTCGGCGGCAGCGCCGTGCCACCGCGCCGCAGCGGCGGCGATGACCAGCACGACGAGCAGGGCATAACCCGCGGTCCAGCCCCAGCTTTGCGCCGCAAGCTGCAGCGCCGGTTCGACCAGCGCGGGGTAGCTGATGAGCCCTGCGAAGCTGCCGAGATTCGACGCCGCGTAGAGATAATAAGGATCACCCGCGCGCACGTCGGCGGCGAACCAGCGCTGCATCAACGGTGCCTGGGCGGCGACCGCGAAGAAGACAGGCCCGATCGACGCGGCGAGCAGCAACGGCACCCACAGCGCCTCCTGCCCCGGGGCGGCGGGCGCGAGGTTGGCGATGCCGATCGGCAACCACAGCGCCGCGGCGAGCAGCAGCGCGACGTGGATCATCGCCTGGCGCCGTACCGCGAAGCGGCCGAGCCAATGGGCATAGGCATAGCCGCCGAGGAGCAGCGCCTGATAAACGAGCATCGCGCTGTTCCACACCGCGGGCGCGCCGCCCAATCGGGGCAGCACCATCCGCGCCACCATCGGCTGAACGAGGAAGAGCAGGAAGCTGCCGACGAGGATCGTCGCGACGAACAGCCAGCGGCGTGGCGATGCTGAAGCGGTCATGCGGTTTCCCATGCCAGACGTGATAGCGAGTAGGTGACGTGCGGGCGCAGCGGATCGTCGGCGGCGAGCTTCGGATGATCGAAGTCAAGGTCGGCGCAATATTGCATGCCAAGCCGCTCCATCACCGCGCGGCTGCGGACATTGTCCTGCCACGTGATCGCCCGGACTTCATCGTCGGGCAGGTTCGCAAAAGCCCATGCGACCGCGCCGCGTGCCGCCTCGCTGGCGAAGCCAGCGCCCCAGCAGTCGCGCGCCAGCCGCCAGCCGATCTCGACCTTGTCGGCGACCGGCGGCATGTCGCCGCGGATCACCCCGCACCAACCGATCAATCGCGCATCGCTCCGGCGTTCGAGTGCCCAGAAGCAATGACCATGCTTGGCCGCGTGCCCGCGCATCCACGCGATCCGCGTCGCGGTGGCTTCCATGTCGAGCGGGGGACCGAGGGTCGCCATGACATCGGGATCGCTGCAGATCGCCTGAAAGGGCGCGACATCGCTATCGCGCCAGGCACGCATCGTCAGGCGCGACGTCTCGATCACGCGCCGAGCAGTCTCGCGGCGTGGAGCGCATGATAGGTGAGAATGCCCGAAGCGCCGGCCCGGCGGAAGGCGAGCAAGGTTTCGAGGACGAGCGCGTCGCGGTCGCCGGCTCCGGCCGCCGCGGCGGCCTCGATCATCGCATATTCGCCCGACACCTGATAGGTGAAGACGGGAACCTCGAAGCGCTGCTTCACCGCGCGCACGATGTCGAGATAGGGCAGGCCGGGCTTGACCATCACGCTGTCGGCCCCCTCGGCGAGGTCCATTTCGACCTCGCGCAGCGCCTCTTCGGCATTGGCGGGGTCCATCTGATAGCCCTTCTTGTCGCCCTTGAGCAGCCCGCGCGAGCCGACCGCGTCACGGAAGGGACCATAGAAGGCCGAGGCATATTTGGCGGCGTAACTCATGATCTGGACATGGCCGAAACCCTCGGCCTCAAGCGACTTGCGGATCGCCCCGATGCGACCGTCCATCATGTCGCTGGGGGCGATGATATCGGCGCCGGCGCGCGCCTGGTTGAGCGCCTGCCCGACGAGCACCGCGACCGTTTCGTCGTTGAGCACGCGGCCCGCGCCGTCGATCAACCCGTCCTGCCCATGACTGGTATAGGGGTCGAGCGCGACGTCGGTGAGAACGCCGATGTCGTCGCCGAGCGCCTGCTTGATCGCAGCCGTGGCGCGGCACATCAGATTGGCGGGGTTGAGCGCTTCGGCGCCGTCGTCGCTGCGGCGATCGGCTTCGGTGTAGGGAAAGAGCGCAAGGCACGGAATGCCCGCGGCGACGGCCTCGCACGCACGCGCGACAAGCAGGTCAACCGACCAGCGCGACACCCCGGGCAGGCTGGCGATCGGTTCTTCCACCCCCTCGCCCGCACAAACGAAGAGCGGCCAGATCAGATTGGCGGGGGTCAGATGCGTTTCGCGCACCATCGCGCGGCTCCATGCGGTCCGGCGGGTACGGCGCAGGCGAAGATCGGGAAAGGCGGCGCGAGTCATGCGGCGTGCATAGCGGCGTGCGCGGCGTGGGCAAATGGTTCTTCTGCGCCCCTCCCCTTCGGGAGTGGGCCGCATTCGTCAGCTTCCGTCGCCGGCGCGTTTCGAAGCGACATCGGCGAGGCTGCCGAGCTTGGGTCCCTCAGCCGCCCTTGTCGCGACCGGCGCCAGCGCCGCGCCGGGGGTGATCGCGGTGAGCTGGCGAATGCGCGCGCGGAAATCGGCGAGCGCCTTGCCTTCGAGCCGCGCACGGGTGACGAAGCTGGCGGTCGCGGGGTTGACCGCGCGGCCGTTGCGATAGACTTCGAAATGAAGGTGCGGGCCGGTCGAGAGCCCGGTCGAGCCGATATAGCCGATGACCTGCCCGCGATTGACGCGCTGCCCGGGGCGCACCGCGATGCGGCTCATATGGCCGTAGCCGGTGCCGACGCCGCCGCCATGGTTGAGCTTGACGAAATTGCCGTAACCGCCGTGGCGTCCGGCGATCGCCACCGTGCCGTCGGTCACCGCATAGATGGGCGCGCCGTAACCGCCGCCGAAATCGGTGCCGCTGTGCATGCGCTTGTACCCGAGAATCGGGTGGCGGCGCATGCCGTAGCCCGAGGTCTGGCGCCCGTTGGTCGGCCGGACCATGCCACCGGTGGCCTGCCCGGCGCCCGACGCCTCGAACCATTGCAGGCGCCCGTCGACGGTCCATTCGACCATCGACAATTTCTGTTTTCCACCGCGCACCAGCCCGGCGTAGAGCAATTTCCCGACCTCGGTCTCGCCGGTTTCGGCGCGGCGATAGTCGACGATGATGTCATATTCGTCGCTCGACCGGATTTCGCGGCCCACGGCGATCTGCTTGCCGATCACGCGCAGATAGGCCTGCACCGCCTCCGCGGGAGCGCCGGCAGCGCGCGCCGAGCGATAGAGGCTGTCGCCGACCTTGCCGCGGATGCGCAGCGGGGTCGCGTCGACGGCGATCGGGATACGGCGCATCACCAGACGCCCGTCGACCCGCTCCATCTCGATACGCAGGTCGAAGCGCGCGCGCATCGCGAGCGCATCGACGGGACGCGGCATGGTGCGCGCGGCGCGGCGGCCGAGGATCAGGTCGATGCGCGTGCCCGGCGCGATATCGGCGAGCGGCACGGCCGAGGACACCTGGCTCGCGAGCGCCTGCGCGTCGGCACGGCCGACCCCCGAACGTTCGAGCAGACGCGCAAAGCTGTCGCCGCTGCCCAATGTGGCGGTGAGTTCGATCTGCGGGCGTTCGGGAGTCTGCGTCAGCGGGCGCACCGCGTCGGTCGCCGCCATGTGGCGCCCGGTATCGCCGCCGAGCGCGAGCGGCACGATCATCTGCGCGCGCGCCTCGTTGAAATCGGCGGCATCGAGTGCGGGCGTGCCGCCTGCAACGACGGGTTCGACGCCGGGAAAGGTCGCGATCGCGCTGCCGCAGAGCAAGGTCAGTGTCGCAAGACCGCGCCACCATTCGCGCGAACCGATATTGTCGCCGAGATCGGGGACGAGATCGAGGTTGGCGAGCCGTTCGCGCCAGCCCTCATGCCATTTGGCGTCGCCCGGTTGCTCGGCATGACCGGCACGGCCAAAGGGAATCGCCTGCGTCATCGACAGCGCGGCCGCGTTGCCGGACATGCCCGCAATGGGTTCGTGACGCTGGAACAAAGACTGCAACCCCCATTCGACGCCCGCCGCGCCTCCCGCGCACGGAACATCGATGATGTTTCCGGCTGCCGGTCTGTAAACAAAGGCCGTTAAAGTCAATTTAACGGACGGCTGAAGCCCGGGGCCTTGCGGCGAGCCGTGGCGGCGGCGGGATTGGTTGCGACGCCGATATCCGCACGGCACGCCCCGCAATGGTGGATTTCTTTTCCGGCCCGTCGATCGGCTGTTGCGCCGCAGCGCAGCCCATGCCAGCACGGGGGCAAGGCAATGACGTCAACCTCTTCCACCCCGGTCAAGGCAGTCCTTGGCCCCACCAACACCGGCAAAACCCATTTGGCGGTCGAGCGCCTGACCGCTCATGCCAGCGGCATGATCGGCTTTCCGCTCCGGCTGCTGGCGCGCGAAGTCTATGACCGCGTCGTCAGGATCAAGGGAGCAAACGAGGTCGCGCTGGTGACCGGCGAGGAGCGGATCATGCCCCCGCAGGCGCGCTACCTGCTCGGCACGATGGAGGCGCTCCCTCTGACACGCGACGTCGCCTTCGTCGGCATCGACGAGGCGCAGCTCGGCGCCGATCCCGAGCGCGGCCATGTCTTCACCGACCGCATGCTCCGCGCGCGCGGTCGCGAGGAGACGATGATCCTCGGATCGGCAAGCATCACCGGGCTGGTCCGCGACCTGGTGCCCGAGGCAGAGATTGTCGGGCGCCCGCGCTTCTCGACCCTGAGCTACGCCGGCACGTGCAAGCTGTCACGGCTGCCCAAGCGATCGGCGGTCGTTGCCTTCTCGGCCGAGGAGGTTTACGCGATCGCCGAAATGTTGCGCCGCTTTGCCGGCGGCGCGGCGGTGGTGATGGGGGCGCTCAGCCCGCGCACGCGCAACGCGCAGGTCGAGATGTTTCAGGCGGGCGAGGTCGATTATCTCGTCGCCACCGATGCGATCGGCATGGGGCTCAACCTCGACGTCCAGCACGTCGCCTTTGCGTCCTTGCAGAAATTCGACGGGCGGCGGTTGCGGCGGCTGACGATCGCCGAGATGGCACAGATCGCCGGACGCGCCGGGCGGCACCAGCAGGACGGCAGTTTCGGCACCGTCGGCCTGCCCCAGGGCGGTTTCACCCCCGAGGAGATCCACGCGATCGAGGAGCATCATTTCCCGCCGTTGCAAAGCGTCTATTGGCGCAATCCCCTCCCCGGCTTCGGATCACTCGAACAATTGCTGGCCGACCTCGCCGAGCCGCCGTCGCACCCGCGGCTGCGCGCGGCGCCCGAGGCGGTCGACCTCGCGGTGCTCAAGCATCTCGCGGGTGACATGGAAGTGCGCGCACGCGGCGGCGATTTCGACGCGGTGGCGCGATTGTGGGACGCGTGCGGCCTCCCCGATTTCGAGCAATTGGGCGCCGAGCATCACAGCCGGACGGTGCTGAAGCTGTGGCAGTGGCGGACGAGCGGCGATGGCATGATCGACCCCGACTGGTTCGCACGGCGACTGGCACGGCTCGATTCGACCGACGGCGACATCGATCAGCTCGCGAGCCGGATCGCCGCGGTGCGGACGCTCTGCTTCATCGCGCAGCGCGGCGACTGGATCGCCGACGCCGCCGGCTGGACAGCACGCACGCAGGACCTCGAAGCCAGGCTGTCCGACGCGCTGCACGCGGCGCTGGCGCAGCGTTTCGTCGATCGGCGGCTTGCACTTCTCATCCGCGACGCCGGACAGCGCGACGCGGCATTGCCGGTCGCGGTCGGGCCCGACGGCACCGTCGCGGTCGACGGCGAGGCGATCGGGACGCTGAAGGGCTTCCAGTTCAAGGTCGACGCGACGGCGCGCGCGAGCGATCACCGGCTGCTGCTCGCCGCCGCCGAAAAGCATCTCCGCGCCGAACTCGCGCGCCGCGCCGCCGCGCTGGCCGAGGGCGAGGATGCCGCGCTTTCGCTGGTCGGCGCGCCGGGCGAGCCGCCGCGCCTCGCTTGGCATGGCGACGTCGTCGCGACACTCGCCAAGGGGCCGACGCTCGTCCAGCCGGCGATCCAGATCGAACCCGCACTGCGCCGGCTCGACCCGCCGCAGGTGCAGGCGATTTCCGAACGGCTGCACCGCTTCGTCGCGGCGCAACTCACACGCCACGCCGGACCGCTCGCGGCGATGGGCGCTGCCGCGGGCGACCTGTTCACTCCGCCGCGTGTCCGCGCCCTTCTCGCGGCACTGGTCGACGGCGGCGGCTTCGTCGCACGTGACGGCGTCGATGCGCAGCTTGCCGCACTGAGCGCCGATGAACGTCCCCAGCTGCGCAAGATCGGCCTGACCATCGGCTCGCTCGATCTGTTCCATCCCGCGCTGCTGAAGCCCGAAGCGGTGCGCTGGCGCGCCGCGCTGCTCGCCGCGCAGCAAGGGGGCCATGTGCCCGCGCTGCCGCCGCACGGCGCGGTGTGGCAGAAAAACGGCCTGCCGGCCGCGCTCGCCATCGCCGGCTTTCGCCGCTGCGGCGACGGATGGCTGCGTATCGATATGGCCGAACGCCTCGCGCGGCAGGCACACGCCGCACGCTTGCAGGCCGACGCCAAACCCGCCGCGCCGATCGCGGGCGGAGACGAGCATGACGAGGACCATGGCGGGCACGAAACCGCCGCCACCGCCGCCCCGCCCGCAGGTTTTGCGATCGACTCGGCACTCGCCACCTCGCTGGGACTCGACGACGCGGCGCGGCGCGGCTTGCTGCAGGCGTTCGGTTTTCGAAGCGTCGGCGATCCCGAACTCGACCGCTGGCGCTGGTCGGGGCATCGCGGCCGCGACAAGAAGCCGCGCCGCAAGCCTGCCCGGAAACAGGGACAGCGCCCGCAATCGGCGCAGCCTGTCGCCGTGGCCGGGAAGGACCGGTCGTTCGCCGCACCCGGCACGCCGCACAAGAACAAGAGGCACAAGGGCGGCAAGCCCGGCACCCCGCCGCCGCGACAGGATCGGCCCGACCGGACGGCCCGGCGCGGCCCGTCGCCGCACAGCCCGTTCGCCGGCCTCGCCGCGCTGCTCGCCGACGCGCGGAAGGATTGATGTCCAGCCCGGGGGCCGCAGGGAGCATCCGGCTCGACAAGCTGCTCTGGTATCTGCGGTTCGCACGCTCGCGCGCGATCGCACAGGCGATGGTCGCGGCGGGGCATATCCGGCTCGACGGCCGGCGCGTGACGCGCGCTTCGGCGGCGGTGCACGCCGGTGCGACGCTGGTGCTGCCGATCGGCGAACGAATCGAAGTCATCCGGCTGCTGACGCTGCCGTTGCGTCGCGGTCCCGCGCCCGAAGCGCAGGCTTGCTACACACGTCTCGATCCCGTGGCTCCCGCCGCGAGTTGAACTATCGGCGCGACGAGAAATGCTGTGCCGCCAAAGCGGCGCCGGGCGGCTATTCGATGAGAGTGATTCGCAACAGTCGCTTAGCGTTGACGCGTGCGCGCCGCGCGGCCTAGAGGCGCTGAATCGCATCTGTTGGACGGCGAGGACGCCGCCTTCGAAGGGAGCCTGTATTCCATGACCTATGTCGTCACCGACGCCTGCATCCGGTGCAAATATATGGACTGCGTCGAGGTGTGCCCCGTCGACTGTTTCTATGAGGGCGAGAATATGCTCGTCATCAACCCGAACGAGTGCATCGATTGCGGCGTGTGCGAACCCGAATGCCCCGCCGAGGCGATCCTGCCCGACACCGAGAGCGGCCTCGAAAAATGGCTCGAGCTCAACACCAAATTCAGCGCCGAATGGCCGAACATCACGGTCAAGAAGGACAGCCCGGCCGACGCCGACGAATTCAAGGGCGTCGAAGGCAAGTTCGAGACGCATTTCTCACCCGAGCCCGGCGAAGGCGACTGAAGCCGGTCGACAGGGATTCGGAAGGGCGGGACTTTCCCGCCCTTCTTTTTGCCCTCTTGAATCCGCCGCGCACGGCGCCGATGTAGGGCGGTGGAGGGGCCAGCCCGCCGAATTCTCGGTGCGGTATCCCGGATAATGAAGGACGCATTCCCAATGATCGACCCGCTCGCCGCTTTGGTGCCCACCGTCGTTGAACAGTCGAGCCGCGGCGAGCGCGCCTTCGACATCTTCTCGCGCCTGCTGCGCGAACGCATCATCTTCGTCACCGGCGAGGTCGAGGACCAGATGGCCTCGCTGATCGTCGCCCAGCTTTTGTTCCTCGAATCGGAAAATCCGAAGAAGGACATCTACATGTACATCAACTCGCCGGGCGGCGTCGTCACGGCGGGCATGGCGATCCACGACACCATGCAATATATCCGCCCGCGCGTCGGCACGGTGTGCATCGGCCAGGCCGCATCGATGGGCAGCTTCCTGCTCGCCGCGGGCGAACCCGGCATGCGCGTCGCGCTGACCAACGCCCGCGTGATGGTCCACCAGCCGTCGGGCGGCGCGCGCGGCATGGCGTCGGACATCGAGATCCAGGCCAAGGAAATCCTGCGCATCCGCAAGCGGATGAACGACCTCTATGTCCAGTATACCGGCAAGTCGCTGAAAGAGATCGAAAAGGCGATGGACCGCGACACCTTCCTCGAGGCCGACGAAGCCAAAGCATTCGGGCTGGTCGACCATGTCTATGACCGCCGCCCCGACGGCGATTCCGCGACCAAGGACCTCGGCAGCGGCGGCGCCCCCGAATGACCCGGCGCGATCCGCGGACGGGCGCCTCGCCGCGCCGTCCGCGGGCCATGCCCGGACCGCCGATCGCCGGTAACCGCGTTTCTTGACGCCCCGTTCGCCGCATGTCGCTAGCCGGGGGCATTGTCCCGCCGTCACCCAATTGCCATATTGTAATTGGGTGGTCGCGGGCTAGGATAATGGACGGCGCCTCCAGCGGGGGCGGCGTCACCATGGGCCACGCGGCGTTTTGCGCGGCCCCAGAAGGAATTTTATGACCAAGCTCTCCGGCTCCGACAGCAAGAGCACGCTTTACTGCTCATTCTGCGGCAAGTCGCAGCACGAGGTCCGCAAGCTCATCGCGGGCCCGACCGTCTTCATCTGCGACGAATGCGTCGAACTGTGCAACGACATCATTCGCGAAGAGATCAAGGGCGGCGTCGCCGCGCGCAAGGACGGCGCGGTACCGACCCCGCTCGAAATCTGCCAGCATCTCGACAATTATGTGATCGGCCAGAACACCGCCAAGCGCGTGCTGTCGGTCGCGGTGCACAACCATTACAAGCGCCTCGCCAATTCGGGCCGCGGCGACGAAGTCGAACTGGCGAAGTCGAACATCCTGCTCGTCGGCCCGACCGGCAGCGGCAAGACGCTGCTCGCGCAGACGCTCGCGCGCTTCCTCGACGTCCCCTTCACCATGGCCGATGCGACGACGCTCACCGAAGCGGGCTATGTCGGCGAGGATGTCGAGAACATCATCCTCAAGCTGCTCCAGGCCAGCGACTACAACGTCGAAAAGGCGCAGCGCGGGATCGTCTATATCGACGAAATCGACAAGATCAGCCGCAAGGCCGAAAATCCGTCGATTACCCGCGATGTGTCGGGTGAAGGCGTGCAGCAGGCCCTGCTCAAGCTGATGGAAGGCACGACCGCATCGGTTCCGCCGCAGGGCGGGCGCAAGCATCCGCAGCAGGAATTCCTGCAGGTCGACACGACCAACATCCTCTTCATCGCGGGCGGCGCGTTCAGCGGCCTCGAAAAGATCATCGGCGACCGCCTGCAGGGCAAGTCGATCGGTTTCGGCGCGCATGTCGCCGGCCCCGACGAACGCCGCCAGGGCGAAGTGCTCAAACAGATCGAGCCCGAAGATCTCCTGAAGTTCGGGCTGATCCCCGAATTCGTCGGCCGCCTGCCCGTCATCGCGACGCTCGAGGATCTCGATGTCGACGCGCTGGTCAAGATTCTCGGCGAGCCCAAGAATGCGCTGGTCAAGCAGTACCGCAAGCTGTTCGACCTCGAAGAGGTCGCGCTGACCTTCACCGACGATGCGCTTGTCGCGGTCGCCAAGAAGGCGATCGAACGCAAGACCGGCGCACGCGGGCTGCGCTCGATCGTCGAAGCGATCCTGCTCGACACGATGTTCGACCTGCCCGACCTGACCGATGTGGTCGAGATCGTCGTCGACAAGGATGTCGTCGAGGGCCGCAAGGACCCTGTTCGCGTCTATGCCGACAAGGCGAAGGAGGCCGGCGACGCCGCCTGAGTCGCGGTAACCCCGGCCGAAATGCGGCCGGTGATGTTGCATTGCAGCAACAGTCGCGAAGAAAAACGCAACCCCGCCTGTGGATAACTCGCGGGGTTGTACGCAAATGCGCGCTTTTTGGCGGGACTGACAAAAGCGCTGCCGCACACGGCTTGCACTGTCACATTTGCTGTCACAATCGTGCCACATGCGGGCTTCAGGGGCGCTCACAGGTCAGGCGCGCCCCGAATATGCGTGCCTGCCGAATGCACCACCAAAGGGGATTTCCATGAAACTTCGTTATTCGATCGCCGCAAGCCTGATGGCTATCAGCGTGGCGACCATCGTCGCCGCGCCGGCCCAGGCGCAGCAGATCACGACGGGCATCCAGGGGCAGGTGAACGACGACAACGGCGCGCCGATCGGCGGCGCGACGGTCGTCATCACCGACACCCGCACCGGCGCTTCGCGCACGATCACGACGGGCGCCGACGGCCGCTTCACCACGACCGGCCTGACGACGGGCGGACCCTACTCGGTCGCGGTCAACGCCGATTCGTTCGAAGGCCAGACGCTCAACGACATTTACACGACGCTGCAAGGCAACACGGGCCTGACCTTCGCGCTCGCGTCGGGCGCGGGCGAGATCGTCGTTACCGGCACCCGCGTCCGCGTCACCCAGCTTGAGGTCGGCCCGGGCACCAGCTTCACCGCAGAAGTCCTGTCGAGCGCCCCGTCGTTCAACCGCGACGTCCGCGACATCATCCGCCTCGATCCCCGCGTCAGCCTCGACCGCGACGATGGCGGCTCGGGCCAGGACCGCATCTCGTGCCTCGGCGGCAACGACCGCGGCAACGCCTTCACCGTCGACGGCATCAGCCAGGGCGACGTCTACGGCCTCAACGACACGGGCTTCTCGTCGCGTTCGTCGACCCCGATCCCCTATGACGCGGTCCGCGAAACGCAGGTCCAGTTCGCGCCGTTCGACGTCGATTACGGTGCATTCACCGGCTGCGCGATCAACGTCGTGACCAAGTCGGGCACCAACGACTACAAGTTTGGCGGCTTCTTCGAATATTCGGACAACGGCATGCGCGGCGATTCGCTGCCCGGCATCGCCAAGCTGGCACCGGTCGAACCCGAAAAGCGCTGGGGCGCCTGGCTGGGCGGCCCGATCATCAAGGATCGCCTCTTCTTCTTCGGCGCCTACGAGCATCATGAAGCTGGCCAGTCGCAGGATGACGGCCCCGCCGGCGCCGGTGGTTATGCCAACGAGTTGGCGGGCGTGCCCGTCGCCAAGTTCGACGAAATCTCCGACGTTCTGAGCAGCGTCTACGGTATCGAAACCGGCCCGCTCGTCCGCAGCCGCCCTTTCAAGAACGACCGCTATTTTGGTCGCCTCGACTGGCAGGTCAACGACGATCACCGCCTCGAACTGACCTATCAGCGCCTTGAGGAGAGCACGACGCGTCCCGACGATTTCAGCTCGAGCACGAGCAACCCGCGCGTTACGGGCCTCAATACCTTCTATCTCAGCGGCACCAAATCGGACTATTATTCGGCGCGCCTCTATTCGCAGTGGTCAGACCAGTTCTCGACCGAATTCCGTTACTCGCACTCGAAGGTCATCGATCGTCAGGATCCGATCGGCGGTGGCGAAGCGCAGTCAGACAATCCGATCCCGCGCATCATCGTCGGCATTACGACCGGAACGGGCGCGAACACCCGCTATGGTCAGGTTCTTGCGGGCCCCGGCTTCTCGCGCGCCGCGAATGACCTGCAAACAACGATCGACGCCTTCCGCGGCGTCGGCAAGCTCGATCTGGGCGCACACCAGCTCAAGGTCGGTTTCGAAATGAACCGCGCCGACCTGTTCAACCTGTTCGTGCAGAATGCGACCGGCACGCTCTATTTCAAGAATGTCGACGACCTGCGCAACGGCATTCTGTCAAACGGATCGACGACCAACCCGACCGCCCAGCAGGTTGCTCAGGGCGGCGCAGTCGGCGCCGAAGGCAATTTCACGGCAACCGGCAACGTGCTCGATGCGGCGGCGGCATTTAAGCGCACCAATTTCTCGATCTTTGCGCAGGACGATTGGGAAGTCAGCGACCGACTGAACGCCGTGGCGGGTGTCCGCGTTGACTGGTATTCGGGCGGTCAGCCGAACTACAACCCCGTGTTCGCGCAGCGCTACGGGTTCCCGAACACCACCGGTTTCAGTAACCTTGACCCGATTGTCTTGCCGCGCCTCGCGCTCACCTATGACATGGACGATTTCGCGGTGTTCAGCCGTGCGAAGCTGACCGCTGGCATCGGCATCTTCTCGGGCGGCGATCCGCTCGTCTGGTTCGGCAACGCCTTCCAGAACGACGGCCGCGGCTTTGCGACCGGAACAACGACCGCGGCCGCATGCGGCACCGGCCCGCTCGACGTCGTCGTGAACGGCCAGTTCACGGGCGTTCCGACCTGCTTCCAGAAGGCAGCGTCGGATAACGCCGCTCGCGGCTTGGGCGACACCCAGTCGATCAGCCCGAACATCAAGATGCCGTCGGTGCTCCGCGCCAATATCGGTTTTTCGTCCGAACTGAACTTCGCCTCTTCGGGTTTCTTCAGCGGGTGGAACCTCAACCTGGACTATATCTACAGCAAATATCGCAATCCGTTCACTATCGTCGACCTGTCGCAGACCCCCAATATCACCAAGGGACTGAACGGCTTCGCCATCGACGGCCGCCCGATCTACGCATCGATCGACCCCAATGCCGCAACGTGTAACGCTGAACTGGTCGGCCTAAACCCCGGTCCGGTCTATTCGAACGTCAACGCTGGCTGTTTCAATCCGGCGACGAGCCGCGACGACGAACTGCAGCTCACCAACAGCGCCGGTTTTCGCAGCCACAACGCGTCGATTATCTTGCAAAAGACGTTCGATGGCGGGCTGTTCACCCAGAATGGCAACGTCGATTTCAACGTCGGCTATGCCTATACCGACTCGCAGGATCGCCGGAGCATGTACAATTCGACGGCGGGGTCGAACTACGATCTCGTCGCCGCGTTTGACCGCAACAATCCGGCTGCTGCGAGGGGTTTCTACGAAAGCCGCCACAATATCTCGACTCGACTCGCCTTCCGCGAAGAATTCTTCGAGGATCTGTCGACGCGCTTCGCGATCAGCTTCATCGCACGATCGGGCCGTCCTTACAGCCTGACCTTCACCGGCGGTGGTATCTTCAACGACAGCGCCTCGGGCTTCGAAAATGCGCTCGCCTATCTGCCGCGTGGCCTTAACGCCGTTGATCCTAACGTATCTCCGGATTCAACCATCTCAGCCGCGGATATGACGTCGCTTGTCAACTACATCAATGGCATGGGCTGCGCGAAGAAGTACATCGGCTCCACCGTCCCGCGGAATACCTGCTCGAACAACTGGTATTTCGATATGGACCTGTCCTTTTCGCAGGAAATCCCGGGTCCGGGCCGCTTGTTCGGGCGCAATGACAAGATCAAGCTCTATGCGACGATGGACAATTTCCTGAATTTCCTCGACAATGACTGGAACGTCCAGAAGCGCCGTAACTTTGCGGGGTTGCAGGACATCGCCCAAGTCAGCGGCGTCGACAATCAGGGTCGTTACATCTTCACCGGCTTCAACGGGCTCGACAACATCGCCAGCGACAACCAGATCAACGTGTCGTCGTCAGTGTGGCGCCTGAAGGTCGGCGTCTCCTACGAATTCTGATCGTAGCGATCGACCGAGAACAGGGGCGCGGGAGGCAACTCCCGCGCCCTTTTCTTTTGCTCGATGGCAAACGGAGGCTCTCCCAGCGGCGCGAAATTTCAGAAAGCCGCCTTTGACCGGATGCGGTCAGTCGCTCCTCCCCGTCGCGCAGCGATGGGGAGGTGGCAGCGCAAAGCGCTGACGGAGGGGAGAAGGACGCGACCTCGCGGCCCCTTCACCACCGCCTGCGGCGACGGTCCCCCTCCCCATGACCCGCGACCACAAGGAGGATCGCTGATGACAGCTTTCCACCCCGAAGCGGGCGAGGCCTGCAAATAGGCCTTTCCCATATTATCCGGCTGTGTCAGCCTTCGTCCGGCTCGTTCATTTGCTGGATAAAGCGGTCGCCGCCGCCCGGCTTGCGGGTGCGGCCACGGCGAGGCATGCCGGGCGCGTTCAGCGCGCCGCGAGGCCCGAAACGGGGCGCGCACCGGGCTGAACTTTCCTGAACTTTGGAACATCAGGCGGCCCTCGCGCCGCCCCGGTCCAGGGGCCAGTCCGCGATGACGAAAAAGCGGAAGCAAACGTCGCCTCCACCCCGAAGCCGACCATCGGCATAGCCGAGCGGCGTCAGCCCGCGGCGAGGCGCCTTGCAGTGTCCTGGACGAGCGCGATCATGTTGGGGACGCCCTGCGTGCGGTTCGACGAGAGCTGGCGCGTCAGGTCGAAGGGCGCGAGCGCCGCGGCGACGTCCATCGCCGCGACCTCGGCGGCGGGCTTGTCCTGCACCGCGGCGAGAACCAGCGCGACGATGCCCTTCGTGATCGCGGCATTGCTGTCGGCGAGGAAATGCAGGGTATCGCCCGCCTGCGGCACCGGATAGACCCAGACGCTGGCCGAACAGCCACGCACGAGCGTCGCGTCGGTCTTGAGCGCGTCGGGCATCGGTTCGAGGGTGCGGCCGAGGTCGATCAGCAGGCGATAGCGGTCGTCGCCGTCGAGAAAATCATATTCTTCGAAAATATCGTCGAGGCTGCGCATGCGCGCGGCACTGGCAGAAATTGCGGCGCGAGGAAAGAGCGGCAATCCCGCCCGTCCCGATTGCTCCCGCGAACGGACCGAAGCCACCCGGCACGGAGCAAGGTCGTCCCGGATGGCTTCGGTCCGTTCGCGGTAATGGGATGCCCGCGACGGATCAGAGATCGACGCCGGCCGCAATCGCCTCGAGCTTGCGGAGGCGTTCCTTGAGGTCGGCGATCTCGATCCGCGATCCTGCGTGGGGAACGCCGGGCTCGTGCGTCGCGACGGCGCCATGGCCGGCGTTGAGCTCCTCGCGCTTGAGCTGGATCCAGTCGCGCCAGCCGCGCAGGGCGACGAGGCTGACGATGGCCAGCGCGGACAGGGCGACCGCGGCAGCGGTGAGATCGGGGGTGATGAAAGCCATGAGCGTCGCTCCTTTTCCGGCGTTCAGATCTTGCTGTTGTCGCGCAGCTTCTCGATTTCCTGATCGAGCGTGACGGCGCGATTATTGTCGGTGGCGATGCGTTCGAGCACCTGGATGCGGTCCTTGAGCGCACGGATTTCGGCGATCAGCGCCTTGGTCTCGGCGTCATTGCCCGCGTTGCCGACGAAATATTCCTGGCCCCGCCGATCGCGGCGTACGCCGTATTTCGCGCGGACGATGCTGCCGATCGTCACGATCAGGACGATGCCGATGACCATTTCGAAGGGGTTCATGGGGGATCCTTTCCTCTTATCTTTTCATTGCGTCAGTTGAGCGGGGCGTCGCGCAGCTTCTCGATCTCGTCGGCGACGGCGATGCCGCGGTCGGTCACGATGCGTTCGAGGACGCGGACGCGCTCTTCCAGCCTTTCGGTCTGCGCCGCATATTGCGCCGCCTTTTCGGCCGTTTCGTGCGAGATCGCGGTCAGTTGCCGCTCCTTGAACTTCAGGTGGCGGCGGTACATGTCGCTGCCGATGCCGAGCACGACGGGCAGGCCGACGACGATCAGGAAGAATTGGACCCAGCTGTCCATGACGCGTTCCTTTCGCTCAGTTCGACGGGCGCCGCAGCGCCTCGATCTCGTGGCTCAGCCGGTGGCCTTCGTCGGTGACGATGCGTTCGACCACCGCGAGCCGGTCCTTGACCGAACCCAGTTCGGCGCGCAGCTGCGCATTTTCCTGGCTGACCAGCTTGATGCGTTCCATCGCCTCGTCGCTGGTCTTGGGATAGATTGCCTTGCCCCAGCTGTTTTCGAGCGGGTAGCCGTGCTTGACGCGCAGCCAGGTGGTGAAGATCCAGCCGCCGACCGCCATGGTGCCGATGATCGCGGCGGCGGGAGCGAGGGCGTTCAGGACGTCGAGATTCACTTGTCTTCCCCTCTGTTTCGTTGCGGACTCAGCGCAGGCGATCGATCTGATCGGCGAGCTGCGCGGCCTGCCCGTTGGTTTCGGTCGCGATGCGTTCGAGTACCGCGATGCGTTCTTCGAGGCGGCCGATCTGGCCCGCGAGCTTGGCATTGTCGTCGGTCAGCAGCCGGATTTTTCGATCAGCGTCGGGGTCGGTTCGATGAACCGTGCCGCCCCATTCATTCTCGACCGGATAGCCATGCTTGGCGCGGATCCAGGTGGTGAACATCCAGCCGCCGATCGACAAGGCGATGATGGCGAGGACGAAACCGGTTCCACCGAAATTCATATGTCGTCTCCCTGTTGCGTCTTGCCCGCGCGACGTCCGGATCAGCGGAGCGCGTCGATTTCGTCGGCAAGGCGGCGGTTATGGCTGGTATAATAGAGTTCGATGTCAGCGAGCCGGCGATCGATGTCGCGGAAGCGCGAACGGATGTCGCGGGTCGAGGCGGCCGGATTCGAGCGCACGCCCTGCCAGAACTTGGCCTCTTCGTTCGAGCCATAGAGCGCGAAGGGCTTGGGCGTTCCCATCCAGGCAACCATCCAGTAGGCGATCAGCGTCCAGGGGAAGCCTCCCATCAGCGTCAGGAGCACCGCGCCGACGCGGACCCAGAGGACGTCGACACCGCTATAGTCCGCGATCCCGGCACAGACGCCGCTCCATTTGGCGTTCTGCTTGTCGAGGTAGAATTTGGTGCGGCTGGCAGACATCTCAGTTCCTCCTGGTCATTTCGAGCTGCGCCAGATCCTCATCGCTGCGAACCGCGGGGCGGAAATCGGGATGGTCGGCGCTGATGATGCGTTCGACGGTGTGGAGCCGGTTTTCGAGCCGGCGGGCGGTGTCGTAGAGTTCGTCGAGCAGCTGCTCATCCTCTCCGGTCAGCGTCTTGGCCTGTTTCCACTTGGTCACATAGTGGAGGATCAGCCAAGGCAGACCGAGGAAGAGCGTGCCGATGACGATCGGGACAATGATCACTTCTTCCATCGGTCCGGCTCCTTAATTCTTGCCCTGCGCGGCCTTGAGCGCGGCGAGTTCGTCGGCGACCTTGTCGGCGGCCTGCAGTTCGGCGATTTCCTCGTCGAGCGACTTCTTGTAGCCGAGGCCGAGCGCATCGGCGCGGCCTTCGGCCTCATCGACGCGGCGCTCGAGGATCTCGAAGCGCGAGAAGGCATCTTCGACGCGGTCGCCGTGGGTCATTTCGCGCAACCGGTAGCGATTTTCGGCGCTTTCGAGGCGGTTGACAACGCTCGACTGGCGCGCCCGCGCTTCCGAAAGCTTCTTCTGCAGCTTGGCGATATCGGCTTCATAACCCTGGAGCGCCTCGTCGAGCACCGCGATCTCGGCCTTAAGCTTGGCGGCCATGTCGCCGGCCTTCTGCTTTTCAACGAGCGCTGCGGTGGCTAGGTCCTCGCGGTCCTTCGACAGCGCGAGTTCGGCCTTTTCCTTCCAGCTGTCCTGCAGGCTTTCGAGCTTGGCGATGTGGCGGCGCATTTCCTTCTGGTCGGCAATGGTGCGGGCGGCGGAGGCACGCACCTCGACCAGCGTCTCGTTCATCTCAAAGATGATCTGGCGGATCATCTTTTCGGGATCCTCCGCACGGTCGAGCAGATCGGTGACGTTGGCGGCGATGATGTCGCGGGTGCGTGAAAAAATACCCATTTGACTAGCTCCTGTCGAATTTTCGAGACCTGTTGTCGTTGAAAGATGCTGGTGCCGGGGCGGGGCAAGGGGGGAGAGTGCCCCGGCACCAGTGCCGGTCAGGCCATCAGGCCGACCGCCGGGGTTGCTGCAGCGGCCGCCAGCGCCATCCCGCCCGGGGAAGCGGCGATGCCGAAGGCGACTTGGGGCTGGTCGATCACGCCGACGAGGATCGCCAGAGCGCCGGCCGCGCTGAGCGCGAAGGTGGTGGCCTGGGCAAACATCGTCTTCATGATCGTCATTCCCTTTTTCGCTGCACCGGAGCGATTTGCACCGGTTCGCCAAAAGCAATGCAGGGGGCGTGCCAATTGCAGCGAAGCGCAGAAATCCGCCGAACTTTACGCCGGATTCGCAATCCACGCAGAATCGACTTGCCAATCAGCGGGAAATTTTGCCAATGATTGGGAATGGAACGCGAAACGCAGTTCATTGGCCAGTCGGCGGCCTTTCAGGACGCGGTCGAACGCGCGAGCCAGGCCGCGACGCTCGACCGGCCGGTGCTGGTGATCGGCGAGCGCGGCACCGGCAAGGAATTGATCGCCGAGCGCCTGCACCGCCTGTCGGCGCGCTGGGACAAGCCCTATGTGATCATGAACTGCGCGGCGATGCCCGAAACGCTGATCGAATCCGAGCTTTTCGGACACGAGGCGGGCGCCTTCACCGGTGCGACGCGCACGCGCGCGGGACGCTTTGAAGAGGCCGACGGTGGCACGCTCTTCCTCGACGAACTCGCGACGATGTCGATGGGCGCGCAGGAGCGCCTGCTGCGCGCGGTCGAATATGGCGAGGTCACGCGCGTCGGCTCGTCGCGCCCGATCCGCGTCGATGTGCGCATCGTCGCGGCGACCAACGAGCATCTTCCCGCGCTGGTCGACGACAACCGGTTCCGCGCCGACCTGCTCGACCGGCTCTCGTTCGAGGTCATCACCCTGCCCCCGCTGCGCGCGCGCGAAGGCGATATCGAGGTCCTCGCCACCTATTTCGGCCAGCGCATGGCGGCGGTGCTCGGCTGGGATGAATGGCCGGGTTTCGGCCCGCGCGCCCTCGCGGCGATGGAGGGGCACGACTGGCCGGGCAATGTCCGCGAACTCAGGAACGTCATCGAGCGCGCCATCTATCGCTGGGCCGATCCCGAACGCCCGGTCGACGCGCTGACCTTCGATCCGTTCGCCAGCCCGTGGCAGCCGGTCGCGAACAGGGTTGCGGCGGCGAAGGGCGACTCGGCGACGGCGCCGGCAGGCACACCGGCTGCGGCGCCCGCACCCGCCACGCCGCCGCCCGGACCGGTGAGCGACTTGCGCGCGACGGTCGATGCCTATGAAAAACAGATATTATCCGACACCATGGCGCGCTGCCGCTTCAACCAGAAGATCGCGGCCGAGGCACTGGGACTGAGCTACGACCAGATTCGCCATGCCCTGAAGAAACACGGGTTGAACTAGAAAGATACCACCCCCGCCGGCGCGGGAGCGGCGGCCTCGCTACTCGCCCGGCAACTGCCGGCTCAGCGCCTCGATCACCGCATCCTGCGTCGCGACGGTTTCGGCGAGACGATCGCGCAGCGCGTAGATCGCCGGCATGCCGTCGATCGCTTCGTCGACGCTGCGCTCGATATAGAGGCGATCGATGTCGCCGAGCGCAGCGGTGAGCGGCGCGCGCGCCGCGACGAGGCGCGAGATCGCCTGCTGCGCGACGACCCACGATTCGCTCGCGACCGCCGCACCGCCCGCCGCAGCGACGAGACGGACGGCATTGTCGCGTTCGGCCGCAAAAGCCTGCTGCCCGGCCGTACCGTCGGATTCCCAGCGCGCGAGCCGCCCCGCCAGGTCGTCGGGAAGCGGCCCTGGCGGCGTCACGACGACGGGCGGCGGCGCGACGTTGAGGCGCCCCTCGACCGGCCGTTTGGCAAGCGAGGGGGCATCGGTGCCCTGCGCCGCCGCGCAGCCCGAAAGCGACAGCGAGGCGGCGACAGCCGGCAAAAGGAGACGGGTGCGGATCATTGCCGTCCCTGATATGGGCGCCACGCGCGTCCAGCAAGCGCCGAATCGGAGCACATGCCCCGAATCCCGCGCGAACGGCAAAAAGCCGTAAAAAGCACGGGAATATGCGGTTGACAGCCAAGCGCTTCACCGCTAGTGGCGCTGACTTTCCCGCATGCCGGAAAAATCGCTTGCTTCGGCGGGTGACCGGCAGCGCGGGTGTTCTAGTTTCTGATTGGATGGAAGACGATGTTCGCAATCGTGCGCACGGGCGGCAAACAATATCGCGTCGCCGCTGGAGACAAAATCGCCGTTGAAAAGATCGACGGCGAAGCCGGTGACACCGTGTCGCTGGGCGATATCCTGCTGGCCGGCGACGGCGGCGAAGTGAAGGATGCCAAGGGCCTGACCGTGTCGGCCGAGATCATCGCGCAGACGCGCGGCGAAAAGGTCATCGTCTTCAAGAAGCGTCGCCGGCACAACTACCGTCGTCGCAACGGCCACCGCCAGTCGCTGACCCTGCTCCGCATCCTCGCTGTCGGCGAAGCCAAGAAGGCTGCGCCGAAGAAGGAAGCCGCGCCGAAGGAAGAGGCTGCCCCTGCCAAGGAAGCTGCGCCGAAGAAGGCCGCCGCCCCCAAGGCCGAAACCGCCGAAAAGAAGCCCGCTGCCAAGAAGGCAGCCCCCAAGAAGGACGCCTGAGCGCGCTTACCCGCAGCTCGGCCCCCAAAAGTTAAGGAGCATCAGTCATGGCACATAAAAAAGCAGGCGGTTCTTCGCGCAACGGTCGCGACTCAGCCGGCCGTCGCCTTGGCGTCAAGAAGTTCGGCGGTCAGGAAGTGATCGGCGGCAACATTATCGTGCGCCAGCGCGGCACCAGGGTTTACCCGGGTGTCAACGTTGGCATGGGCAAGGACCACACGCTGTTCGCGACCGCGGACGGCCGCGTCCGATTCCACGACGGCAAGCTCGGCCGCAAATATGTATCGGTCGACATGATGGCCGAAGCCGCCGAATAAGGACGATCGCTGACGGGTCGTCCATCCAAGGGATGACCCGGAACGGTCCTTTCCGCCGCAAGCGGAGGCAAAGTTCGAAAAGAGGGAGACGGGTCACCCCGGCTCCCTTTTTTCTTGTCTTATATCCGCCGCTTGGCGGATCGACGCGAAAAACGGGCTGACCATCTCCCTCGCATATCGACTGTCGTCAAAGCGTCACCATCTGGCGCCACGGCGACAGGCAAATGGGAGTGACGTAAATGTTCGCACGTACCGAAAGATTATTGCTGCGGCCCGGCTGGCAGGAAGACGCACCGGCGCTGGCACGGGCGATCGGCGAGGAAGCGGTGGTCCGCAACCTCGCGACCGCGCCCTGGCCCTATCGCGAAGCCGATGCCCAGGCGTTCCTCGGCCAGCCCGTCGATCCGGCGCAGCCGCGCTTCCTGATCTTTACCCGCACCGGCGGCGCACCGCGCCTCGTCGGCGGCTGCGGCATTTCACCCGCCCCCGACGGCACGCTCGAAATGGGTTACTGGATCGCCCGGCCCTATTGGGGCCTCGGTTTCGCGACCGAGGCTGGACGCCAGATGATCGGCATCGCGCGCGCCATGAATCTGCCCCGGCTGACCGCGGGCCATTTCACCGACAATCCGGCGTCGGGCGCGGTGCTGCGCAAGCTCGGCTTTCGCCCGACCGGCCGCGTCGTTCCGCGCTTCAGCGCCGCGCGCGGCAGCGAGGCGGCGTGCGCGCTGTTCGAGGAAGGCGACGCCGATGCGGATGGCGCCGTCACCCCGATGCGAGGCCGCATCGGGGTGGACGAGGATTTTCGCCAGGAGCTGCGTCTTCTGGCGGCGTGAACGATCCCCTCCCGCAAGCGGGAGGGGACCGATCCCTTATCCGCGCAGCTTGCCCAGCCCGCCGAGGATGTCGTCGAGCGGATTGCCGTCGCCGTTGAGATCGATGAGCTTGCCGAGACCGCCGAGCCCCCCCGCCGAAGGCGCCGTGCCACCACCGAGCGCGCCGCCAAGGACGTTGCCGAGCATGCCGCCAAGGCCGCCGTTGCCACCCTCGCTGCCGCCCTGTCTGGACATATAGCCCGCGACGAGCATCGCGAGGATCGGCAGCATCTTCTTGAGCGTGCCGGCGTCGATGCCGGTCCTTGCCGCCGCATCGCCCGCAACCGAGCGACTGACCTCCTTTGTTCCGAAAATCTGCCCCAGCACGTCATTGCCCTTGTCGACCGGGGTCGGTTGCGACCCGAGCACCGCGTCGAGCAGACCGCCGCCGCCGAGCTGGCCGAGCAGCCCGCCGAGTCCCTCGACGCCCCCGCCACCCTGCGCCTGTTTCTTGAAGCCGCCGAGGATCGCCGGGAGCAGCGCCTCGGCACCCTGTTTCGCCATGGCGGGCGGGATGCCAAGGTCCTTCGCCATCGATTCGATGCCGCCGGCCTGCGAGAGGATATCGGTGAAATTCATAGACTTGCACTCCCAACGCGGCGCGGGGATCGAACCACGCCGATGCGCGTTATCATAGCAGCGCGGGGGCGGGGGACGAGCCGTTCATTGAACTGTCATTTCCCCATGCCCAAGCCTAGCCTGCCGACGTGCGACTTCCCTTCCGGGGGCGTACGGCCGCATCATGTGGGAGCAACATCATGGGTATTTTCAGCAAGATCAAAGACGCGATTTTCGGCAAGAAGGCGGAGGCCGCCGAGCCCGCTCCCGCCGCCCCCGCGGCGGGTACCGCACCCGCCGCACCGCAACCCGTCCCCGCCGCCCCCGCACCGATCAGCGACGTCGACGTCGAAGCGATCCTGTCGGCACAGGCCGCCGGCGCCGGCCAGCCGCTCAACTGGCGCACCTCGATCGTCGACCTGATGAAGCTCGTCGGCATCGACCCGAGCCTCGCCAATCGCAAGGAGCTGGCGCAGGAACTCGGCTACACCGGCGCGCTCGACGGCAGTGCCGAAATGAACATCTGGCTGCACAAGGCGGTGATGCGCGAACTCGCGGCGAACGGCGGCACCGTGCCCGCCGACCTGACCGACTGACCAACGCACCACAATTTTCGACGGGGGCCGGGCGAGCATGGGCTTTCCCGGCCCCTTTTCGTTGACCGCTGCGCCGCGCCGCCTAGACAGGTTGCAACCGAAACCATGGTCGCAGGGAGCCACACGTGCACGACAGCCTTTCCACCCCGATCAGCCGCCGCCAGACGCTTGCCGCGATCGGCGCAGGCGGTGCGACGCTCGCCCTCTCCGCCCCCTTGCCCGTGTTCGCAGCCCCCGCGGCACCGGCGACCGGCAAGGCCGGCGCCGACGCGCTGCTCTCGTCGATCGCCGACAATCTGCTCGCGCAGTCGCCCGAAGGAGCAACCTCGCTCGGCATCGATACCGGCGCACGCGCCGCGGCGCGCGGCCAGCTCGGTGACCGCTCGGCGGCGGGCATCCAGGCGCTCGCCGGCACGCTGAAGGCCGACGTCGCGCGCGTGCGCGCCTTCGACAAGAACGGGCTCGATCATGCGACGCGCACCAGCCTCGCGGTGGTCGACAGCGCATATAGCGTCGCGCTCGACGGCTTTGCCCTCCCCTACGGCGACGTCGCGGTCGGCGGCTGGCGCAACACGCCCTATGTCGTGATCCAGAATGTCGGCGCCTATCTCGACATCCCCAAATTCCTCGACAGCGACCATCCGGTGAAGAACTCCGCCGACGCCGAAGCCTATCTCGCGCGCCTGGGCGCTTTTCCGGGGGTACTCGACGGCGAGACCGAGCGGCTGAAAGCCGCGGGCGGCCAGGGCCTGATCGCCCCCGCCTTCCTGATCGACAAGGCGATCAAGCAGATGGAGGCGAGCCTCGCCGACGCCAGGGCGGGCGGATCGATGATCGAAAGCCTGGCCCGCCGCACCGGCGAAGCAAAGATCGCGGGCGACTGGAACGCACGGTCGGCGAAGATCGTGCAGGGCCCTGTCGCCGCCGCACTCGAGCGCCAGCTCGCCGAACTCAAGGCGCAGCGGCCGAAAGCGACGATGGACGCCGGCCTGTGGGCACGGCCGGGCGGCGACGAATGGTACGCATGGGGACTGCGTGCGAGCACGACGACGCGCATGACCCCCGACGAGGTCCATGCAATGGGGCGCGAGGAGCTGGCGGCGCTGCACGGCCAGATGGACCCGATCCTGCGCAAGATCGGCTATACCGAGGGTTCGGTCGGCGACCGGATGAACGCGCTCGCCAAGGACCCCAAATATAAATTCCCCGACAATGACGCCGGCCGCGCCGAGATCGTCGCCTATATCCAGAGCTGGCTCGGCAAGATCCGCGCCGAACTGCCGCGCGCCTTCCGCACGCTGGTCAAGGGCAATGTCGAGGTGAAGCGACTGCCGCTCGCCGAGGAACCCGGCGCACCTGCGGCCTATGGCGGCGCGGGATCGATCGACGGCAGCATCCCCGGCCGTTTCTGGATCAACCTGCGCACCACCGAATTGCACAGCAAATATTCGCTCCCCGACCTTGCGATGCACGAGGCGATTCCGGGGCATGCGTGGCAGGGCGAATATGCGCATGCGATGCCGCTCATCCGCACGATGCTGGCGTTCAACGCCTATAGCGAAGGCTGGGCGCTTTATGCCGAGCAGCTCGCCGACGAACTCGGCCTCTACGACGATTTCGAGGTCGGGCGGCTCGGCTATCTCCAGTCGCTCGCCTTCCGTGCATGCCGCCTCGTCGTCGACACCGGGCTGCACGCGAAGCGCTGGACGCGCGAGGAAGGGGTGCGCTTCTTCGTCGAGGAGAATGGCTCGAACCCGCTCGAGGTCGCGAGCGAGGTCGACCGCTATTGCAGCTGGGCGGGGCAGGCGTGCGGCTACAAGGTCGGGCACAGCGAGATCGTCCGTCAGCGCACCCTCGCGCAAAAGGCGCTCGGCGCGAAATACGACCTGCGCGACTTCAACGACGTCGTGGTCAAGGGCGGCAACGTCCCGCTCGACGTTCTAGCGCAGAATGTCGCCGAATATGTCGCGGGGGCGAAGGGGTGATGCGCGCTGTTGCGGCGGTGCTCGCGGCGTTTCTGCTCGGGCCCGCCAGCCATGCGAGTGAAGCGACGTCGCGCGTTGTGATCGTGACGAGCGACGTCGACCGTTTCTTCGCGCTCCACGACGATCCAGCGGTCGCCGCCAATCCCGACGCGCTCGCGGCGCGCTACCTCGCCGATGCATCGCCGGGGCTTCGCGAATTCATGACCATGCGTCGCATCACGCCCGAACGGCTCGCGGCGGCGCTGCGCGACAAGCCGCAGGTCTTCGCCGACGCACGCGGCTGCGCGGCGAAGCTCGGCAATGTCCGCGCGCGGCTGGTCGCGGCGACCGACCGGCTCGCGGCGCTCTATCCGCCCGCCCGCTTCCCGCCGATCACGATCGCGATCGGGCGCGGCGCAACCGCGGGAACGGCGAATGCCAGGGGGCTCTACATCGGGCTCGAGGCGCTGTGCGTGGCGAAGTGCATCGAGGCCGACGACGAGGACCGCTTCGTCCATGTCATCGCGCATGAATATGTCCATGCGCAGCAGCCGCTCGCGCAGGTGGAGGATCGCGAAGAAACGGTGCTCCGCGCCGCCCTGACCGAAGGCGCCGCCGAATTTGTCGCCGAACAGATGACCGGTTCGGTCGGCTATCCGCTGCTCCACATATGGGCCAGGGGACGCGAGAAGGAACTGGAGACCGCCTTCCTCGCCGAAAAGGACGTGAAGGCGATCGGCTCGCGCTGGCTCTACAACCAGCAGGGCAGCGACGGATGGCCCGGCGACCTTGGCTATTGGGTCGGATACCGGGTCGCGAAAAGCTATTACCAGCGCGCGCCTGACAAGGCGGCGGCGATCCGCGAGATCATCGCGATGCAGGACCCCGCCGCGTTCCTTGCCGCGAGCGGCTGGACGCCCGGCATCGCGCTCTAGGCCGGCAGCGGCGCCAGATCGGGTTCGACGAAGCCCCGCCGCGCGGGCACCGAAAAGAGCAGGTCGCGGCTGTAGAAGCGCAGCGGCCAGTCGCGCGTGCCCATCGGCGACAGCAGCAGCGCGTTGACGCGCGCCGCGAGCCCCGTCTCGGCGGTCCCCGACAGGAAGTGCCGCACCCCCGCGACATAGGCGCGGGTGATGCTGTCGTGATAACCGTTGTGATCGTCGTTCACGCCGCCGACGCTCTCGTTGAAGCGGCGGATGATGGTCGCGATCCCGGCGTCGACGTCGATGTCGGGCCGCTCGGTCAGCAGCCACAGGCAGGCGCCCAGATGCGCCTCGTGCGTCCAGGCTTCGCGCGGCAGCGCGCAGGCGAGCAATCGCTCGCCGAGCGCGCGGATGTCGGAATCGCGCTCGAACAGGCGCGGTCTATATTCGGTGGTCATGGGTCCGGTCCTTCCGGGTGATTGAGCACCCGGAAGTTTCCGGGTCAATTATGCCGCGACGGCCGCCTGCGGCGCGGCCTGGCGGACGCCTTCGTCGACATGGTCCGCGAATTGCGCGAAATTGTCGATGAACTGTCCGACGAGCGTTTGCGCAGTGCGGTCATAGGCCGCCTTGTCGGCCCAGGCTTCGCGCGGGTCGAGCAGCGCGGTATCGACACCCGGCACCGCGACCGGAACCATGAAGCCGAAATTCGGGTCCTTGCGGAATTCGGCGTCGTTGAGGCTGCCGTCGAGCGCGGCGTTGAGCAGCGCGCGGGTCGCCTTGATCGGCATGCGCTTGATCCCGTCCATCGTCGCCATGCCGCCGGTCCAGCCGGTGTTGACGAGCCAGCACTGGACGCCGCCCTTGGCGATCCGCTCCTTGAGGAGATTGCCATAGACCGACGGGTGACGGGGCATGAAGGGCGCACCAAAGCAGGTCGAGAAGGTCGCCTCGGGCTCGGTCACGCCGATCTCGGTACCGGCGACGCGCGCGGTATAACCCGACAGGAAGTGATACATCGCCTGGTCGGGGGTGAGCTTGGCGATCGGGGGCAGCACGCCATAGGCGTCGGCGGTGAGCATGATCACCGTCTTGGGCACTGGCCCCATATTCTGTTCCGACGCGTTCGGGATGAAATCGATCGGATAGGAACCGCGGCTGTTCTCGGCGAGGGTCGCGTCGTCGAAATCGAGTTCGCGCGTCGCGGGGTCGATCACGACATTTTCGAGCACCGTGCCGAAGCGCTTCGTGGTCGCGAAAATCTCGGGCTCGGCCTCGGGCGAGAGGCGGATCATCTTGGCGTAGCAGCCACCCTCGAAGTTGAAGACCGCGGTGTCCGACCAGCCGTGCTCGTCGTCGCCGATCAGCGTCCGCGACGCGTCGGCCGACAGCGTCGTCTTGCCGGTGCCGCTGAGGCCGAAGAAGACCGCCGTGTCGCCGTCCGGGCCGATGTTGGCCGAGCAGTGCATCGGCATCACGCCCTTTACCGGGAGCAGATAGTTGAGGATCCCGAACACCGACTTCTTCATCTCGCCGGCGTACTGCGTGCCGCCGATCAGGATCAGCTTCTCGGTGAAGTTGACCGCGACCACCGTTTCGGTGCGCGAGCCATGCTTCGCCGGATCGGCGCGGAAGCTCGGCAGGTCGATGATCGTATATTCGCTCGCGAAATTCGCGAGTTCAGCGGCCGTCGGGCGGCAGAGAAGCGTGCGGATGAACTGGCTGTGCCAGGCGAATTCGGTGATGACCTGCACCCCGACGCGATGCTCGGGCTGCGAACCGCCGAACAGCTGCTGGCGATAGAGGCGCGGGCGCGCCGCCATGTGCGCAAGGAAGTCCTCCTTGAGCGCGGCGAAATGATCGGGGGTCATCGGGACGTTGGTCTTGCCCCACCAGATGGTGTCGCGCGTTTCATCGTCCTGGACGATGAACTTGTCCTTGGCGCTGCGCCCGGTGTGCTTGCCGGTCGCGACGACGAGCGGGCCGTCCTTCGCCAGCACGCCTTCGCCGTTGCGGATCGCATCCTCGACGAGCTGGGCAGTGCCCCAGTTTTCAGCCACGGTCGCCGCGGTTTCCACGGTCCGGTTGCCGATCGTCACCTGAGTCATTGTCTTCGCCTTTCCCATGTCCGCCGACCCGTTGCATAGGTATGCAAGACCCGCCAAGCCAAAGGGCTGGCCCGCATTCGCAATGGGTGCCGACGTGACGCCGATTCCGTAAATCCCGGTCGCGTTAGCGAGGATGGCGCGGGAGGTCAAAAGATTCCCGCGCGACCGTGCGACACTTGCGACCGACACGCAGCGACAGAACCCCCGGCGCGCGGCGCGGTTGTCGCTGGGCGGCGGATCGGCTAATCCGCCTCTCCGGGTCCGCCCAATGGAAAGAGAATGACGGCAACCATCGCGCTGGTCGACGACGACCGCAACATATTGCAATCCCTGTCGATCGCGCTGCAGGCCGAGGGATTCGTCACGCGCGTCTATTCGGACGGCGAGGCGGCGCTGAAACCGCTGATCGACAATCCGCCCGACCTCGCGGTGTTCGACGTCAAGATGCCGCGCATGGACGGGCTCGAACTGCTGCGGCGGCTGCGCGAGAAGAGCCAGCTTCCGGTCATCTTCCTGACCAGCAAGGACGACGAGATCGACGAGGCGCTGGGCCTCGCGATGGGGGCCGACGATTATATCGCCAAGCCCTTTTCACAGCGGCTGGTGATCGCGCGCATCCGCGCGATCCTGCGCCGCGTCGATCTCAACCGGAACGCCCCCGGCACCGAGGACGAACCCGTCGCCGAGCCGATCAGCCGCGGCCGGCTGACGATGGACCCGGCGCGCCACAAGGTGAGCTGGGACGGCAAGGAGGTGACGCTGACCGTCACCGAATTCCTGATCCTCGAAACGCTCGCCTCGCGTCCGGGCATCGTGCGCAGCCGCAACCAGCTGATGGACGCCGCCTATCAGGACGACGTCTATATCGACGACCGCACGATCGACAGCCACATCAAGCGCCTGCGCCGGAAGTTCCGCGAGGTCGACCCCGAATTCGACGCGATCGCCACCCTCTATGGCGCGGGATATCGTTTTGCCGACGAAGGCTGATCCCGCGCACGACATCGAGGAACAGCCGCTCGTCTGGTCGGCGCGCTGGTCGCTGACCACACGCATTCTTGCGGTCAACATCCTCGCCATCGCGCTCTTGATGTTCGGCTTCTTCTATCTCGACACCTATCGCAGCCGGCTGGTCGACACCCGCATCGCGGTGATGCAGGACCAGCTCGCGATGCTCGACAGCGCGATCGAGGCTGCGCGGCCCGACCAGCGGCAGCGCCTGATCGAGGAGTTCGTCGCGGCGACCGAATCGCGGCTGCGTTTCTATGCGCCCGACGGTCGCCGGATCTACGACAGTTTCGAACATGGCCCGCCGACCTACACGTTGCGCGACCCCGACCTGCAACCATGGAAGCGCGACGCCGCGCGCGCGATGGATCGCGGCATCGACTGGATCGTCGGCGCCCCTTCCTATCCCGAGTTCGAGGAACCCGCGGTCGACCGTGCCGCCGCCTGGCCCGAGGTGATCGACGCGATGCGATCGGGTGAAGGCGCGACCCGCTTCCGCTACGCCCCCGAACGAACCCCGCTGCTCAGCGCGACGCGCGTCGTCGACCTCGACACGCCCGAAGCGATGCTGATGACGCTCAACGCGCGCGACATCACGCGCACCGTGCGCGCCGAACGCTTCCGCCTCGCGGTGGTCGTCGCGGTGGTGCTGATCGCGTCGGTGCTGCTCTCGCTCTTCCTCGCACGCACGATCGTCCGTCCGCTGCGCAAGCTCGCGCGCGCCGCGGTGCGCGTCCGCCTCGGCCGCGCCCGCGAGGTCGTCGTGCCGCGCCTGCCCAGCCGCCGCGACGAGATCGGCACGCTCGCGCGGGCGCTCAGCGACATGACGCAGGCGCTGCGCGAACGTATCGACGCGGGCGAGCATTTCGCCGCCGACGTGACCCACGAACTCAAGAACCCCATCGCCTCGGTGCGCTCGGCGATCGAGGGACTGGGCCGCGTCAAGAACGACGAACAGCGCGCGCAGCTGCTGGCGATCGCCGACGAGGATGTCCGCCGCCTCGACCGGCTGGTCACCGACATCAGCGACGCCAGCCGCATCGACGCGCAATTGTCGCGCACCAATTTCGAACCGATCGACATCGGGCTGATGATCGAATCGATGCTCGCCGCGCGCGCCGCGCGCGCCGAGGCCGATGCGGCCAAAGGGGACGGGGCGCCGCACCCGCGCATTGCCTTCGCCCGCCCGCGCAAGGGCACCACGATGGTGATGGGCGACGGCCACCGGCTCGAGCGCGTGATCGACAATGTCATCGACAATGCGGTCAGCTTTTCACCGCCTGGCGGGCTCGTCTGCGTGCGCGCGACGCAGCTGGGGGGCGAGGTGCACATCGGGGTCGACGACGACGGCCCCGGGATCGAGCCCGCGCAGCGCGACGCGATCTTCCGCCGCTTCCACAGCGAGCGCCCCGACGGCGAGGCGTTCGGGCGTCACAGCGGGCTGGGCCTCGCGATCGCGCGGACGATCGTCGAGGGACACAGCGGGCATATCGCGGCGCGCGACCGCGACGACGGCAAACCCGGCGCCAGCCTGCTGATCACCCTGCCCGCGGCGGACACCGGCGGCGAGGCGGAGCGATAGGTCACAGCGCGCGTCCCGGAATAGGAGGTTTTCCACCCCCTATCCGCCTTGCCCCGCCGCTGACACGCCGGTAAGCTGAAAAGCTATGTTGCCGCGCCGGACCACCATTCCCGTTTCCAATATTCACGCAACCTGCGTCGCCGCCGGAAGCCGCGGCATCCTGATCCTCGGGGCATCGGGGCAGGGCAAGTCCGACCTTGCACTGCGGCTGATCGATCGCGGCGCGCGACTGGTCGCCGACGATCGCTGCGACATCTGGCACGAACGCGGCCGGCTGTGGTGCCGCCCGCCCGAAAATCTGGCCGGCAGGATCGAGGTGCGCGGGATCGGCATCGTCGAACAGCCGCATGTGGCGCCCGTTCCGCTCGCCCTTGCGGTGCGGCTTTCGAACCGTCCCGAACGCATGCCCCCCGCGAACCAGGCCGAGATGGTCGCGGGCCACGCGCTGCCCGCGGTGCTGGTCGCGGGCTTCGAGGCATCGGCGCCGATCAAGGTGATGCTGGCGCTCGACCGGGTGGGAAGCGTACAATGACCGAGGAAAGCCAGCGCCTGCTCCTCGTCACGGGCCTGTCGGGAGCGGGCAAATCGACCGTGCTCCGGGTGCTCGAGGATCTGGGGTGGGAGGTCGTCGACAACCTGCCCGTCGCGCTGCTCGACGCGCTGCTCGGCGCGCCCGGGGGGCAGGGCCGCGAAGGCCGCCCGCTCGCGGTCGGTATCGACAGCCGCAGCCGCGGTTTCAAGCCCGCGCCGCTGGTCCGGCGGATGAAGGAATTGCGCGAAGCGGGCGGGCGCGACATCGGCACCCTGTTCCTCGATTGCGCCGGCGCCGAGCTCGAACGGCGCTTTTCGGAGACGCGCCGCCGCCACCCGCTCGCCGAGGATCGCCCCGCCGCCGACGGCATCGCGCGCGAGCGCGAGATGATGGAGCCGCTGCGCCGCTGGGCCGAGCATGTCATCGACACCACCAATTATTCGAGCAACGACCTGCAACAGGAGGTGCGCCAGCGCTTTGGCGACACCGGTACCGACGAGCCGGTACTGAGCGTGCTGAGCTTCGGTTTCGCACGCGGATTACCGCGCAACGCCGATCTGGTGTTCGACATGCGCTACCTCCGCAACCCGCATTGGGACACGCGCCTGCGCCCCGGTACGGGGCTCGATCCCGAGGTCGCCGCCTATGTGATGACCGACCCTGCCTATGAGGCGAGCATCGCGCAGATCGAGCAATTGCTGCTGACATTGCTGCCGCGCTACCGCGCCGAAGGCAAAAGCTATGTCACCGTCGCCTTCGGCTGTACCGGCGGGCGCCACCGCTCGGTCCATGTCGCCGAGCGCGTCGCCCGCACGCTGCGCGAGGCGGGCCATGCGCCGACGGTGACCCACCGCAACCTTGACTCCGCCCCGCAAGATGGGCTTGAGGGCAAGCCCCCTCCCGCGTCCGGCGGAAAAGCACAAGGGTCGTAGACTGCATGCCCAGCGATAAAGCACTGCCGCTTCTCGGAATGGTCCTCGTGACGCATGGCCGCCTTGCCGAGGAGATGGTGACCGCGATGGAACATGTCGTCGGCCCCCAGCGCGCGATCGCAACCGTGTGCATCGGGCCCAACGACAATATGGAGATGCGCCGCAAGGAAATCGCCGACGCGATCCGCAAGGTCGACGAAGGCCGCGGCGTGATCATGCTCACCGACCTGTTCGGGGGCACCCCGTCGAACCTCGCGATCAGCCTGCTCGACGCCGGTCGCACCGAAGTGATCGCCGGGGTCAATCTGCCGATGCTGATCCGCCTCGAAAGCGCGCGCAAGACGATGGAGCTTCGCCCCGCGGTGATCGCCGCGAAGGAAGCGGGCCAGAAATATATCTCCGTCGCGTCGGAGATGCTGGGGGTGACATCATGAGCGAATCGAGCGAGACGGTCGAAATCACCAACCAGCGCGGACTCCACGCGCGCGCGAGCGCCAAGTTCGTCACCTTCGTCAGCCGCCTGCCCGAAACCGTGTCGGTCGAGGTCGAAAAAGGCGGCAGCCGGGTCAACGGCACCTCGATCATGGGGCTGATGATGCTCGGTGCCGCGAAGGGCGATTCGATCACCATCCATACGAAGGGCGACGGCGCCGACGCCGCGCTGCTCAAGCTCGTGGGGCTGGTCAAGGACAGCTTCGGCGAGGACTGAGGCCGTGGCCCCATCCGCATGAATCACGCCCGCCGTTCCACCATCGAAAGCCTGTCGAATCCGCTGGTCAAGCGGATGCGGCTGCTGCGCGAAAAACGCCATCGCCGCGCCGAGGGACTGTTCCTCGCCGAAGGACTGCGCATCGCGACCGAAGCGCGCGAGGCCGGCGTGCTGCCCTTGTGGCTGTTCCTCGGCCCCGATGGCGCTGGCCACCCGCTCGCGCAGGCGCTCGTTGACGCGACGCTCGCGGGCGGCGGCGAGGTGATCGACACCACCCCCGCGATCCTTTCGAAGCTGTCGGGCAAGGACAATGCCCAGACCGTCGTCGGTATCTATGCCGAGCCGAAAACGGCGCTCGCCGACCTCGATCGCGGCGCGGCGCCGATCTGGCTCGTCGCCGAGCGGCTGCGCGATCCGGGCAATCTCGGCACGATGCTGCGCACCGGCGATGCGGTGGGTGCGGGCGGGCTGATCCTGCTCGACGAATCGACCGATCCCTATGCCGTCGAGGCGGTGCGCGCGAGCATGGGCGCGATCTTCACGCAGGCGCTGGTACAGGCGCGCTGGGAAGAATTCCTGCCCTGGCTGCGCGGCGGACCGGGGCAGCTCGTCGCGACCTGGCTCGGCGGCGACACCGTCGACTATCAGGCGGCACGCTACGTCGCGCCGACCTTCATCCTGATCGGCAATGAATCGCAGGGCATGCCCGCCGCCTATGCCGCCGCCGCCGATGTGCGCGTCAAGATGCCGATGCTCGGCAAGGCCGACAGCCTGAACGCCGCGGTCGCGGCGGCGGTGATGGCCTATGAAGTGCTGAACCAGCGGCGAAGATAGCATTCAGCCGCGCGACAGCGCGGTGCAACTACAACGCCCCTCCTCCGTTCGTGTCGAGCGAAGTCGAGACACGCCCGCGTCGCGGAAGACGCATCTCGACTTCGCTCGATGCAAACGGGTTTTGGGAGATGACCATGTTTAAGCCGCTTGCCATATTGACGCTCAGCGTCGCCCTCGCCGGATGCGTTCCCGCCGCCGAAGCCCCGCAGGGTCCGGCTACGCCGCCCGCGGCCGCCTATATGGCGCTCGGCACCGAACCGGGCTGGACGCTCGAGATCACCCCCGGGATACTCAACTACGACGGCGACTATGGCGACACCAAGATCGTCGTCGCCAATCCCGGCGCCCGGCCGAGCTTCAACGGCGAGCGCTACGTCACCAGCCGCCTGACGGTCGACATCACCCACGGCGAATGCAGCGACGGGATGAGCGACCGGCGCTATCGCGACACGGTGACGGTCATCGCCAACGGCAAGACGGTGAAGGGCTGCGGCGGCGGCATCCTCCCGCCGACCGAGCTCGCCGGGACCAGCTGGAGCTTCGTGTCGATCGGCGGCACGCCCGTCGCGGCCGACCGCCCGACCTCGCTCGCCTTCGAAGCCGACCGGCTGAGCGGCAGCGCAGGATGCAACCGCTTTTCGGGCCGCTACACGCGCGACGGCCGCACGCTCACCGCCGGGCCGCTGATGGCGACCGAAATGGCGTGCCCGGGGGCGGGCATGGCGCAGGAAGGCGCCTTCTTCGCGATGATGCGCGGGCCCGTGAGCCTCCGCTTTCCCAACGACGGCACGCTTGTCCTGACCGACGCCGATGGCCTGACGGCGGTGCTGCGGCGCTCGATATAGTCCCAACCCGTTCGCGCCGAATTTGTCGAAGCACCGTCCCTCCCCTGTCGCGCAGAGAGGAAGTGCGACCATTCGACAGGCTCGGGCGACCCGATTTGGCGCGGCTCTCTGACTATTCGCCCGCGTCGTTGACCGCCGCCGGTGCGCTCGCCAGCTTCGCGAGCGGGCGGGCCGCCTGTTCGGCGACGGGGAGCGCGGGAATCTCCTTGCCGCCGGTTTCGATATCGAGCGCCTCGAAACGCTTCGCCTGGGTCAGCACCTGCGATTCGAAGCTGCCGACGAAAGCGTTATACGCTCCCGTCGCCTGATCGAGATTCTTGCCGACACGCGCGATGTGCGTGCCCATCACCGACATGCGCGCATAAAGTTCCTTGCCGAGCGCCGCGATCTCGCGCGCCTGTCCCGCGAGCTTTTCCTGCCGCCACACCGCCGCGACGGTGCGCGCGATGGCGATGAGGTTGGTCGGAGTCGCGAGCAGCACCTTGCGGTCGAAAGCATAGTCCCACAGCTCATGATCGTGGTCGAGCGCGGCGGCGAGGAAATGCTCGCCGGGGACGAACATCACGACATAGTCGGGGGTATCGTCGAACTGGTTCCAGTAGCTTTTCGCGCCGAGCGTGTTGACATGTGCCTTCATCGCCGCGGCGTGCGCAGCGAGATGCGCGGCCTTTTCGCGCTCGTCGACCGCGCCGAACGCGTCCTGATAGGCATTGAGCGAGACCTTGGCATCGATGATCAGACTCTGCCCGCCGGGTACCTTGACGACGACATCGGGGCGCAGGCGTCCGCCCTCGCCGTCGGCGACGCTGACCTCGGTCTGGAAATCGGCATGTTCGGACAGGCCGCAACTTTCGAGCACGTTGCGCAGTTGCTGTTCGCCCCAGCGGCCGCGCGCCTTGGGGGCGTTGCGCAGCGCGTTGACCAGCTTCGCCGCCTCGCTCGACACGCGCTCGCTCTGGGTGCGCATCGATTCGATCTGGCCCTGCAGCAGGCCGAACGCGCTCTGCCGTTCGGTCTCCACCTTGCGCACTTCGCTCTCATATTTTTCGAGACGCTCGTGCACCGGCTGGAGCAACGCCTTCAAATTCTGCCCGGCGCTCTCCTCGCTCTGCCGGAAACGCGCGTCGGCGCGTTCGAGAAAGCTTTTTTGCGCCTCGCCGAGCATCGCCTGTCCCACCTCGCGGAACTGTGCGGTGAGCGCAGCCTGCGCATCGTGCAATTGGCGGATCTGCGCATCATGCGCCGCGTCGCGCGCCCGTTGTTCGGCGAGCAGCGCCGACAGCTGGATATCCGCCGCCTTGCGCGCCTCGGCTTCGGCCGCAAGGTCGGTGACCGCGGTGCGAAAACGCTCGGCCAGCCCGTCGCGCTCGGCCTTGAGCCCGCCCGCCTGCCGCCCGGCGAACAGCCAGCCGATGAGGGCACCGATGGCAAGGGCGACGAGGGCAACGAGCAGCGAGGCAAAATCCATGCGGGGAACATAGGACGAACACCGCCCCCTTGGCTAGCTGGAATTTTCCGTCCCCTACTCAAGGGGAAGGTATGCGCACCGCGCGCGCAGCAGCCGCCTCAGAGCAAATAGACGGCAACGTAGCGCGCGATCAGCAGCGCGAGCACCGCAATGCTCGCGCGCACGCCGCGGACCCACATCGCCGCGAGCATCAGTGCCGTAAGGACCAGCGTCAGTCCCCACACCAGCGGACGCGCAACGACCGCCGCCATCGCGGGCTGCGTCAGGTAAAAGGCGAACTGCGCCGCGAGCAGGACGAGCAACAGCCCGAGGACGATGCGCCGGACACGGAAATAATGGGTGTCGAGGTTCGCGAACCCCTCGGGCCGCGACGGGAAGACGAGCCGTGCAGCGAGATAATAGAGGCTCGCGAAAGCGGCGACCGCCATCAGCGTCGTCCCCGACACCGCGACATGCGCGCGCACCGCCCAGGCTGCCTGCCAGAAAGACAGCAGGTCGAGCATCACGAAGATCGCAAGGAGCGGCGTCAGCCAGCCAAGCGCGAACTGGCCGCGCGATGCCTCGGCGGCGAAGCGCGCCTCGAGCGCGCGGCCGAGCCCGCCAAGCAGTTCGACCATCGAAAGCCCGAGCAGCAGGCTGTAGAGAACGAAGACGAATTCGAAATCGGTCATGCGGACCCTTCCGGGGTGAAGGGCAGGATCGCCCGATAGGCGGCTGCACCGGGCGCCCCGCCGATCACCACCCCCTGCGTCAGCAGCCAGTAGTGCCGCACGATCTCGGCCTGTTGCTCGAGCCCGTAACGCTCGAGCCGCCAGCCGGGCCTGAGGCTGTAGCTGTATGTCGTAAAGGGGTGACGCATCAGCACCAGATACCAGCGGCCACGCGTCTGCGCCTGCCACACATGCGTCATTTCGTGGAGGAACAGCCCCTTCGCCTTGAGCGCGTCATAAGTCGGACAGGAAAAATCTTCGCAATAGACGTCGCCGCGCGGATGGAAATGCAGATGCCCCATCGGCGCCATCACGACCCCGCGCGGCTGGAAAAAGGCCCATTTGCGGTGGCGCACCCGCACCGCGTCGTAGCGGATCGCGTCGCCGAACACGCTCCGCGCGAGCGCGATCTCGCCCGCGGTCAGCCGGCGCCCGTCGCGCTCCACCCGCAGCTTACTTCTTTGCGGGTTCGGCGGTCTTCACCGCGGCATCGCCCGTGCCGTCATGCTCCATCGCGCCGTGATCCATCGCCGCGCCGTCGCCGCTCGTGTCGGTCGACGCCTGCTTGATCGGCATGTCGAACAGGATGCGTTCATTGTTGTTGTTGGTGAAGACGAACGCCATCGGCAGCTTGCCCGCGCGCACCGCGGCGGGATTGATGTTCCAGATCATCAGATGCTTGCCGCCCTGCTTGAACACCAGTTCGCCCTTCGCGGGCACCGCGGCGCGGTCGAGCGGCTTCATCGTCATCACGCCGTTTTCCTTGACGCTTTCGTGCATCTCGACGCGCTGCGCGAGATCGGCGGTCACCGCGACGAGCTCGACCGGCACCGGGCCGCCCTGGACGCGGAAATAGCCGACCGCGGGACGGTCGGGGGTCGCGCCCATCACGATATGCCCGCTCACCACGTTGAGCGGCTGGCCCTTGCCGAGATTCTCGCCGCACGCGGCAAGACCAAGCGCGGTCGCGGCGAGCGCGGTGCAGGCGAACAGGCGGGGGGTGAAGGGCTTCATGGCATCGGACTCCGTATGGCGAAGAATTTTCCTGTTCCCGATAAGCCGATTGAGTCCTTGTGCCAAGGATTAGCGCACCTATATCGCGCCCAGAAACCCCAGTCGGGGCCCATGGTATGGCGTGCCTTTTCAGGGCGCCGAAGAAGCAACAAGGACGTGTAATCATATGGCCAAAGTGATCGGGATCGACCTCGGCACCACGAACAGCTGCGTCGCGGTGATGGAAGGCGGCAAGCCCAAGGTTATCGAAAATGTCGAAGGCACGCGCACGACGCCCTCGATCGTCGCCTTCGCCAAGGACGGCGAGCGGCTGATCGGGCAGCCGGCGAAGCGCCAGGCGGTGACCAATCCCGAAAACACCATCTTCGCGGTGAAGCGCCTGATCGGCCGCCGCTTCGACGATCCCATGACCAAGAAGGACATGGAACTCGTCCCCTACAACATCACCAAGGGCGCCAACGGCGACGCCTGGGTCAAGGCGGGCGGCGAGGATTATTCGCCGTCGCAGATCAGCGCGTTCATCCTCCAGAAGATGAAGGAAACCGCCGAAGCCTATCTGGGCGAAAAGGTCGAGCAGGCGGTCATCACCGTTCCGGCCTATTTCAATGACGCCCAGCGCCAGGCGACCAAGGACGCCGGCCGCATCGCCGGCCTCGAAGTGCTGCGCATCATCAACGAGCCGACCGCGGCCGCGCTGGCTTACGGCCTCGACAAGACCGAGAACAAGACGATCGCCGTCTATGACCTTGGCGGCGGCACCTTCGACATCTCGATCCTCGAGGTCGGCGACGGCGTGTTCGAAGTGAAGTCGACCAACGGCGACACCTTCCTCGGCGGCGAAGACTTTGACTCGAAGATCGTCGAATATCTCGCCGACACCTTCAAGAAGGACGAAGGCATCGACCTGCGCGGCGACAAGCTCGCGCTGCAGCGGCTGAAGGAAGCCGCCGAAAAGGCGAAGATCGAACTGTCGTCGGCCGCGACGACCGAGGTCAATCTGCCCTTCATCACCGCCGACGCCAACGGGCCGAAGCACCTCGTCAAGACGATCACCCGCGCCGACCTCGAAAAGCTGGTCGAAGAGCTCGTCAAGCGCACGCTTGAGCCCTGCAAGAAGGCGATCAAGGACGCCGGCGTCTCGGCGAGCGAGATCGACGAGGTCGTGCTCGTCGGCGGCATGACGCGCATGCCGCGCGTGCGCGAAGTCGTGAAGGATTTCTTCGGCAAGGAACCGCACACCGGTGTGAACCCTGACGAAGTCGTCGCGATCGGCGCCGCGATCCAGGCCGGCGTTCTGCAGGGCGACGTCAAGGACGTGCTGCTGCTCGACGTGACCCCGCTGTCGCTCGGCATCGAGACGCTCGGCGGCGTGTTCACGCGCATGATCGACCGCAACACCACCATCCCGACCAAGAAGTCGCAGGTCTATTCGACCGCCGACGACAACCAGTCGGCGGTGACGATCCGCGTGTTCCAGGGCGAGCGCGAAATGGCGGCGGACAACAAGATGCTCGGCCAGTTCGACCTCGTCGGCATTCCGCCGGCGCCGCGCGGCGTGCCGCAGATCGAGGTGACCTTCGACATCGACGCCAACGGCATCGTGTCGGTCCACGCCAAGGACAAGGGCACCGGCAAGGAACAGCAGATCAAGATCCAGGCCTCGGGCGGCCTCAGCGACGCGGACATCGACCAGATGGTCAAGGACGCCGAGCAGTTCGCCGAAGAAGACAAGGCGCGCCGCGAGGCGGCCGAGGCGAAGAACAACGCCGAGAGCCTGATCCACTCGACCGAGAGCCAGCTGCGCGAGCATGGCGACAAGGTCGATGCCGGTCTCAAGTCCGAGATCGAGGCCGCGATCGCCGAAGCCAAGACCGCGGTCGAGGGCGGCGATGCCGCCGCGATGACCGAAAAGAGCCAGGCGCTCGCGCAGGTCGCGATGAAGCTCGGCCAGGCGATCTACGAGAAGGAGCAGCAGGCTGCGGCGTCGCCCAACGCCGACGGTGACGCTCCGAAGGCCGACGAAGATGTCGTCGATGCCGAATTCTCGGAAGTCGAAGACGACAAGAAGTAAGGACTCTCATCCCTATGCCGTTCGTGCCGGGCTTGTCGAAGCACCGTTCTCCCTCTTCCCCAACGAAGACAGAACGGCCCTTCGACGGGCTCGGGGCGAACGGCTTCGGGAAGCGAGGTTAGGGGCACCATGTCGCTCGACATCGATTATTACGAACTGCTCGAGGTCGAGCGCACCGCCGACGACGCAGCGCTCAAGGCGAGCTACCGCAAGCTGGCGATGAAGTACCACCCCGACAAGAATCCGGGGTGCGGCGACAGCGAGGCACGCTTCAAGGCGATCAACGAAGCCTATGACGTGCTCAAGGACCCGCAGAAACGCGCGGCCTACGACCGGTTCGGCAAGAGCATGCCGCACGGCGCCGCAGGCGGCGGTGCCGATTTCGGGGACATCGGCGACATTTTCGAATCGATCTTCGGATCGGCGTTCGGCGGCGGCCGCCAGCAGCGCGGCCCGGCGCGCGGCGCCGACCTGCGCTACGACATGGAAATCCGGCTCGAGGATGCCTTCACCGGCATCAGCCGCGAGATCCAGGTCGACGTCGCGGCGCGCTGCGACAGCTGCGATGGGTCGGGCGCCAAGCCCGGCACCTCGACGCACCGCTGCACCACCTGCGGCGGCCACGGCAAGGTGCGTGCGCAGCAGGGCTTTTTCATGGTCGAGCGGACCTGCCCCCACTGTCAGGGATCGGGCGAGGTCATCGCCGATCCGTGCGGCACCTGCCACGGCGAAGGGCGCGTCGACCGGCGCAAGACGCTGACCGTCACCATCCCCCCGGGGGTCGACGAGGGAACGCGCATCCGCCTGTCGGGTGAAGGCGAAAGCGGCGCACGCGGTGCGGCGCCGGGCGACCTCTACATCTTTCTCCACATGGCGCGGCACAAGGTTTTCGAGCGCGAGGGCACGACGCTGTTCACGCGCGCGCCGATCAGCTTCACCACCGCGGCGCTCGGCGGCTGCATCACCATCCCCGGGCTCGACGGCGCGAAGCACGAGATCAATATCCCGAGCGGCATCCAGTCGGGCAAGCAGCTCCGCCAGCGCGGGGCGGGCATGCCGGTGCTCAACGGCCGCGGCCACGGCGACCTCGTCGTCCAGATCGACGTCGAAACGCCGACGAAGCTCAGCGCCAAGCAGAAGGAACTGCTCCAGGCCTTCCGCGAGACCGAGACCGGCGACGAATGCCCCGCGAGTCAGGGCTTTTTCGGCCGCATCAAGGACATGTGGGACGATCTGACCGACTGAGCGCCCCGTCGCCTCCGCGCAGGCCGGGGGCCGCCGGAGGGTGCATTGCGGCGTGAAGCGACGACCGCCTTCCGACGCGGACGACGGACAAGATTCGGGCAGCGCCATGGCAAACCCGACAACGGCGGGTAACGCCCGATTGCGGACGTCAGAGATGTGCATCCCGGCGAAAGCCGGGCCCAGAGTGCCGACACGAACCCGGCGTGTTTCTGCAATGGACTCCGGCTTTCGCCGGGGCGCACGGAGGGCTGTATTCGGTCGTTTTCCGTCATCCCGGCGAAGGCCGGGATCCCGCCCTGCAAGCCATGACGCATCGGCGAGATCCCGGCCTTCGCCGGGATGACGACTGGAAATGGTCGCGGTCCGCTCTCCACCCCTTTTGCCGTTCACGGTCGATCTGGGTGCAATGACGGCAATCGACCGATTGTCGCCATTCGTTTGCTGTGCCAGATCACCTGCATGCGGACATTCCGATCTGGGGGCAGCATGGACGAACGGCAGAAAGAGAGAGAATATGGGTTCGGTCGGTTCAGGGAATATCGAAATCACATTGCCTATGTCGTGATGGGGGCTTCGCTCGGATTTCCGGAACGCGATTGGGACGAGCCAATGACGCTCGACAAAGCCTATGATATTTTGCGCCGTGGCCTTCCGGTATCATTCGACCGCATCAAAGACAAAGAAGCTATCCCACCAGCGACGGCGTTGCTGGAAGCGTCGTACGCAGCTTTCAAACGGGGCGATATTAAAAGCGGGGCGCACCTTCTTCAGGATTTCGATTCGAAGCTGCTCGATCTTCGACGCGGCCGACCCAAAAAATCCGGCTAAGCTGCGCCTGCTCTTGTGCGAAAGTACCAAGAACAGACTATCGCTTAACCACCCCAAAGCCGCCATCGACGTCGCATTTGCGATCTCCGCAATCGCCCGGCCTAAGCGCGATCGACCTCGCCCCTGATCTCCGCGATCAGCGCCTCCACCTTGGGCAGCCGCCCTTCTTCTTCATCGAGGATCGCATGGAAGGTGCGACGCTTGATCGCCGCCAACTCGCGCGGGGTCAGCGCACCGTCGCCCGTCACGCTTGACGCCACGATGTCGATCAAGCGGTCGGCGCCGTGCAGGCGTCCCCACAGATAGTCGTTCTCGCGATACGCGCGGCTGAAGAAAGCGCCGAAGCTGTTGAACTCGATCCCCTTGAGCATCGCCTGCGCGCCCCCGGTGCGGATCGCGGTGGCGTCGGAGGGCGAAATGCGATCGATCTTGATCGGGTCGAATTCGTCGAACCCCTCGCCCTGAAGCAACGGCAGGGTCGCGATGTCGTAGAAGGGATAGCCGAGATAGGCGAGCAGCAGCGTGCGGCGATCGTCCCTGGGCAGCGCCGCCAGCCCTTCGGCGATCAGCACGTCGGCCTCGGTATCAACGGCGACGAGGTCGCGCCGCGCCGCGATCGCGTCGATCCATGCGCCCGGCGGGGCATCGGCGGTTACGTCGAGCCCTTCGAGCCAGCGGTCGGCCTCGCGCTCGAGATAGCGACCGAGCGCTTTGAAGATCGCCTCGCGCATCGCTTCGCACACCGGATCGCGCGCTTCGCGCGTCGCCTCGACCGCGGTGTCGAGTTCGCGCGCAAGGAAACGCAGCCGGCGGACGCGGAATCCGAGGTCGTGCGCGCGGAAAAAGGCAATCGCGTCGCCGCTCGCGCCCGCACCCTTGCGTCCCGAAATGCGGTCGAGCCCGCGCGCGCGCACCTCGTCCCACAGCGCCCGCCGCCGGTTGGCGCGGTGCACCGCGCCTTCGGGCGGAGCAACCCGGTCGACCGCCGCCACCAGTCCCTCGACCACCGCCGACAGCTTGAGATGGCCATAGGGTGCATAAGCGAAGCCCGCGCGCGCCGCTGCCTGCTCCTGCGCCTTGGCGCGCCATTTGGCGAGCCGCGCCGGGGTCGGCGTGTCGAGGAAGAAGGTCGTGCCGAACAGCGCCGCGACCTGTTCCTCGACCTCGACCTTCATCGCGTCGACGATGCGCTGCATGCGGCGGATGCGCCGCGACATGCCCTCGATCGCCTCGACATTGTCGCGAATCGGCTGTTCGCGCGGGATTTCGGAGAGTGCCCCGAGGATCGTCGAGAGAAAGCCCGGAAGTTTCCTCTCCGCCCCCTCGGCGGGATCGCCCGGCTTGCCGAAGCTGATCGACCTGTAGTCGGGCTTGGGGTCGATATAGACGAAGCGCCGGTCGATCTCGCGCCGTGCCGGGCGCTGTTTCAGCGCGGCGATCGCAGGGCGGAAGGGTGCATTGGCGAGCACCGAGCCGTCGATCAGCACACGGTCGGCGGGATCGGCCTCGCCGCCCGCGGGCAATTGCACGCGGAGAAAGGCATCGCGGTCCGGCCACGCGATCGCGCGCGCCGCGAGCACCGCGTCGAGTTCGCGGAGCGTGAAGGGCGGAAAGGCGCCGGGGAAGCTGGCAGTGGCGCGCGCCGCCGCCGCGAGCGCGGGCACGTCGTCGAGCGCCTCGCCCGCACGCCCGTCGTGACGGAAGCGGATGATCAGCCGATGTTCCTGCTCGGTCACGCGCGGCGGGCTGTTGAGCGACAGCGGCATGCTGTGCCCGGTGAAGTCGGTGACCGAAACGAACAGATCGATCGGCTGTCCCGCCGGAACCAGCACCGGCCCGCGCGGCCCCGCCTCCATCGCGTCGAACGCGTCGAGCAGCAGGTTCGAGAAGATCGCGCCGCCGAAGGGCGGCTCGAACCAGCGCGCACGCACGAAACGCGACAGCTTGGCGCGCACCTCTTCCTGCGCGCCCTCGCCCACCGTCCGGTCGATGACATTGCCGCGCTTCTTCATCGCCCAGCCGGCGATCGGCACCGCCCAGAATTTGGTCGCCGCCGACAGCGGACGCGCGTCGGGATCGAGCAGACTGTCGACGTCGGCGTCCTCGAGCCACAGGTCGGTGAGCGGGTCGAGCGACTGCCCCGTCGCCAGCGCGCGCGCGAGGAAGATGCCGTTGATCCCCCCCGCGCTGGCCCCCGCGACGATGTCGGTCAGCACGCGCAGGCGCACGCTCGTCTTTGCCTCGATCGCCGCAAGCAGGTCGCGGTAGACGGCGCACGAGCCCGGCAGTTCCTGTCCGTCGTGGAACGCCCGTGACGCCGCGGCGAGGCGCCACACTTCCTTGGTGATGCCGTGCATATAGACGGCGAGGCTGATGCCGCCGTAGCAAATCAGGGCGAAGCGCAGTTCCTTTTCCCGCATGACCCGGGTGATAGCAGCGCTTGCAGGCGCGTGGCGAGAATTTCGACCGGACGCGCGGAAGTTGGCGAAAGTGCCGCGCAGCGTGCATTCCCTCTTGCATATGCGAATGTGTCGCACTAGCGGGCTCTCCGGACAGGAGTTGAGAATGAATCGCAAGTTGTTCGCCGCCGCGCTCGCCGGCACCGCCCTTTCGACGCCCGCCTTCGCGCAGCAGGATGCCGCACCGGTGGCCGAAGACGGCGGCGCCGAGACGATCGTCGTCACCGCGGCGCGCACCATATTGCCCCCCAATGCGCTGCCGCTGACGATCGACGTCATCGGCAAGGACAGCCTCGACCAGCAGATCGCGATTTCGGGTTCGGTGACCGACGCAGTCGCGACGCTGACCCCCAGCTTCTCGCCGACGCGGCAGAAATTGTCGGGCGCGGGCGAAACGCTGCGCGGACGCTCGCCGCTCTATGCGATCAACGGCATTCCGCAGTCGACCCCGATGCGCGACGGCAGCCGCGACGGCTTCACCGTCGACGGCTTCTTCGTCGACCGCGTCGAGCTGATCTATGGCTCGAACGCGCTGCAGGGCATCGGCGGCACCGGCGGCATCGTCAACCAGGTCACCGTCGGTGCGCCGAGCACCGAAGGCCTGTCGGGCCGCCTGCTGTTGCAGGGTACCGCCGACGACGGCTTCAGCAAGGATGGACTCGGCGGCAAGGTCGCGGGCCTCGTCCAGTACAAGGCCGACCGCTTCGACGCGACCTTCGGCGCCGCGTGGGAAAAGCGCGGTGCCTTTTACGATGGCGAGGGGCGCCGCATCGGCATCAACCTGACGCAGGGCGAAACGCAGGATTCGAAGGCGCTCTCGCTGTTCGCGCGGCTTGGTTACGAAGTGACCGACACGATGCGGCTCGACCTGATCGCGAGCCGGTTCGAGCTCAAAGGCGACGGCGATTATGTCGCGGTCGCGGGCAACCGCCTGACCGGCGTCCCGACGAGCGCGGTGCACGGCACCCCGCCGGGCAAGTCGGCGCAGAATCGCACCGAAAGCGTCGCGCTGTCGCTGACCGACAGCAACCTCGGCGGCGGCAATTTCGTCAGCCAGATCTTCTTCAACCGCAGCCGCGACACCTTCGGCGGCGAGATCAACCCGCAGGCGACCTTCCAGGACCCCGCGCTCGCGCCGGTCGGCACCCTGTTCGACCAGTCGCAGAACCGGTCGCGCAAGCTTGGCGCCAAAATCAGCTACGAACGCGCGGTGCCGGGTTTCGAGAATCTGACCGTCACGCTCGGCTTCGATGCCCTCTTCGACAAGACCGAGCAGGCGCTGATCGCGACCGGGCGCGTCTGGGTGCCGCCGAGCGATTTCCGCAGCCTCGCGCCCTTCGGTCAGGCGAATCTGAAGCTGTTCGACGGGATCGTCCGCGTCGCCGGCGGGGTGCGCTGGGAAAATGTCCGGATCAAGATCGACGATTATCACACGCTGGCGTCGACGACCTTCCGCGCCTGTTCGGCCACGGTCACGACGAATTGCGGCGTTTCGACCTATGGCGGCGTCGACGTCGCGGGCGCCAAGCCCAGCTTCAAGGACCTGCTGGTCAACGGCGGCGTCATCGTCGAGCCGTGGGACGGAATCCGCGCCTATGCGAGCTATGCCGAGGGCTTCACCGTCCCCGACATCGGCCGCATCACCCGCTCGGTCGGCGAGGCCGGATTTTCGGTGAACTCGATCGGGGTCGACCCGATCGTCTCGAACAATCGCGAAATCGGCCTCGAAGTGAAGCGCGGCCCGCTCGACGCGTCGGCGGCCTATTTCTGGTCGTCGAGCGACAAGGGGCAGTTGCTGATCCAGGGCACCGACCGCAATTTCGACGTCCAGCGGCTGCGCATCGAGATCCAGGGGCTCGAACTCAACCTCGGCGTGCGCCTGCCGATCGACGGGCTCAAGCTCAATGTCGGCTATGCGCACATCAAGGGCCTGTTCGACAGCGACGCCTCGCGCGGCGCGCCCGACGGGATCGTCGATACCGACCTCGACGGCGTCAACATCTCGCCCGATCGCGTCAACCTGTCGGCGAGCTATGCCAAGGGGCCGCTGTCGGCGCTGGTGCAGACGCAATTCTTCCTGTCGCGCAGCTTCCATGCGATGGAGGGCAAGCCCCAGCCCAACCAGGCCAATAATTTCGGCGGCTACAACATCACCGACGCCAGCATCCGCTACGACACCGGCTTCGGCGGCCTCAGCCTGTCGGTGCAGAATCTGTTCGACAAATTCTACATCGACTATTCGAGCGACACGCGGCTGCCGACCGACAATCTCGCCTTCTTCGCGGGACGCGGGCGGACCTTCACGCTCGGCTGGGATTACCGCTTTTGATTTTTCCTTCCGTCATTGCGAGCGAAGCGAAGCAATCCAGCGCGGGTTTACGCCGCGCCTGGCTTGCCGCGTCGGCTCCGGCCCCTCGCAATGACGATGTTGATCGAGTGACCGCCCGATGATGAAATTGCTCGACACGCTCCACCGCTGGACCGGCGGCCTGCTCGGCCTCGTGCTCGCGCTGCTCGGCCTGTCGGGCACGATCCTGCTCTACGAGCATCTGTGGATCGGGCTGCCGGGCACCGGCGATCCGCTGCGCGGCGACCTCGCGACGGTCGCCGCGACCACCGAGCGGCTGATGGCGATGCCCGGCGCGCAGGGCATCATCTATGCCGACGGGCGTTTCGGGCTGCACCAGCTCCGCTTCGGTGCGCCGAACGGCGGCGATACCGGCGCCTATGCCAGCCAGGCGGGCGAGATCGTCACGCGCTGGGCGAGCCAGTGGGAGCGACCCGAACTCTGGATCTTCGACTTCCATCATCATCTCTTCGCGGGCGACAGCGGCGAATGGGTGATCGGGATCGCGGGGCTCGCGGGCCTGTTCTTCGTGATCTCGGGCGTGATCCTGTGGTGGCGCACGCGCAAGACCTTCCAGTTGCGGCTGTGGCCCAGGCGGATGTCGCGCCCGGCGATCGTGATGCACCACCGCGACCTCGGCATCATCGCGGCACCGCTGCTGCTGATCTCGGTCGTCACCGGCACGATGATGATCTTTCGCCCCTTCGCGATGGTGATGATCGCGCCGTTCGGGTCGCCCGCCGAAGCCGCCAAAGCGATCGAGCCGCCGAAATACAGCGGCGGCCCGCTCGCCGCGAAACCCGATTATACCGCGATGCTGACCGAAGCGCGGCGGCGCTTTCCCGACGCCGAATTCCGAATCCTCAGCCTGCCGCGCAAATCCGGCGACCCGATCATGCTGCGCATGCGCCAGCAGGCCGAATGGCTGCCCAACGGCCGTTCGACATTGTGGTTCGACGCCGCGACCGGCCAGGTGCTCGGCGCCCGCGACGCGCTGACCATGCCCGGCGGCGCACAGGCGTTCAACAAGGCCTTCCCGATCCACGCGTCGAAGATCGGCGGCTGGCCCTGGCGGATCGTCATGACGCTTTCGGGAATGGCGATGACGATGCTCGGCAGCTTCGCGGTGTGGACCTTCTGGTTCCGCCGCCCGAAACCCGCGAAGCCTCGCGCCGGGAAAGCGGCGCTCGCAACCAGCTGATCCCTTCGCATCGGCACGCCTTTCGCGGGTCCGGTGACTCACCCCAATACTTAGGGATTGACCTAAGTATTTTCCGACCATAGACTGGACCCCGCAAAAGGAAGCCCCGCCATGTCGAACGTCCGGCCCGACGCCCCCCTTGCCCCGCAGCCCGCGATGATCGACGGCATCTTCCGCGCGCTCGCCGACCCGACGCGGCGCCATGTGCTCGAACGCCTCAGCGAACGTCCGACCTCGGTCAGCGAACTCGCGGCGCGCTTCGCGATGGCGCTCCCCTCCTTCGTCGAACATCTGAAAATTCTCGAAGGCTGCGGACTGGTCCACTCGCGCAAGGTCGGGCGCGTACGCACCTACAGCCTCGCCCCCGACCGGCTACGCCTCGCCGAGGACTGGCTCGGGACCCAGCGCCGCCTGTGGGAGGGGCGCCTCGACCGCATGGACGATTATCTGCTCAAGCTCAAAAAGGAGGAAGACCGATGACCTTTCCGCTCCCGCATATCGACCCCGAGCTCGACCTGGTGCTCGACCGCGAGATCGACGTGCCCGTCGAGCTGGTGTGGAAGGTGTGGACGACCCCCGAACATCTGCAGCACTGGTTCGTGCCCAAGCCGTGGACGATCACCGACTGCACGATCGAACTACGCCCCGGCGGCGCGTTCAACACGGTGATGCGCTCGCCCGAGGGCGAAGAATTTCCGAACAGCGGCTGCTATCTCGAGGTCGTGCCCTTTGAGCGGCTGATCTTCACCGACACGCTGCTTCCCGGCTTTCGCCCCGCCCCCGCACCCTTCTTCACCGCCGGGCTGTTCCTGACACCGCACGGCAGCGGCACGCGCTACAAGGCGGTCGCGCTCCACGGCGATTCGGCGGCGCGCCAGAAGCACGAGGCAATGGGCTTCCACGACGGTTGGGGCACGGTGGTCAGCCAGATGGTCGACTATATCAAGGCGATGTAGGGTGACGACCACTTTGGGGTGGAGAGCTGCCATTAGCGCGCTAAATGGTGCTGGGGGTCGAGCGAATGAATATTTCAGAGAATGACGGCACCTTCACAGCACAGCATGTGACCGGTCCTACGCACAATATGCTCCGTTTGAAGATTGGCCGGGGCGCACTGCAAGAGTTCGTCGTTACGGTCCTCCCCCCTATAGGAGAGTGCAGTCATCCTGGCGGCCAAACGGTAGAAGAGATTGCTCTGGCGATCAAAGCAGGCGTTGCAGACGCAAATGCCGCTCTGAATACCGACTACATGGTAGAGGCTGCTGCCATTGTTGAAAATGACACCCGGCAGCGTGGCATCTACGAATATCTGACTCGAAAAATTGTCGAGAGAGCAGCGGCGGCGCAGGAAACATAACGTCCGCTATCGGTCGTCAGCCGACGCCGCCCGCCTCGGCGCTTTCCTATTTTATCCGCCGCCCTATATCCTGCCCAGTTCCATGACCCGCGCCCGCGTCCTCCTTTTGACCGCCGCTCTCGGCCCGCTCGACTATCGCGTGCCTCAGGGCAGCGAAGCGCCGCTCGGCAGCGTCGTCGTCGCGCCGCTCGGGCCGCGCCGGATGGGCGGCGTGGTGTGGGAGGATGCCAGTTTCGGCGCCCCCGAACCCGTCGGCGACAACCGCCTGCGCAACCTCTATGAAATCGTGCCGGTGCCGCCGGTGCCCGCGCCGCTGCGCCGCCTCGTCGAATGGACGAGCGATTATTATCTCGCGCCGCCCGGATCGGTGCTGCGGATGGTGCTCCCCGGTGCCGCCTTCGCCGACGCGCGGCGCCCGATCGTCGAATATCGCGCCACCGGCGAAATCCCAGCGCGCATGACGCCGCAGCGCATCGTCGCGCTCGAGGAGATCGGCGAGCGGCAGGGCATGGTGCGCGAACTCGCGGCGCTCGCCGAGGTCAGCGAGGCGGTGATCCGCGGGCTCGTCCAGACCGGCGCGCTCGAAGCGGTGAGCGTGTCGGCCGACGCCCCCTACCCCGAACCCGATCCCGCCTTTGCGCCCCCCGACCTGTCCGACGAACAGACGGCGGCGGCGGCGCAGCTCCGCGGCGCGGTCGCGGCGGCGGCATTCGAAACACTGCTGCTCGACGGGGTCACGGGATCGGGCAAGACCGAAGTCTATATGGAGGCGATCGCCGCCGCGATCGACACGGGCCGGCAGTCGCTCGTCCTGCTCCCCGAAATCGCGCTCACCGAACCGATGCTCACGCGCTTCGCGGCGCGTTTCGGCTGCGAGCCCGTCGCCTGGCATTCGGGGCTGCGCGCGGTCGAGCGGCGGCGCGCGTGGCACGCGATCGCCAGCGGCGAAGCGAAGATCGTCGTCGGCGCGCGCTCGGCGCTGTTCCTGCCCTACGCCAAGCTCGGCGTGATCGTCGTCGACGAGGCGCACGAGACGAGCTTCAAGCAGGAGGATGGCGTCCATTACCACGCGCGCGACGTCGCGGTGATGCGCGGGCATTTCGAGGGACTGCCGGTCATCCTCGCGAGCGCGACCCCCGCGCTCGAAAGCCTCGCGATGGTCGAGGCCGGGCGCTATCGCCACATCCAGCTTCCGGCACGCTTCGGCGGCGCCACCCTGCCCGACCTCGCCGCGATCGACATGCGGAACGATCCGCCCGACCGCGGCCGCTGGCTGGCACCGCCGCTCGTCGATGCGCTCGCCGACCGCCTCGCCAAGGGCGAACAGAGTCTGCTCTTCCTCAACCGCCGCGGCTTCGCGCCGCTGACCTTGTGCCGGACCTGCGGCCACCGCATCCAGTGCCCCAACTGCACCGCGTGGATGGTCGAGCACCGCCTCGTCCACCGGCTCGCCTGCCATCATTGCGGCCATGTCATGCCGCCGCCGCGGCTCTGCCCCGAATGCGAGGACGAGGACAGCCTCGTCGCCTGCGGCCCCGGGGTCGAGCGCGTCGCCGACGAGGTGAGCTTGCGCTTTCCCGAAGCCCGCACCGCTATCGTCACCTCGGACACGCTCTGGTCGCCCGCAAAGGCGGCCGAGTTCGTCGACAATGTCGAGGCCGGGCTGGTCGACATCATCATCGGCACCCAGCTCGTCACCAAGGGCTATCATTTCCCGAACCTGACGCTCGTCGGGGTGGTCGACGCCGACCTCGGCCTCGACGGCGGCGACCTGCGCGCCTCCGAACGCACCTTTCAGCAGATCGCGCAGGTCGCGGGGCGCGCGGGACGCGGGGTCAAGCCCGGCGAGGTGCTGATCCAGACGCGCGTCCCCGACGCGCCGGTGATGGCGGCGCTCGTCGCCAACGACCGCGACGGCTTCTACGCCGCCGAGGCCGCGGCGCGGAAGTTCGCGGGCGCGCCGCCCTACGGCCGCTTCGCCGCATTGGTCATCTCGTCGGAGGATATCGAGGTCGCACGCGGCGTCGCCAAAAGGCTCGGCGACAAGGCGCCCGTCGCCGAAGGCCTCGCCGTCTACGGCCCCGCGCCCGCCCCACTGGCGATGCTGCGCGGCCGCCACCGCTTCCGCCTCTTGCTCCACGCGCCGCGCAGTTTCGACCTGCAGGGCGCGATCCGCGACTGGGTCGGGCAGATCGACTGGCCGTCGAAGGCGCGCCTCGCGATCGACATCGACCCCTATAGTTTCGTTTGAGCACGCGGGGCTTTACAGCCCCGCAGCGCGGTGCCAGCATCGGCGGACAAAGCTGGGGGAGCTTGCATGATCAGATATTTAGCGGCGGGGGCCGCGATAGTCGCGGCGTTGACCGCCACAATAGCCGACGCGCGCTGGCTGCGCGCCGAAACCGAAAGTTTTATCATCTACAGCGAGGGGAGCGACAAATCGCTGCGCGATTTCGCCTCGAAACTGCAGCGGTTCGACGTCGCGCTGCGCCTGTTGCTCAATGTCAAGGAACAGGGCGAGCCCAACCGGTTGCCGATATACCTCCTTGCTTCGACGGGCGATGTCGCAAAGCTGCATAGCGGCTCGCGCGATGCCTCCGTCGTCGGTTTCTACCGGACTGCGCGCGACGGCAGCTTCGCCGTGTCGCACCGCGACAATGGCGGCTCGACCCGCGGCACGTCCCCGTCGCAGGAAACGCTGTTCCACGAATATGCGCATCATTTCATGAAGCGCTATCGCACGGGCGCCTTTCCGGCGTGGATCATCGAAGGTTTCGCCGAATATTATTCGACCGTCGATTTCGACAAGAATGGCAAGGCGCTTATCGGCAAACCCGCCTATGGACGCGGCTACGGGTTGGTCCAGTTGCCGCAGATTCCGGTGGCGGCACTGATTACCACAGACCCCCAGTCACTCAAAACCGTGGGACAGGTCGACGTCTACTATGGGCGTGCCTGGCTGTTGATCCATATGCTGTTCCACGACCCTGCGCGCGACGGACAACTGGGCACCTATATCCGTGCGATCAACATGGGCGTGGAACCCACCCAGGCGGCGCGCACCGCGTTCGGCGACATCGCGAAACTGGACAAGGATCTGACGGTCTATCTGAAGCGCCCTCTCAGCTATCGCATGACCAACGATCCGATCCCTGTCCCCGCACAAATCACCGTGTCGGTGCTTCCCCCGGCGGAGGATGCGCTGATCCCGCTTCGTCTCGCACGAATGAACGGCCCGGCCCGCGACGACGACGCCAAAGCGATCCGCGACAGCTTGCGCACGCTCGCGGCAACCCATGCGGACTCGGCTTCGGCCTGGTTCGAATATGCCGCCGCCGAATGGGGACTCGACGAAGATGTCCGCAATCTCCCCGCGGTGCGCAGTGCGCTCGACCGCGCCCTCGCGATCAAGCCTGACCATGTCCGCGCCAACGTCCTGCTCGGCGAATGGATGATGCACGACCTCGACGAAAAGGACGACTTCGAGGATGCAAGCTGGGTCAGGGCGCGGGCGCCGGTCGAACTGGCAATCAAGACCGATCCCAACGACCCGCTGCCGCTCTATGTCTATTATCAGAGCTTTTCCGAGCAGCGCGAAATGGCGCCCACCGCAGCGATCGACGGGCTGGAGAAAGCGTTCCGGCTTTCGCCCGAGAATATCCAATTCCGCGTCGCCTACGCCCTCGCTCTCGCCAACCGGGGCCAGTTCGGTTCCGCAATCCAGCTGGCGCAGTCGATCGCCTTTGACCCGCATATGGGCGCACAGGCCCGCCCGCTGCTCAACCAGTTGCTGCGACTGCGCGCCGAGAGCACGGGCCTCCGCGAGGAGGCCATCGAAGCCGAGGACGAGGTCGGGAACGGAACCGGGGAATAGCTCCGGTCAGTAATCGGGTTCGTCACCGCCCAAGACCTGTGCAGCCTGTCCCGTGAGCCACGCCATCGCGGCCGCCCAGGGCTGGTGCCCATGGCTGATCCGCGCCACGCCGAGACCTGCCAGTTCGCCGTGCGTCGGACCGCCCTTGCCGCGCAGGATGTTCACCGGCAGCGGCGAGGCGTCGCAGATCGCGCCGATGCATTTCGGGTCGAGCAGGAAGGGCACGAACAACGACCCCGCGCCCGCATCGGCATAGGCACGTGCGCGTTCGAGGGTCGCGGCGACCAGCGCATCGCCGTCCGACGCGACATCGGCGCCGCGGAAGGTGTCGCAGCGTGCGTTGACGAAGATCCCGGTGTCGGCAGCGGCGCGGTAGCGCGCCTGCGCCTCAGCAACCGGGAGCAGCGCGGTTTCGCCGGGCAGCCGATCCTCCATATTGATCCCCGCCGCGCCCGCTTCGAACGCGCGCACGACCGAAGCACCGACCGCGGCCGGATCGGCGCCATAGCCCGATTCCATGTCGATCGTGACCGGAAGGTCGGTGACCGACAGGATGCGCCCCAGATTTTCGAACACATCCTCCAGCGGGGAATCCTCGCCGTCGGCGCGGCCCTGCGCGCCCGCGACGCCGAAACTGCCCGTCGCGATCGCCTTTGCCCCCGCCGCGGCCACCGCCCGCGCGCTGCCCGCGTCCCAGATATTGACGAGGATGAGGGGGGCGCCGGGAACGTGCAGGGCGCGGAAACGGGCAATTCTGGCAGCGGTGTCGGTCATCTCGTCCATCCTTTCGGCAAGCGGTTGATGCGCGTCATGGCCTTGCTATAGTACCGCATCGAAAACCGGGGGAATACAAAGTGGTTGCACTGTTCAACAAGGCTCTGCGCGCCGGAGCCCTTCTCGTCATGCTGGTATCGGCCAGCATCGCCCACGCCGAATGGTGGGAAGCCGAAACCAGTCACTTCATCATCATTTCGGAAAGCAGCAAGGAAGATACCGAGGGTTTTGCGACGCGGCTCGAACGCTTCGACAACGCGCTGCGCTATATGCAGGGGCTGCCCGTCCCCGGACCCGAAGTCGGCGACGCGAACAAGGTTCGCGTCTATCGTTTCGGCAATACCGACGACATCGGCCGCCTCGCTGGCAGCGCTGGCGTCGCGGGTTTTTACATTCCGCGCGCCGGGTCGGCGGTTTCCTTCGTTCCCGCAGAGGAGAGCGACGACGATCGGTTCAACCGCGACCTGACCCAGCGTGCGATCCGCGAGCGGACAACCCTGTCCCCCGAACGCATCCTGTTCCATGAATATGTCCATCATTTCATGCTGCAGAAATTCAGCACCGCCTACCCGCACTGGTATGTCGAGGGTTTCGCAGAGCTTTACGGGACGCTGGAACTGCTCGACGGCGGGGCCTTCCGCGTCGGAAATGTACCCCAGCACCGCGGATCGGCGCTGTTCGAGCTGCCGGGCATCCGCCTGTCGCGACTGTTCGATCACAGCAAGAGCCTCGACGGGCTGGACATGTACCAGTCCTATTCGTTCGGCTGGATGCTTGCCCACTATCTGAACTTCAACAAGGATCGACAGGGCCAGCTCGCCGCTTATCTGAAGGCGCTGAATGCCGGCGAAGACAGCCTGGTCGCTGCAAAGCGGATTTTCGGCGACCTCGACAAGCTGCAGGCCGAACTGCGCAAATACAAGGATGGTCCATTCCCGACGCTCGACGTTCAGCCGGCCAATTATGTCGCGCCGAAAGTCGTCATCCGTCGCCTGACGCCCGGCGAAGAGGCCGTCATGAAGGCCCATATCAAGAGCCAACGTGGGGTCAACAAGCGCGAAGCGCGAAGCGTCGCCAATGAAGTCGCAGGCAAAGACGTTCAGTACAGCGACAATCTGGCGGTCCAGTTGATGACAGCGGAGGCCTATAACGACGCGCTCGAATATGCGAAAGCCGAAGCGGCGCTGAAGCGGGCGCTCGCGCTCGATCCACAGTCGGAAAAGGCCAATATCCTGATGGGCGGCCTGTTCATGTCCCGCGCCAAGGAAGAAAAGGACAAAACGCTCTACGCCAAGGCACGGCCCTGGTTCTCCGAGGCGTACCGGCTCGACCCTAAGGATCCGCGCGCCGCGATCGGTTATTACATGACCTATTACGAAGCCAAGGAACCGATCCCCGAGCCCGCACTGATCGCGCTCGAAAGCGTGTTCGACTATTCGTCCTACGACAATGGCTATCGCCTGATCTTGGCGCGCCAGCTGCTCGACGAGAACAAGGGGAAGCTCGCCCGCTCGGTGCTCGCGCCGCTTGCCTTCTCCAGCCACAAGCAAAAGGAAGCGAATAAGGTGGCCGAGGTGGTCAAACAGATCGACGCCGGCCAGATCCAGGAAGCGCGCGTGACGATGGCCGCGATCTTCGCCGAGCAAGAGAAGGAAGAGGGCAAATAGGATCAAGGGATCGATACGGATCCGGGCGACCAGCATGCTTCGCGCGCAAGGCTGGTCGCCCCTCAACTATTTCCTCTCCCGCTTCAGCAGTTCGTCCTTGATCGGCAGGCCATAGGCGTAGCCGCCCAGCGACCCGTCGCTGCGCACGACACGGTGGCACGGGATCAGCACGGCGACATTGTTCGCACCGTTGGCGCTGCCCGCGGCGCGCACCGCCCTGGGCTTGCCGACCGCGGCGGCGATATCGGCGTAGCTGCGCGTCTCGCCCGCGGGGATCTTACGAAGCTCGCGCCACACGGCTTCCTGAAAGGCGGTGCCCTTCACATCGAGCGGGATGTGGTCGAAACCGTTCACGGGAGCCTCGACCGCCGCGACGACTTCGCGCAGCAGGGCCGCAAAGGCATCGCCGCCCTCGACCAGCTCGGCCGCGGGGAAGCGTTCCTCGAGCGCCGCGCGCCCCTCGTCGAAGCTCAGCCGGCACACGCCCTTCGCGGTCGCCGCGACGAGCATGTCGCCCAGGCTGGTCGGAACGACCGCCCAATGGATCGTCGCCCCCTTGCCGCCGTTCACCCACGCCGAAGCCGTCATACCCATGCGTCCCTCCATATTGTCGTAAAAGCGCGACGGCCCCGAAAAGCCCGCGTCGTAGATCGCGTCGGTCACCCGCGTGCCGTCGCTGAGCGCCGTTCGGGCGCGCTCCTCGCGCAGCGCGCGGGCATAGGCGGCGGGCGACAGCCCGGTGTGGCGCGTGAAGACGCGCTGGAAATGCGTCGGCGAATAGCCGGTGCGCGCGGCAAGGTCGGCGAGCGCGAGCGGCTCCTCGCTCTGCTTGATCGCGGCGATCGCCTTGATCACCGCGCTTTCGTCGCGCGCGACGTCGTCGGGCAGGCAGCGCTTGCACGGGCGCAGCCCGGTCGCGCGCGCCGCGGCGCCGTCGGCAAAGAAGCGGATGTTCGCGCGCAGCGGATGGCGCGCGGCGCAGCTGGGGCGGCAATAGATGCCGGTGGTGAGCACGCCGGTGACGAAGCGGCCGTCCTGCGCCTTGTCGCGGCGCAGCACCGCGGCCCAGCGCGCATCGTCGGTCATGGTGTCAAAAGCCATGATCAATTCCTCTCGATCCGCGCGGCGAAACAGCCGTGCGCGGCATTATGCGCATCGATATAGGCAATGCCGCCATCGGCGAACAGGTCGCGGATTGCGGCATCGGCCTCGCCCGGTCCGGCAAGCCGCGCGGCCTGCAGCATGCCCGCGGCGTCGAAAGCACGCAGCGCCAGCGTGCGCCCTTCGAACAGCGGCGGCACCGCGTCGACGAAACGCGCCGGCCGGGCGTCCCGCCCGACATAGATGGCATAGGCGCTGCGATAGGGGGTCGCGACGTCGTGGCTGACATGATGGAGCAGGATCAGTTCGTCGCCCGCGCGGGCATCCGCGAGGCTGATCCGGCACGGAAAGCCGCGATCGGCCGCCGCGGCCACACGCCGTGCGCCGCGTTCGGCCAGTTCGGCGTCGCCCAGCGCGAACAGCGGCGCAAAGGGGGCGGGATCGAGCCCGGTTATCGCATAGGTCATGAGGGGGTCCTTTCACAGCGTCGGAACCCTTTTGCCCGGGTACGGCGATGCGTGCGTCCCGATGCTTGCGTTCAAAACCCGGGGGGCGGCGGACGGCCGGATCGGCAGCTTCGGGGTGGTGAGCCGCGATGGCCTTGTTTCATCGTCCCGGGTTGGGTGCGGCCGGGCAAGCGCCGCGCGGCATTTCCAAAGTTCAGCAAAATTCAGCCCTGCGCGCGTCCCCGATCGGGACCTCGCGCCTGCCGGGCAGCGACCGCTTTTATCCGCCAAATGAAGAAGCCGGACGAAGGCTGACACAGCCGGATAATATAGGAAAGGCCTATTTGCGGGCGATGCCCGCCATGGGGTGGAAAGCGGACGTTCCCGCCTGACTTCGTCATCCCGGACTTGATCGGCGATTATCCCCTTGAAACAAGTAGCCCCTACGGCTATACGATTCGCATGAGCAAAGCACCTACCCTTCGCCAGTTTATGGACCGCTTCCCGACTGAGGATTCGTGTCTCGACCACCTCATGCGTGTCCGCTTCGGTGACCGGCATGACTGTGGCGGTTGCGGCAAGAGCGCACATTTCTACCGGGTCGCGAAGCGTCGGTCCTACGCTTGCGAATATTGCGGGCATCAGGTCTACCCGACGGCTGGCACCCCGTTTGACCGGACCCGAACGCCGCTGCGCGACTGGTTCTTCGTCATGTTCCTGTTCTGCACGTCGCGCCACGGTGTTGCCGCCAAGGAGGTCGAACGCCAGCTAGGCGTCACCTACAAAACGGCATGGCGTATGTGCCACCAGATCCGGGAATACATGGGGTCGCTGGATAGCGACGACCCGCTGGGCGGCATGGGTGAGACGGTTGAGATCGATGAGACGATTGTCGGCGGTTCGGTGTCCGGCAAAGGCAATGGCTACATGGGCAACAAGACCGTTGTCGTTGGGATGCTCGAACGTCGCGGCGAACTCATCACCCGCGTTGTCACTAGCCGGACCAAGTTTGCCATGCACAACCTGATCCAGCAGCACGTTCTTCCCGGCACCCGTATCAGCACCGACGAAATGGGTGGTTACAAGGACATCGACCGGAAGGGCTACAGCCACATCAAGGTCAACCACAATCGCGGTCAGTATGCGACCAAGGATGGGGCGGGAGTGAACGCGATTGAGGGCTTCTGGGCGCAGCTAAAGCGCGGGATCAACGGCACCCATATCCACGTCAGCCGTCAACATCTTCCGAAGTATCTTGGAGAGTTTGAGTTTCGCTGGAACATGCGTCAGACGCCTCACCTGATGCTTGATCGTCTGCTGGTTTCTTTTTCCCGGTAACAGGGGGACCGCCATGCACCATGGCGGATAGCAGTCGGTCGAAGCGGTCATTGGGATCGTCGGTCATCTGCCAGATATAGCATGGATCGGGCTGCGCGGTAACCCTTGCGGTATTCTGATACCTGTGGTATTGAGATACCCGTTATGGGAAAACTGATTTGCCAGACTAGCAACCTTGGTTTGATGCATGTTGTCCTGCTTCCAACGATCACCGTGGGTGCAATTCGTAACCCTTTTCGGAAGGATGATTTGCTGACACTGTCGGTTGGATTTCAGTGGGGATGCTGGAGTCTTGACGCTAGCTGGACCTTCGAGGTCTCCCATAGGTCACTTCTTCATTCGGTAGTCCGCAATATCCTCCCATGCGCGAAGTGCTGAGGTTTCCGAACGGCCTTCTTGAATCAGTCTTTCGCCGTCGTACTCGCCGCTCGCTACCCAAACAGTCTTGCGACGCTGATAAGTGCTGACGTCGTGGGGTCTCCCTCCGACATATACGATATGTACGCCCATAAAGCCCGCTCCCTCCCTGTGGGGCTTCTGGCATGGACTTTCGGTCGCCTTCAACCTACATCCGCTCTGTCGCCTTCGGTCTCGTAAGCCGTCTGCGATGCACTGAACGTGCTGAGCACGGGTCCGCTCTGTCGGGCGGCCCACGAAATAAAACACCCTCACGGGGAATACGTGGGGCGTGCTCGCCCGTGCTCGCACGTTACGAACCACCCGGCACCAGCCGGGGCGAGCGGGGGAAATTGTCGTGAAAACTATTGCTAAGATCGCATTGGCCGCAGCGGCCCTTTCGATCACGCCTGTTGCCGTTGCGCAATCGGACCCGATGGCGAAATACCGGAAGAAACTGATGGAGCGCGGCGAGGCCGACTATGCCCGCGCTGTCACGGTTCTAGACGACGACATGGAGACGATTGCCATCATCAGCACAGAGCGTGCAGGAAGGACCAAGGGCCATATCCCCATGGGTGAGGGCGACGTCATGTTGCGGGCGGGGATTAACAAGGAGACTGGCGCGACGCTGTTCCAGATCACCGCAAGCATCGGCTATTGGGGTGACTGGCGATTCTATTCCCTCGGTAGTTATTCGACCCCCGCTGGGCCAGTGGGGGTCACCCCTCGCGTCATCAGTCGGGACGTGATTACCTGCATGGCCGGTTGCAAATATCAGGAGACTGTTGCCGTGGATGTCGATATCCAGACCCTTGAACTGATTGCCGCGTCAGGTGAGCCATGGCGTTTCAGATTTCAGGGTCGTGGACCGGTTTGGAACGAAGAGATGAATCCGGCGGAGGTCAAGGCTCTATTGGCGGCGGTATCGCGCTATAAGGCGGGACGCGGGCTGAGTTAGGGCGGGGACAGGAAACGCGGTTGTTCGTTGGTCAGTTTTGCATAGTTCACCAGCGCGTCTCGGCTGACGGTCGAATATTCGTCCCGACCGACCAGATGAAAAGTCAGCGCGAGACGGGGGTTCTTGTCACGTGAGAACGGCTCTAAAACAGCCAGCTTTCCCGTTTTCACGTCCCGCCCCATGCGCTCAGCCAATGCCTTAACTACGCCCGGAGCATTGGCCGGGTAATCTTTGGCTGGTAGCTTTCCGACCCACAAATACGCCGCCTGCCACACTTTCATCTGGTCGACATTCCGCCAGTATTCCAATTCTTCGTCTGTTGCTTGGGTTTCCTTGCGATAACGAGATGGACGGGCGAAGAATTGATCCGGCGCTATCGGCGCGTACTTCGCAGGGGCTGTCGTCTGAGTTTCTCGTGTCGGTGGTCGCCGCACCAGATATAGGACTGCACCATACAGGACGCAGAACGTCAGAAGCCAAAGCACGATCCCCAAGTCGCCCCCGGAAACATGGGCTTTGAGGAAATCCCCCATACTGTTGGCGGCGGCGTCTAGCACACCCCACCTGTCAATGACCTTTGTGACGAAATAGCCAATTCCACCTGTGATCGGAATGGCGGCAACCGAAACAAATTTGTCCCTTTTAGCTTTCGTTTTTGATAGTTCCCCCATCCGGCCCGCATACCAGCGGTTGTGGCCTTAGTCACGATACTTGTCCGAAGGGGATAATTGCCGACTTGATCCGGGATCCATAGCAGTCTCGAAGTCATGGACCCCGGATCAAGTCCGGGGTGACGACGAAAGACAGACCCGCAGCCTGTCGAAGCGGTCCCATTCCTCCCTGTCGCGCAGCGATGGGGAGGTGGCAGTGCGAAGCGCTGACGGAGGGGCCGACGCCGTCAAGCGTCGCACGGCCTTTCAGCCCCTCCACCACTCGCTGCGCGAGCGGTCCCCCTCCCCATGGCCTGCGGCCACAGGGAGGATTTATGTCTGCAACCGGTCGATTGCTGCCATGAGTGTCGCACCGACCGGTAACTTCCGAAATGGGTTGGTGAGCGGACCGCGTCCATTTCCGGTCATCCCGGCGAAAGCCGGGGTCCATTGCAGAAACACGCCAGGTTCGTGTCGGCATTCTGGGCCCCGGCTTTCGCCGGGGTGCACATCTCTATCGGCGACTATCGGTCGCATGCTGCCGTTCTCCGTCGCAATCACGGTCAATGACCCGTTGGGACGGAAAGCTGTCCCATAACCCTCGCCATACCAAAAGTGTCGGTTCCCGCCCGAAAACCGCCATCGCCCAGCCCCCGAACCGTATTGCTGTATTATTACATTGACACACTATCGTTCGTGCGCCACGCTTCCCTTCCAATCGGGGAGTCCGCAACATGGCGACGATCGACGCTTCCTTCGCACCCGGCCGACCGGCGCGCGGCACCGACTGGCTCGGGCGCGCGGCGACCTTCTGCTATCTGGCGATCGCGGCGGGGCAATTGCTGTTCACCGCCTTCATCCTGCTCTTCTATTACCCGTCCGCGCTGTCGGGCGATTTCGCGGCGTGGAACACCAAACCGCTGATCAAGGGCTTCGTGCCGGGCGATGCGGCGGGAAATCTCTTCTTCGCGGTGCATGTGCTGATGGCGGCGCTGATCACCTTCGGCGGGCTCGTCCAGCTCATCCCCGCGATTCGCACGCGCCGCCCGGCGCTCCATCGCTGGAACGGGCGGCTCTATATGCTCAGCGCGCTGGCGCTCGCGCTCGGCGGATTATGGCTGACATGGGGGCGCGGCACCTGGCTGAACCTTCCCGGCGCCTTCGGCATCACGCTCGACGCGCTGCTGATCCTCGGCTTTGGCTGGCTGGCGTGGCGGAGCGCCCGCGCGCAGCGTTTCGCCGCGCATCGGCGCTGGGCGATCCGCCTGTTCGTCGTCGCGAGCGCGGTGTGGTTCATGCGCGTCGGCTATATGGCGTGGGGGATCGCCACCGGCGGCGCGGGAATCGGCAAGGCGATGGACGGCCCCTTCGACCTGTTCCTCGCCTTTGCCAACTCGCTGCTGCCGCTCGCGGTCGCCGAACTCTATCTGCGCGCCGGCGCGCGCGGCACCCCCGCGGCCAGAAAGGGCGTTGCAGCGCTGCTTGCGCTCGCCGGCCTCGTCATCCTTGCCGGCAGCGCGGGGGCATGGATGATGATGTGGAGCCCCTATATCTGACGGCGCACCGCTTGCCTTCGCGCCGCACCCGACTAGGTTGCGCGCCATGACCCGCCTGATCGCGCTGCTGCTCGCCCTTCTCTCGCTCACCCTTCCGGCGCGCGCCGCCGACGATATCAGCGCCGCGTCGCGCAGCGTCGTGCGCGTCGTCACCGTCGCGATGGTCGACGGCGAGGTCGTCGGTTTCGGCCATGGCAGCGGCATCGCCATCTCGCCGACGCGAATCGTCACCAATGCGCATGTCGTCGAATCGGCGGTGCGCTATCCCGGCAATGTCGCGCTGGGCGTCGTCCCGTCGGAGGGCCAGAAAAGCTATGCCGCCAAGCTGATCGCGATCGACACCAAGCGCGATCTTGCGCTGATCGAGATGACCGAAGGCCGCGTGCCCGCCGCGGCGCTCTACGTCGGCCCCTTCGAATCGGGCGCCGACGTCGTCGCGCTGGGCTATCCCGGCAATGTCGACCTGGCGACCGCGCGCAGTTCGGCCGACTATATCACCCCGCGCACCCCGGTGCGCAGCGAGGGCAATCTGTCGAACATGCAGGCGATCGACGGCATCGCGAGCCTCGTCCACACCGCCAAGATCGCGCGCGGCAATTCGGGCGGCCCGCTGGTCGATGGCTGCGGCCGTGTCGTCGGCATCAACACCTTCATCACGCGCGCCGACGACGGCGATTCGCCCTTCGCCTTCGCGATATCGAACCGCGAGCTCACGCGCTTCCTGACCGATGCCGGACAGAGCTTCACGAGCATCGGCACCGCGTGCCTGTCGCTCGCCGACGCCGATGCCCGCGACCGTGCGGCGCTCGACGCCAGCGCGCGCGCCGCGGCGCAGGCCAATGCCGCAAAGGATGCCGCCACCCGGCTCGACCGCGAATTGCGCACCGCCCGCGCCGAACAGGATGCGCTCGCCGCGCGCGAGAATCGCATCGCGCTCGCCGGCGTCCTCTTCGTCATCGGTGCACTCGCCGCCGGGGCAGGGCTGATGTTCTACGGCCAGAAGAATCTGCGCAACGCGAAGATCGCGGGTGGCGCGGGCGCGGTGCTGATCCTCGCCGCCGCGATCCTCTTCCTCACCCGTCCCTCGGCGCAGGCCGACCTGCCCGCCGACGGGCCCGACGCCGACGGCAATGCGACCTTGCCCGCCGCGCTCGCCGAGGGCCGGCTGCTCTGCACCATCCGCCCCGACCGCAGCCGCATCACCATTTCCGAAACCCCCGACGTACCCGTGACGATCGGCAAGGACGGCTGCGTCAACGGCCGCACCCAATATGCGCAAGGGGCCGACGGACGCTGGCAGCGCATCCTGGTTCCCAACGAAGAGGCGACGGTGACGATCGCCTCGATCGACCAGGCCGGGCGCGAATATCGCGTCGATCATTATCTGCTCGATGCCGAAACGATGGCGAAGGCGCGCGAGGTGCGTGCGGGCGTCGCGATCAAGGGGTGCAGCGCCAACCCCGACCAGCTGGCGGCGCTCGCGACGCAGCAGGACGCGATCCGCTCGGTGCTGCCCGCGAGCCCCAACGAACGGCTGGTCTACGAATGCCAGAAGCTCGCGGCGGGCGCCGCGGCTCCGGCGCCCTAGGGCAGGCCATCGACCCAGCGCGTCAGGATCGCCTGCGCGGGCGCGGTATAGGCGAGTTCGTGCCCCGCGCCGGCGACGCGTTCGACCGTCGCGTCGGGCCGCGCCTGCCGCAGGCGCACCAGATTGTCGGGGGTCACCAGCGTATCGGCGTCGCCGTGCATCAGGAATAGCGGCGCACCGACCTTCGGCAGTTTCGCCGCATTGTCGAAACGGTCGCGCACCAGCCACCGCGGGATGAGCGGAAGCTGACGCTGCACGACCGACGGCAGGTCGGAAAGCCCCGACACCAGCATCAGCGCCGCGACCCGGTGCCGCACCGCCATTTCGGTCGCGGGCCCCGATCCGATCGAATTGCCGACGACGACGATGTCGCGCGCCGCGACGCCCGCTTCGGCGAGCCAGCGCATCGCGGCGTCGCCGTCGCGGTACAGCCCCGTCTCGTCGGGGCTCCCCGGATTGCCGCCGTAGCCGCGATATTCGGCGAGCAGCAGCCCATGTCCCGCCGCGGCCGGCCCGCGCATCGCCTGAATCGCGCCGTCGAGATTGTCGCCATTGCCGTGAAAGAAGAGGATCGTCTTCCGCCCCGGCTGCGCCGGGCGGTAGAAGGCGGCGAGGCGCAGCCCGTCGACGGTCCGGCTGTGGACGAGGCGGAAACCCTCCGGGGCCGCGGCGGGATATTGCGCGGGCGCCGGAAACAGCAGGCGGCGCTGCTGCGTGTAGAGCAGCGCGGTCGCCGCGAGCAGAAGGGCGAGCAGAACCAGCGCCGAGCGGAGCGCAACCTTCACGGCGCCAGCGCGTCCAGCCCCAGCGCGTCGGCGATGCGTTCCGCGGCCGCGCGCGGCGCAACCGTCCCGGTGTCGACCGTCACCGCCGCGGGCGGCAGCGGCGGATAGGCGAACGCCCCCGCGGCTTCGAGGTCGCGCAGCAGCGCGAGCGACGAAAGCTTGCCGCTCGCCTGCCGCGACGGCGCCTCGACGCGCGCCGCGACGATGGCGGACGAACAGGTCAGCGCGACGAAATCGACGCGCCCGCCCGCCCCCGCGACCAGCGCCGCGACGCGCTGCGGAAAGTCGGGCGCGACGCTCGCCTCGGGATGGAAGGTGAAGATCAGCGAGCGGTCCTCGTCCGCCGCCGCGGCGAAGACGTCGAGCCACATGCGTTCGCGCAAGGCGACGAAACCCGGGCTGCCGAACGGAAACACCGCGAGCAGCGCGTCGACGACCAGATGGTTGTGGAACAGCGGCAGCCCGGTCAGCGCCGCGAGTTCCTTCGCGACGGTGAGCTTCCCCGACGCCGCAGGGCCGTGGAGGAAGACGAGCCTCACCCCCCGCACGCCCGGAACAGCATCAGCGTGCGCTCGCGCGCGAGTTCGCTCGACGGTTCGTGATAATCCTTGCGGCGGTCGCTGTTGAAGCCGTGGTTGGCGTCATAGACGAAGATCTGCGCGGTCGGATGATCCTTCGCGATCAGCGCCTCGACCCCCTCCATCGGGATGCCCGCATCGAAGCGGCCGAAATGGGCGATGGTGGCGCAGGCCGGCGCCGGATCGGCGAACTGGGTCGGAACGAGGCTGCCATAATAGGCCGACGCCGCGGCAAGATCGGGGCTGATCTGCGCCATCCGCCACGCGACCGAGCCGCCGTAACAATAGCCGGTGATGAACACCACCCCCTTCGCCTTGAGCGCATCGATGCACGTCTGCGCATCCTTCAGGCTCTGCTCGAACGGGTGCAGTTCGCGCGCCAGCTGCACCGCGCGTTCGAACTGCGACCCCGAATAGTCGCTCTCGAACCCCGGATGCTCGCGGTCGAACAGCGCGGGCGCGAGCACCTCATAACCGTCGGCGGCATATTCGTCGCACAGGTCGCGGATATGGTCGGTGACCCCGAAGATCTCCTGGATCAGCACCAGCCCGCCGCGGCGCTCGCCTTCGGCCGGGGCATGATAGACGGCGATTTCGGCGCCATCGTCCATCGTCATCCGAATCATCTCACCCATATGCTTGTCCCTCATCCGTTCGGGCCGAACCTGTCGAAGTTCCGTCCTTCTTTCTTTCGACCTTTGAAGAAAGAACGGCCCTTCGACAAGCTCGGGGCAAACGGGTTTCGGGAGGCGGCGGGATTCACCCCGCCCCCACCTTGCATTGCACCAAAATCGTTGCTAGGCGCGCCGCGACTTCGCGCGGGGGACGTTCACCGAATCTCCCCGTAAAAGCGCGACCCATCCCCCACGGGATCGTAGCAAAGGACTTTCACGCGTGGAGAATTCCGGCGGCATTCAGGGCAACATCACGGCGGGCCTCGCGGGCCGCTATGCGGTCGCTTTGTTCGATCTGGCGCGCGAATCGAACGATATCGATAGCGTCCAGAAGAGCCTCGCGACGCTCAAGACAGGTCTTGCCGAATCGGCCGACCTCGCGGCGCTGGTGTCGAGCCCGGTGGTCAGCCGCGGCGACGCCGCCAAGGCGATCGCCGCCGTCGCCAAGGCGATGAAGCTCGATTCGCTGACCGGCAAGTTCCTCGGCGTGCTCGCCGAGAATCGCCGCCTCGCCGACCTGCCCGCGATGATCGACGCCTATCAGGCGATCGTCGCGGCGCACCGCGGCGAAGTGACCGCCAAGGTCACCAGCGCGCACCCGCTGAGCGCTGCGCAGCTCAAGGCGCTCGCCGCGAACCTCAAGACCCGTGTCGGCCGCGACGTCCAGATCGCGACCACCGTCGATCCCGCCATCCTCGGCGGCCTCGTCGTCCAGCTGGGCAGCCAGCTGATCGACGGCAGCATCCGTACCCGTCTCAATAGCTTCGCACAGGCGATGAAAGGCTAAACAATGGAAATCCGCGCCGCTGAAATCAGCAAGGTCATCAAGGACCAGATCGCCAATTTCGGCACCGACGCCACGGTCAGCGAGATCGGCTCGGTGCTGTCGGTCGGCGACGGTATCGCCCGCGTCCACGGCCTCGACAATGTCCAGGCCGGTGAAATGGTCGAATTCGCCAACGGCGTGAAGGGCATGGCGCTCAACCTCGAAGCCGACAACGTCGGCATCGTGATCTTCGGCTCGGACGCCGAGATCAAGGAAGGCGACCAGGTCAAGCGCACCGGCACGATCGTCGACGTCCCCGTCGGCAAGGGCCTGCTCGGCCGCGTCGTCGACGGCCTCGGCAACCCGATCGATGGCAAGGGCCCGATCAAGGCCGACAAGCGCATGCGCGTCGAAGTCAAGGCGCCGGGCATCATCCCGCGCACCTCGGTTCACGAACCCGTCCAGACCGGCCTCAAGGCGCTCGACGCCCTCGTCCCCGTCGGCCGCGGCCAGCGCGAACTGATCATCGGCGACCGCCAGACCGGCAAGACCGCCGTCGCGATCGACACCTTCATCAACCAGAAGGACGTCAACGCGGGCGACGATGAATCGAAGAAGCTGTACTGCATCTATGTCGCGGTCGGCCAGAAGCGCTCGACCGTCGCGCAGATCGTCCGTCAGCTCGAAGAAAACGGCGCGATGGAATATTCGATCGTCGTCGCCGCGACCGCTTCGGAACCCGCACCGCTCCAGTATCTCGCGCCCTACACCGGCGTGACGATGGGCGAATTCTTCCGCGACAACGGCATGCACGCCGTGATCGTGTACGACGACCTTTCGAAGCAGGCCGTCGCCTATCGCCAGATGTCGCTGCTGCTCCGCCGCCCGCCGGGCCGCGAAGCCTATCCCGGCGACGTTTTCTACCTGCACAGCCGCCTGCTCGAGCGCGCGGCAAAGATGAACGCCGACAACGGCTCGGGCTCGCTCACCGCGCTGCCGATCATCGAAACGCAGGCGGGCGACGTGTCGGCCTATATTCCGACCAACGTGATTTCGATCACCGACGGCCAGATCTTCCTCGAAACCAACCTCTTCTACCAGGGCATCCGCCCGGCGATCAACGTCGGCCTGTCGGTCAGCCGCGTCGGCTCGGCCGCGCAGACCAAGGCGATGAAGAAGGTGTCGGGCTCGATCAAGCTCGAGCTCGCGCAGTATCGCGAAATGGAAGCCTTCGCCCAGTTCGGTTCGGACCTCGACGCCTCGACGCAGAAGCTGCTCAACCGCGGTGCGCGCCTGACCCAGCTGCTGAAGCAGGCGCAGTTCCAGCCGATGCCGTTCGAGGAGCAGACCGCATCGATCTTCGCCGGCACCAACGGCTATCTCGACAGCGTCGCCGTCACCGACGTCACGCGCTACGAACAGGCGATGCTCGCCTATCTGCGCAGCGATCATGCCGATGTGCTGAAGACGATCCGCGACACCAAGGACCTTGGCGACGACGCCAAGAAGGGTCTGGTCGCGGCGCTCGACGCCTTCGCCAAGATTTTCGCGTGATCTGATCCCCGGCGCAAGCCGGGGCCCATGAGATCCCGGCCTCGCGCCGGGATACAAGGATAGGGCTTCATGGCCAATCTGAAGGAACTCAAAGGCCGGATCGGCTCGGTCAAATCGACCCAGAAGATCACCAAGGCCAAGAAAATGGTCGCGGCGGCCAAGCTGCGCAAGGCGCAGGCGGCCGCCGAAGCCGCGCGCCCCTATGCCGAGCGCCTCGAAGGCGTCGTCGCGAGCCTCGCGTCGAAGGTCGGCGGGTCGGACAGCGCGCCGAAGCTGCTCGCCGGCACCGGCCGCAGCGACACCCACCTGCTCGTCGTGCTCAACAGCGACCGCGGGCTGGCCGGCGCGTTCAACTCGAACATCGTCAAGGCCGCGCGCGACAAGGCGAACGAGCTGCAGGCGCAGGGCAAGAAGGTCCTCTTCTACCTCGTCGGCCGCAAGGGCCGCCCGGTCATCGCGCGCCTGTTCGCGGGCCAGATCATCGAGCAGTACGAGACGACCGGCATCCGCGAAATCGGCTTCGAGCAGGCGCACGACGTCTCGGCCAAGGTCATGGAACTGTACGCGACCGGCGCCTTCGACGTCGCGCACCTCTTCTATTCGAAGTTCCGCTCGGCGCTCCTCCAGGAAGCGACCGGCCAGCAGCTGATCCCCGTTCCCGCCCCGGCCGAAGCCCCGGCGTCGAGCGGCGCCGCGGTCGAATATGAGCCGGGCGAGGAAGAAATCCTCGCCGACCTGCTGCCGCGCAACATCACGATCCAGATTTTCAAGGGCCTCCTTGAAAACGCCGCGTCCGAACAGGGCGCGTCGATGACCGCGATGGACAATGCGACGCGCAACGCGGGCGACCTGATCAACAAGCTGACCATCGTCTACAACCGCACGCGTCAGGCCGCGATCACTACCGAACTCATCGAAATCATTGCTGGCGCGGAAGCGCTGTAGCTCCACGAAGAAAGTGGGCGCCGAAGCGCTCTAACCGATCAACCCGAGGAACAAACCAATGGCAACCGCACCCGCCCCTGAAAAGAAGGCCCCCGCCAAAAAGGCCGCCGCGCCGAAGAAGGCCGCCGCAACCGCCGGCGCCGCGACGGGCCGCATCGCGCAGGTCATCGGCGCCGTCGTCGACGTCCAGTTCGACGGCCCGCTGCCCGCAATTCTGAACGCGCTCGAAACCGACAACGGCGGCAACCGCCTCGTCCTCGAAGTCGCGCAGCACCTCGGCGAAAACACCGTCCGCACCATCGCGATGGACGCGACCGACGGCCTGACCCGCGGCAGCCCGGTCACCGACACCGGCGCGCAGATCTCGGTTCCCGTCGGCCCGCAGACGCTCGGCCGCATCCTCAACGTCATCGGCGACCCGATCGACGAACGCGGCCCGGTGAACGCCGGCATGACCGCGCCGATCCACGCCAAGGCTCCCGAATTCGTCGACCAGTCGACCGAAGCCGCGATCCTCGTCACCGGCATCAAGGTCATCGACCTTCTCGCCCCCTATGCACGCGGCGGCAAGATCGGCCTGTTCGGCGGCGCCGGCGTCGGCAAGACCGTTCTCATCCAGGAACTGATCAACAACATCGCCAAGGGCCATGGCGGCGTGTCGGTGTTCGCGGGCGTCGGTGAACGCACCCGCGAAGGCAACGACCTCTACCATGAATTCCTCGACGCGGGCGTTATCGCCAAGGACGCCGACGGCAACCCGACCCCCGACGGGTCGAAGGTGGCGCTGGTGTTCGGCCAGATGAACGAGCCCCCGGGCGCCCGCGCGCGCGTCGCGCTGTCGGGCCTCACCATGGCCGAATATTTCCGCGACCAGGAAGGCCAGGACGTGCTCTTCTTCGTCGACAACATCTTCCGCTTCACCCAGGCGGGTTCGGAAGTGTCGGCGCTGCTCGGCCGTATTCCCTCGGCGGTGGGTTACCAGCCGACCCTGTCGACCGACATGGGCGCGCTGCAGGAACGCATCACCTCGACCAACAAGGGTTCGATCACCTCGGTGCAGGCCATTTACGTCCCCGCGGACGACTTGACCGACCCCGCGCCCGCAACCTCGTTCGCCCACCTCGACGCGACGACCGTGCTCAACCGCGCGATCTCGGAACTCGGCATCTATCCGGCGGTCGACCCGCTCGATTCGACCAGCCGCGTTCTCGAACCGCGCGTCGTCGGCCAGGAGCATTACGAGACCGCGCGCCGCGTCCAGGAAACGCTGCAGAAGTACAAGTCGCTGCAGGACATCATCGCGATTCTCGGCATGGACGAACTCAGCGAAGAAGATAAGCTGACCGTCGCCCGCGCGCGCAAGATCCAGCGCTTCCTGTCGCAGCCGTTCCACGTCGCCGAAGTCTTCACCGGCATCGACGGCAAGTTCGTGCAGATCGAAGACACGATCAAATCGTTCAAGGCCGTCGTCGACGGCGAATATGACCACCTCCCCGAAGCGGCCTTCTACATGGTCGGCGGCATCGAGGAAGCGGTCGCCAAGGCCGCCAAGCTGGCTGCCGACGCCGCCTAATGCAATTTCCCCTCCCGCTCCGGCGGGAGGGAAATGAGAGACTGACATGGCCCTGAAGTTCGAACTCGTCACCCCCGCCCGCCTCGAACGGTCGAGCGACGTCTATATGGTCACCGTGCCGGGCAGCGAGGGCGATTTCTCGGTGCTCGAAGGCCACGCGCCCTTCATGGCGACGCTGCGCAACGGCCCGCTGACCATCTATCCGACGCAGGGCGCCGCGCCCGAGACGATCGAGGTCGAGGGCGGCTTCGCCGAGGTCAACGAGGCCGGGCTGACCGTCCTCGCCGAGCATATCGCCGGCTGACACCGGTCTCCGCATCATCGGATCAAACGGGGCCCGCATCGGATCGATGCGGGCCCCTTTGCGTTGGGCGGCGGCGCATTAGGACAATCTCAAAGTTTCCGGTCTATTCACCCTGTCCATCGGGGGTGTGCCGGCGCGGCCGGCGCGAGCCCCGACGCCGATGACATGCGAGGCAGGACAGAAAAATGAGTGCATTCGGACGCCGTCCCGGAACCGCAGGCCGCCCCGCTTTTGGCGTGGCGAAGCCGATGCAGGGAGGCCCCGGGGCGCCCGGCGGCGGCAGCCAGTTCCCGTCGCTCGATTCGCCCTCCGCCGCCGATCCCTTCCCGTCGTCGCTCAGCCCCGAAATGGAGGCGATGGAGCGGCTGAACCAGCGCTCGACCGCCGAAAATATGGAGCCCGAAAAGGCCCAAGGGTTCGAAGCCAGCGTCCACAAGATCAAGGAACAGGTGCTGCCGCGCCTGCTCGAACGCGTCGATCCCGAAGCCGCGGCAACGCTCAGCAAGGACGAGCTGACCGAGGAATTCCGCCCGATCATCCTCGAAGTGCTCGCCGAACTGCGCATCACCCTCAATCGCCGCGAACAGTTCGCGCTCGAAAAGGTGCTCGTCGACGAGCTGCTCGGCTTCGGCCCGCTCGAGGAACTGCTCGCCGACCCCGACATCAGCGACATCATGGTCAACGGCCCGTACCAGACCTATGTCGAGCGCAAGGGCCAGCTGGTGATCGCGCCGATCCAGTTCCGCGACGAACAGCATCTGTTCCAGATCGCGCAGCGCATCTGCAACCAGGTCGGCCGCCGCGTCGACCAGACCACCCCGCTCGCCGACGCGCGCCTGAAGGACGGCAGCCGCGTCAACGTGATCGTGCCGCCGCTCAGCCTGCGCGGTACCGCGATCTCGATCCGCAAATTCTCGGCCAAGCCGATCACGCTCGACATGCTCTGCCAGTGGGGCGCGATGAGCCAGAAGATGTGCACCGCCTTGAAGATCGCGGGCGCCAGCCGCTTCAACATCGTCATCTCGGGCGGTACGGGTTCGGGCAAGACGACGATGCTCAACGCCCTCTCCAAGATGATCGACCCCGGCGAACGCGTGCTGACGATCGAGGATGCCGCTGAACTCCGCCTCCAGCAGCCGCACTGGCTGCCGCTCGAAACGCGCCCCGCCAACCTCGAAGGCAATGGTGCAATCCACATGGGCGACCTCGTCAAGAACGCGCTGCGCATGCGTCCCGACCGCATCATCATGGGCGAGGTCCGCGGCCAGGAATGTTTCGACCTGCTCGCCGCGATGAACACGGGTCACGACGGCTCGATGTGTACGCTCCACTCGAACAGCCCGCGCGAATGCCTCGGCCGTATGGAGAATATGGTGCTGATGGGCGACATCAAGATCCCGAAGGAAGCGATCTCGAAACAGATCGCCGATTCGGTCGACCTGATCGTCCAGATCAAGCGCCTGCGCGACGGCTCACGCCGCGTCACCAACGTCACCGAGGTGATCGGGATGGAAGGCGACGTCATCGTCACGCAGGAATTGTTCAAGTTCGAATATCTCGACGAGGACAAGGACGGCAAGATCATCGGCGAATATCGCGCGATGGGCCTGCGCCCCTATACGCTCGAAAAGGCGCGCCAGTTCGGCTTCGACCAGCCCTATCTGGAGGCGTGCCTCTAGCGGCCGCTCAGCCAGAAAGCCGCCGCAAACAGCGCGACCGCGGCCGATGCCAGCGCGATCCCGCGCCAGGGCATGAAGCCGACGCGGTCGACGTCGCGGCGGTTGTTGCGGCGCCATCCCGCGACCTCGGCGACGACGAACAGCAGCGCGGCGCCGATACTCACCGACAGCATGGACACTTGCATCGACGCGAATCCCTACGCAAACAGGAGCCTTCCCCCGGAGAGAGGTGCCCCATATGCGTTCGCTTTTGATTGTTGCAAGTGCCGCCGCCCTGATCGCGGTCCCCGCCGCTGCGATGCAGCACGACGGCCATGCCGGCCACGCCGCCGCGAAGGCGGGAGACGCGATCGCCGCCGCGGTCGCCGCCCCCACCCGCACCCCCGCCAATCTGGCGCGCGACAAATATCGCCACCCCGCCGAAACGCTCGCCTTCTTCGGCGTCAAACCCGGCGACACCGTCGTCGAGCTGTGGCCGGGCGGCGGCTGGTACACCGAAATCCTCGCCCCGCTGGCCAAGGCCGGCGGCGGCACCCTCTACGCCGCGGCGCCGTGGGAGCGCGGCCTCAATCGCGTCAAGGAATGGCAGGGTGCCAAACCCGACGTCTATGGCGCGGTCAGGCTCGCCGAATTTCCCGCCGCGGGCACCAATCCCAAGGTCCCCGACGCCAGCGCCGACGTCGTGCTGACCTTCCGCAACGTCCACAACTGGCGCTTCGACGGTGCCGACAACACCGCGAACGCCTTCCGCCAGATCTTTGCGATGCTCAAGCCCGGCGGCACGCTGGGCGTCGTCGACCACCGGCTGGGTGAAGGCGACGATGCCGCGAAGGAGGAGAAATCAGGCTATATGAAGGAAAGCTCGATCATCGCCTTTGCCGAGGCCGCGGGCTTCAAGCTCGCCGCCAAAAGCGAGATCAACGCCAACCCCCGCGACACGAAGGATTATGAAAAGGGCGTCTGGACGCTGCCGCCGTCCTTGCGCGAGGGCGACAAGGACCGCGAGAAATATCTCGCGATCGGCGAATCGGACCGCATGACGCTCAAATTCGTGAAGCCCGCATCCTGAAGCCGTTCGAGACCATAGACCCGGCGCTGCTGCTCAGCGCCTATGCACAGGGGCTCTTCCCGATGGCCGACGCGGCGGACGATCCGTCGGTCCACTGGGTCGAGCCGCGGCTGCGCGCGATCCTGCCGCTGGACGGATTCCACCTGTCGCGCAGCCTGCGGAAGGTCGTTGTCGGCGAGCGCTTTCGCGTCACCACCGACACCGCCTTCGCCGACATCATGGCGCTGTGCGCCGCGCCCGCGGGCGATCGCCCGACGACGTGGATCAACCCCGTGATCAAGGCGAGCTACGAACGGCTCTTTCGCCTCGGCCACGCGCACAGCGTCGAATGCTGGGACGGCGACGCGCTCGTCGGCGGCCTCTACGGCGTGACGCTCGGGCGCGCCTTTTTCGGCGAATCGATGGTCAGCCGCGTGCGCGACGCGTCGAAGGTCGCGCTCGCGCACCTCGTCGCGCGGCTGATCGCCGGCGGCTGGCAATTGCTCGACTGCCAGTTCATCACCCCGCACCTCGAAAGCCTGGGCGCGATCGAAATCCCGCAGGCCGATTATCTGGCGCGGCTCTATTCGGTGCTGTCGGCGGGCGCCGGCGCCTTGGGCGCTGCCGGCGCGGGCGCGGCGGGAGCCGCGCCGGCCGGGGTGCCTTCGCCGCCGTTCGTCGCGGGCGACTGGGGGGCGCTCGACGCCTTGGGCGCCGCGGCGCCCGCTTCGGATTTCGGCGCGGAGCGCGCGACGGGTTCGCCGCCCGGATATGTCATCGCGCAGCTTTTGACGAAGACGTCGTAGATCGGGTGCTGGATCACGTTGCGTTCGGGCCGCTCGCGGAAGATCCAGCCCGAAAAGACGCGATACCATTTGTCGTCGCGCTGATCCTGCACGGTCAGCTGGACGAAGGCCCCGGTTTCGGGCGGGTCTTCCCACGGCGCCGTGGTCTCGCACGCGCGCAGGCGCACGATCGCCCGGCCGACACGCGCGCTGTCGCCGGGTTTCATCTCGAGGTCGCGGACCAGCCCGTTGCGCTTGTTGAGCAGGCCGACCACCGCGACGCGCTCGGCCATCGGGGTCGCGCCCTCGATGCCGCCGACCTCTTCAGGCACGCGCTCGGCCTTGGTGATCGCCACCGTGTCGCTGCCGCCGCCCTTGCCCGCGCCGCCGCGGTCGCAGGCGGCGAGCGCCACCGTCAGGGCCAGCGCGGTCAGCGCGGTCGGGATCGGGCGCACCGCCATCCGGCTCACTCGGCGCCGGGGCGCCACGCCTCATAGTCGCCGGTCGCCGCGGCACGGCGGCCGCCGCGTTCGAGCGCGCCCGCGGGGCGATAGGCCCCCGCGCTGCCGGTCAGGTTCGCGGTCGGTTCGCGCTCCCACGCGCGCGGCGCGGGCAGCGCCTCGCCGGGCAGTTCGTCGAGCGTGCCGTGCAGCCAGCCGTGCCATTCGGGCGGCACCCGGCTGGCGTCGTTCGATCCGTTGTAGAGCACCCAGCGGCGGTCGCCCTTGCGCGCCCGGAAATAGCGGTTGCCGAGGCCGTCCTCGCCGACCTGCTCGCCCGTCTTCCAGCTGTTCAGCAGCGTGCCGACGGTCGCGCCGTCCCACCAGGTGAAAATCTTGCCTAAAATGCCCATGCGCGCGCGTTTACAGGCAAGCCCCCGTCTTTCGCAAGCGCCAAAGGGCGCGCGCGCGGCCGATCGTCACTCTTTCCAGCTGATTGTCGCGCTTTCGTCGATGCCGAGCTTCGCCGCGGTGCCGCCCGCGAGCTCGAGCACGGCCGCAACCTCGCCGCCGCTGACCACCGGCTCCAGATTCTCGGGAATGGTGTTTTCGGCGATCCGGTCGATGCTGCCGTCGCCGCGGATGAAGAACATATCGAGCGGGATCAGCGTGTTCTTCATCCAGAAGCTCGCATATTTGGGCTTCTCGAACGGAAAGAGCATGCCGCCGTCCTCGGGCAGACTGGTGCGAAACATCAGCCCCTGCGCCTGTTCTTCGGGGGTGCGCGCGACCTCGACGTCGAAGCGGTGCGCCGTGCCGGCCATGCGGATCGTCACCGCGGTGGTCGCGGTCTTTTCCGCCGCGCCGTCGGAACAGCCCGCGACCGGCAACGCCAGGGTCAGGGCAAAGGCCATCATCCACGCACGCATCGCCACATCCTTGCCAGCGGTCGGAGACCGTCCCCTAATCCTGCCTCGCTTCGGCGTCCAGCGCGTCGAGCGCCGCGGTATCCTCCGGCCCGATCGCCAGAATCCGCCGCGCGAGGGCGAGCGAATGCCCCGCGCGGGCAAAGGCCGCGACCTGCCGCTCGCGCCGGGCAGGATCATCGGATGCGCGGACCGAAAAGGGGCCGAGGCGCCGCCGCCGGGCAAAACCGATGGCGGCGGCGATGGCGGCCCCCTCGGCGACCTCGATCGCCTCGCCGCTGTCTTCGGGCGCAATGCCGTCGACGAAAAGCTGCGCCTTCACGCGTTGCACCCCCAGCCCGCGCCGCGTCATCGCGCCGGCGCGCATCGCGGCATATTGGCGGTCGTCGAGATAGCGCAGCCGCTCCATCCGGTCGGCGACGGCTTCGCATGACGCCATGGCGTCGTCGTCGCCAACCCATTCGGATTCGCGAATCTTTCGGGCCAGATAGCGCGTCAGTTTGGCGCGGCTGGTGGCGAATCGCGCGACATAGGCCAGCCCCAGCTCGTCGAGCCGCGCCGCGTCGAGTCGTTTTCTGCTCCGGTCGGATCGAGCGCGGCTATTGACCATGCCATGTTTATGCCACAGTCGGGCCCGATTGAGAACGACCAGCGCCGCCATATCGGGCCCAATCCGCCCGAAGCAGGCGATTTGTTCCAACCACAAGGGATCGCGCCGCACACATGGACCCGAAAGATGACATGCTTGTTGCCGCGCGCGCCGCTTCGCGGGACCCTGGAGCCCTTATGACCGACACCCCGATCACCCCGGCGGACGCGCTCGTGCCGACGCCGACCACCTGCGCCCAGCCGCGCCGCTTTTCGGACTTCGCCACCGTCGGCGAAGCGCTCGACTATGCCGCAGCGGGCAGCCGCGGGCTCAATTTCCACGATCCGCGCGGCAAGCTCATCCGTCCCTATCCGTATCGCGAACTCAAGGCCGACGCACTCGCCGCCGCCTACCGCCTGGTCGCCGCCGGGGTACAGCCCGGCGACCGCATCGCGCTGATCGCCGAGACCGGCGCCGAATTCGCCGCGCTTTTCTTCGGCACCATCTACGCCGGCGCCTGGCCGGTGCCGCTGCCGCTGCCGACCAGCTTCGGCGGTCGCGATTCCTACGTCGGCCAGCTCGTCGTCCAACTCACCAGCTGCGATCCGACGATGCTCTTCTTCCCGCCCGAAATCGCCGCCATGGCGGTCGAAGCCGCCGAACAGCGCGGCGTCCGCCCGATGGACTGGAGCGAATTCGAGCGCCGCGCCGCGCCCGTCGCCGCGCTGCCCGAACAGCAGAGCGACGCGACCTGCTACCTCCAGTACAGCAGCGGTTCGACGCGCTTCCCGCACGGCGTCGCGGTGACCCACGCTGCGCTGCTCAACAATCTGTCAGCGCATTCGCACGGCATGGAATTGCAGGACAGCGACCGCTGCATCAGCTGGCTGCCCTGGTATCACGACATGGGGCTCGTCGGCTGCCTGCTCTCGCCGGTCGCCAACCAGGTGTCGGTCGATTACCTCAAGACCGAGGATTTCGCGCGCCGTCCGCTCGCCTGGCTCGACCTGATCAGCCGCAACGAGGGCACGACGCTCAGCTATTCGCCGACCTTCGGTTATGACATCTGCGCGCGCCGCATCTCCAGCCAGAGCCACGTCGCCGACCGCTTCGACCTGTCGCGCTGGCGCGTCGCGGGCAATGGCGCCGACATGATCCGCCCCGACGTGATGCAGAGCTTCGTCGACGCCTTTGCCGACGCGGGCTTCAAGGCGAGCGCCTTCCTGCCGAGCTACGGCCTCGCCGAGGCGACGCTCGCGGTCAGCATCATGCCTCCGGGCGAGGGCATCGTCGTCGAACTGGTCGAGGAAACCGAATTGTCGGGCGCCGCGAACGACGCCGGCCGCCCGACGCGGTACCGCGCGATCGTCAACTGCGGCAAGGCGGTCAAGGACATGACCATCGAGGTCCGCGACGAGGCGGGCAACGTCCTGCCCGACCAGACGGTCGGCAAGGTGTGGTGCACCGGCCCGTCGCTGATGACCGGATATTACCGCGACCCCGAATCGACCGCCGCGTGCATGGCCGATGGCTGGCTCGACACCGGCGACATGGGGTATCTGTCGGGCGGCTACATCTATGTCGTCGGCCGCGCCAAGGACATGATCATCATCAACGGCAAGAACCACTGGCCGCAAGACATCGAATGGGCGGTCGAACAGCTCCCCGGCTTCAAGTCGGGCGACATCGCCGCCTTCGCGATCACCGCGCCGGGCGGCGAGGAAACGCCCGCGGTGCTGGTCCAGTGCCGCACCAGCGACGAAGCCGAACGCGTCGCGCTGCGCGAGACGATTCGCGATCGCGTCCGCGCGATCACCGGCATGAACTGCCTGATCGAACTGATCCCGCCGCGCACCCTGCCGCGCACCAGTTCGGGCAAATTGAGCCGGTCGAAGGCGCGCGCGCAATATCTGGCGGGCGAAATCCAGCCCTTCGCGATCGCCGCCTGATTTCCGTCCCGTTCCGGGACAGAAGATCGCTCCGCTCCGCGTGGCTGGTTACGATCAAGTAACCCGCTTTCGTTAAACCAGCCCTGTGACCAGGGTGGCGAACGATCCGATTCCGAACGAAGATATTCCCGTGCGCGTGCTGCTCGGGCTGGCGGGAAGCGACGACGAGATCGGCGACCTCCGCCAGCTGCAGCTCGCGCCGCTGCGCGGCCGCGGCAAGCTGCGGCTGACGATGGGGCTGGGCATGACGATCGTCGCCGTGGTGACGATGGCCACCACGGTTCCGGTCGCCGTCATCGCCGGATGGGGGCTCGCGACGCTGCTGTTCAGCCTCTGGTCCTACCATGTCGTGTCGCGGCTGCCGCTCGGCGACCTGCGCCATTCGGGCACCGCCGAATTCAGGCTGTGCAACCGCCACGCCGCCTATTCGGCGGTGGTCTGGTCGGCGCCTTTCTGGCTGCAGGGGCTGCACCCCTCGGTCGATCATCTGCTGTCGATGTGGACCGTCGCGCTGCTGATGATGCTGACGCTTGCGATCGTCGTGCACACGCTGCCGATGGCGTGCATCCTGTTCATCGCCCCGGTCAGCCTGTCGGCGGCACTCGCGCTCGCGCTCGCCGGCGCGCCCGCGCTCGCCGGGATCGCGATCGCCGCGGGGGCCCTGCTCTCGTCCTTCTGCATCCGCTTCGCGCAGAACCACATCCGCTTCCGCCGCGCCGAAGAGGTGCTACACGAAAAGACCGAGACGGTCAGTCTGCTGCTCCGCGAATTCGAGGAAACCTCGGCCGACTGGCTGTGGCAGACCGACAACAGCCGCCGCCTCGTCCATGTCTCGCCGCGCCTCGCCTATGCGCTCGGTGCGTCGGCCGAGCAGCTCGAGGGCATCCCGCTGCTCCAGGCGCTGTCGGGCGACGCCTGGACGACCGGGAATTTCCCGAAGAGCCTGCACGACATGGCCGAGCGCATGAAGCGCCGCGACAGCTTCTCGAACCTGATCGTCCCCGTCACCATCGACGGCAAGCCGCGCTGGTGGGAATTGTCGGCGTCGCCGCGCCTCGACGAAGCGGGCAAGTTCCTCGGCTTTCGCGGGGTCGGATCCGACGTCACCGAACAGCGCGCCTCGGCCGAACAGATCGCGCGCATGGCGCGCTTCGACAATCTCACCGGCCTGCCCAACCGGCTCAGCCTGCACGAGGATCTCGAACGCGCGCTCGCCCACGCGATCGAAGCCAAGTCGCGCTGTGCGATGCTGATGATCGATCTCGACCGCTTCAAGGCGGTCAACGACACGCTCGGCCACCCGGTCGGCGACAAATTGCTCGCGCAGGTCGCGGCGCGGCTCAGGGGCATGATCGACCGCGGCATGACCTGCGGCCGGCTCGGCGGCGACGAATTCGCGGTGGTGCTCCAAAACGTCCCGTCGCCCGCCGAGGCCGAAGAGCTCGCCAAACGCATCATCGCGACCCTGAGCCGCCCCTATGTCGTCGACAACCACCAGCTCTTCGTCGGCGCGAGCATCGGTTTCGCGATGGGGCCGCAGGACGGATCGACCGTCGAGACGCTGACGCGCAACGCCGACCTCGCGCTCTACAAGTCGAAGGACAAGGGCGGCAATGTCGTCGCGGCCTATGTCGCCTCGCTCCACGCGCAGGCCGAGGAGCGGCGCGTGATGGAACAGGAATTGCGCGGGGCGCTCGAACGCCGCGAATTCGAGCTCTACTACCAGCCCGTCGTCACCGCCGAGGACGGCACGCTCAACGGCTTCGAAGCGCTCATCCGCTGGAACAACCAGAAGCTCGGCAATGTCTCGCCCGGGCGCTTCATCCCGCTCGCCGAGGACAGCCGCCTGATCTCACCGATCGGCGAATGGGTGCTGCGCACCGCGTGCCACGAGGCGATGCGCTGGCCGTCGAACCTCAAGGTCGCGGTCAACGTCTCGGCCGAACAGCTCACCGACCCCGCCTTCGCCTCCGTGGTGGTGTCGGCACTGGCGCAAAGCGGGCTGCCGCCGCAGCGGCTCGAGATCGAGGTCACCGAAAGCGTGTTCCTGCGCGACGGCGGCGGCGCCGCGCAATTGCTCGACCAGCTCATCGGGCTCGGCATCCGCCTCAGTCTCGACGATTTCGGCACCGGCTATTCGTCGCTCGGCTATCTGCGCAAGACGCAATTCTCGACGATCAAGGTCGACCGCAGCTTCGTCGTCGGCGCGGCGAAGGGCAGCATCGAATCGATCGCGATCATCCGCGCCGTCGTCGCGCTCGCCGACAGCCTCGGCATGTCGACCACCGCCGAGGGCGCCGAGAGCGAGCTCGAGGTCGAGACGATTCGCAGCCTCGGCTGCGGCAATATCCAGGGCTATTATTACGGGCGCCCGATGCCCGCGAGCGACGTGCTCGCGCTCTTCCGTCCGCTCGACCAGCGGTCGGCGAGCGCCGCCGCCTGACGGCGAAGCGAGCCCGGCGGGCGGCGAATCGAGCCCGCTTTCAAACGGTTCCCCGGTCCACCGCACCGGCGATGCGGTTCGTCGCGCGACGGGTGGTTTGTCGCGAAAGCCGTGGCAGACAGCCTCCAACGCTTGAACACAAGCCAAACGGGGGTCGCTTTCCATGTCAGCCAGCCGCTTTTCGGGTGCCTTTGCCGCATGCCTGACGATGCTTGCCGCGATGCTGACCGCTACCCCCGCGACCGCGTCGAGCTATCTCCAGTGCGTTCCTTTCGCGCGCGCCGAATCGGGCGTCGACATCCGCGGCAATGCGAAGACCTGGTGGGCGCAGGCCGCCGACGACTATGAGCGCGGCGACGAACCGCGCGAAGGCGCGGTGATGGCGTTCGCCGGCACCCGCGGCATGCCGATGGGCCATGTCGCGGTGGTCAAGAAGGTCGTCAGCGACCGCGAAATCCGCATCGACCACGCCAACTGGTCGCCGATCAACGGCCGCCGCGGCCAGATCGAGCGCAACGTCCGCGTCATCGACGTCAGCGCCGCGGGCGACTGGAGCATGGTCCGCGTCTGGTACGCGCCGATCGGCGACCTCGGTCTCCGCGCCAACCCCGTTCAGGGTTTCATCTACCCCGGCCACAGCGCCGCGCCGCGCAAGGCGCCGAGCTTCGAAGCGCCGGTCTGGACGAACAACAACTGGAAGCCCGGCAACGGCCTCGAAATCGTCGTCGCCTCGCTCGGCCAATAAGCCCCCCGCCAGCCAGTCACAAAAAAGCCCCGGTCTCCCGGGGCTTTTTCTTGTCCGTGAGGGGGGACTCGCCGCCGGCGAAGACCGCCGTCAGGCTTCGGGGGCGTCGGCGCCGCCCTCGGCCGCGATATCCTCGAACCAGGCTTCGACCTCGCCCGACAGCTTGATCGTCATCGGCTGGCCGAAGCGGTCCTTCGACTTGCCCGCGGCGACGCGGATCCAGCCTTCGGAGATCGAATATTCCTCGACGTCGGTGCGCTCCTTGCCCTTGAAGCGGATGCCGATGCCGCGTTGCAGCACCTCCATGTCGAAATGCGGCGAGCGCGGGTTGGTCGACATGCGGTCGGGGGGCGTATCGGTCATCGTAAAATCTCCGTTTCCTGCCCGCGCGGCTAGGCGAGCCGCCCCGCGAAATCAAGCGCCGAGCGGCGGCGCGCGCTCAGCCTGCCGCGCGGACCGCCGCCGCCTTGCGCTCCCGCGCCTGCGCCGCGTGGCGCCGGCGCAGCGCGAGCGCGTCGGCGGCGGGATAGAGCTCGCGGTCCTCGCGCGCGATCCGCGCCCCGACCGCGCCGAGCACCGCCCGCGTCTCGTCGCAGAAGCCCGGCCAGTCGGCCGCCGCGCGTTCGGCGGTCCAGCGGGCATCATAGGCGGCGAACGCGTCGGCGACGTGCCCCATCTCGCCGACGAAATCGCACGCGAGCTTTGCGAGCTCGGGATCGCCGCTCGTCTTGAGCCGCGGATAAAGCGCCCAATCCTCGCATTTCAGGTGCCGGACCAGCGTGTCGCGCAACATGCCGCGCACCGCCGCGAGCTCGGTCGGCCGCGGCGGGCGCGGCGCGGCAACCAGATCGAGAAGGAAGCCCGAGAGGGTCGTCAGCGCGACATGTTCGGCGCGCAGCCGCTGCATCTCGTGGACCATGTGCATAGCGTGTTCCGTCGTGCGAGTGGTCCCTCATATGCAACGATAGGGGTCAGGAATGAAGGGAGGGTAAAGCCGCCCCGCCGCATCGCCGCCCCGGACCGTCGCCCGCCGCGCGCGTTCAGCCGGGCGATGGCGGATCCGCCGCGCGCCGGCGCCGCGGCGGACGCGGGCGCACCCTTGCAACCCCGTCGCCGCCCGTGCGGTCCAGCGGCACCGCCGCGGTCGGCTCGCCGCGCGCTTCGGCGGCCTCGATCCATTCGCGATACTCTTCGGGGATCGCGTCGCCCGCGCTCACCCAATGCGCCTCGCCCGCCGGCCGCCCCGTCTCGACGATCTCGCCCGGATCGTCGTCGAGTTGCAGCGGCCCGTAATAGGGCGCGCTCCGCTCGCCGATCCGCACCAGCCCGACCCCGGGATCCGCGACCTGCGCCGCGATCGCGTCGGGCCCGCCGACGTCGGCCGCCGCGATCAGCGCGCGCTGCCGCTCGGCCAGCGCGAGCAGCGCCGCGTCGATCTCGGCCTCGGCCTCTGCATCGAGCGCTACCCCCTCGAACCCTTCCAGCCGCGCCGCCGCGTCGTCCTGCGCCCCGACCGGATCGCCCCCCGCCGCGCCGCCATGGATCACCGTCCGCACCGTCGTGGTCGAGGCCTCCGCCACCGCGCCCGCACTTTCGGCTCCGTTCGCGTCGAGCGCGGTCGAAACCCCCGTCGAACCGGCGCCGGCCAACGCCCCCGCCCGCGCGCGCGTCGAGAAATAGTTGATCGTCGTGCGTCGGCCGCCCGCATCCTGCCCGTAATGGCGCAGGCAGAACATCAGCAGCGCGTCATTGTGCCGCCGCCGGAACCCCATCAGCTTGCCCGCGACAAAGACCGGCACCAGATAGCCGTCGATCGCGCGTTCGAACGCGATATCCTTCAGCCGCGCGACCCCGAAATCGAGCGCCGCCTCCCACGCCCGCCGGAACCCTTCGGCGCCGGGTGCGCGGCGCAGCGTATAGCAGTTGGTCTGCGCCATATTGACCATCGCGGCCGCGCGGCTGACCGACCCCGTATCGGCGAGCGCCGCGATAAACGCCTTCTGCCGCTCGGGCGTCCACCCGTCGTGCCGGTACTTGCGCGGCACCGGCGTAAAGTCGGGCAGCGGCGGCCGCGCCTCCGGCGCGATGGGCGTACGGTTCTGCATCGAAAACCTCCTGTCGATGGACGAATCGGACAGGATATGACGGGGGGACGGATTTTAGGAAAGGGATTTGTTTATAGTTTGTTCTTTTCCAAGGACCGAATTTCCGAGGACAGTTTTTCAAAGTTCGCCCCTAGTCGTCATCGAACAATGGATCCTTCCCATCTAAAGTCCGATGCAATCGGACCGCACAATCGCGTATCCATGGATCAGGAAAGGCGTCTGCGTTCTCAAGCAAGCTTCCAAGGTTTTGTTTCAGCCTATCGGCATCACATATCTGATTTATAGTGCTTAGCTCAGACGCGTATCCGGGTGGTACCAAAAGACCAGCAAACGTTCCGATAGCTTCTTCACCTTCGAGCTGCTGGGTCATGGAAGTGCGAAGCTCATCGTTCCATCTCGATGCATTAAGCAATGCAAATAAGGGCTCAAGCGATGGGAGACGGCGAAGCATGTGGCCGCTCTGAACTGCACTTCGATATTTTGGAAACTCATCCTCCATCATTGTCTGAGTCTGCAGCTTATCCATGAAAAATTTGTCGGAATCTCCACGAGAATGAACGGAGAGACCGTGAGCACGCATGGCCTTGCGCAAAATCCACGGTACGAGGACTAAATCCCCAGCCATTTGAAGGGAGCCAATTGCGTGTCGAATGCGGCTGGTTAGCCTAACATCACGCATGGCCTGCCGCGTGAACACTGTGGCTGCGTCGTTTGCAATCGACAAAGCCGTGTTGGGTTCCCTTAACCAGTCCTCGGTACGAACCAACGTCTTTGACAGTGCGGGCCAGAAGCTCGAGTCTCCTGACTCGTTGAGACTTGGAATCAGATCATCAAGCCTATCAATGAATGGGCGAAGGGTATCGTCGACCTCCATCCGGCGAAGTTCGTTTTCCAAGCTTGGACTCGCCATTTTCCAGACGGCTTCGACATCTGCCCGGCGAATCATCCCCGGTGGGTTACCTAGATAAAGCATCCGAACAAGGTTTCGCCGTCGCGACAAACGGTCTCCCTCTCCGGCTGATCGTCGATCCGAAAAGCGCGGAAATAACATCTGAATGAGTTCCGCATGTGGCGTCGCCATATCGCCAAGTATCGACCCAACCTCGGGGGCGCGGCCTTGATCGAAATGAAGCGCGACCCGGTTAGCTATCTCAACTTCGCCCGGATCATCCACAACGGTATCTGGATTTGCGGCGATGACGTCTCTTACACGGGGTGACTTCGTCTGAAGCCAGCAGTATCCCAGCACATCATAGGGATTGATCTCGCCTCGAACCGCCTCTTCCAAGACGGTGAAGGCCCCAACTAATCTTTTGATTTCTCGCGGTGTCTGAACAGACTCAACAATATATTTGAAAATCTCTCGCTCGAAATCGGCATTAGCCTCTGGCACCGCGGTTCCATGTTGCTCGAAAGCAGCAACGATTAAAGCCCGCGAGTCCTCCTCAAAAAGCGGACGAAGTGGAATTGGATGCTGAATAATCTTCTCCAGATACCGCTCGCCCGCTCCAGCAACGCCTCGACCTAACGCCTCCGCGACACGCTCCGGATCATAAGCCACCAAGTATGATACACCCTTAATCTCGCCGACCGCTTTGATGAGTCTAGCGACGGCACGAACGTCATCATCTTCAACTCGATCCAGCTCATCAATGAGCACTACTACTGCGCATCCCAGCTTTTCGATCTTGTCCTCAAGGCGCTTACGTTCCGTTTCAGGGGTGACGCTTGGTTTGCCGGGTCGCCAGCGAAATACCTTGGCAAGGAGCCCACTGGGATCCGCGGCCGTGGCGATTGCGGTTCCCGCGATGTTGAGAGCACCCCAGTAGCTGTCGATATCCGCCCTAAGCGCCTCCAATTCTTCTCGCGCATTTTTCCCCACGGCTGTTCGTACCGAATTGAAGAACCCCGTAAGCAGGTCATCCCCGCCCTTCAGAAGCCAAGGGTTAAAATTAGCGACCAAGGTCTTGTCCATTGAACCTAGTCGGTTTGAAAGGAGGCTTACGACGCTAGATTTTCCAAGACCCCAGCGGCCGGTCAAGCCCACCACATATCCTGTCGACCTGCGAGCAGTTAGTTTGCCGTCAGTTCCTACTTCATCCCGAACTAAAGCCCGAACGAGACTTTCAACGAAAGGGCCACGGCCAAGCTTGTCGCCGTTCTCATCTCGAATGGCGCGATCCAAGCGGGCATCTTGAGGAAGTATCATATGCCCCTGTTATCAGATTCAAATAATTCAGGGAGCCCAAGATTACGCGATCACTTCTACCGCTCGAGATTATAGAGACTTCATTCCAAGAAATATCGAAGGAAAAGGGGCTCAAGCCTTATTATCTCACCCAACCTCGCGCCACTCCCCCAGCCCCAACTCCCCAATCTCCCACGCCCCGATCCGCCAGCGGACCAGCCGCAGCGTCGGATAGCCGACCGCGGCGGTCATGCGGCGGACCTGGCGGTTGCGGCCTTCGGTGATCGTCAGTTCGAGCCATGAGTCGGGAACGCTCTTGCGGTATCGCACCGGCGGGTCGCGGTCCCAGATCTGCGGCGGGTCGATGCAGCGCACGGTCGCGGGGCGCGTCGGGCCGTCGTTCAGCGTGACGCCGCGGCGCAGCGCTTCGAGCGCGGCATCGTCGGGCTCGCCCTCGACCTGCGCGAGGTAGGTTTTGGGCATCTTGTGCTTCGGCGACGAAATCCGCGCCTGCAGCGCGCCGTCGTCGGTCAGGATCAGCAGGCCTTCACTATCGCGGTCCAGCCGGCCGGCGGGATAGACGCCGGGCACGTCGATATAGTCCGACAGCGTCGCGCGCGCCTCGGGCATACTGCGATCGGTGAATTGCGAGAGGACACCGTACGGCTTGTTGAACAGGATCAGGCGGGCCACGGCGCATCCTCAGCTATCAGGAACCTACCTGTAACCGTTCGCATCGAGCGAAGTCGAGACACCCGTCGGCCTCGCGCAATGCCGATGGGCATCTCGACTTCGCTCGATGCGAACAGGATTTTTAAAGCGCCCAAAGAAAAACCGGCGGCCACCGGGGCCGCCGGTCTGTCGCTTACGCCGCTTCCTTCTTGCGCGACGCCTTCTTGCGCTCGTGCGGGTCGAGCAGCGTCTTGCGGATGCGGATGTTCTTCGGGGTCACCTCGACCATCTCGTCCTCGTCGATATAGGCGATCGCCTGTTCGAGCGTCATGCGCTTGGGCGGGGTCAGGCGGATCGCGTCGTCCTTGCCCGTCGAACGGAAGTTCGTGAGCTGCTTCGACTTCATCGGATTGACCTCGAGGTCGTCGGGCTTGGCATTCTCGCCGATGATCATCCCTTCGTAGAGCGCCTCGCCGGGCGAGACGAACAGGATGCCGCGTTCCTCGAGCGGGCCGAGCGCATAGGCGACGGCTTCGCCATTGCCGTTCGAGATCAGCACGCCGTTCTTGCGGCCCTCGATCACGCCCTTGTACGGGCCGTATTTCTCGAACAGGCGGTTCATGATGCCGGTGCCGCGCGTGTCCGACAGGAATTCGCCGTGATAGCCGATCAGGCCGCGCGACGGGCCGCTGAAGGTGATGCGCGTCTTGCCGCCGCCCGACGGACGCATGTCGGTGAGGTCGGCCTTGCGGATCTGCATCTTCTCGACGACGGTGCCGCTATGCTCGTCGTCGACGTCGATGACGACGGTTTCATAGGGCTCGGTGCGCTTGCCCACCTCGTCCTCGCCATAGAGCACGCGCGGGCGGCTGATCCCGAGTTCGAAGCCCTCGCGGCGCATCGTCTCGATCAGCACGCCGAGCTGGAGTTCGCCGCGGCCCGCGACGTCGAAGCTGTCCTTGTCGGCGCTTTCGGTGATGCGGATCGCGACATTGGTCTCGGCTTCGCGCATCAGGCGGTCGCGGATCATGCGGCTCGTGACCTTGCTGCCCTCGCGGCCCGCCATCGGGCTGTCGTTGACCGAAAAGCGCATCGACAGCGTCGGCGGGTCGATCGGCTGCGCCGCGATCGGCGTGCTCACGCCGGTGTCGGCGATGGTGTTCGCGACGGTCGCCTGCGCAAGCCCCGCGATCGCGACGATGTCGCCCGCGCGCGCCTCGTCGACGGGAACGCGGTCGAGCCCGCGGAAGGCGAGCAGCTTCGACGCGCGGCCGGTCTCGATGACCTTGCCGTCCATGTCGAGCGCGTGGATCGGCTGGTTGACCTTGATCGTCCCCGACTGGACGCGGCCGGTGAGCACGCGGCCGATGAAATTGTCGCGGTCGAGCAGCGTCGCAAGGAAGGTGAAGGGGCCGCTTTCGTCGAGACCCGGCGCCGGCACATGGCTGACGATCGTTTCGAACACCGGCGTGAAATCGCCGTCGCGCGCTTCGGGGTCGCTCGACGCATAGCCGCCGCGGCCCGAGGCATAGAGGATCGGGAAGTCGAGCTGCTCGTCGCTCGCCTCGAGCGTCAGGAAAAGCTCGAACACCTCGTCGAGCACTTCGGCCGGACGCGCGTCGCTGCGGTCGATCTTGTTGACGACAACGATCGGCTTGAGGCCGAGCGCGAGCGCCTTGCCGGTCACGAACTTGGTCTGCGGCATCGGCCCCTCGGCGGCGTCGACGAGCAGGATGACGCCGTCGACCATCGACAGGATGCGCTCGACCTCGCCGCCGAAATCGGCGTGGCCCGGGGTGTCGACGATGTTGATCCGCGTCGTGTCGGCGCCCTCACCCCATTCGACCGAGGTGCATTTGGCAAGGATGGTGATCCCGCGTTCCTTTTCGATGTCGCCCGAATCCATCGCGCGTTCCTCGACGCGCTGATTTTCGCGGAACGTCCCCGATTGACGGAAAAGCTGGTCGACAAGAGTTGTTTTGCCATGATCGACGTGCGCGATGATGGCGATATTGCGCAAAGACATGCGGATTTTACCTTGATGGTTGGGGGCAGCGCGCGGAGCGCCGCTAACGGCGCGCCCCTAACAGAAGCGCTGCTGCGCCGCAACAAAATTGCCGAAGTTGGCGAAAGGACCGCGCAGCGGCCCATCGGATCGTTAAAGTTTCAATTATTATTGAAAGTTCAAAAATCAGCACGTATAGCGCAGCGCGTGGAACCGCCCTCCGCCCCCGACTCCCCGTCTTCGCCGTTCCGGCTCTCCCCGCTAGCGCAGGCGTTCGTCCTGCACTTCGGCGAGATGGGGAGTCGCTGGGGGATCAACCGCACCGTCGGACAGATCTACGCGATGCTGTTCCTCGCCGACGGGCCGCGCCACGCCGAGGAGATCAGCGAAGCGCTGAGCCTGTCGCGCGGCAGCGTATCGATGGGGCTCAAGGAACTCGCGAGCTGGAATCTCGTCCAGCTCCGCCACCTGCCCGGCGACCGCCGCGACTATTATGCGACCCCACGCGACGTGTGGGCGATCTTCCGCACGCTCGTCGAGGAGCGGAAGAAGCGCGAGATCGACCCGACGCTTACCACATTGCGCACCTTGCTGATGGAGCCCGCGACCGATCCCGCCGACCGCTTCGCGCAGGACCGCATCGCGGCGATGCACGAACAGATCGAGCTGCTCACCGACTGGTACGCCGAAATGGAGCGGCTCGACACCGAACGGCTGCTCCAGCTTTTGCGGCTGGGCGAGCGTGTGGTAAAAGCGCTCGAATTCAAGGACCGGATGCTCGGCCGCGGCAAGGGCCGCAGCCTGACGGAGAGTGACGATGGACGCACTTGATCCGCTGATGCTCGCGCGCATCCAGTTCGCGACGAACATCAGCTTTCACATTCTGTTCCCGACGATCACCATCTCGCTCGGCTGGGCACTGCTCGGCTTCAAGCTCGCGTACAACCGCACCGGCAACGAGGCGTGGATGGACGCGTACCGCCTGTGGGTGAAGATTTTCGCGCTGAGCTTCGCGATGGGGGTCGTCTCGGGGATCACGATGAGCTTCCAGTTCGGCACCAACTGGCCGGGCTATATGGAAAAGGTCGGCAACATCGCCGGCCCGCTGCTCGCCTATGAAATCCTGACCGCCTTCTTCCTCGAAGCGGTGTTCCTCGGCATCATGCTGTTCGGTTTCCGCCGCGTCCCCAACTGGGTGCACACGGTGGCGACGCTGCTCGTCGCGGGGGGCACGACGCTGTCGGCCTTCTGGATCATCGCGCTCAACAGCTGGATGCAGACCCCGGTCGGATACGAGATTCGGGACGGCGTCGTCCACGCGACCGACTGGTGGGCGATCGTCTTCAACCCGTCGATGCCGTACCGGCTGACGCACATGCTGCTCGCCTCGGCGCTGACCGTATCCTTCCTGATCGCGGGGATGAGCGCGTGGCGCTGGCTCAAGGACGGCGGCGGCGAAGGCGTGCGGCGGACGCTGAAGGCCGCCGTCTATGCCGCGGCGCTGCTGATCCCGGTGCAGATTTTTGTCGGCGACATGCACGGGCTCAACACGCTCGAACATCAGCCGCAGAAGGTCGCGGCGATGGAAGCGAACTGGGAAACGCGCAGCCATGTCCCGCTCGTCCTGTTCGCCATCCCCGACGAAAAGGCGCGCACCAATCATCTGGAAGTGGCCGTCCCGTCGGGCGCCAGCCTGATCCTGAAGCACGAGGCGGCGGGCGTCGTCCCGGGGCTCAACGATTATCAGGGCAACCATCCGCCGGTCGCGCCACTGTTCTGGGGCTTTCGCGTGATGGTCGGCATCGGCGTGCTGATGCTGCTGATCGCGTGGGCGTCGGCGTGGACGATCAAGCGGCGCGGGGTCGATGCGATGCCGCGCTGGCTCGCGCGCGCGCTCGTCGCGATGACCTTCGCGGGCTGGGTCGCGACGCTCGCGGGCTGGTATGTCACCGAGATCGGCCGCCAGCCCTGGCTCGTCACCGGGGTGCTCAAGACCGCCGACGCGGTCGGACCGGCGGGCCCCGGCATGGTCGCGACCTCGCTCGCGCTGTATCTTTCGGTCTATGCGGTGCTGCTCGCCGCCTATGTCGCGGTGCTCTATCGCCTCGCCAGGCTCGGCAAGGCGGCGCCGCAGGGCAAGCCGATGTTCCCGATGCCCGGGGGCGGCGAGGGCGCCGCCGAAGCGCTGGAGGTGAGGCCATGACGCCCTTCTTCGATGCCTGGTGGCTGCCCGTGATCTTTGCCGGGCTGATGGGGCTGTCGATCCTGCTCTATGTCATCCTCGACGGGTACGACCTGGGCGTCGGCATGCTGACGCGGCTCGAAAAGGACGAGAATCGGGACCTGATGGTCGCCTCGATCGGCCCCTTCTGGGACGCGAACGAGACCTGGCTGGTGCTCGGCATCGGGCTGCTGCTCGTCGCCTTTCCGGTGGCGCACGGGCTGATCCTGACCCAGCTCTACCTGCCCGTCCTGCTGATGCTGGTCGCGCTGATGCTGCGTGGCGTCAGTTTCGAATTCCGCGCCAAGGCGCCGCCCGAGCACAAGCATCGCTGGGACAGCGCCTTCTTCTACGGCTCGCTGATCAGCGCGCTCTGCCAGGGCTATATGCTCGGCGCCTATGTGCTGGGGTTCGACCAGAGCCTCGCCGCGGTGCTGTTCTGCCTGCTCGCCGCGCTCGGGCTGGTCGCGGGCTATATCTTCGTCGGCGCCTGCTGGCTGATCTACAAGGTCGAGGGCGAGCTTCAGAAACGCGCGGTGCGCTGGGCCGAGGTCAGCCTGTGGCTCACCGCGCTGGCGATGGCGATCATCTCGATCGCGACCCCGCTCCTGTCCGAGCGCATCTTCGATCGCTGGTTCCGCCTGCCCGAGATCATCGCGCTGCTGCCGATCCCGATCGCCGCCGCGACGCTATTCATCGGCCTCGCAATCTTCCTGCGCCGCCCCTTGCGCGAAAGGGACGAACTGTCGTGGGTGCCGCTGGCGACCGCGGGCATTCTCTTCGCTTTGGGCTTCGTCGGCATCGCCTACAGCTTCTACCCCTATCTGATCGCCGACCGGCTCGACATATGGCAGGCCGCGGCCGCGCCCGAATCGCTGACGATCCTGCTCGCCGGGGCGGTCATCGTGCTGCCCACGATCCTCGGCTATTCGATCCTCGCGCACTGGATCTTCCGGGGGAAGGCGACGCATCTGAGTTATGATTGAGAGGCATGGCGGTTTCGGGGCGGAAGGCGGGCCGCGTCCTTTGCAGACGTCATCCCGGCGAAAGCCGGGGTCCATTGTAACAACAGGCTGGGTTTGCGTCGGCATTCTGGGCCCCGGCTTTCGCCGGGGTGCACATCTCTAGCGTCCGCAATCGGTCGTTACCCGACCTTCGTCATCCCGCGCCCGACCCGGGGTGACGATAGGAGGACGTTCGTCAGTTCACGCACGGCGATGACGCCGCGCGGTAATCGGCGCCCCAGCGGCGGTGGCCGGCGGTGTCGATGTGGAAGCGGGTGATCGCGTAGATGCCGAGCCCGACGTCGAAGCGCGCGCCGGTGCGGGCGTGGAGGGGGCAGAGCCGCGCGATCAGTTCGGCGCGCGACAGTGGTTCGACCGGGGTCAGGTCGAGCGCGGCGAAGTGGAGGTGCTTACTCGCGCTGGCGCCCCTGAAGCAGGCGTTGGCGACGGGATCACGATAGCCCGAAACGACGCGCACCGGGCCGGTGACGGGGACCAGCTCATCGCGAATGTAGCGCAAGGTCGGGACCATCGCGGGCCAGAGGCGGCGCGGCGGGACGGCGAAGGGCTGGCCCGCCTTGCAGGTCCGCCAGCGCGCGTCGCTGCGCAGGATGTCGGCGAGCGGGAGGATGTCGGCGACGCCTTCCTTCTGAAGATAGGCCTCGATCGCCGCAATATCGTCCTTGGCGGCGCCGAGGCGCCACGCGGCGAAAAGGTCGGCGTCGCGTTGCGGCGCGATCCCGGCGATCGGGGCGACCGCGCGGGTGAGCAGCAGCCATACGGCGGCTCCCGCAATGACGAGCAGCAGCGCGGCGAGCAGCGCGCGCCTCACAGCATCGCGACCAGCCGTTCGACCTCCTGCCCAGCCGCGCGCGCGGCGCGCAGGAGGTTGGCGTGGAAGTCGCCGCCGCTTGCGTCATTGGCGTCGTCGGTGACCGCCTTGATCGCGGCCCAAGGCTTGGCGAGGCGCGCCGCGACCTGCGCGACCGCACCGACCTCCATGTCGACGAGCGTCGCGCCGAGGCTGGCTTTCAGATCGGCAGCAGCGTCGGGGCAGGCGATAAAGCTGTCGCCGCTGGCGATGCGCGCGTGCGGCAGGCCGAGGCCGGGGTCGGGCATGGCGGCGAAATGCGCTTCTCCCGCTTCGCCGATCGGCCAGTCGCCCGCGCGGTAGCGGCGGAAAAGGCCGGGCTGGCTGGCGCCATAATCGTGCTGCACCGCCTCGGCGAGCCAATAGGCGCGTCCGGCCTCGGCGCCCAGCGCGCCGCAGGTGCCGGTCATCAGCAGGACATCGGCGCCGTCAGCGAAGAGGCCCGCCGCAAGCGCGGCATTGACCTTGCCGAGGCCGCAGGTGGCGATGGTCAGGCCGTGGCCGTGCACGGCGAGGCGGCGGACGGGGACCATGCCGGTCGCGGCGGTGCCCGCGCCCGGGAAGAGCGCGTCGGCCTCTTCGGGGAGCGCGGCGAGGATGAGGAGGTTCATGGGACGGGTTTAGCGGGCGCAGCGATCGTCGCCAGCCCCGATGACGGGATTCGTGCAGAGGGCACAGACAATTTGGTTCACGCGGAGGCGCGGAGGGCGATTTCCAAAACCGTTTGCCCTGAGCTTGTCGAAGGGCCGTTCTTTCTTGCAGCGACGAAAAGAAGAACGGTGCTTCGACAAGCTCAGCACAAACGGAAAATGGGAAGGTCTCTCGGCGCCTCCGCGCCTCCGCGTGAACCATTGCCACGATTGCCCGGTGGGGCGATGATCGGCTTGCAAACCTCGCCTCCCCCCGCCATCGCTCCCCCATGCTGGCACGCCTGTTTCCCGATCGCTTTGTCCCCATCCTGTTCGCGACCATCCTGCTCGCGAGCCTGCTGCCGGTGCGCGGGGCCGCGGTGCCGGCCGCCGAGGCGGTGTCGACCGCGGCGGTCGTGCTGCTGTTTTTCCTCAACGGCGTCCGCCTGCCGCGCGACGAGGTGCTCCACGGCATTCGCAACTGGAAACTGCAGGGCGGCGCGCTCGCCTTCTGCTTCGGGATCATGACGCTGCTCGGCCTCGCCGCGCAGGCGGCGACCGCCCCCTGGCTGCCGCCGACGCTGGCGCTCGGTTTCCTCTACATGGGCATCCTGCCCTCGACGGTGCAGTCGGCGACCGCGGCGAGCGGGCTGGCGGGGGGCAATGTCGCGGCGAGCGTCGTCGCCGCCGCGCTGCTCAACCTCGTCGGGGTGATCGCATCGCCGCTGCTGTTCGCGGCGCTCGCGGGCAGCGCGGGCGCGATCAGCGGCGACGGCGCGCTGCGTATCGTCGCGATCCTGCTGCTGCCCTTCGTCGCCGGCCAGTTCGCGCAGCGCTGGCTGCGCCCGTGGGTGCTCGCGCACCGCGGGCTCGCGACCGTGATGGACCGCACCGCGATCGCCGTCGCGGTTTATGTCGCCTTTTCGGCGGCGGTGGTCGCGGGCATCTGGGACCTGCTCGACGCGCGCGAGATCGGCATCGTGTGCGCGGCGGTCGCGCTGCTGCTCGCGCTGTCCTTCGGGGGCGCGTGGGGTTTCGGCGCGCTGCTGCGGCTCGCGCGGCCCGACCGCATCACCTTGCTCTTTGCCGGCGCGCAGAAGAGCATCGCGGTCGGCGCGCCGCTGGCCGCGACGCTGTTCCCGCCCGCCATCGCCGGCATGGTGCTCGTCCCGATCCTTGTCTATCATATGGCGCAGCTGGTGCTGTCGGCGTGGATCGCGCCGGTGCTGGACAGGCAAAAGCAGGTGTGATGCTTGAATAACACAGTTGCGCATGCCATATTGGCGGCAGCACGGGGCCCGAAAGGAACAGGAATGAGCGAAGTGACCGCAACCGCGACGGCAACCGACGAGCTGAAGCTGACCCCGCCCGACCCGGTGCCGGTGGTTGCCCCCGAAAAGGCGGCGGGGCTGGTGTCGCTGTCGACCGAGCAGAAATCGAAGCTCGAGGAACGCGTCGACGGCTTCATCGACGATCTTGTCGCGCAGGACGAGAACAGCCCCGAATTCGGCCAGCGCATCGACCAGATCACCAACATGGGCCGCAAGGAGATGCTCGAGGCGGCGAACCAGTCGAACCGCTTCCTCGACCGCCCGGTCAAGGCGATGGACCGCGACACCGACATCGGCCAGAATCTGATCGAGCTCAGGAACACCGTCGAACGGCTCGACCCGTCGGCGAACGGCAAATTGCTGTCGAAGCGCGGTTTCCTCGACAAGATCTTCGGCAGCAAGGTCAGCAATTATTTCGCGCAGTACCGCAGCGCGCAGACGCATATCGGCGGCATCCTGACCGCGCTCGCCAACGGCAAGGACGAGCTGCTCATGGACAATGCGGCGATCGACGTCGAGCGCCGCAAGCTGTGGGAGGCGATGGGCAAGCTCGAGCAGATGATCCACATCGCGGGCACGCTCGACCGGCGGCTCAAGGACAAGGCGACCGAACTCGACGGCACCAACCCCGCCAAGGCCAAGGTGATCCGCGAGAATGCGCTCTTCTATGCGCGCCAGCGGACGCAGGACCTGCTCACCCAGATGGCGGTGACGGTGCAGGGCTATCTCGCGCTCGACCTCGTCAAGAAGAACAATGTCGAGCTGGTGAAGGGGGTCGACCGCGCGTCGACGACGACCGTCGGCGCATTGAAGACCGCGATCACCGTCGCGCAGGCGATGACCAACCAGAAGCTGGTGCTCGAACAGATCACCGCGCTCAACACGACGACCGCGAACATCATCGACGGCACGTCGAAGATGCTGAAGGACAATACCGCGCGCATCCACGAGCAGGCAGCCTCCAGCACCATCCCGATGGAGACGCTCCAGCGCGCGTTCCAGAATATCTACGACACGATGGATGCGATCGACACCTTCAAGCTGAAGGCACTCGACAGCATGAAGACCACGGTCACCACGCTCGAGGGTGAGGTCGCCAAGTCGAAGGGCTATATCGCGCGCGCCGAGGGTGCGAGCCAGGCACAGGCGAGCGTCGGCGGCGCCGACAGCCCGCTCGCCGCGCTCGAGGGCTGACGCCGGTGAGCATGAGCGAGGTCGACAAGGTCCGGCTGTCGGCGGCATCGGCGATCGAACGGTCGCGCGAGCGCCGCCGCCCGATCGGCACCAAGAGCGTCGCGCTGCGCCGCCAGCATCTCTACAGGAAGCTCGGCCGCGCGCTCGTCGCGGGCGGGATCGTGCTGATCGGCGCGGCGCTGTTCGGGGCGCTGATCCAGCCGCTCGGCTTCACCGGGCTGCTCGCGCTGTTCGTGCTGCTGGTCGGGGTCGCCGTGCTGTTCGGCAAATGGCCGCCCTTCCCCGAGCCGCGGCAGGCCGACCTCGTCAAGACCGACCTCAAGCAGCTCGCGGGGCGCACCGAAATCTGGCTCGAGGCGCAGCGCCCGGCGCTGCCCGCGCCCGCAAGGACGCTGGTCGACGGCATCGGGGTCCAGCTCGACCTGCTCGCGCCGCAGCTCCAGACGCTCGACGCGTCGAGCCCCGCCGCGGCGAACATCCGCAAGCTCGTCGGCGAGGATCTGCCCGAGCTGGTCGCGGGGTATCAGCGCATCCCCGCGGGGCTGCGCGGCGAGGCGCATGCCGGGCGCACCCCCGACGACACGCTGCTCGGCGGCCTCAAGACGCTCGAGACCGAGATCGGCCACGCCGCGCGCAGCCTCGCGGCGGGCGAGCTCGACAAGCTGGCGACGCGCGAACGCTATCTGCAGCTCAAATATCAGGGGCTGGACGGCGAGGACGGCTGACGCCACAAAGCGCTGATGATCGACCAGTTTTTCGCGCCCGAGAATGTCGTCTTCAGCGCCGCGCTGGTGCTGATGCTGCTGATCGGTGCGGTGCAGGCGCTGGGAATCGTCGGCGACATCGACGGCGCCGACACGCATGCCGACGGCGACGGCGGCGCCGCCGACGCGCTGCTCGCCTGGGCGGGGATCGGGCGCATCCCCTTCCTGATGTGGCTCATACTCTTCCTCGCGCTGTTCGGGCTGGTCGGGCTCGGCCTGCAGCAATTGCTGACCGCGCTCACCGGCGGCCCCGCCACCGCACTGCTCGCGGCGCCCGTCGCCGGGATTGCCGCGCTGCCCCCGACGGGGCTCGCCGCGCGCGTCGTCGCGCGCATCCTGCCGAGCGTCGAGACCACCGCGATCGACCGCGACGAGCTGCTCGGCACGCGCGCGACGATCACTGTCGGCACCGCGTCGCCGGGCAACCCCGCACCGGCGAAATGCATCGACCGCCACGGCCACCCGCACCAGATCATGGTCGAGCCCGACAGCCCCGGCCAGAGCTTCCAGACCGGCGAGACGATCCTGCTGGTCAAACGCGAAGGCGAAATATTCAAAGGCTTTTCAAACGGCGATTTCTATTTACCCCGCCTCGACTGACCCTAAGATCGCCCCATGGTGTCCCCGATTCCGGGGACCGGAAACAGGCTTTTGGGGGCAGTAAATTCCATGATGATTGAAATCGCGATCTACGCCGGTATCGGGCTGGCCGTCCTGCTCATCCTGGGACTGATCATCACGCGGCTTTATCGGCGCGCGACGAAAGAAATAGCTTTTGTCCGCACCGGATTCCGCGGCGAGCGGGTGATCATGAACGGCGGCGCGCTGGTGCTTCCGGTGCTCCACGAAACCATGCCCGTGAACATGAACACGGTGCGGCTGGCGGTCGAACGCAAGAATGTCGACGCGCTGATCACGCTCGACCGGCTGCGCATCGACGTGAAGGCCGAATTCTATGTCCGCGTGCGTCCCGATGCGGGCGCGATTGCGATGGCGGCGCAGACGTTGGGCCTGCGCACGATGAACCCCGAAGCGCTGAAGGATCTGGTCGAGGGCAAGTTCGTCGACGCGCTGCGTTCGGTCGCGGCGGGCATGACGATGAACCAGCTCCACGAGCAGCGCGCCGATTTCGTCCAGAAGGTGCAGCAGGTCAGTTCGAACGACCTGTCGATGAACGGGCTCGAGCTCGAATCGGTGTCGCTGACGGGGCTCGACCAGACGTCGATCGAGCATTTCAACGCCAATAACGCGTTCGACGCCGAGGGCCTGACCAAGTTGACCGAGCAGATCGAGCTGCGCAAGAAGGCGCGCAACGACATCGAACAGGACACGCGCGTCCAGATCGAGACCAAGAATCTGGAAGCCGAGCAAAAGTCGCTGGGGATCAAGCGCGAGGAGGAGTTCGCCAAGCTCAACCAGTCGCGCGAGATCGAGGTGCGCCGCGCCGAGCAGGCCGCCGAAATCGCGCGCGAGCAGGCGCAGCGCAACCAGGAAGCCGAAAATGCCCGCATTGCGGCGAAACAGCTGATCGACGCGAAGCAGATCGAGGCCGACCGCGCGATCGAGGAAGCGCGGATCGCGCAGGAGCAGGCGATCGAACTGGCGCGGCAGGAACAGCAGATCCTGATCCAGAACAAGAGCCGCGAGGAAAGCCAGGCGCGCGGCGAGGCCGACGCGGCGCGCGCCGTCGCGGTCGCCGCGGAGGAACAGGTGTCGACCGCGCGAGAGACCGAAATCGCCGAGCGTTCGAAGCGCATCGAGCTGATCGAGGCGGCGAAGGAAGCCGAGCGGCAGGCGATTTCGGTGAAGGTGCAGGCCGAGGCCGAGAAGGAAGCGGCATCGAACCGCGCCGCCGCGCTGCGTTTCGAAGCCGAGGGCGAGGCCGACGCCGAGAAGCTGCGCGCCGACGCCGCGCGCGTGCGCTTCGAGGTCGAGGCGGCGGGCCAGCGCGCGATCAACGAGGCCGCGAACATCCTGTCGTCGAACCAGATTTCGCTGCAGACCAAGATGGCGCTGCTCAAGGTGCTGCCCGAGGTGGTGCGCGAGGCGGCGAAGCCGATGGAAGCGATCGATTCGATCAAGATCGTGCAGGTCGACGGCATCACGCAGAATGGCGGCGGCGCGGCCGGGGTCGGGAGCTTCGGCGGCGAAAATGGCGGAAATCTTGCCAGCAATGCCGTGTCGGCGGCACTCGCCTATCGCGCGCAGGCACCGGTGATCGACGGGCTGATGAAAGAACTGGGCTTCGACGGCGGCTCGCTCGACGCGCTGGTCAAGGGCGCGACCGCAGCCGAAGCCGTGCCCGAAGCGACACCCGGCGCCGCGCGTGCGGTGCGCAAGGGGCGCCCTGCCGCGCCCGGCGAAGCCGGCGACGAGAGCTGATTTTCGAACCGGGCCGGGAAGCGAACGCCGTTGTCCCTTCCCGCCGACGGGCGGGACGGTCGAAGCAATATTGAACCGTAGCCCTGAGCCTGGCGCGGGGCGTCCGTCCGGGAAGCGCCCTTCGACAAGCTCAGGGTTACGGCGATGACGGGCGCGGGATTATGACGACGAACGGTCCGATCCGGACGGGACCGGCACTAGACCCCGCGCAGCCGCCGGGTGCCCCCGAACCACAGCAGGACGACGAGCAGCAGCGGCGGCGCGAGGCCCCATTGCGCGGGTCCCGCGAGCGGTGCGAGCAGCGGAATGCCCGAGAGCAGCCAGAGCGCGGCGAAGAGCGCGGCGACCGCCGCTGCCTCGAAGGCGAAGCTGGCCCAGAAGCGGCGGCGCGCGCGCGCATAGGCCGCCTCGACGTCGATCGCACGATCGACGCGCAGCGCGAAATCGCGGTCGCCGGGACCGGCCGGCGGCGCAAGCAAGCTGCCCAGCATGGCGTCGAGATCCCGATCATCGGATTCGCTCATGACACGCCTCCTTCGCCGGTCAGCTTCTGCGCTTTCGCGCGGCCGCGCAAGACCAGCGACTTGAGCGTGCCGAGCGGCACTCCCATGATCGCGGCCGCCTCGCCATGCGACCAGCCGTGGCCGAAGCAGAGGGTGAGCGCAGCGCGTTCCTGCGCCGAGAGCGTCGCGAGCAGGCGGCCCGCATCGATTGCGGCGTCGCTGGCCGGGTGCGGGTTGCTGTCGGCGGGCGCGTCGTCGCGCAACGCGAGCAACGCCCGGCGTTTCGCGGTCCGCCGCTGGTCGAGGAAGAGGCGCCAGCCGATCCCCATGACCCATGCGGCATAGCTCCCCTGCCCCCGATAGTCGGCCGCACGGTGCCAGGCGCGAACCAAAGCATCCTGCGCCAGATCGTCACCATCGGCCTCGCTGCCCGCCGCGCGCGACAGGAAGGCGCGCAGTCGTCCCTCGTGCCGCAGCACGAGGAGCTGGAAGGCCGCACGATCCCCCGCGACGACGCGCTGGTTGAGCGCCCAATCCTCATCGCCTGCGCGTTCATCCGCGCGCAGCGGCCTGTTCCTCGGCAGCCGCGGCGCGCGCGAGGCGGCGGCGGACGAGCAGCGCGATGCCGACGAAAGCCGGGAAGAGCGCCGCGCCGGCCGCGACGCGAACGATCTGTTCATGCCCCTGGATGAAACCGAAACCCGCCATCGCCAGCCCGATCGCGAGCAGCACCAGACCGTTGCGATCGTCGCCGGGGGCGTCGCCCGCGATATCGGTCGGTCGGGCGCCGATATGTTCGTAGGGTTTGTTGAGCTTGTCGATCAGCGGCGCGACGACGTCGGACTTGGCCTCGAGCGCGCGGCGGATCGAGCGGTGCAGCATCCAGGCATGGAGCAATCGCGCGAGCAGGAAAAAGCCGACGACGAACAGCGCCACCATCGTGATGTTCTCGAGAAGACGGAAAAAATCGCCGCTGATCGCGACGAGTTCGGTGGTCGGCGGCGGAGCGGGCAGATAGGCGGCGACATCGCGCGGATCGATATAGGCGGCGACGTCGGCCGGGCTGACCGGCGGGGCGGGCAGCGCCGCCGGCGCCGCGGCGACCGCAGCGGGGGTGGCGGGCGCCGCCGCGGGCGCGGCGGTCGCAATCGCGGCTGTCAGATGGATCATGCGTCTTCTCCCTGCATGCCGGACGGCATGGTGAAACCACAGGCGGCGGTCGCGGGCAAGGCCGCGCGCGAACCCCACCGGGGAGAGGGGATCGCGCGCGGCAGCCGGAGGCCCGGACGGGCCGGCACGACCGCCGCCAGGACCGGCCGCGAGGCCGGTCAGCAGGTAGACGCCATGGGACGCGCGACCGGATGCAGGCGCGCAAAAAAATCGCCGCGGGTGCGGGCGCGAGTGCGCCGGGTTATCGCCGGAACAGGCGGGCGCCGTGCGCCTGCGCGATGCGCCGGCCGAGCAGGTCATAATGGTCGGGCGAATAACCCGCGGCGAGGAAGGCCGCGATCTGCGCCGACGACACGGTATAGCCATGATGCCACGTCAGCACCGCCATGCGGCGCAGCGCCTCGAGCTTCGGATCGGCGAGGCGGCGGTTGGCGCCGTCGCCGAACAGCAGCGCGAGCAGCCGGGCGATGCGGCCCGGCGCGCGGAGGCTCGACGGCCGGTCGTGGCGGGCCAGCATCACGACCGACCATTCCAGCGCCGAAAAGGCCGCGGGCCGGGCTTTCGATGCGGCGGGGGCGAGCGAGGGGATGATCCCCGGCGAGAGGGCGAAGTCGAGCGCTTCGTTGACGGCGAGATAGGCCATGGGCGGATCCTCCTGGACAGGGAGCGGCGGGATCGGGCGGAGGTGCCGGGCGCAGCGAGGCCGGAGCCCCGGGGACAGCCGCGCCCGGCGAGGGGAGATGAAGGGCGGGCGAAACCGTTCCGGCGCCCGGAGGACGCTGGCGGCATCGCGCCGGAAGCGAGGAAGGGGCTAGCGGACTAGACCCGAATACAGGGCATGTGGCGCATCGGCGTTCCCTTCGCTCTTGCGGCGGGCCGGAAGACCCTGCCACTTTCCATACTGGATGGTATAGAATGCCTCCGGCCCCGCGTCAAGCTTTTTATACCGGCCGGTACGAATATTGAGCGCACGCGGGTCAGGGACTCGGCCAGAGCATCAGCCCGGTATCGACGAGCCGTTCGAGTTCGGCGCGCGACGCCCCGGCGCCGGCCTGCACCGAGATGCCCTGGAGCAGCGCGTAGAGCACGCTCGTCAGCCCTTCGGCATCGACATGCGCGGGCAGGTCGCCTTCGGCCTTCGCGCGTTCGAACCGTTCGACCAGCGCGCGCTGCGACGAGGCGCGGCGGCGGACGACATCGGCCTTGATCGATTCGGCCTCGGGGCTGCACGCAAGCGAGCTGATCAGCCCCATGCAGCCGCGGGGATCGCGGCTGCCGCCATGCACCTCGATCGCGCCGCGCAGATAATGTTCGGCGACCCGGCGCGCGCTCGGCTGGTCGAGCGCGGCGCGGCCATATTCGAGCTTTTCCTGCTCATACAGGTCGAGCGCCTTGTGAAACAGCGCTTCCTTATTGCCGAAAGCGGCGTAGAGGCTGGGCTTGGTGATACCCATCGCCTCGGTCAGGTCGGTCATCGACGCGCCGTCATAGCCCTTGGCCCAGAAAACATGCAGCGCCGCCGCGAGCGCCTGGTCGACGCAGAATTCGCGCGGGCGGCCCTTTGGCGCAGCGGCCGGGGCGGCGATGACATCCTGTTCCATAACGGTTGGTATATAAGTAACCGAGCGCCGAAGTCCAGTGCGCAGCCGCTAGAGCCCCTCGCCCCCCGTCCAGTGCGCGTTGACCAGCCGCCGCGCGAGCGCGCTGACCTGCGTGCGGATGTCGGGCACCGCGACGACCTCCCACAAATCGCCGCGCGTCATCGGCCCGATCGCGAGGATATGCGCCGCCGCGGCGCCGTCCGCGCCGACGACGTGCCCGCTGCGGTCGATATCGAGCCCCAGCCGCAGCGCGTCGGGCCGGATCATCCCCTTTTTGAGCAGGCGGCGGACAAGCGGGTCCGACGCGCGCAAGAGGTCGCCCTGCGGTCCGGTGCAGTTGATGATGCGCGCGACGTCGAGCCGCTGGAGCGCGTCCTCGCCGCGCGAGCGCCAGCGGACGACGACGCTGTCGGGTTCGCTGGCGACGTCGGCGATCTTGCCGGCGCGAAAGACGAGCTGGCGCGTCGCGATCAGCGCGTCGATCCGCGCCGCCACCTCGGGCGCGAGGCGGTGGCGGTGCACGTCCCAGAAGGGGCGGAGGTGGCGGAGGAAGCGCGCGCGCTTCGCCGGACCCGCGGCCGCCCACATCATCTGGGTGACCGGCCGGACCGAATCGACCGCGAGCCGCCAGTCGCCCGCGCGCGCCGCGCCGCGCGCCCAGCGCACGAGACCCGACAAGTGCGGCGCGGGGGTCACGAGCACCGGCTGCGGCCGCGGCAGGCCCTCGACATGGCGATGCGGGCGCAACCCGCGGCGCGACATGGCGATGATCCGCCCCTTGAAACCGTTCGACGCGAGCCGCAGGATGACGTCGATCGCGGTCAGACCGGTGCCGATCACCAGCACCGTCTGGTGGCTGCGCAGCCCCTCGGCGAGCGGGCTCGCCCACGGGTCGCCGACATAGCGCCACGGGGTCAGCCCCGCGGCGGCGACCGCGGGATGGTCGTGCGGCGGCAGGTTGCCGATCGCGAGCACGGCCCTGTCGGCCTCGATCAGCCCGCCGTTGACGAGCCCGAGCGTGACGCGCCCGTCGCGCTCCTCGATGTCGAGCACCTCGTCGTCGACGAGCCGCAGGCGGCGGCCGTGGCGTTCCATCGCATGCGCCAGCGTCTCGCGCAGATAGCTCCCGTAGGTCGCGCGGCTGACGAACGCCGCCGCGGTGCCGAGCCCGCGCGCCGCGAGCCAGTCGGTGAAATGATCGGGGCGGTCGGGAAAGGCGCTCATGTTGCCGGCGCGCACGTTGAGCAGGTGCGCGGCGTCGAAGCTGCTGTACGCCACCCCGGCGCCCATGCGCCGCCGGTCGCGCTCGATCAGCAGCACCTCGACATCCGCCTGTTCGAGCAGGTTGATCGCGAGCAGCGTGCCCGAAAAGCCCGCGCCGACGATCGCGACGCGCGTGGCGGTACGAAAGCGCGGGCGCGGCCCCTGCAGCATCGTGCCGTCGAACTTCACCGCGTCACCACGTCGCCCGCCACGGTCGCCCGTTCGAGCACGCGATGGCCGGGCCGGTAGTCGCCGATGGTGAGCCCCGGCGGGCGGGCGGTTTCGAATAGGTCGGGGGTTTGCGGCTGCGTGGCCATGGCGCGATCCTTCTGGTCCGAAAAACGGGGGATCGGTCGACTCGGTTACGTCCCGATATCGACGCACCATAACTCAACTTATTTAATTGACAAGATGCGCGCGGCAGCCCGCACGATTTGCGCGACCGGCCGCGAACGGCGGCGGCGCGCGCCGTCCGCCGCGACCGGGGCGCAGCACCTCCTCAATACTGGAATTTCGCCTGCACCGCGATCGTCCGCGGGGGTTGCAGGAATTTCGAAATGACCCCGGCAGCGAGCGGGGTGTTGAAGGCATGGCTGGCGGTCAGCTCGTCGGTCAGATTCTTGCCCACCAGCGCGAGCTCCCAGCGCTTGTTCGCGCCCCGGATCCCGAGCCGGAGGTCGAATTTGGCAAAGCTGTCCTGCGCCGCGGCCGGGTTGAAGCTTTCCTCGAGAAAGGCGCTGCTGCGGAAGGTGACGCCGCCGTTGGCGACGAAGTCGATCGCCCCGCCGAGCGGTACGGCGACGTCGGCGAACAGCGTCCCGCTCCATTTGGGCGAGCGCGGCAGCGGCTGCCCCGCGGCATTGTTGTTCGCGGGCACGCAGGTCGGGTTGGTGAAGGGACAGGGCGCGCCGGGGAAATCGATGAATTTCGCGTCGAGATAGGCGAGCGAGCCGCTGAGCGCGAAGCCGTCGGCGACCTGCCAGCTGGCATCGGCCTCGATACCCTGGCTGCGCGCCTTGCCCGCGTTGCTGGTGATGAAGCTGTTGCTGACCGCGTCGAACGACGACACCTGCAAATTGGTGAAGTCGGTGCGGAATGCCGCGAGGTTGAGGCGCAGGCGCCGGTCGAGCAGCGCGAGCTTGGCGCCGACCTCGAAGGTCTCGGCGTCCTCGGCCTCGATCTGGAACTGCGCGAGGGTGGTCGTCGATTGCGCCCCGATGAAGCCCCCCGCCTTCGACCCCTGGCCATAGGAGGCATAGAGCATCACATCGCCCGACACGTCCCACTGGAGCGCCGCCGAGGGATCCCATTCCTTTTCGACGCGCCGCCCCGACAATGGCGTCGCGAGCCACGTCGGCTGGACCGCCCCGCTGTTCGAGCGCGTCTGGTCGGCGGTCTTGCGGTCGTAGGTGTAGCGCAGGCTGGCGATCGCGCGCACCGCGTCGGTCAGATGCCAGGTCGCGCTGCCGAAACCCGACCAGGTCACATTCTCCTGGCGGAAGACCCGGTCGGACCGGCCGTTGAATGGACCGAAACGGATCAGCGTGGTGCCGAACAGGTCATAGTCGTTCACATGCGCATAGGCGCCGAGGATATATTCGAACCGGCCCGTCGTCGGCGAGGCGAGGCGGATTTCCTGCGACATCTGGCTGAATTTTTCGGCGAAAAGCGACGCAAAGGCCGGGGCCGGCCCGAAGTCGGCGTCGACCTTCTTTTCGAAGTCATAGGAAGAAAAGCCGGTGACCGAGGTCAGCACATGGTCGCCGATCTCGATATTCGCGGTCGCGCTGGCGTTCAGGCTGTCGGTGTTGTCGTAATCCTTGTCCATGAACCCCGGAAAACCGCCGGTCTCGCGCTTGAGGTCGGGGTCGTTCGCGGTCAGATAGCGTTCGACGGCATTGCCGGTCAGATCGACCTTGCCGCCCTCGACGCGGATCAGCAGGTCGGCGCCGTTGCCCGGGTCGATCAGCAGCGACGCACGCCCGAACAGGCTCTTGCGCTTCGGTTCGGTCCCGCCGAGCAGCGTGTTTTCGATATAGCCGTCGCTGTCCTCATACTGGCCGGCGACGCGAACGCTCACCGCGTCGGACAGCGGTCCCGACACCATGCCGAAGAGGCGCGTGCCGCCGAGCTCGAATTCGTAGCTGCCCTCGAGCGTCGCCCGGAAATCACGCGTCGGGCGCGCGCTGACGACGCTGATCGCGCCCGCACTGGTATTCTTGCCGACGAGCGCGCCCTGCGGGCCGCGCAGCACCTCGATCCGTTCGACGTCGAGGAAGGGCGCCTGGAACTGGCGCGCGTGGCCGCCGTAAATGCCGTCGACGAACAGGCCGACGGTCTGCTCGAAGGCCAGGTTGCCGGGGGTCGAGCCGATGCCGCGAATGTAGAAGGCGTTGTTCCCCGGGGTGGTCTGGACATAGAAATTGGGGACGTAGCGGTCGAGTTCGGTGAAGTCCTTGATGCCGAGGTCGCTGAGCTGTTCGCCGCCGACGACGGTCATCGAAATCGGAACGTCCTGGACATCCTGCTCGCGTTTCTGCGCGGTGACGACGATGACATTCTCATCGCCCGCCGCGCCCGCGGCATCCTGTGCCAGCGCCGGGACGGCGGTAAGGATCGAAGCCGCCGACGCGATCAGGCAGACCCGGACCGGAAGACCATGCGCTACATTGCCAAACATCCACTCTCTCCCTCTGAGGCCGCGACTCCGCATCGAACGCGAAGGACGGCGCCTTTGCCGGCGGCTCCGGTTTTTCCGGATGCTGTCCGCCTGTCGGGAATCGTTTAGGGTTCTAAGTATAAAATGTAAAGTAGGTTGACATAATTGCCGCGATGCGAAAGCATGGCCATGCCGGAAAACTGGCGGAACGGCGCGAATTTCGGCATTGTCCGCCGATGCCGCACGCCGCGCCGGGCGGAAGAACCGGCAGGAAAAAGGGGCCGGAACCGCCCCGGAATGCGCGAGAAGGAATGGCGATGCTGTCACGACGGACATTGGTTAAGGCGGGTGCGGTATCGGCGATGGCCGGGGCGATGACGGGACTGGTCGGCGCGCGCGCCGCCGCGCGCCCGGCCGGGCAACAGGCGCCCAATATCCTGTTCATCCTCGCCGACGACCTGGGCTTTGCCGATCTCGGCTGTTTCGGGCGCGACGATATCGCGACCCCCGCGCTCGACGCGCTGGCGGCGGGCGGCGTCGCGCTGCACCGCTCCTACGCCAACAGCAGCGTCTGTTCGCCGACGCGACTCGCGCTGATGACCGGGCGCTACCAATATCGTTTTCCGGCCGGGCTCGACGAACCGCTCGGCGTGCATCCCGAGCTCGGGCTGGCCGATTCGGTGGTGACGCTGCCCGACCTGTTGAAACGCGCCGGCTATGCCACCTCGCTCGTCGGCAAATGGCATCTCGGCGGCTTGCCCGACCATGGCCCGCGCAAGAGCGGCTACGACCGCTTTTTCGGCATCTATCAGGGCGGCGCCGACTATTTCGAGCATGGCATGACGATCCGCGGCCGGTTCCAGCACGATCTGTGGGAAAACGAGACCGAGATCCACCGCACCGGCTATCTGACCGACCTGATCGCCGATGGCTGCGTCGCCGAGCTCGGCCGGCTGCGCGACGCGGGGCGCCCCTTTCTGCTGAGCGCGCATTTCACCGCGCCGCACTGGCCGTGGGAGGGACCCGCCGACGAGGAGGTCGCGAAGACGATCCGCGATTCCTTCCACTATGACGGCGGATCGAACGCCGTCTACGCCGCGATGGTCGAAAGCCTCGACCGCGGCGTCGCGCGGCTGCTCGCGGCGCTCGACGCCAACGGCCAGGCCGACAATACGATCGTCATCTTCACCAGCGACAATGGCGGCGAGCGCTTTTCGAAGGTCTGGCCGCTGCGCGGGATGAAGGGCGAACTGCTCGAAGGCGGCATCCGCGTCCCGACGCTGCTGCGCTGGCCGGGGCGGGTCAAGGCGGGCACGCGAAGCGATCTGGTGAACATCACGATGGACTGGGTGCCGACGCTGCTGGCCGCGGCGGGGGTGCCGCAGGCGGACTGGCCCGCCCTCGACGGCCGCAACCTGCTCCCCGACCTCACCGCCGGGGCGACCGGGGAGCCGCGCCCGCTATTCTGGCGCCACAAGGCGCAGGACCAGCGCGCGGCGATGGACGGCGACCTCAAATATCTGGCGATGAGCGGACACGAATTCCTGTTCGACATCGCCGCCGATCCGCGCGAGGTCGCCAATCTGAAGACGGTCCGGCCCGCCGATTTCGAGCGATTGAAGGCGGCCTTCGCGGCGTGGGACGCCGACATGCTGCCCTATCTGCCGTCGACCTTCAGCTACGAACTGCGCGGCAACGGCCACCTCGCGGGTTATTGAGCGCGGTCGGGTGCCGCAATCTCGGGCGGCGCCCCCCAGTCGCGCGCGAGCGTGGCGCGCAGCGCGTCGAGCGCCTTGCCCCCGATCCGCTCGCCGAGCGCGGCATCGATCTTGCCGAGGATTTCGAGCGCGTCGGCGCGCAGCTGCTGCGACTTTTCGCTGAATGCGACGATCGACGCACGCTTGTCGGTCGGGTCGGGTTCGATGACGATCCAGTCGCGCTCGACCATCTCCTGCAGCATCTTGCTGACCCCCTGGCGCGTGATGCCGAGGTTGCGCGCCAGATCGGCGGGGCGGCGCACGCCGAGCGCGATATTGGCAAAGGTCATCGACTGCGACCGCGACACCGCGTCCCAGCCGCGCGCGCGCAGCGCCGACTGCAATCCTTCGTCGAACCAGTAGAAAGCCCGCATCACGTCGAGCATCAGATAGCCGTCCTGCATGCCGTCCGCTTCGCCCAGCCGCGCCGAATGCGCAACCAAATTGAGCGCCGCGTGCGCAAGCGGGAAGAGATAGGCGCCCTCGTGGAAGGCGAGCGGCGCCGTCGGCCCCGTCGCACCGACATCGACGACCTCGCCGATCACGACGGCGTGCGTCGCATGCTCGACGATCGTCACCGGGCGCAGAACGATCGCGGCGCAAGCCCCGGCGAGCCGGGGCGGCCGTTCGGGCTCGAACAGCCAGTCGCCGGCGTCGAAGCGCTCGGCCGCGGCGACGCCCCCGCCGCAGCGCCACGACACGTCGGCCTGGTCCTCGGCAAGCAGGTTGAGGCACAGGTCGACCCCCGCCGCGACCGCCGCATGCGTCGCGTTCGCGCGGTTGATGCAGACGAGCATCGACGGCGGGTCCATGCTCACCTCGCAAAAGGCGGTGGCCGCCATCGCATGATGGCGCCCGGCGTGCGTCGCGGTGACGACGGCGACCGGGCGGACGAGCGAACGAAGCGCGCCGCGCAGGGCGGCGGCGTGCAAGTGGGAGGGCGGGTAGGCGGGCGGCTGCGTCATCGTGCGACCATGACGCGGCGAAGGAATTTAGTCAACCTAGTTGACATTATCCTTTGCGACACCCTATGCTGGCGAAAAGCATGGAGACGATGATGCCCGAAAGCCTGGCCGACCGCCGCATTCCCGCCGGCGACGATTTTCTGCCCCCCGACGCGGTCGCCGCGATCACCCCCGACGTTCTGATCGCGCGCATGGCGGCGCTGAAACCGCTCGTCGCGAGCAAGGCGGCGTCGGCCGAGCGCGACCGTCGCCCCGACGACGAGGTGTGGGCGGCGCTGCGCCAGAGCGGCTATTTCTACCTCTATGTGCCGCGCCGCTTCGGCGGGCTCGAATTCGATCCCGACACCTATATCAGCGCGACGCTGCCGATCGCCGAGGCGTGCCCCTCGACCGGCTGGACCGCCTGTTTCGCCGCCGAGCACAACTGGCTGATCGCGCAGATGCCCGAGGCGACGCAGGCCGAGGTGTGGGGGCGCACCCCCTATGTCATCGCCCCGAGCGCCGCGGCGCCGCCCGGGGTCGCGACCCCGGTCGAGGGCGGATTTCGCCTGAGCGGCCGCTGGAAATGGGGCACGTGCGTCATGCACGCCGACTGGATCATGCTCAACGCGCTCGAACCCGTCGCGGGCGGCGCGCCCGTCGTGCGGATGATGCTGATGCGCGCCGAGGATGTCCGCGTGATCGACACCTGGCAGATGGCGGGCATGGCGGCGACGGGCAGCAACGATATCGCCGTCGACGACCTGTTCATCCCCGAAGGCCATCAGTTCGCGGTCCAGCCGGTGCGGTCGGGGCGCGGCAACGGGCGGGCGATCCACGGTCCCGGCCTCTATGGCTCGCCGATGCTGCCCAATTTGTGCGTCACCGCGGCGATCCCGGCGCTCGGCGCCGCGCGGCAGGCGGTGATGCTGTGCCGCGACCGGCTCCGGGCACACGTCAAGCTGGGGAGCACGACGACGAGCGTCGAGAAACCCGCGGGGCAGATGCGCCTCGCGCGCGCCGACCTGCTCGCGCGCTCGGCCGAACGCACGATCCGCGCCGCCGCGCGCGAGAATCTGCTGATCGGCGAGATCGACGAACCCGAGCAGACGGGCGAGCGCATCCGCATCCGCGCCGAGATCGCGATCGCGGTGCAGCAATGCGTCGAGGCGGTGCGCACCTGTTGCGAGGCGGTCGGATCGAGCGTCCACGCGCTCGACAATCCGATGCAGCGGCTGCTGCGCGACGTGCAGGTCATGCAGAGCCACATCGTCTACGACCTCGACGTCGCGACCGAACTCCACGGCCGCGCGCTCGTCGGGCTGGCGCCCAATTCGCTGCTGCTCTGACCCGGGAGGGGACGGCGCCGCCCGTCCGGTCCGCGATCAGTCGAGCCCCAGCCGCGCGAGCACCGCCTTGACGTAGCTGGGCCCGACGGGGACGACCGCGCCATCCTCCATCTCGAGCGCGATCAGCCCCTTGCCCAGCCGCTGCACCGCCTTGACCAGCGCGGGCCGGATGAACGCCGAACGATGGACGCGCATCAGCCGGTCGGGATCGAACAATTGTTCGAGCGCGGTCATCGAGATGCGGTGGATATAGCTGCGCGTCGCGGTGTGGAGGAGGACATAGTCCTTCGCGGCCTCGACCCATTCGATCTGATCGAACGGCAGGCGCAGGTTGCCGTTCGCGACCTGGATCCACATCGCGTCGCTGCGCGCGTCGGGCCCTGGCAGGCCGGCCAGCCGGTCGGCGGCGTCGCGCAGCGCCCGGCGGCGGCGCGCGCGCTCGACCGCCTGGCGGAGGCGGTCGAAGCGCACGGGCTTCAGCAGATAGTCGGCGGCGTCGACCTCGAACGCGTCGGGGGCATAATGTTCGAAGGCGGTGACGAAGACGATCTCGGGGCGCGGGTCGACCGCAAGGTCGGCGGCGACGCGGATCCCGCTCTTCTGCGGCATCGAGATGTCGAGCATCACAAGGTCGGGCGCGAGCGCGGCGATGCGCTCCTCCGCCTCTTCGCCGTTCGCCGCGCTGCCCACCACCGCGACGCCGTCGATGTCGCCGAACAGCGTTTCGAGCCGCCGCAGCGCGAGCGGTTCGTCGTCGACGAGCAGGACGCGCAGCGCGGTCATGCGGCGGTCGGCGCGGCCGCACGGCGGCGAAGCGGCAGGCGCGCCACCGCGAGGAAGCCGCTCTCGCGCTTGAGCGTTTCGAGGCTGCCCGCCGCGCCATAGAGCGTGCGGAGCCGCTGGCGGACGTTGGTCAGCCCCAGCCCCGTGCCGGGGCGCATGTCGCCGGGGTGGCCGGTGCCGTCGTCCTCGACCGTGACGACGAGCGCGTCGTCGTCGGCCGACGCCTCGACGCGGATCGTCACAGGAACCGGCGACGGCGCGAGCGCATATTTGATCGAATTTTCGACCAGCGGCTGGAGCAGGAACCCCGGCACCAGCGCGTCGTTGAGGCCGGGCGGGCACACGAACTCGACCGCGAGCCGCTCGCCGAAGCGCACGCTCTCGATCTCCAGATAATGCTGCAGCGTCGCGAGTTCGTCCTCGAGCGGGAGCAGCACCTCGGGGTCGCTCGACAGCGTCGCGCGGAGGAATTCGGACAATTTGGCGAGCATCGCGTCGGCGGCGGCATATTCGCGTGTGACGATCAGCGACGAGATCGCGTTGAGCGTGTTGAACAGGAAATGCGGGTTGAGCTGGTAGCGCAGCGCCGCGAGGCTCGCCGCGCTGGCCGCGGCCTCGGCCCGGCTCGCCGCCTCGCGCGCCGCCGCGAGTTCGCGTTCGCGCTCGCGCGCCAGCCCGTTCGCCTCGATCACCGAGAATGCCGCGCCGAGCAATGCGAACTGCCAGACCAACGCGATGAAATTGTTCGTCGCGCGCAGCGCAAAGGGCGCCGCCTGCTGCGACGAGACGACGAGGCGCCCGATCCACTCGCCGGTCGCCGCATCGACGAGCGCGAGCGTCCCCGACGCGAGGATGACCGCGACCCCCATGGCCGCCAGCCGGACCGCCGCATTGCGCCGCCGCGTCGCCCGCACCGCCCAATAGACGCCCCCCGACAGCAAGGCCCCCATCACGCAGATGTTGATCACCGAAACGGTGACGTAAAGGCTGGCGCCGCTGAACAGATGATAGGGGATGAGGTAGAGTATGCCCGACAATATCCAGGTCGCGGCGACCAGATAGAGCGTCTGACGATGTTCGGGTTTCAGCGGCATGGCGATTCCATTGTGTAATTTAAGCCGAGCATAATGGAAATGCGCGGTGCTGACGTCCTTGCTCGTCGCACCAGCGTCGGCCTTCGTCGCGCGGCATCGGGCTCCGGCGAGGCGTTTCCGGGCTTCGTCGCAGGCGCGTGGAGCAGCGCCGCCCCCGGACATAACCGGGCTCCGTCAGCGGCTCGTCGCCGCCAGGAGATCCGATATGTCCCTCGTCCGCTATCGCCACGGCCTCGCCGCCTTCGGCCTGCTCGGCGCGCTCGTCATTGCCGAACAGGCGCGGGTGATCGCCGCCGAACCAACCGCCGTCACCACGCCCGTCGCCGCCGGCGAGTCGCTCGAAATCCTGCCGACGGGCCACCCGGTCGTGCTGGTCAGCATCGACGGCTCGGCCCCGAAGCGCTTCGTCATCGACACCGCCGCGAGCAGCACCACGATCATGCCGAAACTGCGCGCCGCGATGCCCGGCCTCGTCGCGAAACTGTCCGACGACCCGCTCGACGGCGCCGCCGGGCGGAGCGAGGTCGAAACCGCCGTCGTCAAGGAGGTGCGCGTCGCGGGCCACGCCTTTCCGTCGCCCGAACTGATGCTCCTGCCCCCCGGACCGACCGACCATCTGGGCATCGACGGCATATTGGGCGCCGACATCATCGCCGACTTCGCGGTCGAGCTCGACATGCCCGGGCGACGCTGGCGCATGACGCCCCGGGTCGAGGCCGCAATGCTCGACGGGATGACGGCGTCGGTGCCCTTCACGCTCGACGACATGCGCGCGCCGCGGCTGAATATCCGCCTCAACGGGGTCGAAGTGCCCGCGGTGCTCGACACCGGCGCGCGCGGAACGATCATCAACTGGGCGGCGGCCAGGGCGATCGGCCTGTCGCCCGACAGCCCGGAGCTTGCCAAGGCTTCGGATATCAAGGGCGCGACCAATCATGCGATGCCGAGCGTCGAGGCCCCGATCGCCGCGCTGACGATCGGCGCGGCGAAGGTCGAAGGGCGCAAGGTGCGCATCGCCGACCTTTCGGTGTTCAAGGTGCTGGGCTTCACGCCCGAACAGCCCGCCGTGATCCTCGGGATCGACATGTTCGCCGACCGGCGCTTCGTCATCGATCATCCGGGGCTGCGCCTCCACATCTCCCCGCCCGCTGCGCCGCGTCGCGACGCGCCGGCATCCTGACCCTTCCGAAGGACGCTCCCCATGAACAAGATGCTCACCGCCGGCGCCGGCCTCGGCGCGATCGCCCTCGCCGCGACCGCCGCCACCGCGCAGCAGGCGCCCAAGCCGAAAGTCGAGGCCGTCTACTGGCTCTCCGCCGAAACCGTGTCGGGGATGGCGACCGGCCAGCCCGCCGGGGTGGAAAAGAACCTCCTGCTCCAGCTCGGCTCGGTGCGCCGCAACCCCGCGCCCAGCGCCGAACATCTGCCGCCCCAGATCCTCGGCGCCGGCGAACGGCTGCCGCTCGTCACGCCCGCGGGCGCCGAACCCAAGGTTGACGGCAGGGCCGATTACCGGCCGGGAACCGCCGAACAGCCCAAGGGCCGCATCGAACTTTACTGGGGCTGCGGCGAAACCGCCCCGGCCGGCCAGCCGGTGGTGATCGACCTGGCGGCGATGAAGGCCGGCGGCCCCTCCCCCTTTGGCACCGGCCCCAATGTACGGGCGATGACACCGCCGTCCACGGCCAGCCATGCGACCTATGGCGAATGGCCGAACGGGCGAAAGGGTACGCGCGTGCCGCGCAACGCCTCGCTGGCCGGCGACCATGTCGTGCAGGGCAATTATTCGCCCGACATGCGCTTTACTGTGGCCCCCGCGAATGATTTCCTCGCGGCGCTGGCGCCGCGCAACGCCGAACTCGCATCGGGCGCGGTCAAGGTCAGCTGGCCGACGCTCGCCAATGCGCGCGGGCTTATCCTGACCGTCACCGGCGCGCGCGACGACGGCACGGTCGTGATGTGGACGTCGAGCGCGGTGCGCATGCCCGGCATGGCGCTGCCCGACTATCTCGAACAATCGGATATCGCGCGCCTTGTCCAGCAGCGCATCCTGCTGGCGCCCGAAGCGACCGAATGCGTCGTTCCGTCGGCGGTCGGCAAGGCGACCGATTCGGCGATGCTGATGATGACCGCGTTCGGGCCCGAAGCCAATTACGGCGCCCCGCGCGAAGCCCCCGCCGGCTGGGCGGTCAAGCTGCGTACCAGGGCGACGCACATGAGCATGCTCGGCGTCGACCTCGCCGCGATGCTGGCGGGCAGCGGCGACGAGGGCGATTCGGACGCACCCGCAAGCGAGGCGAAGCCGAAGAAGAAGCGCGGCCTGCTGCGCGGGATCGGCAGCGCGCTCGGCGTCCCCGGCTGACCCTCCTCCCTCCCATTTTTCCGAAAGCCCGACCAATGAACCATCGCTTCCTCAAACTCGTCCTGCTCGGCCTTGCCGTCAGTGCTCCCGCGATCCCCGCAGCGATCGCCGCGCCCGGCGACAGCCGCGCGCCCAAGAAACTGATGCAGCGCTGGTCCGCCGATGCGCCCGACCCCGGCGCCGGCCTGCCCGGCTGGTCGTCGAAAGCGCCCGACATCCATGTCCATCAGCCGCGCATGCAGTCCCCGATCCCGGTTGCCGAGATCGACCTGCTGCGCCGGCGGGCGATGGTCGCCTTCGACGCGCTGATGCAGCAACCCTCGCTGCGCGACGTGCGCGGGACGAGCGTGCAGGCCGACATCAACATCTCCGTCGTTCCGACGATCGACGGGGTCCGGCTGGTCGGCGCGATCTTCAGCCTGCGGGCAAAGAGCGTGATCGAGGGCAACGCCGACACGGTGCCGCGCGACGGCCGCTATATCACGACCTCCGAAGAGGCGGCGGTGCTCAACGTCTTTCTCAACCCCTATGACATGATGGCGCGCCGCCAGGTTCAGGCGGAGGGCGTCGAAGACGGCAGCCTGCAGGTCCGGACCGGCTCGGCCTATGGCCTTTATGTCGCCGACACGCTCCCCGACTATGATCCCGATTCCGAATATGCGTGGGGACCGCGTCCGCTGGCGATGCAGTTGCAGAACGACCGCAGCTGGTACCAGCCGGGATCGGCGGGGGTGCATCCGCTGCTCGTCCACATGTCGAGCTACTCGCAGGAAAATGACGACCTGCGCAGCGACCGGCTGAACCCCGAGCGGCCCGCCGCGCGGCTGGCCGCCGCGATGTTCATGACCGACTGGGAAGAGGTCCGGCGCCGCATGAAGGCGGTGCGGTGATGCGCCGTGCTTCCCTTGCCGCGCTGGCGTTCGCGCTCGCCGCGACCCCGGCGTCCGCGCTTGCACAGCGGAGCGACGACAATGCGACGACGAGCGCCGAGGATGCCTTCGGTACCTCGATCGGCGGCGAGCAGATCGGCATCTACAACCCCAATTACGTCCGCGGCTTTTCGGCTGCCGAGGCCGGCAATATCCGCCTCGACGGCCTGTATATCGACCAGCAGGGCAGCTTCACCGACCGGTTGATCGGCGGGCTCCAGATGCGCGTCGGGCTGTCGGCGCAAAGCTACCCCTTTCCCGCCCCCACCGGCATCGCGGACTATGGCCTGCGCCGCCCGGGGGACGAACCGCTCTTCAGCGTCGGCGCGCGTTACGGTCCCTTCCGCGCGTCGGCCCTGGAGGTCGACGCGCAGATACCGGTCACCGCCCGCCTGTCGCTGGGCGCCGGGTTCGGGCTGATCGCCGACCGGAACCACACCGGCGGCGAGGCCGATTATCGCACCGCGGCGCTGATCGCCCGCTGGGAACCCGCCGACGGGATCGCCATCACCCCCTTCTGGAGCCGCACGGGCATTTCCGACGAGGAAAATCCGCCGCTGCTGCTGACGGGTGGCGACTATCTGCCGCCGCGCATCGTGCGCGCGAAGCGGCTGGGGCAGGTCTGGGCGACCAACGACGGCGAGATCATCAACGGCGGCGTCATCGCGTCGGCGGACCGCGGCGGCTGGACGCTGAAGGCAGGCGTGTTCCGGTCCGAACTGACGCTCGACCGGTCGCACACCCAATTGTTCCTCGACGTCCAGCCCGACGGCAACGCCGACGAAGTGGTGATCGCCGAACCCGGTCGCACCGCCGGATCGACGAGCGGCGAGATCCGCCTGTCGCGCCGGTTCGCCGACGGGCCGCGCCTGCACGCACTGCACCTGTCGCTGAAAGGCCGCGACCGCGCGCGCACCTATGGCGGCGGCCAGAGCATCTTCATCGGCCGCCACCCGCTTGAGGAACCGGTCGCCCTTCCCGAACCCGCCGCCGCCTTCGGCGCGCAGGCGCGCGACACGGTGCGCCAATGGACCGCGGGTATCGCCTATGAAGGGCGGTGGAAGGATGTCGGCGAGATCAGCCTGGGGCTGCAAAAAACGCATTATCGCAAGCGCGTCGTCGGGCCCGGCGTCCCCGCCATCGTCACCCGCGACGCGCCCCTGTTGTTCAACGCGACTGCGGCCATCCACGCCGCGCCGTCGCTCGCGCTCTACGCCGGCTATACGCAGGGGCTGGAGGAAAGCCCGGTTGCCCCGGGACACGCGGTCAACCGCGACGAGGCCCCGCCCGCCATCCGCACGCGCCAGATCGACGCCGGGCTGCGCTGGTCGATCACGCCGGCGATCCGGCTGGTCGCGGGCGTGTTCGAGGTCCGCAAACCCTTTTACTCGCTCGACGCGGCGCGCGTCTTTCGCCAGCTCGGCGATGTCCGGCACCGCGGCGCCGAATTCTCGCTGTCGGGTCAGATCGCACCCGGGCTGACCGCGATCGCCGGGACCGCGCTGATCGACGCGAAACTGTCGGGCGATGCCATCGACGGCGGGCTTGCCGGTCGCAAGCCGCTGGCGAGCTTCGGCCGGCTCTCGACCGCGGTACTCGACTATCGCCCGCCCTTCGCGTCCGCCGTCTCGGTCGACCTCGTGGTCGAAAGCACGTCGGACCGCGTGGCGAGCAGCGACGACACGCTCGTCATCCCGGCGCGCGCGATCGCGTCCGTCGGCGGACGGTACCGCTTCAAGCTGGGCAAGGCGCCCGCGACGCTGCGTGTCCAGCTCGCCAATGTCGGCAACAAGTTCGGCTGGGCGAACGGGCCGTCGGGGATCTATCTCTACAATTTCCCGCGCCGGCTGACCGCGACGCTGACCACCGACTTCGGCTGAGTCCCCGCCGCTGTCCTGCCGGTCAGGCCCCCGGCGCCTTGTCGTAGACGAGGCGGAAGCCGACGTTGCTGGTGCCCATGCCGGGGTCGCGCCCCTGCCGCGAAGCCGGGCGGTAGCGCTGGCAATAGTTGGGGGCGCACAGATAGCTGCCGCCCTTCACCGTGCGCGACACCATGCCCGGGTTGAGCGGGTCATAGGCCGAGCCTTCGTCGGGGCCCTTCGGATTGTCGGTGTCGTCGGGGTCATGCCCGGGCCGGAAGAGGTCGGCGGTCACTTCCCAGACATTGCCGACCATGTCGTAGAGGCCGTTCGCGTTGGGCTTGTAGCAGCCGACCGGCGACACGCCCTTGAACCCGTCGGTTTCGGCATTGTAGTTGGGAAAGGCGCCCTGCCAGCTGTTCGCTTCGGCGGGCTGGACATTCTTCGACCGCTTTCCGGCACTCGCGGCATATTCCCATTCGGCTTCGGTCGGAATCCTGCCGCCGGCCCATTTCGCATAGGCGACCATGTCGTCCCACGCGAGATGCACGACGGGTTCGTTCGCCACCCGGTCGGGTCCGGTCGGCCCATAGGGCTTCTTCCAGCTCGCGCCCGGGACATATTTCCACCAGTCGGCATAGTTGTTCGATGGGAAATCGGGCGGCGTGAACACCGCCGACCCGGGCTTGAGCATGTCGGCGGGGATTTGCTCGACAGGCACCTGGAACTGTTTCGGGTCGACCGGCTTCTCGGCGACGGTGACATGGCCCGTCGCCGCGACGAAATCGGCGAACTGGCGGTTGGTCACCTCGTGCGGGTCGATCCAGAAACCCGCGACAGTCGTTTCGCGCACCGGCCCCTCCTCGGCATAGACATCGTCCTCGCCCATGACGAAGCGGCCGCCGGCAAGCCGCACCGGCGTGTCGGCGAGCGTCGCGCACGCACGCGGGGTCGCGGCGACCGGTTGCCCGGCGGGGGCGCCGGCATCGCCGCACGCCGCAAGCGCCGCGCACAGCGCCGAAGCGCCGAGCAGCAAGAAGGTCGAACGGGTCATCATCCTCTCCTGTCCGGCCGGGCGGCCGCACGCGTCCGCGATAGCAAAGCCGCACGCCGCCGCCTAGCGCCGCGCCGCCGCCAGCGGAGGGGCCATGACAGTCCGCCGGATTATGCGACACCGGTTGGATTTTTCGCCTGATCACCTGTATATACGGCTGATGAATCCTCATGCGCTCGCAGCAAGCCGGAAAATCGACGCCACCAACGGGACCGCGGGCAAGGACGACCGGTCGCCCCCGCGCTACGTCGCGATCAAGCAGAGCATTTCGGACGCGGTCCGCGACGGCCAGCTGAAGCCCGGCGACCGCGTTCCGTCCGAATCCGAGCTCGTCGACCGCTTCGACGTCTCGCGCATGACCGCGAACCGCGCGCTGCGCGAGTTGCAGGCGTCGGGGATCATCGTCCGCCGCGCCGGGATCGGGTCGTTCATCGCCGAGCCGCGGCCGATCGGCCAGATGATCGAAATCCGCAACATCGCCGAGGAAATCCGCGAGCGCGGCCACGACTATCGCGCGCGCGTCGTGCAAAATTCGGAGGAGCGCGCGACCGCCGAAACCGCGCCGCTGCTCGGCGTCCCGATCGGCACCCGGCTGTTCCATTCGGTGATCATCCACCACGAAGCCGAATTCCCGATCCAGCTCGAGGAACGCTTCGTGCTCGCCTCGGTCGCGCCCGATTACGGGCGGATCGACTTCACGCAGAGGACCCCGAACGAATATCTGACGCGCATCGCGCCGCTCGAACGCGTCGAGCACCGCGTCAGCGCGATGATGCCCGACGCGCGCACGCACGCGATGCTGGGGCTGGCCGACGGCGAGCCGGTGCTGCGCATGACGCGGCGGACGTGGAGCCGCGGGCGGCTGGTCAGCCACGCCTGGTTGACGCACCCCGGCACGCGCTTCGAACTGTCCGCCGCCTTTTCGATCGACGACTGACGGTCAGGCGGCGCTGCTGCGCGTCACGACGGGCTTGCGGCGGCGCCGCAGCCAGCGGAAATCGGCGCGGCTGAAGCTCTTGAACAGCAGGTAGAAACCCGTCCCCGACAGCCACAGCGCGCCGAAGCCGACGAAGATGATCAGCGGGTGGTTGAAGCTCGCCCGGTTCACATAATCCATGTTGTGGAGCATCCAGAAAAAGTCCCACGTCCGCCAGGTGTCGCCGCGCATCACGAGGAAGCGCGCGGTGTCGAGCGAGACATAGGCGCTGCTGTTCTCGGCATCGGCGAAGTCGACGCGCCACATCGCGCCCGCGAAATCGCGCGCCTCGAGGTTCGGCCTGGCGAGCACGCTGACCTGGCGCACCGGCGCGTCGTTCATCATCGACGCGACGTCGCGCGCGAGCTGCTGGTCGACGCGGATCGCCTCGCCGGTCGTCGCGTCGACCAGCCGCACGCCCTTGGCGCCATGGACTTCATACACCGGCCGCGCACCGAGATCGCGGAGCACCAGCCCCTCGACCGCTTCGCCGCGCGGCAGGCCGGCCAGCCCGAAATAATCGCCTTCGGGCAGCGGATGTGCGTGCGACATGCCGCCGCCGTGGCCGCCGACCTTGTCCTTGTCGAGCAGCGCCATCACCGACCCGCTGAGCGCCCAGAGCAGGAACTGGAGGCCGAGGATGAGACCGACCCATTTGTGGATGCGCCGGAAGAAGAGCGGCGTCAGCCGGATCCGTTTCATGCCTTTTTCCTCTTGCGCCGCGGGAAGGACCAGATCAGCAGCCACGCGCCGGTGAGCGCCATGGCAAAGGTGCTCCAGGTCGCGACGCGGAGCAGCGGATTGTTGACGTCGGTGCGCTCGTCATAATCCATGATGTGGAGCATCCACGCGAAGTCGAAGACGCGCCACAGCGCGTGGCGGCGCGAGATCAGCTCGCCCGTCGCGGGCGACAGGTAGAGCGTCGGGCGGTTCCAGCCTTCGAATTCGACCTGCCAGTAGGGCGGCTTGCGCGCCTGCATTTCCTGCGGCGCCTTAGTCAGCAGGCGCACCGCGACGATCCGGCCGTCGCCGGTGTAGATGCGCCGTGCCTGATCGCGGATCTGCGCCTCGCCCAGCGGCGGCAGCGGCGCCGCGGTCCGCGCGTCGAAGAGCCGCGGACCGTCGGGGGTTTCGGCGCGCCAGACGGGCTGGTCGCCGAGCCGCTGGAGGCGGATTTCGGACACTCCCGGCGCGGCCGCGACGACCTGCGCCGGCGGCGCGAGGCCGGAGAGGTCGAAGGGCCGGGCCGCGGGCGCGCGGACCAGATGATCGCCGTGGATGATGTCGATATGCACCGCCACCATGTAGAAGCCCGTCAGCGTCCAGAGCAGCGCCTGGACCCCGACGACGAGCGCCAGCCACTTGTGCGTCCGGCGGATGAAAAGCGGCCAGCGGATCGCCATCATGCGCCCCTTCAGAACGCCGTCCGGAAACCGACGTAGAAGCGGCGGCCGAGCAGGTCGTATGTCATGGTGTCGGTGTTCGCATCGGTGAAGCTCTGGATATAGGGCGCCTTGCGGTCAAAGAGATTGTCGATCCCCAGCTGAAAACGCGTCTTTTCGTCGATTTCGTATGCGAGCTGGAGATTGTGGTAGAAGACATTCGGGGTGCGATAGCCGATTTCGCCGGGCGCCGCATTGAAGTCGGTCGCCTTGCCGATCCACTGGGTCGACCAGGTCGCGCTGATGCCGTCCTTTTCGGCGGTGAGCACGCCATAGCCGCGCCATTTCGAATAGCCGCCGTTGCCGCCGCCGATGAAGCCGTCGAAATCGATCGGCGCGCCGCCGGGGAAAGGCAGGACGACATATTTGTTGAGGTAGGTCAGGTTGACGTCGAGCGAGATATTCACACTGCCGATGCCGCCGGCGTAGACGAGGCCGAGGTCGAGCCCGCTCATTTCCTCGCGTCCGGTGTTGATCGGCTGCGCCGACAGATAGGTGACTTCACCCGTCAGGTTGCTGCGCGTGAAATCGTCGCAAAAGGGGTGCGACAGATTCTGGCTCGCGTAGCAGATCGACAATTTGGTCGAGCCGGGGATCGCGCGGATCGCATCCTTGATCTTGATATCGAACCAGTCGGCGGTCAGCGAAAGGCCGGGGACGAGCCCCTTGGGCGAGATCACCGTCCCGACGGTCCAGGTCGTCGAGCTTTCGGGTTTCAGATTCTCGTTGCCGCCGACGGTGGTCAGGATGGTCGTGCCGAGCTGGACATAGTTGGCGGGCACTCCCGATGCCTGGCAGTTGGCGATCAGCGTCGCATTGCCGCTCGTCGTGTAGCGCGAACAGGGATCGGTCGTGGTGAGATTGCCTTCGGACACGCCGCCGTAGAGTTCGGGCACGTTCGGAATGCGGAAACCGGTGCCATAGGTGCCGCGCAGCCGGAAGCTGTCGTTGATCATCCAGTCGAGGCTGGCCTTGTAGTTCCAGTCGCTGCCGAACAGGTTATAGTCCGAAAAGCGCACCGCGCCGTCGAGCGTCAGCGCCTCGAAGAAGGGCTTGCCCGCCAGGATCGGCACCGAAAGCTCAAGATACGCCTCCTTCGCCGTGGTCGAACCCGAGATCGGATCCTGCTGGTTGGTGTTGGCGATGCCGAGCACGGTCAGCGGATCGGGATCGCGCCAGCCCTTTTCCTTGCGGTAGACGACCCCCGTCGCGAACGAAACCGGGCCCGCGGGAAGGTTGAACAGGCTGCCGTTGAGGTCGGCGGTGACCGTCGCGAGTTCGTTGCCGCCGCGGTCGCGCGAGGTGAAGAGGATATAATCGAGCACCTCGGGCGTCAGGTCGCCAAAGCCCAGATAGTCGGCGCAGGGGATCGACGCACCGGCGGCGAGGCTGCACTTGGTCGTGTCGAGCGTGTTGCGCACGCGCTCGAGGTTGGCGATATTGGTCGAACCGTCGACCGCGGTGTTGCGGCCGAACGCGCCCGAAACCTCCCACGCCCAGTCGTTCGACAGCTTGCCGCGCAACCCGAAAGTGCCCTGCCAGGTGTCGGTTTCCTGGAAGAACTGGCGCGGCCCGGGCTCGGCGAGGCGGCGCTGGATCAGGACGATATTCTCTCCCGTCGGGTTGGTCGGATTGCTCGCCGCGATCGCGAGGTTGCGCAGCGTGCCGGGCGTCGCGATCTGGTTCGACTTGCGGAAGGTGTAGAGGAATTCGCCGAAGGCCTCGATATTGTCGGTGAGGTCATAGTCGGCGAAAAAGGCGGTGCTGACGCGTTCGACCGGGCTCACCGCGTTGAGGAACGGGTTCGAATTGAAATTATGCTTCGCGGCGCTGTACGGCTCGAAGAAGTCGCCGTCGCCGCCGAGCCGCTGGTTGAAATTGATCTGCTGGCCATTGGGCAGCACGGCGCGGCCGCCGATCGTCGACGCGCTGTTGACGCAGCCAAGCGCCCCCGGCGTCGTTTCGGCGAGCGAACAGGGTGCGCGGGTCGCCATGTTGACCGCGCGGGTCTTCTGGTAAGTCACCGCCGCCATCACGCCGCCGCGGTCATTGCGGATCCCCCAGATCAGGTCGGCGGTGAAATCCGAACCGTCGCCCTTTTCGGTGATTCCCTGGCGCAGGCTGACCCCGAGCCCTTCATAGTCGGTGCGCGTCACGAGGTTGACGACCCCCGCCATCGCGTCGGCGCCGTAGATCGCCGAGGCGCCGTCCTTGAGCACATCGGTGCGCGCGAGCGCGACGACCGGGATCATGTTGAGGTCGGGCGACGAGTTGGCGCCGGTGCCGCCCGCGACGAGGCGGCGGCCGTTGAGCAGCACGAGGGTGCGCTTGATGCCGAGCCCGCGCAGATTGACCTGCGCGGTGCCATAGCCGTTGTTCGCCCAATAGGCCGAGGTCTGGTTGCCCGCGAAACCCGCATTGGCGGGAAGGCGTTGCAGCACGGTCTCGATGTTGACGACGCCGGTATTCTCGATCTGTTCGGCCGAGACGACCGTCGCGGGTCCGACGCCCGCAAGATCCTGGCGGCGGATGCGCGACCCGGTGACGACGATGTCCGATGCGCGATCCGATTCGGCGGCGTCGGGCGCCGCCTGCGGGGTGCCGCCGGTCTGCGCAAAGGCCGGCGCCGCGATCGTTGCGGCAACGGCCGCGCTCGTGAGCAAAAATTTCCTGGTCGTCATGACGGACCCCCTGTTGGCTGTCTGATGGCGGCAGGGAGCATCAAATGTATATACAGGTCAACAGAAAATTTCTGAATTATTTCATTTAGTTAAATCAAGTTTTGGACACGATCCGGGTATGGGTAATACGCACGGGGCGCGGACACCCCTCATGCAGTTTGAACTTTTTTCTCGCCGCGGGCGCGCCATCGGCAACGAACGATCATCGTGCCGGGAGGTAGCGAAAGGAAATATCGGAAAAAACAGGCCGCGCCGGTGCGCAGGCGACGCTCGCGGGCATCCGGGCGCCCTGGTGCGGATACGGCACGCGGATCAGGCGCGGGTGCTGCGCGCCCGCGGCCCCGGTCGGCCAAAAGGGGCGGCGATGGGTCGCCGGCACCGAATCGCCGGCGCGGTTCGACTCAGGCGCCGAACACCGAAATCCGGCCCGCCGCACCGAAGGCCATCACCCGATAGGGATCGACGCTGCCGTCGGGCATCTCCATCCCCGGCGAACCGCGCGGCATGCCCGGCACCGCGATCCCGCGAATATCGGCCGGCCGCTCGGCGAGCAGGCGCGCGACGCTCGCCAGCGGCACATGCCCCTCGATCGCATAGCCATCCGCGATCGCGGTGTGGCACGAATGGAGTTCGTCGGGCACGCCGTGGCGCGCCTTGATCGCCGACATGTCGGTGCGGCTTTCGACCGTCACCGCATATCCCGCGTCGCGCGCGATCGCTGCCCATGCCTCGCAGCATCCGCATTCGGGATCGCGATAGACATGGATCGAGGACCCCCGAGCCGCCGGTTCCGGCGGCGTCGCCGCATCCTCGCCGGCAACCGGCGGCCGCGGCGCGGCGTCGCAGCCGGCGAGCCACACGACCGTCCCCGCGCCGAGCGCGGCGATCAGGCTGCGGCGGTTCATCGCTTCGCTCCTCGTCATCCTTCGGCGGCCGCCACGGCGGGCGGCATCAGAACCACGTCTTGATGCCCATCACGACGCTGACGCCGCCGACATCCTCGCCCGCGGCGCGGGCGAAACGGGCGGTGTCGCCGATCTTGCGCGCCCATTCGACGCCGACGTAGGGCGCGAATTCGCGGACGATCTCGTAGCGCAGCCGCAACCCGAGCTCGACGTCGGAAAGCCCCGACCCGATACCGCTTTCGGGCACGTCCTGCAGCGCGAAATTGATCTCGGCGGCGGGCTGGAGGACCAGCTTTTGGGTGATGCGCTGGTCGTAGCTGCCCTCGATCCGGGCGAGCAGGTCGCCCCTGGTCGAAAGGAACAGCGCGCCCTCGACCTCGAACCAATAGGGCGCCAGCCCCTCGAAACCGACGGTCGCATAGGTGCGGTCGGGACCCCGGCCGATGTCCTGGCGAATCCCCGCCTGCGCGTTGAAATAGGGTCCGATCGCGCGGCTGTAGACCGCCTGGATCTCGCCGCTTTCCAGCCCTTCGCCGAACGCCGCCTCGCCCTCGCTCTTCAGCGTCAGCCGGTTGATGTCGCCGCCGTACCAGGCTTCGCCGTCCCAGCGGAACCCGTCATGCCCCTTGCGCGCCTGATATTCGGCGAGGTTGATGCTGATGAAGGCGATCGTCTGCGCGCCGTTTTCCTTCATCATCTCGTGCCGCGAATGCTCCATCTCTTCTTTCGGGAAGAGGCGGTCGGCGTACCAGTCGCCCGGCGGCGGCGGGGCCGGGGCGTCGCCCGGCGGCAGGTCGGTGCCGCTGGCGCCCGGCACCGCGGGTTCGCGGGCCTCGCCGTGCGCGGGGGCCTGCTTCGGGGTACAGTGCCCCATCGCCGCATGTTCGGGCGGACAGTCGGGATCGGACGGCGCCGGCGCCTGATCCGGCGCCTGATCCATGGCCGGATCCATCGCATGCCCGGCGCCATGCCCTTTGCCATGCCCCTTTCCATGTCCCGCGTGGGCATCCCCGTCCGCGGCCGGCGCGGCCTCGGGGGTGCAATGCCCCATCGCGGCGTGCTCGGGGGTACAGCCGGGCGCTTCGGCGGGGGCGGGCTGCGCCGCGGGGGCGGCGCCGTGCATCGAATGGTCCATCGTCTGCGCCGCGGCAGGCACGGCGACGGCGAAGGGCGCGATACCGGCGAGGAGGAGCGCGATCCGCGTCATGCCGCCTCTCCCTTCGGACGGACGCTGACGACGCGCATCATCCCCGCGTGCATATGGTAGAGGAGATGGCAGTGGAACGCCCAGTCGCCGAGCGCGTCGGCGGTGAAGTCGAAGCTCGCGGTGCCGCCCGGCTGGACGAGCACGGTGTGCTTGCGCGGCGATCGGTCGCCCTTGCCCGTGACCAGTTCGAAGAAATGGCCGTGCAGGTGGATCGGGTGGCTCATCATCGAATCGTTGATCAGGTTGATCCGCACCCGCTCACCCTCGATGAAGGGAATGGGGTCGTGATAATCGGACATCTTCACCCCGTCGAACGACCACATGAAGCGTTCCATGTTGCCGGTGAGGTGGATGTCGAGCGAGCGCGACGCGGCGCGGACGTCGGGGTTGCGTTCGAGCGCGGTCAGGTCGTGGTAGGTCAGCACCTTGTGCCCGGCGTTCTCGAGCCCCTGCCCCGGCTCGCCCGTGCGGTCGACGGGCATCGGCGAAATCGACTGGACGCTCGGGTCGCGGCGGACCTGCGGCGCGACGCTGAAGTCGCGCATGCTGTGGCTCATGCCGCCCGCCGCCGCGCCATGCCCCATCGCGGCATGATCCTGCCCCGCGGCGTCCGCCGGCGCCGGGGTGCAGTGCCCCATCGCGGCATGCTCGGCGGTGCACGACGCGTCGCCGCCCGCCATCGCGCCCATGCCCATGTCGGTCATCGTCGCGAGCGGGCGTTCGCGCAGCGGCGGCACCTCTGCCACCATGCCCGGCCGCGGCGCGAGCGTCGCGCGGCCCATGCCCGACCGGTCGTTCGCCTCGGCGACCAGCGTATAGGCGCGGTCCTCGACCGGGGTGACGATGACGTCATAGGTTTCGGCGACCGCGATCTGGAACTCGTCGATCTCGACCGGGACGACGTTGAGCCCGTCGGCCTGGACGACCGTCATGCGCAGCCCGGGAATGCGCAGGTTGAAGATCGTCATCGCCGAGGCGTTGATGATGCGCAGCCGCACGCGCTCGCCCGGGCGGAAGAGCGCGGTCCAGTTGTCGCGCGGGCCGTGGCCGTTGACGAGGAAGGTGTAGGTCGAGCCGTTGACGTCGGCGATGTCGGTCGGGTCCATCCGCATCCGCCCCCATTCGAGGCGGTCCCCCAGCGGCTGGTCCTTGCCCGCGAGCAGCCCCGAGAGCGTCTGGCGCTGCATGTTGAAATGCCCCGGGTTGACCTTCATCTTGCGGAAGATTTCCTCGGGCGCGAGCGGGCTGTGGTCCGACAGCACGACGACATGCTCGCGGTCGTAGCCGACCGGGTCGGCGCCCGCGGGGTCGATCACGATCGGGCCATAATGGCCGAGCTGTTCCTGGAGGCCCGAATGGCTGTGGTACCAGTAGGTGCCCGACTGGACGACCGGGAATTCGTAGACGAAGGTCGATTTGGGCCTGATGCCGGGGAAGCTCACCCCCGGAACCCCGTCCATGTGAAAGGGCAGGATCAGCCCGTGCCAGTGGATCGAACTGTCCTCGTCGAGATCGTTGATCACGGTGAGTTTCGCCCGCTGCCCCTCCTTGAGGCGAACGAGCGGCGCGGGCACGGTGCCGTTGATGCCGATCGCGCGGCTGACCTTGCCGTCGATGCGCATCGTCTGGCGCGCGATGCGCAGCGTAATGTCGTTCCCCGACACGGTGGGCAGCGTCGACGCGATCCCGGGCGACACCGGCTGCGCCCACGCCGGGAACCACGACGCAAGCGCGACGGCCGTCCCGCCACCCAATGCTCCGCCAACGAAACGACGCCTGTCTATCTGCATGATCTTCCTGATACTTGTGCCTGTCTGCACCTATTTACGCAGCGGGGCCCGATGCCCCTTGCCCGCGTCAAAGATTATCGGGGTGCGGACCGCCGGCCGCTCCCCCGCCCCCGTCGAGGAGCACGCGCAGCTTCGCCCGCGCACGATAGAGCCGCGTCTCGACCGTCTTTTCGCTGACGTTCAGCACCGCCGCCGCCTCCGACTGGCTGAGATCCTCGACCCCGCGCAGCACCAGCACTTCGCGCAGATTGTGCGGCAGCGCCGCCATCGCGGCGCGGACGCGCGCGAGTTCGGCGCGCGCCTCCGCCTCGACGTCGGGCGCGGGCGCATCGATCGCCACGTCGTGCGCGCTTTCGAGCGGCAGCGCGCGCGCGAAAAAGGCGCGCACCGCGCGCCGTCGCGCCCAGTCGCGGCACTTGTTGAGCGCGATACGCGAAATCCACAGCCGGAACGGCCGCTCGCCGTCGTAGCGCGCCAGCGCCGCGAAACCCGCCACGAAAGTCTCCTGCGTCAAATCCATCGCCTCGTCGGCATCGGCGACATTGCCCCGGATCAGGCGAAAGACCGGCGCCTTGTAGCGCGCCAGGAACTCGCGGTAGACATCCTGCCGCCCGGTGCGGGCCAGCGCGGCGAGTTCGCCGTCGCTACATGACGACAGGTCGAGGCTCACCGCGCATCGGCGGTCAGCGCCTCGACCACGACCTTGTCGAACATCGCCGCCTGATCGCGATCGAGCACGCTGCGCATCGCGAACAGATGCTGGAGCGTTTCCTTTTGCAGGTCGCCCATCACCTCGTGCGTCTCGTCGATCGCCTTGGTGACCTGCGGTCCATAGCCATGCTCGGCCTCGATCGCCTGCGCGAGCCGGATGTTGGCGGCGCGCATTTCAAGCTCGAGCGCCTCGCGCCGCGCCGTGAACCCGGCCTCGATCGAGCGAAGCTTCTGCTCCTGCGCGGGCGACAGCTTCAGCTCACGGTGGAGCAGGGCATGCAACTCGGTCTCGTTCGGACGCGGCGCATCGACGAGCGCCCGCCCGATGAACACCCCGGCCAGCGCCGCCAGAAAGGCGATCAGCCCAACGATCAGCAAACGGCGCGAAGACCCCATCAGCGCGAATCCAGCAGCGTCGACGGCGCCAGCGGGCTGGCGGGGACGAGCGGCGTGAGCGGGCTCGCCGCGACGGCGGAGGGCGCAAAGGCGCTCCCCGCGATCACCCCGCCGCCGAGCGAGACGAACGCGGCGAGCGCGATCGTCCGCCGCATCGCCGCGGCCTCGCGCTGGCGCGCCGCGAGCAGGTGCAGCACGCGATCGTCGATCGCGTCGAGCGTCTCCGGCATCCCGGCCGCTTTCAATATCCGAAGTTCGTCGTCCATCGGCTGTTTCCGCCTATCCTTTCAGAGGAGTCATACGCGCCCCGGCGCCTTCCCCCTCATCGTCCCCGGCTGTCGGCGCATCCCTTTTTTCCGAGGGCGCCGCCGCGATGATGCGTAATAGCCAAGACGGACATTCAATTGGAGTTTTTTATGAACAAGTGGCTCCCCTTCCACCTCGCCGCCGCGATCGCGCTGGCGTCGATGCCGGGCACCGCGCTGGCGCACGCCCGGCTCGTCGCCTCGACCCCGGCCGCGAACGCCGCCGTGTCGAAAGTGACGTCGGTCCAGCTGAAGTTCAGCGAAAAGCTCATCGCCTCGACGGTCAAGGCCGAACTGGTGATGACCGGCATGCCCGGCATGAAGGACCATCCGCCGATGAAGATCCCGTTCAGTTCGGCGATGGGCAAGGACGGCAAGTCGATGACGCTGCAACCGAAGCGCGCGCTGGTCCCCGGCACCTACAAGGTCAAATGGTCGGCGGCGGGCGCCGACACGCACCGCATGGGCAGCGAATTCAGCTTCGCGGTGAAATAGGGCGATGACCGACCTCCTCGTGAAAGGCGTGCGGTTCGCCCTCTACGCCGACCTCATGCTTCTCACGGGGCTCGCCGCCTTCCCGCTCTACGCCTTCGCCCGCGACGACCGCCGCCACCCGGCGATCGCCGCGATCCTCGCCCGCCCGCTGCGCGGGCTTTGCGCGATCGCGCTGCTGCTGTCGGCGGCGGGGTTTGTCGTGCTGACCGCCAATATGCACGGCGTCGCGCCGGTCGAGATCGATGCCGCCATGCTGCGCACCATGATCGGCGAGACCGACGTCGGCGCGGCGTGGATCGCCGGCATGATCGCGCTGGCGGTCGCGCTGTGGACGTCACGGCGGCCCGGCACGGGGTCGGTTCGGGCCTTCGCAACCGTGGCGGCCGCCGGCGCGGTCGCGCTTGCGACGCTGGCATGGTCGGGCCATGCCGGCGCCGGCGAGGGCCTTCCCGGAACGCTCCATCGCGCCAGCGACGCCGCGCACATGATCGCCGCCGCGGCCTGGCTCGGCGCGATCATGGCGTTCCTGCTCCTGCTGCGGCCGCAGCATGCGATCGCCACGCCCGCGCTCGCCGCGCGCAGCCTCGACCGGTTCGCCGCCGCGGGGACGGTGTGCGTGCTCGTCCTGACCGCGACCGGGATGATCAACGCCCAGATGATCTTCGGAATCGGCCATTCCGCCGCGATGATCGCCACACCCTACGGGCAGCTCCTGCTCGTCAAGCTCCTGCTTTTCGGCGCGATGCTCGCGCTGGCCGCGGCGAATCGCTGGCGGCTGACCCCCGCGCTGGCCGCGTCGCTCGCCGACGGCGATCCGCGGACGGCAATCGGCGCGATCCGCCGCAGCCTCGCCATCGAGGCGGCGGCTGGCCTCGCCATTCTCGCGCTCGTCGCGTGGCTCGGAACGCTCGACCCGTCGCTGCCCGCCCCGGCCTGACCGTCGGGCCGGGGGTCGGCGCGCCGGTCAGCCCGACACTTCGATCGTCACCGCGGTTGCGAGCGGATCGCCGCACGGTCCGGCAAAGGTCAGCAACAAGTCGGGTCCGAGCGCCTCGAGCGCGACCGGGCTGCCATCGTCGAGCCGCCGGGCGACGCCCTCGATCGACAGGTTGCGGACCACGATGCGGTTCGACGCGACGGGCCCCTTGAAGATCAGGTTTACGCGGCCCGGCGCGGCGGTGAAGCGCACCGCCTGACCGCACGCGGTCTCCGCGTCCGAACGCGTCCACGGGCGGGTGCCGTAAATCGCCTCGCCGTTCGCGCGCAGCCAGCCGCCGAAACGCCGCAGCCGTTCGAGCTGCTCGCCAGGAATCCCGGCATCGGTGGCGCGCGGGCCGACGTTGAGCAACAAATTGCCGTTGCGCGCCACGGCATCGATGAAATCGTGGATCAGCGTTTCGGCGCTGGCATAATCGTCTTCGCCGTCGTTGCGGTTGAAGCCGAAGCTGTGGCTCATGCCGCGCGTCGCCTCCCACTTCTTCGCCTGGATTTCGGCGAAGGCGGCATATTCGGGGGTGCGGAAATCGCTGTGCGGAATCTCCGGCGGAATGATTCCCTTCGACGCGTCGGCGCCCTGTTTGGCGACGGCCGCCTTGATCTTGCGGTCGACATAGCGCCGCATCAGCGGGATGCGGAGCAGGTCGCGCTGCACGCTGCCCGCAACCCAGCGGTCGTTGACCACCCCGTCGGGAACCGCGGCATAATAGTCGGCGAACAGGCGATAGAGCGGCCCCGGCCGCGTCGGCCAGCTGATGTCGTTCCACAGCACCGACGGTTCGTACCGATCGATCAGCTCGCGCACCTGCGCCATCGCATAGGCCGGATAGTCGCCGCCGGGGGTCGACGCGATGAAATCGCCGAGCGTCCGCAGCGGCCGCCGGTTGAAGGTCCAGTCGATCCCGCCCGAATAATAGACACCGAACCGCAGCCCGGCCGCGCGGACCGCGGCGGCAAGCTCACCGACGATGTCGCGTGCGGTCGTCCAGTCGCGTTCGTGCCGGTTCTCGACCTCGCTCGGCCACAGGCAAAGCCCGTCGTGATGCTTGGTGACGAGGACGACATAGCGCGCGCCGGCGTCGCGAAACGCCTCGGCCCAGGCGGCGGGATCCCACTGGGCGAGCCCGGCCTCGAACGGCTGCTTGAAATCGCGGTAGGGCGCGTCGCCGTAGTGCGTGCGGTGGAATTCGGCCGACGGCGTCCCTTCCACCTTGATCGCGTTGCAATACCATTCGGTATAGGGGACCATCGCGACGGCGCGGTCATAATCCTTCGCAAAGGCTTCGCCGATCGAACCGAGCCGCGGCGCGAAGCCCGGGATGGCGAAGGCGCCCCAGTGGATGAAGATGCCGAATTTCGCGTCCTGATACCAGTCGGGTACGGGGCGCGCGTTGAGTTCGGCGAGCGTCTCGGCGGTCGAAGCCATCAGCGGCGCCCTCCATCGATGCCGCGCGTCGATGCCGTCCGCCGATCCCTGGTACGAAACACTCGGTCCATCCTGCCTTCTCCCTTGGGCCTCGCCCTCTTTGTGACGACGGCTTCTGCCGACCCGCAGTCGCGAGCCGGATGCAATGATTCTATAATAGTAGAAAAATATATCATGCAATGGCAATATGCGCCGGCGCGGAAATCGCCGCGATGGCCTCTGCGTGCGTTGCCAAGGGGATAGGGCGCCCGGACCCGCGACGAAAATCCGCGCAAATTCGCCGAAAACCGCTTGGCCATCGGCAAAATCGCCGCATTCAATATATGGTTATAGACTAATATATGAAACACCTATAACGATGGGTGTGGGGGATGCTGGCATGGCATTTCACCGTCCATAGCGTGGGACCCGCATCAGCGGGCCCATCGCGCCAATAATCGACCAGCAGGATCGCTGGCGGCGGGAGAGGCGTGGTATGCGGAATATTTCTTGGATGTTTGCGGGCGTCGCATTCATGGCGATGCCGGCTGCGGCACAGACGCAGGGTTCGGCGACCGCGGGGGCGCAGCCCCCGGCAGCCGAAGACGGGTCGGGGCTGACCGAAATCGTCGTCACGGCGGAAAAGCGCAGCGTCAATTTGCAGGACGTGCCGCTGGCCATATCGGCCTATACCTCCGACGCCCGCCAGCTCGCGGGCATCAACACGCTCCAGGATTTTGCGAACTTCACCCCCGGCCTCAGCTATTCGGCGGGCAACGACCGCGTCTTCATCCGCGGCATCGGGCGCCAGACCAACACCAACGGCAGCGACCCGGGCGTTTCGACCTATACCGACGGCATCTACGACGCCTCGACCACCTCGATCGCCGCGTCCGATTTCTTCATCGAGCGCATCGAGGTGCTGCGCGGCCCGCAGGGCACACTCTATGGCCGCAACTCGATCGGCGGCGCGATCAACGCGATCTCGAAGCGCCCGACCGAGGATTTCAGCGCCGACCTGCGCGGCACGGTCGGCAATTACGGCCTCTACACGATCGAGGCGTCGGCGTCGGGGTCGCTCACCAAGGGGCTGCGCACGCGGCTGGCGGGCGGATACAGCAAGCAGGAACGCGGCTATTTCAAAAATGTCGCCGGCGGGGTCAGCGAGGGCGGCCGCGGCGAACGCCGCTATGTCGAACTGCAGCTCGAAGCCGACCTCGGTCCCGACGTGACCGCCTGGGCCAAGGTCTTTTCGGGCCGCACCGACCTCAACCCCCATCCGCTCAACCGCGTCGGGCCCTATGACTTCTTCCCCTACCCGACCGGCGCGATCACGCCGGGCGCCGCCTTCGGCTATCTGATCCCGGGCGTCGTCGCGCTCGATCCCAATCCCGTCCCGCCGGGCGCCACCAACATCCGGCGCTTCAGCGCCGACACGACCCAGACCGAACGCATGCGCGGCAATTTCGGCGCGACCGGCGACATCAAATGGTCGCTGCCGACCTTCGACGTCCGCCTGCTCGGCGGCTATCAGGAATATCGCATCGACAACACCTACGAACTCGACGGGACGAGCGTGATTTCCTATGCTTTCCCGCTGAATCCCGCCGGGAATTTTTGCGCCTTCATTCCGGGCTGCACCCCGCTCACCGCTTTCCCGTCGACGCAGCTCAACCTGCACAATGACAAGAGCTTCGGCAGCGGCGAACTCAACCTGACGTCGAACACCGACGGGCCGCTGCAATGGGTCGCCGGGGTCTATTATTATCAGGAAACGCTGACGCAGGAATCGCATTTCAATGCGCCCAACCAGCTGCAGCTGCGCGCGCCGGCGAACGGCCCTGCCAACCCGCTCGGCGACTTCGTTTATGCCGCGTCGACGCTGACCACCAAATCGTCGGCGGTCTTCGGCCAGATAGACTATCGCTTCACCGACGCGCTGCGCGTGACCGCGGGGCTGCGCTACACGCACGACCGGAAAAGCGGCGACGAATCCTTCCGCATCCTCTGCTTCGGCTGCGGCGGCTTCTCTCCCGACCTCTACGGGTCGGCGACCCCGGCGCTCGACATCACCGCGTCGCAGATCTCGACGCTCGCCGCGCCGGGCGTCGCGTCGGCGGTAACCATCGACCCCGCCACCGGAATCGCGCGCCGCGGGCTCGCGCAAAGCTGGAACGCTGTCACCGGCACCGTCGCCATAGAATGGCAACCCACCGACGACCAGCTGGCGTTCCTGCGCTACAGCCGCGGCTATAAATCGGGCGGGTTCAACGCGGGCGGCATTTCGGTGCTGCCGCAGACCGGCGCCGAGCATGTCGACGCGTTCGAGGCGGGCTACAAACGTTCGGTCGGGCGGCGACTGCGCGTCAATCTCGCGGGCTTCTATTACGACTATCAGGGGCTTCAGGTGCCGCTGACGGTGTCGCAGCCGGGCGGCGCGCAGCTGACCCAGTTCTTCAACCTCAAAAGCTCGCAAAGCTATGGCGCCGAGGTCGAACTGGCGTGGCAACCCGCCGATCCGCTGCAATTGTCGGTCAATTACGGCTATGGCAATTCGCGGATCGACGACGGCTGCTGCTTTGTCGACGATCAGGATCCGCTGGCCATCCAGCCGGGGGCACAGCCGTCGGGCCCACCCCTTGGCTTCCAGCAACCGCAAAGCGTTGCCGGGGCCCGGCTGTCCGACACGCCGCGCCACAAGCTGGCGCTGAACGCGATGTACAGCATCGATGTCGGACCCGGCACCTTGTCGCTGTCGGGCAATTATGTCCTGCGCAGTTCGGCGTACAGCAAGATTTTCAACCGCGCGTACAACCGCATGCCGTCCTGGGATCAGGTCGACCTGCGGGCGATCTGGACCGGCCCCGACGACCGGTATCGCGTCATCGGCTATGTGAAGAATCTGTTCGACAGCAAGGGCTATGACAACGCGCAGGGCAATCTGCTCGCCTCGTCGCCGACCCTTGATGTCGCGCAATCCTATTCGTTCACGCCGCCGCGAACCTATGGCCTCCAGCTCGAATTCCGGTTCCGCTAGGCGGCCCGCGTGGACAGGATCGACGCACGCCCGGCCGACACGCTGCCGCTGAAGACGCGGCTGCTCTACGGGTCGGGCACGATCGCCTTCGGGGTCAAGGATCATGGTTTCAACGCGCTGCTGATGCTGTTCTACAACCAGGTCGTCGGGCTTCCGGCGGCCTGGGTGGGAACGGCGATCATGATCGCGATGATCGCCGATGCGCTGTTCGATCCGCTGCTCGGGCAATATTCGGACAATGTCCGCACGCGCTGGGGACGGCGGCATCCGTTCATGTATGCCGCTGCGCTGCCCATCGCGCTCTTTTACCTCCTGCTGTGGACGCCGCCCGAAATGGCGCATGGCGCCCAGTTCGCCTGGCTCGTCACCACCGCGATCCTCGTGCGTTTCTCGATCAGCCTCTACGAGATACCCTCGACCGCGCTGCTCGCCGAATTTACCAGCGACTATGACGAGCGCACCAAGCTGGTCGCCGCGCGCTATTTCTTTGGCGTGTGCGGCGGGATCGCGATGACGGTCGTCACCTTCGGCTATTTCCTGCAACCGACGGCGGCGCAACCGGTCGGCCATCTCAACGCGGGCGGCTATGTCACCTATGCGTGGGTCGCCGCCGCGATCATGATGCTGTCGGTGCTGATCTCGTCGCTGGGGACGCAGAAGGAAGTGCTGAAACGCCCGCCGCCGCCGCCCGTCGCCAAGGTTCCGATAGGCCAGATGTTGCGCGAGATGCTGGGGGTACTCGTGCATCCCGCCTATGTCTCGATCCTGCTCGCCAGCCTGTTTTTCGCGGTGGCGTCGGGGCTGAACCTGTCGCTCGGGGTCTATTTCTCGACCTATTTCTGGGAGCTCAGCGCCACCCAGATCGCCACGGTCGCCTCGACCGCGGTGATCGGGATCCTGCTCGCCTTCGTCGTCGTGCTGCCTCTCTCGGCGCGCGTCGGGAAGAAGCCGGCGGCGATGCTGATGTTCGCCCTGTCGCTGATATCGAGCGTGCTACCGCTGATCCTGCGGCTCGCCGGCCTGTTTCCCGCCAATGGCGACCCGCTGCTTCTCGGGCTGCTGATGGGCCAGTTCGCCTTCAACATGATGACGGCGATCGCCGGGGGCATATTGGCGGTGTCGATGGTCGCCGACGTCACCGACCAGATCCAGCTCGAGACCGGGCGCCGCTCCGAGGGGCTGCTATTTTCGGCCGCCACCATGGTCAACAAGGCGATTTCGGGGATGGGAATCATGCTGGCAGGGCTGCTGCTGGCCTTCGTCGGTTTCCCCGACAATGCACAGCCCGGCCAGGTCGGCGCCGAGGCGCTGCACGGGTTGGCGACCATCTATATCGCGGCGCTGTCGGCCGCGACCGTCATCGCGATCATCTGCCTCGCCTATTATCCGATCACCCGGTCGCGCCACCTGGAGAATATCCGGCAACTGGGCGAAGCAGCCGCGGAATGATGGCGTGGGTCGGCTCGACCGGACATCCCGGCTAGAAGCCGTCGCGCCGGACCAGCGGCAGGCCGCTGGCGAGCAGGGCTTCGGCAGCGTCGAGCAGACGCTCGTTCTCGGCGACCAGATCGCCCGCGCGGCCGCTTTCGATCCACGCGTCGAACGCCATGCGGCCGCCCGCGACCAGCATCGCGGCGGCCATCTGGGCGCGGCGATCGACTGCGGGATCGATGCCGAGTTCGTCGGCGATATAGTCGGTCATCAGGTCGATCTGGAGCCGCTGATGCCCGTACCACACCGGCAGGAGTTCGGGTTCGCCGGCGAGCGCGCGGCCGAGGTTGATCTGGCCGTCGCCGTCGCGTTCATAGGCATGCGCGAGCCGCACCACCTGATTGCGCCAGAAGGTGAGCACGGGCACCCCCTGCGCGCGCTGGGTCGCGACCACCGCCTCGAACCGCGTCCCCGCAGTGACGGCAATCGCCGCAGCGAGGTCGCGCTTCGACGCGAAATGCGTGAACAGCGTCGTGATGTGGATATCGGCGGCCTCGGCGATCGCCGCCATCGTGGCGTCACCATAGCCCAGCGTCACGAACAGCCGCCGCGCGGCCTCCTCGATACGCTGGCGCGTCCGCGCCTTCGCCGCAGCGCGCCGCGGGAAACTGACTTTGGCTGGTTCGTCCATGCGCCGCTTATAATCAATGCCGCGCGAAGCGCCAGCTATATAAGTTGATCATTCTATTCTTATAGGATAATCTCCCGGTCAACGAAATTTGGGAGATGGATGACGATGATCGACGTGGCGATGCGCAAGGAATTCGAAGCCTGGGTCGAAACGGCCCGCCCGCCGCTGGCGGAAGAGCCGGCGCTGGGCCTCGCGGCGCTGATGACCACCGCGGCTTTCATCGATCCCGTCGCGCAGGTACCGATCTTCGACGCGATTGCAGACGCCACATCGGCGAGCGGCGATCCCGCCGAACGCGCGGCACGGATCACTGCCGCGCTGCCGTGGGTGACCGACGGCAAGCCGCGTGTCGCCGCCCCGCGCCCCCTGTGGGACGGGTTCTGGGACATCATCGGCCGGCCCCGATCGCCCACCGACGGCGAGCTGGACCTGACGCTCGCGGTCGTCGCACTCGGCAATCACTATGACCAGCGGATGATCGACGCCTGCGAAGCCGCGCTGCTCGAATTCGAAAGTGTCCACGAGCTGATCGCGCAACCCGAGGTCCGCCTGACCACCGCCGACCTCGAGCGGCATTCGACCGACAGCCTGGCGCACGACCTGTTGTCGATGCTGAACGCGAACGGCTATGATATCGAGGTGATCGACGCCGACACCGTCGTCCTGCCCGGCGACTATCCGGCGCAGAACCGGACCAACCGGCGCATCCTCCAGCTCCACGATGTCTGGCATCTGGTTGGCGGATATGGCTTCACCCCCGCCGGCGAAGTCGCGATCTCGGGTTTCCAGATGGCGCAGTTCGGCCAGAATTATTCGACCCGCTTTCTCGCCACGGTGGCGACCAAGACCGCGGTCGACATGCCCGCGCTGATGGACCTGCTGCTGACCGTGACCTTCGACGGCTGGCGGCACGGCCGCGCGACGCAGCAGTTGATGGCGGTTCCCTGGCACCTGCGCATCGCCGACCCGATCGAGCGTGTCCGCGCCGACCTCGACATCCGCCCGCTCGACAGCGCGGCGGTGCGGATGATGGAAGCCGCCATCCCCAAAGTGTAGGCAATGGGGCGCCTTGGTCGGCGCCCCTCAAACTCACTCGGCGGGAACAGGCGCCGGCGACGGGCGATATTGCGCCGCGTCGGTGGTGAAATCGGCGTGGCCGTAGCTGGCGAGCTGCGCCCGGAGCTTTGCAATCAGCCGCCGGTCGGCGATCGTTCGCAGGCCAGGAATATGCGCGGCGATCGCATAGAGCCGAATCCGCGTATAGATGAACAGTCCGGCGAGCGCCGCCAGCGCGACGTCGCCTGCGGTCAAATCGACCCCGATCGACGCCGCCTTTGCCTTGTCGCCGCCCATGAAGCTCTTGACGAAGAACAGCTTGGCAAAGGCGCGCTCGAAGGTTTCGTGCAGGCGCGCGCGCCATGAATCGTCGGGGCGCAGGTCCGCCGCCATCGTCGCGCGCAGCAATTCGCCGCAGGTGCTGTCGTCATAGCCGCTGCGCAGCGTACCGCTGCGCGCGTTCATCAGATCGACGATTCCCTGCGGCGTGTCGGCGAGCAGTTCCTCGGGCAGCCCGAGCAGGAAGCAGCGATAGCGGGCGAGTTCGACCGTCGCGCGTTCGGCGGGGGTGAATTCGTGGCGCCCCTCCTCGATCATCTTGTACGACAGGAGGAAGACCGAGATCAGCCCGGCGGGCATCTGGTCGACCTGCGGGATCGGGATGCCGTAGACGTCCATGTCCCATTCCTTCGGACGCCGCAGCACGTTCGCGCGCACCATCGAATGCATCAGCCGCACCATCGCCGCCGCCTTGAAACCCGGACCGTGTCGTTCGAGCGCGCCGGGCAGCAGCGAGGTGGTGAAGAAGGTCGCGGTGTCCTTGACGCGCCGTGCGGCGGTCTGGCGCGACAGCGTGCCGGTGATCGCCATCGGCAGCGCGGCATATTTGTTCATGAAGGTCGCAATGAAGGCACCGCGGATGATGAACGGGCCGAAGTTCGCAGCCGAATTGCGGTCGATCCGCGCCCCCTCCTCGACCAGCTTCATGTCGAGCCAGTCGGGCACCCGTTCCATGTCGCGGATGAAGGCCACCAGTTCGGGCGGCGCGTCGGGGACATTCTCGACCCCCTCGTCGCAGGCGCGCGTCAGCATGTCGACGAGCGTGCGGAAACCAAATTCGCGCATCAGCGCGGCATAGGCGTCGGCGGTGACGTCGCCGATCATCGTATAGGCGCGGATGAATTCGAGGCGGTCAGGGTCGGCGAGCAGCGCATCGCGGTCGCGATCATATTTACCCGACAGCGCGGTCGGATCGCCCGCGGTCGCAGTGAAGCGTTCGGGAACGGCCCGAAAATCGACCTTGCCGTACATCGCGGGCACCCGGTCCCGCTGCGATTCGACCCTGGCCCACAGATTGTCGAGCGCCGTGCGTGTGATCAATGTTCCTCTCCCCCTCGACGAGATGGTCGCAATCATATATATCAAACGATATAAATTCAAGCCGAACGGACAGACCCTGCCGATGCCCCGCCCCGCAACCCCGATCGCCCCGCTCCGCACTGCCTCCGACGGTTATCGCAAGGGCGAGGAGACGCGCGCGCGCATCCTCTCCGTCGCGCTCGCCGCGTTCGGCAACAGCGGCTTCGCCAGCGTCACGACGCGGCAGATTGCCAGGGAGGCGGAGGTAAACCTGCCCGCGCTCACCTATTATTTCGGCAACAAGCGCGGCCTCTACCTTGCCTGCGCGCACGCGATCGTCGCGCGCTATCGCGAAGGCATGGGCGCCGTGGCGCTGACCTCCTATGCCGCACTCCAGGAACCGCTGGCCCCCGGCGCGGCGCGCACCCTCCTCAAGCGGCTGTTCGCGGCGCTCGCGCGCTTCCTGCTCGCGACCCCGGGGGCACAAAATCCGTCGCTGTTCGTGCAGCGCGAAATCGCGAGCCCCGGCCCCGCCTTCGAGATTCTCTACGCCGAACTGTGGCGCCCCGGCATCGAGCTCGCGACCGAGCTGATCGTGCAGACGACGGGCGGACGACTGACCGAAACCGAGGCGCAAGTACGCGCGGTGCTGATGATTTCGAGCCTGACGGGCTTCCTCTCCGGCCTGCCCGTCATCGCCCGGACCGCGGGCAAGGCCGACTACACCGCACTCGTCATCGCCGCGCTCGACGGGCAAATTGACGCGCTCGGCTAGGAGGCCTGAGCATCGGCGCTGTAGAGGAAGTCTGGATGCCCCGCGAGGATTCGAACCTCGATAGACGGAATCAGAATCCGTAGTCTTACCATTAGACGACGGGGCAACGAGGCGGGCGCATTATGATCCGACGCGCGCGCTGTCAAGACCGCTGCGGCAATGGAAGCGTCCGCGCAACGATGGCGGCTTGCCCTGCCGCAATTCGCCGCTAGCATCGCCGCGATAACAAAGAGGGGCCGCGCCGCCGCGCCGGCCACCCAAGGAGTGGGCTGAATGCGTCATGTCGCGATCGTCGGGTCGGGTCCGGCCGGCTATTACACTGCTGAATCCCTTCAGAAGGCCGAGGATATTGCGATCGACGTCATCGACCGCCTGCCCGTCCCCTACGGCCTGATTCGCACGGGCGTCGCGCCCGATCACCAGTCGATCAAGGCGGTGTCGCGCCGCTATGAGGGCGTCGCGCTCACCGACAATGTCCGCTTCGTCGGCCATGTCTCGGTCGGCACCGACATCACCATCGACGAGCTCACCCGGCTCTACGACGCGGTGGTGCTCGCGACGGGAGCACCCAACGACCGACCGCTCGACATCCCCGGCGCCGACCTGCCGGGGGTGATCGGCAGCGCCGCCTTCGTCGGCTGGTACAACGGCCATCCCGATTTTGCCGCGCTCGATCCGCAGCTGAACGCGGCGGGAGTCGCGGTGATCGGCAACGGCAATGTCGCGCTCGACGTCGCGCGCATCCTCGCCAAGACCCCGGCCGAATTCGCGGGCAGCGACATCGTCGTGCACGCGCGCCAGGCGCTGGCTGCGAGCGCGGTGCGCGAGATCCACATCCTCGGTCGCCGCGGCCCGCACCAGATCGCGATGACCCCCAAGGAGCTCGGCGAACTGGGCCATCTCGAACGCGCCAGCCCGCGCGTCGACCCCGCCGACCTGCCGCCCGAGGGCGACGATGCGCTGCTTGAGCCCGGGATGCGCAAGTCGGTGACGCATTTGCGCGCCTTCGCCGCCAACCCCGTCGCAAAACCGGTGACGATCGAGTTCGACTTCTTTGCCATGCCCGTCGCGATCGAGGGCGACGGCAAGGTCCAGCGCGTGATCGTCGAGCGCACGACGCTCGACGCCGACCTGCGCAGCCACGGCACCGGCGAGACCTATGCGATCGAGGCAGGGCTGGTGGTGAGCTGCATCGGCTATCAGACCCCGCCGATCCCGGGCGTGCCGTACGAACATGGCCGCGGCCGCTTTGCGAGCGACGAGGGGAGGATCCTGCCCGGCCTCTATTGCGTCGGCTGGGCGCGGCGCGGGCCGTCGGGAACCATCGGCACCAACAAGCCCGACGGCGCACGCATCGCCGAAATGCTGCTCGAGGATATCGGACGTGGCGGCGACAAGGCCGGGCGCGCCGGACTCGACGCGCTGCTCGCAAGCCGGACCATCGCGCCGGTCACCTTCCGCGACTGGCGCAAGATCGAGGCCGCCGAGGTAGCCGCCGCGCTCGACGGCAACCCGCGCGAGAAATTCACCAGCGTCGAGGCGATGCTCGCCGCGATCGGGCGGTGACGGCGCGCGCGGCGCTGCGCTGGCTGCTCGTGCTCGCTTATAGCTATGCGGGCTGGCGCCACCTCGCGACGCCCGCGCCCTTCCTCGCGATCACCCCGCCGTGGGTGCCCTTCCCCTCCGAAGTGGTCGCCGCCACAGGCGTCGCCGAGCTGGCAGGCGCCATCGGGCTCATGATCCCGCGGCTGCGCAAGGCGGCAGGACTGAGCCTCGCGCTTTACGCACTCTGCGTCTGGCCCGCGAACTTCCACCACGCGCTCGCCAATGTCGCGATCGGCGGCGAAACGCTGAGCTGGTGGTACCATGGCCCGCGACTGGCGCTGCAGCCGCTGATCATCTGGTGGGCTTTGTGGGCGGGCGGCGCGGTGGATTGGCCGTTCGAGAGGAAGGCTCCGTCGTGAATCCGCCTGGGCGGAGCCCGCCGGACTCGAAGAGGGCGCGTAGCGCCAACGGCCGTTCTTTCTTTCCGCCGTTGACGGAAGAAATACGGTGCTTCGACAGGCTCGGCACGAACGGCTGAGAGGATTTGCCCTATTTCGCCACCGGCGTTTCGATCGGCGGCTGGCCCTTCTGGCTTGCGGCATAGGCCTCGACCGCCTTGAGCACGCGCAGCATGTTGCCGCTCGATATCTTTTCAAGCTCGGCCTGCGTGTAGCCGCGCCGCGCGAGTTCGGCGAACAGGCGCGGATAGCCGGTGACATCCTCCAGCCCGACGGGGGTCGCGTCCATCCCGTCATAATCGCCGCCGATGCCGATATGATCGACGCCGATCGTCCTTTTCAGATGGTCGATATGGTCCGCCGCGATACCGATCGGCGTCTGCGGCGCAGGGTTGGCGGCGTCCCAGGCCTTGAGCGCCGCGGCCGCACCGTCGGGATTGCCGAGGTAGAGCGCGTCGAGCCGCGCCCTCTCCGCTGTACGCGACAGGCCGTGTGCGCGCAGCTTGGGGTCGAGGAAAGCGGCATAGAGCACGACCATCACGACGCCGCCGTTCGCCTTGACCGCCGGCAGCACCGAATCGGGCACGTTGCGCGGATGGTCGTTGACCGCGCGCACGCCCGAATGGCTGAACATCACCGGGGCCTTCGTCACTTCAAGCGCGTCCTTCATCGTCGCCTCGCTGACGTGGCTCAAATCGACGATCATGCCGAGGCGGTTCATCTCGCGAACGACCTGCTTGCCGAAATCGGTGAGCCCGTCGTGCTGCGGCGCGTCGGTTGCGCTGTCGGCCCAGGGCGTGGTCTTGCCGTGCGTCAGCGTCATGTAGCGCACGCCCATGCCATAAAGCTGGCGCAGCACCGCGAGCGAGGATCCGATCGACTGACCGCCCTCGGCCCCGAGCATGCCCGCGACCTTGCCCGCCTTCATCTGGCTCTCGAGTTCGGCCGAGGTCGATGCAAAACCGAGGTCGTTCGGGTAGCGCGCGATCAGCCGCTTCGCGACGTCGACCTGTTCGATCGTCTGCTGCACCGCCTGCTGTTCGTTGCTGTTCGACGGCACATAAACCGACCAGAATTGCGCCCCCACATGCCCCTTGCGCAGCCGCTGGATGTCGGTGTGCATCACGCTGTCGTCGGGCTTGGGTTTGGTGGTGTCGTTGAAGTCGAAATCGTTGATGACATTGCCGACGCTGCCGCGCAGTTCCCAGGGCACATCATTGTGCCCGTCGAAGATGGGCGCTTTTTTCAAGGCCGCCTCGGCGATCGCCTCGGGCGTCTTCTGCGCCAGAGCGGGGGTGGAGACGAGGGCGAAGGCGGCGAGGCCGGCGAGCAGGTGCGACTTTGTCATGGCGCGTGACCCTAATGCGTTGATCAGACGGTGCAAGCCCGAGACGAACTGTTCGACCGAAAGACCGCACCCGATGGTTTCGCACGAAGATACGAAGAGGTCGAAAGCGACATCTTCGCGCCTTTGCATCTTCGTGCAAACCCGGAAATGGCAGCTTCGCTGCGCGCGAACTTCGCTTGACGTTTACGTCAACCCCGCGCAGCATCGCACGCATGACAGCTTTCGACGACTGGCGCGCGCGTTCGCCCTATTATGACGAAACCCACGAGGCGCTTGCACAGAGCATCCGCCGCTTCGTCGAGCGCGAGATTGCGCCCCACATCGACCGCTGGGAGGCCGAGGGCGAACTGCCGCGCGAGCTGCACAAAAAGGCCGCCGAAGCGGGCATACTCGGGCTGCGCTATCCCGAGCAATATGGCGGACACAGCGAGGGTTTCGACAATTTCCACGGGCTCGTGCTGACCGAGGAACTCGCCGCGGTCGGCGCAGGCGGGCTCGGCGCGTCGCTGATGACGCACGGCATCGGGCTGCCGCCGATCCTCGCTTTGGGGTCGGACGAACTCAAGCAGCGCGTCGCGCCGCCGGTGCTCGCGGGCGAGAAGATCATCGCGCTCGGCATCACCGAAGCGGGCGGCGGCAGCGACGTCGCCAACCTCAAGACCACGGCGGTGCGCGACGGCGACAGCTACATCGTCAACGGCGGCAAGATGTTCATCACGTCGGGCATGCGCTCCGACTGGCTGACCTGCGCGGTGCGCACCGGCGGGCCGGGCGCGGCAGGCATTTCGCTGCTGCTCATCGAGATGGACGCACCCGGGGTCGAGCGCACGCGGCTCGACAAGATGGGCTGGCGGTGCAGCGACACCGCCGCGATCCATTTCAGCGATGTGCGCATCCCTGCGACGAACCTGATCGGGCCCGAAAATGGTGGCTTCATCGGCATCATGCGCAATTTCAATTCGGAGCGGCTGGGCATGGCGATGGGCTGCTGCGCCTATGCGCGCGTCGCGCTCGCCGAGGCGGCTGAATGGGCACAGCAGCGCGAGACCTTCGGCAAGCCGCTCGTCGGCCACCAATCGATCCGCATCAAGCTCGCCGACATGGAGCGCCAGATCGAGGCGACGCAAGCGTGGGTCGACCTCGCCGCCTGGCAGGTCAAGAGCGGCAAGGACCGCCCCGCCGATTTCGCGATGCTCAAGGTGCAGGCGACACGCATGCTCGAGAGCGTCGCGCGCGAGGCGGCGCAGGTGCTGGGCGGCGCCTCCTATATCACCGGCAGCAAGGTCGAGCGCATCTACCGCGAGGTCCGCGTCAACGCGATCGGCGGCGGCAGCGAGGAAATCATGCTCGACCTCGCGGGGCGGCAATTGTTCGGGGGCAAGCGCTAGCCTGCGAGGGTGCCGCGCGGAAGGCAGCTTTGGGGTGGGGAGCGGACGTTCCCGCCTGACTTCGTCATCCCGGGCTTGATCCGGGATCCATAGCAGCGTCGAAGTTATGGGCCCCGGATCAAGTCCGGGGTGATGATGAAAGACAAGCCCGTAGCCGGTCGAAGCGACCCCGCTCCTCCCTGTCGCGCAGCGATGGGGAGGTGGCAGTGCGAAGCGCTGACGGAGGGGCCGACGCCGTCAGGCGTCGTGTGGTCTTTCGGCCCCTCCACCACTCGCTGCGCGAGCGGTCCCCTCCCCATGGCCTGCGGCCACAGGGAGGATTGTTATGTCCGCAAACACCCGAAACCGGACGGCAGTCATTCGGTCACGCCACCTCAATCGGGCGACCCCGCCTTCGCCTTCTCCGCCAGCGCGCGCGATTCGGCTTTCAGCGGGCGCGAGACCGGGCAGACTTCCTGCACATATCCGTTGAGTACATTGGTCAGCGCATCGGGGATCAGGCGGTAGAAGACGAACTGGCCGCGCTTTTCGCTCGCGATCAGCCCGGCGTTTTCGAGCACCGACAGATGCTGCGACACCGCGGGCTTGCTCATCTCGAAACGCGCGGCGATGTCGCCCGCGCTCAATTCGGCATGCGCGAGATAGGCGAGAATTCGACGCCGCGGCGTCGACGCCAATGCCTGAAAAACCCGTTCCATCGTCCCGAAATGGGCATTTCGCCCGGCCTTGACAAGCAATAATTTATTTAAGTAATTACTTATATTCTTTGCGAGCGAGGAGTCGGGCGATGCGGAGCGGTGACGATCCCCATGCGGTGAATTTCCTGATCGATACGCCGGCCCCCGGCTATTGCCCCGATCCGGTCGCTGGCACCGTCCGCGCCGACATCCCGAGCATCGCCTGGAACGGCGGCATGGCGCTGGTCGCGATGGTCGCCGGTCCCTTCTTTGTCACCCCGGGGACAATCGCGCTCTTCTTCCTCACCACCGGCGCCGCGCTGCTGCTCGGGCACAGCGTCGGCTATCACCGGATGATGATCCACGGCAGCTTCGCCACACGGCGCTGGCTGGCGCGGACGCTGATCTGGTTCGGCGCCTTCGTCGGCATGGCGGGGCCCTATGGCATCGTCCGCGCGCACGACACCCGCGACTGGGCGCAAAGGCAGGCCGATTGCCACCCCTTCCTGCGCCACGGCACAAATATCGTCCGCGACGCCTGGTGGCAGATCTATTGCCGGCTCGACCTCAAGCGCCCGCCACGCTTCGATTTTGCGGAACTCGACCGCGACCCCTTCATCGGCTGGCTCGAAAGGAGCTGGCGCTGGCAGCAATTGCCCGTCGCTTTGCTCTTCTTCGCGATCGGCGGCTGGGGCTGGGTGATGTGGGGCGTCGCGGCGCGCGTCGCGGTCGCCAATCACGGCCATTGGCTCGTCGGCCATCTCGCGCACAATCGCGGGCCGCAGCACTGGACGGTCGATGCGCATGGCGTGCAGGCCTATGACGTGCCTTGGGCGGCGATCCCGACGATGGGCGAGGCGTGGCATAACAATCATCACGCCTATCCGGGGTCGGCGCGCATCGGGCTGCACCCGGGGCAGAGCGACTGGGGCTATGCGCTGATCCGGCTCGGCGAACGGTTCGGGCTGCTGTGGGACGTGCAGACCCCCGAAACGCTGGGCGAGCGTCCCGGTCTGTCCGTGCTCCCTCGACACGGACATGGCTTCGCGCCACACTCGCCGCATGGACACTCTCAATCACAGCTGGCCCGCTGAGGCCGACACCATCCTTCCCGACCTCGTTGACCTGCGCCGCGCGATCCACCGCGAGCCCGAACTGGGGCTGCAGAACCCCAAGACGCTCGCGAAGATAAAAGACGCGCTCGCCGGCCTCCCGCTCGAATTTCGCGAGGGGCCGTCGACGACGGGACTCGTCGCGACGCTGCGCGGCCCCGCAAACGGGCGCACGGTGCTGCTGCGCGGCGACATGGACGCGCTGCCGCTGGTCGAGGACACGGGGCTCGACTTCACCTCCGAGACAAACGGCGCGATGCACGCCTGCGGGCATGACACGCATGTCGCAATGCTCGTCGGTGCGGCGAAGCTGCTGTGTGCGGCACGCGACCGCCTGCCGGGAACCGTGATGTTCATGTTCCAGCCGGGCGAGGAGGGTCATCATGGCGCGCGCTTCATGCTCGACGACGGGCTGATCGACCCGCTGCCCGACGCGGCCTTTGCGCTCCACATCATGCCCAATGCGCCGCACGGCGTGTTCGCGGGCAAGCCCGGGCCGCTGCTCGCCTCGTCCGATGTCCTGTCGATCACCGTCAAGGGCGCCGGCGGCCATGCTTCGATGCCGCACGACGCGATCGATCCGATCCCCGTCGCCTGTTCGATCGTCACCGCGATCCAGACGATGGTGACGCGCCGCATATCGGTGTTCGACCCCGCGGTGATCACGATCGCCAGGATCGCAGCAGGCACGACGAACAACATCATCCCCGAGAGCGCCGAGATGCTGGGCACGATCCGTACGCTGTCGCCGCACCGCCGCGCGATGGTCGCCGCAGAACTCAAGCGCCTCGCCCCCGCGATCGCCGAGGCCCATGGCTGCACCGCCGAGGTGCATATCGAGGAAGGATTCCCCGTCACCGTCTGCGACAGCCGCGCCGCCGCCTTCGGCCAGCGCGTCGTCGAGGAGACCTTTGGCGAGGCCGCCTGGCTGACGATGGACAACCCGGTGATGGGCGCTGAGGATTTCGCCTATATCCTCGAAAAGGTGCCGGGTGCGATGTTCTGGCTCGGCGCGAGCCACGAAGGGAGCGACTGGCGAAGCTGCTGCGGCCTCCATTCGAACCGCATGGTCCTCGATGAAAAGGTCATGGCACGCGGCGCGGCGCTGCACGCGGCGCTGGCGGAGCGGTTTCTGAACGAGGGATTCAGCGCATGATCAACATCCTCAGCGCCATCATCTCGGGCCTGCTCATCGGGGCGCTCGCGCGTTTCTTCTATCCCGGCGCGGTCGATATGGGGTGGCTTGCAACGATCCTGCTCGGCATCGGCGGGTCGCTGCTGGCGGGGCTCGTCACCTCGCGCGGGCAGCGCGAATTTCATGGTGCGGGCTGCTTCGCGTCGGTCGTCGGCGCGATCGTGCTGATCTTCGTCGGGCGACTGCTGTTCGGTTGATGCCCATCGTGAAAATTTGACGCCGATCAAGGCGCGAACGCGCGAATCGTCACAAGCAGGCACCGTCCGTGACGGCCCCGGCGTGGGGCCCCGATCGACGGTGCCATCGCGCCCGCGATCGACGGGTCGACACGGCTGGCGCGCCGCGGACGGGCGGTTCGCGGCGCGCCCTTTCCCGCCTCAGGGCACCAGCACCGTATCGACCGCCTGCGGCAGCATCGCCGGATAGTCGAGCGTATAGTGCAGCCCGCGGCTTTCCTTGCGGTGGAGCGCGCTCTTCACGATCAGTTCGGCGCATTGCAGCAGGTTGCGCAGTTCGATCAGGTCGGTCGTGACGCGGAAATGGCCGTAATAGTCCTCGACTTCGTGGGTCATCATGTTGATGCGGTGCTGCGCACGTTCCAGCCTTTTGGTGGTGCGCACGATGCCGACATAGTTCCACATGAAGCGGCGGATTTCGGTCCAGTTCTGCTTGATGATCACCTCTTCGTCGGAGTCGGTGACGCGGCTTTCGTCCCACGCACGGATCGGCGGCGGCGCTTCGAGCGCGTCCCAGCGCGCGACGATGTCCCTGGCCGCGGCCTCGCCGAAGACGAAGCATTCGAGCAGCGAGTTCGACGCGAGGCGATTGGCGCCATGCAGCCCGCTCTCGGTGCATTCACCCGCGGCGTAGAGCCCGGGGAGGTCGGTGCGGCCGTCGAGGTCGATCAGGATGCCGCCGCAGGTATAATGCTGCGCGGGCACCACCGGGATCGGCTGCTTCGTCATGTCGATGCCGAGCGTCAGCAGCTTGTCATAGATGTTGGGAAAATGCCCGGCGACGAAATCGGGGTCGAGATGGCTGATGTCGAGATGGACATAGTCGAGCCCGTAGCGCTTGATCTGGTCGTCGTTGGCACGCGCGACGATATCGCGCGGCGCGAGTTCGGCGCGCTCGTCATAATCGGGCATATAGCGATGCCCGGTCTCGGGATGCCTGAGCAGGCCGCCCTCGCCGCGCACCGCCTCGGTGATCAGGAAATTCTTGACCTCGAGATTGTAGAGGCAGGTCGGGTGGAACTGCATCATTTCCATGTTCGAGACGCGCGCGCCCGCACGCCAGGCCATCGCGATACCGTCGCCGGTCGCGCCCCGCGGCGCGGTCGAGAACTGGTACACGCGCCCCGCGCCGCCGCTGGCGAGGATCGTCGCGCGGCCGACATGCGCGCGCACCTTGCCGCTCTTCTCGTCGAGCGCATAGACGCCCCAGACGCGACCCGAGCCCGAATAGCGCTCCTCGTGCCGCCCGGTGATCAGATCGACGCACGCCTGCCCCGGCAGCAAAGTGATGTTCGGATGCGCCTCGGCGGTCTTCAATAGCGCCGCCTGCACCGCCCAGCCGGTCGCGTCGTCGACATGGACGATGCGGCGGTGCGAATGCCCGCCCTCGCGGGTGAGGTGGAGCGCGTCGCTGTCCTTGTTGAAAGGCACGCCCATCTCGACGAGGCGTTCGATCGCATGCGGGGCGTTTTCGACGACGAACTCGACCGTCTCGCGCCGGTTGAGCCCGGCGCCCGCGACCATCGTGTCCTCGATATGGTTCTCGAACGTGTCGCCCGCGTCGAGCACCGCGGCGATCCCGCCCTGCGCCCAGGCGGTCGACCCGCCGGTGAGCTCGCCCTTGGCGAGCACGAGCACCCGGCAATGATCGGCGAGCGCGATCGCGGCGGTGAGCCCGGCGGCGCCCGAGCCGACGATGATGACGTCGTGTTCGCTATGCTGCGAGGCCATAAGCGTCCCTCTCAACCGTTCGTCCTGAGCTTGTCGAAGGACCGTATTTCTTTGGCGCTAAAGGAAGGACGGCGCTTCGACAAGCTCAGCGCGAGCGGAATAGCAATGGCATGGCAAACCTCCCGCCCGCGGGAGGGGAGAAGGGCAAGCGCCCTCACCCATTCGCCGCGCGCGTCAGGTTGAGGAAGACGTCCTCGAGATCGGCCTCGCGGGTCGAGACGTCGACGATGCCATGCCCCATCGCATTGACCGCGGCGAGCACCTCGCCTGCATTGGTGCGGTCCTTGTTGTAGTGGATCGCGAGGCCGCGGGTCCCTTCATGCTCGACCTTGTCGAAGGCGGGATGCGTCGGCAGCTCGGTCACGTCGGCATCCAAAGTCACGACGACGATCTTCTCGCGCGCCATGTCGACCAGCTCGCGCGTCGGCTTGTTCGCGATCAGCTTGCCATGGTTGATGATCGCGATCCGGTCGCACAGTTCCTCGGCCTCCTCCAGATAGTGCGTCGTGAGCACCACCGTGACGCCGCGATCGTTCAGCGACTGCACATATTCCCAGAGCTGTTGGCGAAGCTCGATGTCGACCCCCGCGGTCGGTTCGTCGAGCACGATGATCGGCGGCGAATGCACCATCGCCTTGGCGACGAGCAGGCGGCGCTTCATGCCCCCCGACAGCGTGCGCGCATAGGCGTCGCGCTTGTCGCTGAGGTGGACGGCGGCGAGCAGCTCGTCCGAAATGCGCCGCCCCTTGGGCACACCATAAAGGCCGGCCTGATTCTCGAGCGTCTCGAACGGCGTGAAAAAGGGGTCGAAGACGATTTCCTGCGGCACGATGCCGATCGAATATTTGGCGTTGCGGGGATCGGCGTCGATATCGAAACCCCAGATGCTCGCATGTCCGCTCGTCTTGTTGACCAAACCCGCGAGGATGTTGATCAGCGTCGACTTGCCCGCGCCGTTCGGCCCCAGCAGCCCGAAGATTGCCCCTCGCGGCACGTCGAAGCTGACATTGTCGAGCGCCTGCTTGCCGCCGGCATAGAGTTTCGAGACGGCGTCGATGCGGATGGCGGCTTCACTCATGGCCGCTTCCATAGCCGCGCGCCCGGGCATGCGAAAGCCCGTGTTCGGGCAAGGAATATTTTACCATCGCGGGTAAGCATATTTTGTCACATCGCGCCTAAGAGGGGCGGCGTGAGGACCAGACACACAAATCGCCCGCTGCCCGCGCAGTGGAGCCTGACCGCTATCGCGCTCATTTTTGCGCCGTTCGCCGCATCGTCGGCGCACGCGCAGGCCGGCGCGCAGGGCGACGCCGAAGCCATCGTGCTGCGGCCGCTCTCCTTCTTCAAGGTTAACGATCTCGATTTCGGCGACATCGTCGCGTCGGCGTCGGCGGGCACCGTGACGCTCGCCCCCGACGGGTCGCGCAGCCGCACCGGGGGCGTGACGCTGGCCGGATCGGGCGGCGAACCCGCGCGTTTCGCGGGGCTGGGCAGTTTCAACCGCCAGGTCAATATCGCGCTGGGTGCGAACAGCATCTGGATCACCGGTCCGGGGCAGCCGATGCGCGTGCGCAATTTCGAGATCGGCAGCACCCCGACCGCGATCCTGTCGACCACGCCGACGCGCTTCCGCATCACCTCGCCGCTCGGCAATTATAATTTCCCGGTCGGCGCGACGCTCGAGGTCGGCGCCAACCAGGCACCGGGCGACTATGCGGGCAGTTTCACCATCACCCTCAACTATCTCTGACCGCCGCATGTGGGGGGACGGCACCGGAAGACCACTGGCGCGTTTCGGGGGAAACGCGCTTGCCGGTGCCGTCATGGCGGCGCTGTGGACGGCGCCGACGGCGGCGCAGGAGACGCAGGGCCGGGCGAGCGCGCTGGTGCTCCGCCCGATGTCGCTGATCGGCGTCGAGCCGCTCGACTTCGGATCGGTGATTCCGTCGGCGACCACCGGCTTTGTCACCGTCGCCCCGTCGGGCGCGGTGACGAGTTCGGGCGGAGTCGTCGCGGCTTCGGGCGACGCGCGGCCGGCGCGGTTCGCGGGTCAAGGCAGCGCCGACCGCGTCGTCATCAGGACCGGGTCGAACCAGATATTCCTGACCGGCCCGGGCACCCCGATGCGCGTCGACGATTTCGAGATCGGCGCGCTCACCGGCCTGTCGCCGATCGGCAACGGCAATAATTACCGCATCACCGCCACCGACGGCGTGATCGGTTTTGCCGTCGGCGCGCGCCTGCGCGTCAACGCCAACCAGACCGAAGGCGACTATAGCGGCAGCTTTTCGGTGACCTTCAACTATCAATAGCCCGCGCAGACCCGATTGCGGCGTTGTCCCCCACTTGCTATGGGCGCGCTCGATGACCCAGAACGTCCCCGAAACGATCCGCACGCCCAAGACCCGCATCGCCTGCGACGGCACCGGCGACGGGCTCGCCAACGCCGCGCTCGGCCATCCGCGCGTGTGGCTCGAGATCGATCCCGACGACGGCTTTGCCGACTGCGGCTATTGCGACCGGCGCTTTGTCCTGATCGGCGGGATCGCCGACAAGGGCTGAACGCCGGCGGCGTCGCCGAACAAGGTCGATTGCCGGCAAGAACCAGCCCGCCCGCTCCCGCGCGCCCAGGGTAAACAGCGGCTTTACCAACCCCGCGCATCGTCGATTCATGTCCGACCGGCATAGCCGGTGCCGGACAGGAGCAGGATCGTGGGGATTCGAGGGACCAGAACCGACCGGGGCGCACCGCGCGCCCTGACTGCCGCCGCGGCGTTCGCCGCGCTGTGCGCACCCGCGCACGCCGCCGATCACCAGGGCACGGCGACCGCGACCGTCGTTCGCCCGAACACGCTGGTGAAGACCGACGATCTCGATTTCGGGACGCTGATCAGCGGCACGAGCGGCGGCACGGTGACGATCAACGCCGCGACCGGTGCACGCACGGCCGCAGGCGGGGTCACCACCGTGGGGGGCGGCGAACAGCGCGCGATCTTCCAGGGCACCGGCGGGATCATCCTGATCACCGTCACCGGCAGCAACAGCGTCAGCCTGATGCGTGCGGGCGGCGGCGCGGCGCCGCTGACCGCAAGCCTGACACGCGCCGCGACGACAAGCGGCGGCGGCATCGCGCTGCTCGGCACCTCGGCGACGCTGCTGCCGAGCGGCGTGCAGACCTATTATATCGGCGGAACGCTGACCGTCCCCGCAAACCAGCCCGAGGGCGACTACAGCGGCAGCTTCACGCTGACGGTGAATTACCTGTAGCACTGGCTCTGCGATAACCCCTGCTTGCAGCACGGTCATGCAGGAGGCGCAGATGGTGCGGGACCGCGGCCGCACATGACGGGATGACGCCGCGCAGCGACCCCTTGATCCGCGCCTCGTCGGCCCCCTCCCCATCGCTGCGCGACGAGGAGATCGGGAGAAAAGACCATCGTCCCCGCAAAGGGCGTTCCGGAGTCACGCGTCCTGGAACGCGGCCGCTGGCGACCCGATCCGCCAGCGCGGCGCGAACCGGATGCGGCCCCGGCGTTCGCGGGAGCGACGCTCAACCGATGCCCGCTCCCCGCCCCCACACCGTCCTTCGCCTCGAAGCCCCCTGCCCAAAATTTAAGCACAGCCGTGATGTCGCTGCCCAAGATTCGGATCGAAACGGTCGTGATCGCCACCCTTTTCTTCAGAAAATGTCGCTGAACGCCGCGTCCGCGTAATTTGGCACGGCTGTTGCACCGCAGCATTTTGCAACAAGCAAAAGGGGGCGTCATGAAGCTGATCCTGGCTATCATCAAACCGTTCAAGCTCGACGAGGTGCGCGAAGCCCTCACCGGGCTGGGCATCGCCGGAATGACCGTCACCGAAGTCAAGGGCTTCGGCCGGCAAAAGGGGCAGACCGAAATCTACCGCGGCGCCGAATATGCGACCAACATGGTGCCAAAGGTGAAGATCGAGCTCGTCTGCGACGACGCGCTCGCGCCGCGGGTCGTCGAAACACTGCAGCAAAGCGCCGGGACCGGGTCGATCGGCGACGGCAAGATTTTCGTCCTCGACGTCGGTCAGGCCGTGCGCATCCGCACCGGCGAGACCGGCGAGGCGGCTCTCTGAAAAGAATGAAGGGGGAAGCAATGAACTTCGCACATAAATCTGCGGCGACCGCCGGGGCCGGGGGCCTCGCACTGTTCGCCGCGCTGCCCGTCTGGGCGCAGGAGGCGGCCGCCGCGGCAGCGCCTGCCGCAACCGTCGACAAGGGCGACACCGCCTGGATGATGACCGCGACCGTGCTGGTCATGGCGATGATCGTCCCGGGGCTCGCGCTCTTCTACGGCGGGCTCGTCCGCACCAAGAATATGGCGTCGGTGCTGACCCAGATCATCGCCGTCGCCGCGCTCGCGATGATCCTGTGGGTGATGTACGGCTATGGCCTCGCCTTCGGCGGCGACGCGAGCCAGTTCGTCTCGTCGGGCAAATATTTCCTCGCCGGGGTCAACGCCGATTCGGCGGTCGCGACCTTTACCGACGGCGTCGAAATCCCCGAATTCGTGTTCATCGCCTTTCAGATGACCTTCTCGGCGATTACCGTCGCGCTCGTCCTCGGCGGGCTGGTCGAGCGCATGAAATTCTCGGCGGTGATGGTCTTCGCGATCGTCTGGCTGACCATCGTCTATTATCCGATCGCGCACATGGTCTGGTATCTCGGCGGCGACGATGCGTCGACCGGCCTGATCTTCGGCTGGGGCGCACTCGACTTCGCGGGCGGGACCGTCGTCCACATCAACGCGGGCATCGCGGCGCTCGTCGGCGGCTTCATCATCGGCAAGCGCACCGGATACCAGAAGGATATCATGGCGCCGCACTCGCTGACCATGACGCTGATCGGCACCGGCCTCCTCTGGGTGGGCTGGTTCGGCTTCAACGCCGGTTCGGCGCTCGAAGCCAATGGTTCGGCCGGCCTCGCGCTGATCAACACCTTCACCGCCACCGCCGCCGGCGTGCTCTTCTGGATGCTCACCGAACGCGCACTCGGCCACAAGGGGTCGCTGCTCGGCGCCTGTTCGGGTGCGATCGCCGGACTGGTTGCGGTCACCCCGGCTGCGGGCAATTCGGGTCCGTTCGGCGCGATCCTGCTGGGTGCGATCGCCGGCATCGTCTGCTGCTGGTTCGTAATGAAGCTCAAGCCGCGCCTCGGCTTCGACGACTCGCTCGACGTGTTCGGCATCCACGGCATCGGCGGCCTGATCGGTTCGGTGCTGACCGCGGTCACGATGCTTCCGGCGCTCGGCGGTCCGGCAGGCGACGACTATGTCCTCGGCTCGCAGCTCTGGATCCAGGTCAAGTCGGTCGGTGTCGCCGTCCTCTGGTCGGCGGTCGGTTCCGCCATCGCCTTCACTGTCGCCAAGGCGGTCACCGGCGGGCGCGTCTCCGAAGAGGTGGAGCGCGAAGGCCTCGACCTCGGCGAGCATGGCGAGCGCGCCTACAATTATTGACACGAGACAGGACACCCGCCGCCGCTCTCTCCTCAAAAAAAGGCGGCGGGGTCCGACCAGGTTCCTCCTGCGAACCACTGGCCGGGGCTTGTCCCCGGCCTCTTTTTTGGATTGTGGCCGGGTTGCCGCAGCTCGCGGCCACCCTCTTATGCTGCGGCAGGACGGCATCGCAGCGCCGCCATTCGATCAGGAGCGATCGCGCGGATGGCGCAAAACCGCGCCGGGCGCGGTAGCGGCCCGGCGCGCCGAAACCGCCTTCGCAGGCGCACAATAAATAGGCACGGTTGCTGCAAATTTAGGCCTTCCCACAATGGCATTAATGTGGCATTCAACCATCAAGAGTTTCAGGAGGGGAGAGCCTGAAAGGCTGGGCCGGGACGCAAGTCCCGGCCCTCTTTTTTTGTGCGCAGCATGAAGGCCGCGCCGAAGCCGCATTTTTCAGCGCGTATTGCGGCGATGGCGCAGCAGCCGCGTCGCGCGGCACCAAACATGCACGCGGCCAGCACGCGATTCGCGTCGCTCCGGGCCGACCGGCGCCGCAATCGCGAACAGCGGCGCCAGCCAGGCGGCGATCACCTCGCCGCTTCGGACTGCGAGAACATGAAGGCATTGCCGTCGGGGTCGTAGAAGGTGAGCAGTTTGACCAGCCCTGGAATATGCTGGATGTCGCCGTCCTGCCGCACCCCTTCGGCATCGAGATGCGCCTTGGCCGCGGCGATATCCGCGACCTCGAACACATTGGTCGCGCCGCCGCCCTGCACGACATCCTCGACCTCGCTGAGCCCGATATTCACCCCCGCCATCGGCGTCTTCATCTCGCACCAGCCGATCTCGTCGGCGCGGTAGAGCAGTTCGCACTGCATCACGCGCGCGTACCAGGCGATCGACGCGGTCATGTCGCTGACCCCCATCGAACAGGTAAGTTCGGATCCGATCTTCAGCGCCATAAAATGCTCCCTCTGCGGTCGCGCGAACGATGCCGCGCGCGATTCCCGTTGCACCGATAGTCCGGTTTGTATAGTTACTAGCAAATGCCGTCAAGCATCCCCGATCCCCTTCTCGCGCAGCTGACCAGCCACCGCTGGCTGGTCCCGCTGCTCGCCGATCTTGCGGGGCATGGCGGGGCGCGCTTCGTCGAGCTGCTGAACCGGCTCGCGCTGTCGCGTGACAGCCTCGCGCGCACGCTCGACGCCGCGGCGGTGCAGGGGTGGGTGCAGCGCAATCCGGGGCACGGCCATCCGCTGCGCCCCGAATATATCCTGACCGAGGCGGGGACGGCGGCGGCGGCGCGCGCCGCCACGGTCGCCGCGGCGCAGGCCGCGATCGGCCTTGCCCCCGGCGCCGCGACGCGCTGGGGCCTGCCGCTCGTCGCCGGGATCGGCGCGGGGCACGACCGGTTCAACGCGCTGTCGCGGCTGCTGGCGCCCGCGACCCCGCGTGCGCTGTCGCAGGGGCTGGCGGCGCTCGGCGGGCATGGGCTGGTCGTGCGCGAAGTGATCGACGGGCGGCCGCCGGCGAGCCGCTACGACCTCACCGGACGCGGGCGGATGCTGGCGGAGGCCTGCCGGGCATGAGGGCGCTCTCGCGCAAGGGCGGGCGGCCTATTGCAGCGCGGCCTTCACGAAATCGGCGGCGCGTTCGCCGATCATGATGCTCGGCGCGTTGGTGTTGCCGCTGACCAGCCGCGGCATGATGCTCGCGTCGGCGACCCACAGCCCGTCGATGCCATTGGCCTTCAGCGTCGGGTCGACCACCGCGTCGGCGTCGCTGCCCATGCGACACGTGCCCACGGGGTGATAGACGGTGTCGGCGCGGCTGCGGATCAGCGCGTCGAGCGCGGCATCGTCGTCGATGGCCACCGGATGCCGGTCGACCCCGGCATAGTCCGACAGCGGCGGCGCGGCGACGATGCGGTGCATCATCCGCACCCCGGCGCGCAGCGTCGCGATGTCGCGGTCGTCGGTCAGGAAACCCGGATCGATCGCGGGCGCGGCGGCGGCATCGGCGGCGGCAAGCCGCACCGTGCCGCGGCTTTCGGGACGCAGCACACAGGCGTGGACCGAAAAACCGTGCCCCTTCACCTTGGTGCGGCCGTGATCCTCGAGCATCGCGGGGACGAAATGATACTGGATGTCGGGCGCGGGCAGGTCGGGGTGCGTTTTCCAGAATCCCCCCGCCTCGGCGAAGCAGGTGGTCATGATCCCTGTGCGCCGGCGGCGGTGTTCGAGGATCGCCTTCACCATCCGCCAGGTGCCGCCGAGGCTGTTGCCGAAGGCGTCGGTCGAGCGCGTCTCCCAGCTCGACACATAGTCGATATGGTCCTGCAGATTGTCGCCGACCCCGGCGCGGTCGAGCGCCACGTCGATGCCATGCTCGCGAAGATGCGCGCCCGGGCCGATCCCCGACAGCATCAGGATTTGCGGGCTGTTGAACGCCCCCGCCGACAGGATCACCCCGCCCCGCGCGCGCAGCGTTTCGCGCCGGCCGCCGCGCCGGATCACGACCCCGGCCGCGCGACCCTCCTCGACCAGGATTTTCTCGACCAGCGCGCCGGTGCGAATGTCGAAATTGGCGCGACCGCGCAGCGGCTCGACATAGGCGCGCGCCGCCGACCAGCGCTCGCCGGCCTTCTGCGTCACCTGATAGAGGCCGAAGCCTTCGTTGCTGGGGCGGTTGAAGTCGGGCGTCTGCGGCAGTTGCAGCGCCGCCGCGCTTTCGACGAAACGCCGGCTCGTCACATTGGGCCAGCGCTGGTCCATCACGTTGAGCGGACCGTCGGCGCCATGATAGTCGTCGCCGCCGCGCTCGTTCCCCTCGCTGCGCTTGAAGAAGGGCAGCACATCGGCATAGCTCCAGCCCGTCGCCCCCAGCGCCGCCCACTGGTCGTAGTCGAAGGCCACCCCGCGGATATAGACCATCGCGTTGATCGCGCTCGACCCGCCCAGCCCCCGCCCGCGCGGCTGGTAGCCGGTGCGCCCGTTCAGCCCCTTTTGCGGCACCGTCTCGTACCGATAATTGGACGCATCGGGGATAAAGGGCATGAAGCCCGGCGTCTTGACGCGGACGGTGTCGTTGGTCCCGCCCGCCTCGATCAGGCACACGCTGCGCGACCCGTCCGCGGCGAGCCGTCCTGCCGCCGCGCTCCCCGCGCTGCCGCCGCCGATGACGATGATGTCGAACTGATCCATGACGCGCTGCTCTCCCTCGCCACCCGATCGGTGGTCATTCGGGACTTACATGAATGTCATTAGAAGGCGAAGCAAGAGGCCAGATGCGGCAGTCGTCAGATGCAATCGCCCCGAGCGCAGCCCGCCAGCAGGAGCAGCGAAGGCGCAGCACTCAGCAGCAGCAACACACCGCCTGCAGCAATCAGCCAGCGGTTTCCAGATCGCCAACCCATAGCGGCGCTCATCGGGAAGACGATGACGGACAGCAGCGCTGCCAGCGCGAATGACGCACCCGCCGACCCGATGAAGATCGCCGAGCCGCCATAGTGAAGATCATTGGCACTCGCGATCACGGCGAGAAAGATCGGGACCGCACCGGCGACGAGAGCCAGCACATCCCAATATCGCCAGCGCGCGGCACTCACTTCGCCGTCTCTTCGCCCGGCCGCCCCGCCGCCCAGCGTTCCTTGATCATCGCGCTGGTCGCGCGGCTGCCGTCGTGGCTCCAGCCGGGTTCGCGCCACATGTACGAAAGCTTGTGCTTCCACGGCGCGTGCCAGACGTCCTTCGCGATGCCGACCCATTCGTGCACCGCGGCCCAGAGGATGTTGAAGCTGCCGAGCTGCTTGACGATGCCGTAGCGCACCGGCTCGTCGTCGCGCTCGGGAACGAAGCTGCCGAACATCTTGTCCCAGATGATGAAGACGCCGGCATAATTGGCGTCGAGGTAACGCGGGTTTACGCCATGGTGGACGCGGTGGTGCGACGGGGTGTTCATCACCGCCTCGAACCATTTGGGCATCCGCCCGATCGCCTCGGTATGGATCCAGAACTGGTAGATCAGGTTGAGCCCCGCGCAGAAAAAGACCATCGCGGGCGGGAAGCCGATCAGGAACAAAGGCAAACGGAAGAGGAAGGTCAGGCTGAAAAAGCCGGTCCAGGTCTGCCGCAGCGCGGTCGACAGATTATAATGCTGCGAGCTGTGGTGGATGACGTGGCTCGCCCAGAACCAGCGTATGCGGTGCGCGCTGCGGTGGAAGGCATAATAGGCGAGATCGTCGAGGAAGAAGCAGAGGATCCACGCCCACCACCACGTCTTGAATTCGATCCCGATGTCGAACAGGTGGAACTGATACACCCACACCGACATGGCGACGACCGCCGCGCCGACGAGAGCGCCCGCGACCTGGCTGCCCGTCCCGAGCACCAGCGAGGTCAGCGTATCGCGCGCTTCATAACGGCTCCTGTCGCGGCGCAGCGCGACCAGCATCTCGGCGATCAGCAACAGCAGAAAGGCGGGCACCGCATAGACGACGGGATCGGGCAGGCTATCCACAGTTCAGATCCCGCATCCGGCTCGCCCACATCCCCGCTTCCTTCCCCAGTTGCAGCGTCACCGTCCCGAAGGTTCGCTCGGGGGTTTCGAGCGTCAGGAAATCCTTGTCGAGCCTCCCGATCACGCTCGCATCGACCGGCCGCGCCGCGAAATGATTGCCGTGCGCGCGGACGAGCATCATCCGCCCTTCGCGATTGCGCACGATCGCCGCGAAACCCGCCCGGTCGCGCGCGACATCGACGCCGCCGAACCCCGCTTCGGCCTCTTCGGCAAGCCGGATCGCATGATCGGCGTCGGCGATGCGCGGATCGGTGCCGAGCCCCATCGCCTTGACCAGCCAGACGACGACCAGCACCGCGGCTAGCGACGCCCCGGTCTGGACGAGAAACGCCGTTGTCACTTGTCGCCCGCGAGCGCGTCCATCATCGGCCGCAGCCCCGAAAGATCATAGCCCGCCTTCGCTGCCGCGTCGCAGATCGCATCGATGTCGTCGCCGGCGCGGGCCCGCGCCAGCGCCCACAAATGCGTCGAGCGCGTGCCCGACCGGCAATAGGCGAGCACCGGCCCCGTCGCGGCGACGAGCAATTTGTCGAGCGCATCGAGCTGCGGGTGGCTGAAACCCGCATGGCCGACGGGAATGGCGGCATAGGCCAGTCCCTCGGCCGCCGCGGCGTGCGCGATCGCGTCGCCTTGCGGCGCCGCGGGTTCCTCGCCGTCGGGGCGGTTGTTGACGATCAGCGCAAAGCCCTGCGCCTTCGCCGCGGCGACATCCTCGATCGAGATTTGCGGGGCGACGCTATAGTCGGCGGACAGGGGACGAAAATCGCTCATGCGGCCGGTCTAGTGCCGATGGACCGGTGCTGACAAGCGTGAAAGCCGCCGCCTGCGATCGTCGCGCTGGCGAGCGTTTGCGACGACGGCAGCTTTGGGGTGGGAAGCAGCCGACTGAGTGGCGAACCGGTTTCCCCTCCCGCGTGCGGGAGGGGCAGCGAGGCTTGCCGGCTAGCCGCAGCGGGGTGGGCCATCGCGACGCCGCTGCCCACCCCCGACCCCTCCCGCAAGCGGGAGGGGAGAAGAATGGCCGCTACCGGTCGTTTTCCGACATCGCAAAAGCCGCCCCGCCCATGGGCGACAGCGCTCGTCAGAACTGGCGGATCACATCGAGAAACGCGTCGCCCCACGCTTCGAGCTTCTTCGCGCCAACGCCGGGAATCCGTCCCATCGCGTGCAGATTGTCGGGCTTCTCGCTCGCCATCGCGCGGAGGACGGCGTCGTGGAACACCACATAGGGCGGCACCCCTGCCTCGGCCGCGAGTTCGCGCCGGACGCTGCGCAGCGCGTCGAACAGCGGGTCGCCGACCGGGTTGGCCGCGGCGCCCGCGCCACCGCGCCCGCCGCGCTGCAAGCGCCGCGCCGGCGGCTCGGCGATCAGCACCGGCGTCTCGCCCTTCATCACCGCGCGCCCGGCGGGGCCGAACATCAGCCCGCCATGCTCGGTCGTCTCGAGCGCCTCGCGCGCGACGAGGGTGCGAACGAGCGGCTTGATCAGCCGCGCCTCGTCGCCGCCGACGATGCCGAAGACCGACAATTTGTCGTGACCGCGGCTCGCGATGCGCTCGTCGCCCTTGCCCGTCAGCACCGCCTCGACATGCCCCGCGCCATAGCTTTGTCCGGTGCGATAGACCGCGCTGAGCAGTTTCTGCGCGAGCACCGTCGCATCGATCTGCGCCGGGGGTTCGAGACAATTGTCGCAATTGCCGCAGCGTGTCGGCGGGTCTTCTCCGAAATGGCGGAGCAGCAACGCGCGGCGGCATTCGACCGTTTCGACCAGCGCCGCCATCGCGTTCAACCGCGCGCGTTCGCCCGCGATACGCAGTTCGGGCAGTTCCGACAGCCGCATCCGCGCGCGCGCAAAATCGTCGGCGCCCCACAGCATCAGCGCCTCCGCAGGGTCACCGTCGCGCCCGCCGCGCCCCGTTTCCTGATAATAGGCCTCGATCGACTTGGGCAGGCCGGCGTGCGCGACGAAGCGCACGTCGGGTTTGTCGATCCCCATGCCGAACGCGACCGTCGCGGTGACGATCCCGTCTTCCGACGCGACGAAGTCGTGCTGGACGCGCGCGCGCAATTCGGGGTCAAGCCCGGCGTGATAGGCGGCGACGCGGCGCCCGGTGGTCGCCGCGATCTTCGCCGCCATGCGTTCGGTTCCGTCGCGCGTCGGGCAATAGACGATGCCGGGGCCGGGATTGGCGGCGATGAAATCGGTGAGCTGCTTCGCCGGCGACACGCGCGGGCGCACCGCATAGCGGATGTTCGGCCGGTCGAAACCCGCAAGGATCAGCCCGTCTTCGGGAATGCCGAGCTGGACGAGAATATCCTCGCGCGTGTGCTTGTCGGCAGTCGCGGTGAGCGCGAGCCGCGGCACATCGGGAAAGGCGTCGAGCAGCGGACGGAGCAGGCGATAGTCGGGGCGAAAGTCGTGCCCCCATTCCGAAACGCAATGCGCCTCATCGATCGCGAACAGCGCCGGGCGGCGCGCCTCCATCAGCGCGCGGAACCCCTCGCCCGTCGCGCGCTCGGGCGCGATATAGAGCAGGTCGAGGTCGCCGTCGCGATAACGCTGCCGCGTCTCGGCCCAGTCGGCATCGACGCTGGTCAGGCTGGCGGCGCGGATCCCCGCCGCGCGCGCACCGCGCAGCTGGTCGTGCATCAGCGCGATCAGCGGCGACACGACGACGACGCAGCCATCGAGCGCAACCGCGGGCAGCTGGTAGGTCAGCGACTTGCCCGCCCCCGTCGGCATCACCGCGAGCGTGCGTGCGCGCGCCATCACCCGCGCAACGACATCGGCCTGCTTCCCGCGAAAATGGTCGAAGCCGAAGGTCGATTTGAGCAGGGGAAGCAGCGCGTCGGCGGTCATGATGGGGGGCGCGATAGGGCGGATGCGATGTGAAACCAAGCCCTCCCCTTGAAGGGGAGGGGCTTTACGCCCGCGCGAGCATTGCCCGCTCGGCCATCCGCGCCGCGGTCACGCGTTCGGCCATCACGACATGATCGGCGCCGCGGCGCACGAGATCGTCGACCTCTTCGTCCGAATGCGCGCGCGCGACGATCACCAGCCTGGCGTTGATCGCGCGCGCCTTGCGCACGATCGCCCCCGCCTCGACCCCCTCGGGGATCGCGATCAGCAGGGTCGACGCATCCTCGATGCCCGCTTGGCGCAGGATGCTCTCCTTGGTCGCGTCGCCGACGATCACACGCGCGCCCGCCTTTTCCGCCGCCGCCGCCATGTCCTTCTGGTCTTCGATCACCGTCAGCCCTTCGCCGCGGCCGCAGACGAGCGTGCCGATATGGCTGCCGACGCGGCCGAAGCCGATCAGCACCACCCCCGCGTTGCACGGCGCGGGCGCGTCGGACGCGGGCGCGGCAGCTTCCGCTTCGGCCCCGGACGCATCCTCCGACCGGATGCGCTTGACCGCGAGGGTAAAGAAGATCGGGTTGAACAGGATCGACAGCAGCGAACCGGCAAGGATCAGGTCGCGCCCGGTTTCGGGCAGCACCTGGAGCCCGACCCCGAGCCCCGCGAGGATGAAGGAGAATTCGCCGATCTGCGCGAGGCTGACCGACACCGTCATCGCGGTCTGCGACCCGTGGCCGAAGGCGCGGACGATCCAGTAGGCGGCGACCGACTTGCCGACGACGATGATCGCCACCGTCGCGATCACCGGCCCCGGCTGCTCGACCAGCACCATCGGGTCGAAGAGCATGCCCACCGACACGAAGAACAGCACCGCAAAGGCATCGCGCAGCGGCAGCGTCTCCTCCGCCGCGCGGCGGCTGAGCTGGGTTTCGCCGAGGATCATGCCCGCGAAAAAGGCACCGAGCGCAAAGCTCACATCGAACACCACCGCCGCACCGAACGCGACCCCGAGCGCGATGGCGAGCACCGCGAGGCGGAACAGTTCGCGCGACCCGGTGTGCGCCACCCAGTGCAGCACCCACGGCAGCACGCGGCGCGCGATCACCGCCATGAAAGCGACGAAGGCGACGACCTTGAACAGCACGATCCCCGCCGACTGGAGCAGCCCCGCGCCCTGCCCCTCGTCACCGCGCGATCCGAACATCGCGGGCAAGAGGACGAGCGCGAGCACCATCGCCAGATCCTCGACGATCAGCCAGCCGACCGCGATGCGGCCCTTTTCGGTCTCGACCATGTCGCGCGCCTGGAGCGCGCGGAGCAGCACGACGGTCGAAGCGACCGACAGCGCGAGTCCGAACACCGCGCTGCCCGCGACCGACCAGCCGAGCCACAGGCCAAGCGCGATCCCGAGCCCGCTGGCGACCGCGATCTGTGCGATCGCGCCGGGTACGGCGATCTTGCGGACCGAAAGCAGGTCCTTGAGCGAAAAATGCAGCCCGACGCCGAACATCAGCAGGATCACGCCGATCTCGGCGAGCTGCATGGCGAGGCCCGTGTCGGCCACGAAACCCGGGGTAAACGGCCCCACGAGGATGCCCGCGAGCAGATAGCCCGCGATCGGCGAAATCTTCACCCGCTGTGCAAGCGCTCCCATCAGGAACGCGACCCCGAGGCCGGCGACCACGGTTCCGATCAATGTCGTGTCGTGCGGCATGAACCTTGCGTAGGGGGCGCAGGCGTGGCGGGTCAACCCAACTCAAGCAATTTTGTTGCGATAGGTGCGCGCGACCGCCCTAAACCGTGCCCTCTTCCTTCTCTGCCTGCTGCCGCGCCCACATGTCGGCGTAGAGCCCGCGCATGCCGAGCAGCTGGTCGTGCGTCCCGGTCTCGGCGACGCGGCCGCGCTCGAGCACGATGATCCGGTCGGCGCCGGTCACGGTCGACAGGCGGTGCGCGATCACCAGCGTCGTGCGGCGTTCGGCGATGCGTTCGAGCGTGTCCTGGATCGCCGCCTCGGTGCGGCTGTCGAGCGCGCTCGTCGCTTCATCGAGGATCAGGATCGGCGGGTTCTTGAGCAGCGTGCGCGCGATCGCGACGCGCTGCTTCTCGCCGCCCGACAGCTTGAGTCCGCGCTCGCCGACCTCGGTCTCATAACCCTGCGGCAGGAGCGCAACGAAGCCGTCGATCGCCGCGCCCTCGGCAGCTGCCGCGATTTCGGGGGCGCTCGCGCCTTCGCGGCCATAGGCGATATTATAGCCGATCGAATCGTTGAACAGCACCGTATCCTGCGGGACGATGCCAATTTCGGCGCGCAGGCTCGCCTGCGTCACCTGCGCGATATCCTGATCGTCGATGGTGATCCGCCCGCCCTGCGGGTCGTAGAAGCGGAAGAGCAGCCGCGCGATCGTCGACTTGCCCGCGCCCGAAGGCCCGACGATCGCCAGCGTTTCGCCGGCGCCAACCGCGAAGCGGACGCCATTGAGGATCGTGCGGTCGGGCTCGTAGCCGAAGACGACATTGTCGAACGCCACCGCGCCGCCGTTCACGACCAGCGGCCGGGCGCCCGGCGCGTCGGATATCTCGGGCGGGGTGTCGATCAGGCGGAACATCGCCTCCATGTCGATCAGCCCCTGGCGGATGACGCGATAGACCATGCCGAGCATGTCGAGCGGCCGGAAAAGCTGCGCGAGCAGCGTGTTCACCAGCACCACGTCGCCGACCTGGAAAATGCCCTTCGACCAGCCCCACACGGTATAGGCCATCGCCCCCGCCATCGCGGCGTTGGTGATGAAGCTCTGTCCGATGTTGAGCCAGGCGAGGCTGTTTTCGCTCTTCACCGCGGCGCGCGCATATTGGTCGGCGACGTCGCGGTAGCGCGCCGTCTCGCGCTCCTCGGCGCCGAAATATTTGACCGTCTCGTAATTGAGCAGGCTGTCGACGCTGCGCCCGACGGTGAGCGTGTCGAGGTCGTTCATCCGCGTGCGCAGCGCGTTGCGCCAGTCGGTCACCTTGCGGGTGAAGATGATGTAGACGATCACCATCAGCGCGGTCGCACTGGCGAGGCCGAAGCTGAACTTGGTCCAGAAGATAATCAGCACCGCAGCCAGTTCGATCACCGTCGGCGCAATGTTGAACAGCAGGAAATAGAGCATCGTGTCGATGCTCTTGGTCCCGCGCTCGATCACCTTGGTGACCTCGCCCGTCCGCCGCGCGAGGTGGAAGCGCAGGCTCAGCGCATGGAGATGGGTGAAGGTCGCGATCGCGAGTTCGCGCGTCGCATCCTGCCCGACGCGCTCGAACACGACGTTGCGCAGGTTGTCGAACAGGACCCCGGCGAAGCGCGCGCCGGCGTAAGCGAGCACCAGCCCGATCGCGAGCGCGACGCCCTCCTCCATTCCCGGCGCCATCCTGTCGATCGCGGCGCCATAGAGGAAGCCCATCGACAGCTGCACGCCCTTCGATGCGAGTACGATGAGGCCGGCGAGGATGATGCGGATCTTGTGCTCGCGATGCCCCGCCGGCCACAGATAGGGCAGGAAGCGCTTGAGCGTCGCGAGGACGGGCGGTTCGCGCTTCGCATCGGCGCTGGTGGTCGTGTCGGGCGGCATCGCCCCCGCATGTAGGGACGAAGCGATGGCTTAACAATCGCTTCCCCGGCGCGCGCGCGCAGGCGTCAGCGCGAATCGCGATAGCCGGCGCGGCGCAGCAGGCGATCGATCAGCCGGCGCTCCGCCGGGGTCGGACCCGGCAGTTCGGTGGGCGGTTGCGGATCGATGCGGCGGCCCGCCAGCGGGCGACGCGGGGGGACGAGGGGGGAGAAGCGCATGGGGCGAACCTGACCTTGCCGGTGCGGCGTCGCCCCCGGCGCCGCAGATGGTCTGGTCCCTGCCGCGCAGCTTCGCGCCGCAGGGTTTCGCTTTCGCAAAGGCGCGTGGTTACTGCTTTCTTTCCGGTACGGTGAAGGTGCCCGTCACGCGCCCGCCGGTGCCGCCCTGGATCGGCTGGCCGTCGGGCCCGCGCGCCGCGCCGCGCCCATCGACCGTCGCGCGCCCCGAATTGAGGTCGATCACCAGCCGCCCGCCATTGAGGCGATTGCCGCGCTGGGTCAGCTGGACGTTGCCGACCATCGTGATCAGCCGGCGGTCGAGGTCATAGATCGCGACATTGCCCGACGCGCGCTCGTCGCCCTTGGTCACGACGACACCGCCGGTCGCGTCGAGCCGGTTGACGTCGGTGCCGCCCTGGCGGCTGTAGGCGACGGTCATGCGCTGCGAGGTCACGGTCATGCCCGCCTGCGTCACGCGCACCCCGCCCGCGAGGATGACGCGATCGGCGCGGTCCTGCACCTCGATGCTGCCCGCGTCGAAATCGACCGGGGCGTTGCTGTTGTGATTGGCGAGCGCCTGCGCCTGCGCCGTGTCGCCGCCCCCGGTGGAGAGGATCGCGAGGCTGGTCAGCGCGAAGCTCGCGCCGGCGAGGAGCAGGCTCGTCCGCCCGAACAAGCGCGGCGATGACGTCATTTCAGCACTCCCTGATTGATGCGCAGCTTCGCATTGCCCGACAGGCGGACGATCCGCTGGTCGAGGTCGGCGGACAGCTGGTTGGCCGAAAAATGGCCGATGTTCAATGTACCCGCAACGCCGCCGGTGCCGACGAGGCTGCGCGTCTTGAGGTCGATCGCGACGTTGCTGGCGTCGATCCGGTATCCGTCGGCGCTCTTGACCTGCACCATCCCGGGCACCGCGACCTTTTCGGTGTCCATGTTATATTGCCCCTCGGCGGCGGCGATCGTCGCGGGACCGTCGTTCAGCCGGATCGCGCCCGACAGCTGGCTCATCCGCACGATCGGTTCGACCGAGCTTTTCTGTACCGCGCTGCCCGCGATCAACGCGAAGGGCTGCCCCTTCGAATCCTGCCCGCGATATTCGGCGCGCGTCACCTTCATCCGTTCCTGCGCGACCGCGACCTTGTCCTTCGAGAGGAGGAAGCTGATCTCGGTGCGCTGGGTGAAGGGCGAGAAGATCAGCACCGCGGCGACGACGCCGATGATCAGCGGCAAGCCGAAACGCAGGATGCGCACGACACGATCGTGATTCGAGCCGCTGGCCGCCCAGAGCTGGCGCATCGTGCGGTCATGATCGGCGCGTTCGGACACCCGTTTCTCCGATTCGCTCAGCTGTGCGCGAAAATGTCGATCTCGGGCCAGCCCGCGAGGTCGAGCCGCGCACGCGTCGGCAGGAAATCGAAACAGGATTGCGCGAGTTCCATCCGCCCCTCGCGCACCAGCCGCGCGTCGAGCACCTCTTTCATCGCGTGCAGGAAGCGCACGTCGCTGGCGGCATATTCGCGCTGCGCTTCGCTGAGCGTCGCCGCGCCCCAGTCGCTCGACTGCTGCTGCTTCGACACGTCCTGCCCCAGCAATTCGCGCACCAGTTCCTTGAGCCCGTGACGGTCGGTGTAGGTGCGGATCAGCCGCGAGGCGATCTTGGTGCAATAGACGGGCGCCGCCATCACGCCGAGCGCATGCTCGATCGCGGCCAGATCGAAGCGTGCAAAATGGTATAATTTCAATCTGTTGGGATCAGAAAGAATCGCTTTCAGCACCGGCGCGTCATAATGGCTTCCGGGACCGAAGCGGACGAGATGCTCGTCGCCCGAACCGTCGCTGATCTGGACGAGGCACAGCCGGTCGCGCAGCGGGTTGAGTCCCATCGTTTCGGTGTCGACCGCGACCGGTCCCGGACCGAGTGCGCCTTCGGGCAGATCTTCTTCGTGGAAATGGACAGTCATGGCCCCGCCTTTAGGCCAAGCCGCCTTGCGGCTCAATGACTGGTTTCGCGCACCGGATCGCCCGGCCGGACCGGCGCGACCGCCCCTTGTTTTTACATCTTGCCATGATGATATTTTCTGTTCGCCCACGCCGTTTATTTAGGTTATATATTGCGCCGTTGGCGGCACGGGGCGAGTCCGTGCCCGTGGTGAACTGCGTCTCCGTCCGGCGCAAGGAGCCGGATTGAACGGGGCGTGGACGAACCGAAAGCGACTATCAGACAATGAGTTTCAACAAGGATCGGCGCGGCCACCGCGGACGTGGCAAGCGCGATGATTTCGGCGGTTTCGACAGTTTCGAACCCGCGCCCTACGGCGGTGACAGCTATGGCGGCGGACGTGGCGGCTTCGGCGACCGGGATCGCGGCGGCTTCGGCGGCGGTGACCGTGGCGGCTTCGGCGACCGGGACCGGGGCGGTTTCGGGGGCGATCGCGGCGGATTCGGCGGCGGACGCGGCGGTGGCGGCGGCATGCCCGCGCAGGTCGTTGGCGAAGGTCAGGGCACCGTCAAATTCTTCAACCCGTCGAAGGGTTTCGGCTTTGTCGCACGCGACGATGGCGGCGAGGATGTCTTCGTCCACATCAGCGCGGTCGAACAGGCCGGCCTTCAGGGTCTCGCCTCGGGCCAGCCGCTCGGCTTCACCCTCGTGGAACGCAACGGCAAGGTGTCGGCGATCGACCTCAAGATCGAAGGCGAACCGATGCCGATCGAGGAATTCGCTCCCCGCCAGCGCGACGATCGCGGCGGTGATCGTCCGGGCGGCGCGCGCGGACGGCGCCAGCTGACCGGCGAACGCACCTCGGGCACGGTGAAGTTCTTCAACACCACCAAGGGCTTCGGCTTCATCGCCCGCGATGACGGCCAGGCCGACGCCTTCGTCCACATCAGCGCAGTGCAGCGCGCGGGCATGGCCGGCCTCGAGGAAGGCGACCGCGTCGCCTTCGACATCGAAGTCGACGACCGCGGCAAGTTCGCGGCGGTGAACCTGCAGCCCCATCAGGACTGATTTCGGTTCCGAACGAACAAGGAAAAGGGCGGCCCGCGGGTCGCCCTTTTTCGTTGGGCCCCGTCCGGTCGCTCATGCCCCCGCGCCGGGGCAAGGCCGCGGGCCCTCCAGCGACCATGGAGCAGAAAAAGCCGGACGGTCAAAACAAAGGGGGCGAAATCGCCCCCTTTGCCTCGATCCGTTTTGCCCGCCCTATTCGGTGGGGAAGCCGCGCTTCCTGAGCAGCGCCTTCACGTCGGGATCGCGACCGCGGAAAGCGCGGTAGGCGTCGGCGCGGTCGGTCTCGTTGCCCGTCATGAGCAGGATGGTGCGGAACTTGTCGGCGACGCTGCGGTCCCACGGCCCGCCGGCTTCGGTGAAGGCCGCCCAGGTGTCGGCATCCATCGTTTCCGACCAGAGATAGGAATAATAGCCCGCCGAATAGGCGTCGCTGCTGAACAGGTGGCCGAACTGCGGCAGGCGATGCCGCATGACGATTTCCTTCGGCATCCCCATTTCGGCGAGCGTCTCGCGCTCGAACTTGTCGGGGTCGGTCACCGGAATCTTGCGGTCGTGCAGCTTCATGTCGACGATCGCGCTGCCCAGATATTCGACCGTGGTAAAACCCTGGTTGAACTTGTCCGAGGCAAGGATCTTGTCGACCAGCGCCTGCGGCATCGGCGCGCCCGTCTTGTAGTGCGTCGCATATTTCGACAGCACTTCGGGGGTCATCAGCCAATTCTCGTTCACCTGGCTCGGATATTCGACGAAGTCGCGCGGCACCCCGGCGAGCGCAGGATAATAGACGTGCTGCAACAGATAATGGATGCCGTGGCCGAATTCGTGGAACAGCGTCTGCGCGTCGTCGAGGCTGATCAGCGTCGGCTCGCCCTTCGCGGCTTCGGTGAAATTATTGTTGTTCGAGGCGAGGACATTGCGCTCGCCGCCAAGCGTCTGCTGGCTGCGATAGGTCGTCATCCACGCCCCCGAACGCTTGCCGTCGCGCGCAAAATTGTCGAGGTAGAAGACCCCGACATTCGCATTGGTCTTGAGGTTGTAGACCTCGAACGTGCGCACCTTCGGATCGAACACGGGGATCGTTCCCGTATTCTCGCGGAAACCGAGGTCATAGAGCTGACCCGCCGACCAGAACATGCCGTCGACCAGCTTGTCGAGCTGGAGGTATGGCTTCACCTCGCTCTCATCGAGGTCGTATTTCGCCTTGCGGACCTTCTCCGCATAGAAGCGATAATCCCACGGCTCGATGGTGATCTTCGCGCCCTTGTTTGCCTTGGCCTCCGCGTCGGCGATCGCCTGCATGTCGGCGACCTCTTCCTTCACGCGCGCGACGGCGGCGGGCCAGACCTTCATCATCAGCCCCATCGCGGCTTCGGGGGTCTTGGCCATAGTGTCGGCCATGCGGTAATTGGCATGGGTCGCGAAACCGAGCAGTTCGGCGCGCTGCTGGCGCAGCTTCAGAATCTCGGCGATCGTCGCATTGGTGTCGTTCGCGTCACCATTGTCGCCGCGATTGACGAACGCCTTGTAGACCTTTTCACGCAGCGCCCGGTTGGTGGCACCCTGCAATACCGGCTGCGCCGACGAGCGCGTGTTCTTGATCGCCCACTGGCCGGGCTTGCCGTTGGCCTCGGCGGCCGCGGCGAGCGAGGCGATGAAGCCGGGTTCGAGCCCCGCGAGCTCATTCTTGTCGGTGACGAAGGTGTAGAGCTTCTCGTCGCCGAGCAGCTTCGACGAGAAGGTCGAGAACAGCCCCTCGAGCTTCGCGTTCATTTCGACGAGCTTCGCCTTGTCGGCGGACGACAGGTTCGCGCCGTCGCGCACCATCTCGTCATAGCTGCGTTCGACGATGCGGACCTGCTGGGCATTGAGGCCGCTCTGATGGCGGGCGTCATAGACCGCCTTGTAGCGCGCAAAGAGCTTGGGCTCGAGGAACAGCTCGGTGTAGAAAGTGGTGAGCTTGGGGCTCCATTCGGCGTCGATGTCCTCGACGCGGTCGTTCGACTTGTTCGACGTCTGGACGCCCCACAGCGCATAAACGCGTTCCATCGTGTCGCCCGCGAGCATCATCGGCACATGCGTGTTTTCGAACGTCGGCGCTTCGGGATTGTCGATCACCGCCTGTACCTGCGCCTTCACCTCGGCCATGCCCTTGGCAAAGGCGTCGGGGAACAGTTCGGGATCCATCTTGTCCCACGGCGGCACCCCTTCATAGGGGCCGGTCCACGGCGCGAGCATCGGATTCTCGCCCGCTGGCGCAGTCGCGGCGGCGGGCTTGGCGGTTTCGGCAGCAAGAGTCGTCATCTGGCTCATACCCGCGAGCATCGCAGTCGATGCAAGCAGAGTCGACAGGCGACGGACAAAACGGGGCGCGTTGCGCGACATATTCGGAATCTCCCGGCGGAAAAGGTTTCGGACGAAACCATGTCGGCGGGCGTCTTAACCAGATATGACAGCGATGCGCAAGGTTGCGGCGCCGGCGATGCGACGGGCCGCGCAATGCTGCGCGGGCACGATCAGCCGGCGAACATCGGGACGACCACCCCCGGCACGTCGACGCGGAAGGTGAAGAGGCCGCCGGCGTGCGGCTGCGCCCTGCGCTCTTCGTCGATCAAATTCTTGCCGGCGCTGGTGACGAAGGCGGTGCGCATGTCGGCGCCGCCGAACGCGATCATCGTCGGGCGCTGCACCGGCATCTCGACCGTCTGGAGAAGCTCGCCCGCGGGCGAGAAGCGCACGATGCGCCAGCCGTCCCACAAGGCCGACCAGTAGCAGCCCTCGGCATCGACCGCACCGCCGTCGGGACGCCCCCTGCCCTCCTCGAACTGATGAAAGGTGCGCCGTGCGCCGAGCATGCCGGTGTCGGGATCGACATCATAGACGTCGATCCGGTGGGTCGGCGTGTCGGCATGATAGAAGCTGCGCCCGTCGGGGCTGAAAGCGGCACCATTACTCGTCATCAAACCATCGATCACCGGCGTGATCGCTCCGTCGGGGTCGACGCGATAGAGGGTCGCGTCGCGCTTCGGCTTGTCGGCGGTCAGGCTGCCGACCCACAGGCGCCCCGCTGCGTCGACGCAACCGTCGTTGAAGCGCTGGTGCGGCTTGTCGGCGAGCACCGGTTCGCCGAAGGCGCGCGGGATATCGCCCCATCCGTCGATCAGCGCGCATCCGGCACGGAGCGCGGCGATCAGCCCGCCGCCGCGACGCGGCGCGACGCAACCGACGGGGCCGTCGAGCTGCATCACCGCGTCGCGGCCGCTCGCGGGATCGGTGCGGTGGATACGAAAGGCGTCGATATCGACCCAATAGAGGCAGGCTTCGTCGGCGTGCCAGCGGGGCGATTCGCCGAGCAGCGCGCCGGCGTCGAGAAGAAGGTCGATCATGGCGCCGTGCCTAGCGCGCGCCGTCGCCGCTGCCCAGCGCCTGCAAAGCTATTCACCGCCAAGGCTTTGTACGGGCGACGGCCCGACTTTCATGCCGTAGCGGCATTTCCACTTGACGTGCACGTAAACGTAAGGTCAGGTGGCGGCGAAGGCCGTGCCCCGCGCGCGGCTGTTGGCGCGGCCGGCTCCCCGATTTCGTCCGGCCGCCATCAGGGAAAGGAAGACGATGTCGCTCGATAACCTCTCGCGCACGGCCTATACCGAGGATCATGAGGCGTTCCGTTCGACGGTGCGCCAGTTCCTCGAAAAGGAAGTCGCGCCCAACGCCGCGCAATGGGCCGAGGACGGCATCGTCCCCAAGTCGATCTGGCCCAAGGCGGGCGAACTCGGCATGCTGTGCCCGACGGTTCCCGAGGCCTATGGCGGGCTCGGACTCGACTTCGGCTATAATGCGATCGTCGACGAGGAAAGCGCCTATTACGGCCGCGCGACCACCGGCTTCTCGCTCCAGTCGGACATCGTCACTTCCTATATCGTCAAATATGGCTCGGAAGAGCAGAAGAAGCACTGGCTGCCCAAGATGGTGTCGGGCGAGGTGATCACCGCGATCGCGATGACCGAACCGGGCACCGGCAGCGATCTTCAGGGGATGCGCACGACCGCGAAGAAGGATGGCAATCACTATGTCATCAACGGGTCGAAGACCTTCATCACCAACGGCCAGAACGCCGACCTGATCCTCGTCTGCGTCAAGACCGACACCGAGGTGCAGCCGGCGTGGAAGGGCGTGTCGATCGTGCTCGTCGAAGCCGATCGCGAAGGTTTCAAGCGCGGGCGCAACCTCGACAAGATCGGACAGGACGAGGCCGACACCTCGGAGCTGTTCTTCGAGGACGTGCGCGTTCCGATCACCAACTGCCTCGGCGAGGAAGGCCAGGGCTTCATCTATCTGATGAGCGAACTGCCGCAGGAACGCCTGTCGATCGCGGTCAGCGCACAGGCCTCGGCGCAGCGCGCCTTCGACGACACCGTCGAATATACGCGCGAGCGCAAGGCGTTCGGCAAGCCGATCCTCGATTTCCAGAACAGCCGCTTCGTGCTCGCCGATTTGAAGGCGAAGCTGCAGGTCGGCTGGGCGCACCTCGACTGGGCGCTCGCGCGTCACATGAAGAAGGAACTGACCCCCGAAGAGGGCGCGGCGGCGAAGCTGTGGCACACCGACCTCCAGTGGGAGGTGATGGACAAGTGCCTCCAGCTGTTCGGCGGCTCGGGCTACATGAACGAATATCCGATCGCCCGCGCCTGGCGCGCGGCGCGCGTGACGCGCATCTTCGGCGGCACGAACGAAATCATGAAGGAACTGATCGGGCGCAAGCTGTAATTTCCCCGCCCGCAAGCGGGAGGGGCAGTGAGACTTGGGAGCTTGCTCCCTAGTCGCAGCGGGGTGGGCTACCTACCTCCGAGATGCTCGCTCCGCTCGCGCCCACCCCTAACCCCTCCCGCCTGCGGGAGGGGAATCAAGAAAGGAATTCTCCCATGGCCCACGCCTATATCGTAGACGCCGTCCGCACCGCCGGTGGCCGCCGCGGCGGCAAGCTCGCCGGCGTCCACCCCGTCGACCTAGGCGCCGCGGTGTTCGACGCGATCGCCGACCGCAACGATTTCGACACCTCGAAGATCGACGACGTCATCACCGGCTGCGTCAGCCAGGGCGGCGAGCAGACGATGGATCTCGGCCGCAACGCCGTACTCGCATCGAAGCTGCCCGACAGCATCCCCGCGGTGACGATCGATCGCCAGTGCGGATCGTCGCAGCAGGCGATGATGTTCGCCGCGCAGGCGGTGATGTCGGGAACGCAGGACATGGTGCTCGCGAGCGGCATCGAGAGCATGACGCGCGTCCCGATGGGCAGCGTCGCGACGCTGTTCATGAAGGAAGGCCTCGGCAATTACAAATCGCCGCGGCTCGAGGAAAAATATCCCGGCATCATGTTCAGCCAGTTCATGGGCGCCGAGATGATCGTCAAGAAGCACGGCTTCACCAAGGACGACCTCGACGCCTTCGCGCTCGAAAGCCATCGCCGCGCCAGGGCCGCAACCGAGGCCGGGCTGTTCCAGCGCGAAATCGTGCCCGTCGCGATCGAGACCGCCGAAGGGTCGCAGCTCCACACCGTCGACGAAGGCATCCGTTTCGACGCGACGCTCGAAGGCATCGCGGGGGTGAAGATCCTGCAGGAAGGCGGGTCGATCACCGCCGCCTCGTCGAGCCAGATCTGCGACGGCGCCTCGGCGGCGCTGATCGTGTCGGAGCAGGCGCTCAAGGATCATGGCCTGACCCCGCGCGCGCGCATCCACCACATCTCGGTGACCGCGGGCGACCCGATCATCATGCTCGAAGAACCGCTGTTCGCGACCGAAAAGGCGCTGAAGAAGGCCGGGCTCTCGATCGCCGACATCGACGCCTATGAAGTCAACGAGGCGTTCGCGCCCGTCCCGCTCGCGTGGCTCAAATATCTCGGCGCCGACCATGGCCGCCTCAACGTCCACGGCGGCGCGATCGCGCTCGGCCACCCGCTCGGCGCCTCGGGCACCAAGCTGATGGCGACCCTGCTCGGCGTGCTCGACGCCAGGGGCGGCAAATATGGCCTCCAGACGATGTGCGAAGGCGGCGGCCAGGCCAACGTCACGATCATCGAACGGCTGTAAGCAATTTGGCGTCGCCCCCGCGAAAGCGGGGGCCGCTATCGAGGTGGCGCAAGGCTGCCAACGGCCCCCGCTTTCGCGGGGGCGACGTTTCAAGGGAGAATGACATGAAACTCGATTCCACCGTATCCGCCGTCGTCACCGGCGGCGCCTCGGGCCTCGGCGCCGCGACCGCGCGCCTGCTCGCCTCGAAGGGCGTCAAGGTCGCGATCTTCGACCTGCAGGAAGAAAAGGGCAAGGCGCTGGCCGAAGAACTCGGCGGCGTCTTCTGCGAATGCAACGTCACCGACGACGCGTCGGTCGATGCCGCCTTCGAAAAGGCGCGCGCCGCGATCGGCCAGGAGCGCATCCTCGTCAACTGCGCGGGCACCGGCAACGCGATCAAGACCGCGAGCCGTTCGAAGGAAGACGGCAGCATCAAGCATTTCCCGCTCGATGCCTTCAACTGGATCATCCAGATCAACCTCGTCGGCACCTTCCGCTGCATCGCCAAGTCGGCGGCGGGCATGATGACGCTCGAACCGCAAGAAGACGGCGACCGCGGCGCGATCGTCAACACCGCGTCGGTCGCGGCCGAGGACGGCCAGATCGGCCAGGCGGCCTATTCGGCGTCGAAGGGCGGCGTCGTCGGCATGACCCTGCCGATCGCGCGCGATCTCGGCAGCGAAAAGATCCGCGTCAACACCATCCTGCCCGGCATCTTCGACACCCCGCTGCTCGCCGGCGCGCCGCAGAATGTCCGCGACGCGCTGGGCGCCTCGGTGCTCAACCCGAAGCGCCTCGGCAACCCCGCCGAATATGCCAATCTTGCGCTGTGCATGATCGAAAACGGCTATTTCAACGGCGAGGACGTGCGCCTCGACGGCGGCATCCGCATGGGTCCGCGCTGATATGCCGAAACCGGAGAGCTGGCGGCTGAACGCCGCCAGCTACCCCGTCCACCTCGACCTGCAGACGCGGTTCCAGGACATGGACGTCAACGGCCACCTCAACAATGTGGCCTTTGCGGCGCTGTTCGAAAGCGGCCGCGTGCTGCTCAACCGCGATGTGCGCCCGCTCGGCGAGCGCCCCGCGAACGAGCGCACGATGGTCGCCGCGGTCGAGATCAACTATCTCGCCGAGGGCCATTTCCCCGATCCGGTCCAGATCGCGACGGGCATCGGCCGCCTCGGCACCTCGAGCTGGACCATCGTCCAGGCAATGTTCCAGAACGGCCGCGCGATTGCGACCTGCGACACGGTCGTCGTGTGCCGCACCGACGGACAGGCAAAACCGCTGCGCGCGGAAACGGTCGCGGAACTGGAAGAAAAGCTGGCGAAGCCGGCCTGAACTTTCGAAATCCGTCATTGCGAGCGGAGCGAAGCAATCTCCAGCTATCGGCCTTGGGCAAAGCGGATGACTGGAGATTGCCGCGTCGCCTGCGGCTCCTCGCAATGACGCCAAGGATCAGAGCTTCGTATCCGCATCGGGCACCGAGCGGATCAGGTCGCGCGCGAAGCCGATCAGGCCGATCTGGCGGCGGCGTTTCAGCCGTTCGGCGCGCAGAATAGCGACGACCTCGCCATAGCATTCCTCGACCTGGTCGTTGATCAGCACATAGTCGTAGCCGTCCCAGTGGCTGATCTCGTTCGCGGCACGCGCCATGCGCGCGGCGATCACCTCGTCGCTGTCGGTGTTGCGCGCGCGCAACCGGCGTTCGAGTTCCTCCATCGTCGGCGGCAGGACGAACACCCGCACGACGTCGGGGCCCGCCTCCTGATAGAGTTGCTGCGCGCCCTGCCAGTCGATGTCGAAGAGCACGTCCTTGCCCGCGGCGAGCAGTTCCTCGACGCGCGCGCGCGGCGTGCCGTAGCGGTGGCCGAAGACATGCGCCCATTCGAGGAATTCGCCCTCGGCCGCCATCGCCTTGAAGCTGTCGACATCGACGAAATGATAATCCTTGCCGTCGACCTCCCCCGGACGCGGCGGGCGCGTGGTCGCGGACACCGACAGTGCGATATCGGGATCGGCGGCGAGCATCTTTTTCGAAATGGTGGTCTTGCCCGCTCCCGAGGGCGAGGAGAGGACGAACAACACGCCGCGGCGGTTGAGGTGGACGCTATCAGCCATGGGCGCTAATTGCGCGAGCGAAGGCGGCGGTCAAGCGGGAAGGACGGCGATGTTCCTGGGGGTTTCTCGAGCAGGCTGGCTCGTCGCGGCGACGTTGCTCGCGCTGTTCGCCGCAATCCTCTTCGCGATGGGGCGTCCGCCGATCTGCCCGTGCGGCACGATCAGCCTGTGGCACGGCACGGTCCAGTCGAACCAGAACAGCCAGCAGGTTTCGGACTGGTACAGCTTCAGCCACATCATCCACGGCTTCATATTCTACGGCCTCGCGCGCTGGCTGATCCCGGCACGGCCGCTCTGGATCGCGCTGGCGCTGGCGATCGGGATCGAAGCGGCGTGGGAAATCCTCGAAAACTCACCCGTCATCATCGACCGCTACCGCGAAGTGACGATGGCCTTCGGCTATTCGGGCGATTCGATCCTCAATTCGGTGAGCGATGCGCTCTTCATGATCGGAGGCTTCCTCGCCGCGAGCCGGATGCGCTGGTGGGTGACGGTCGCCATCGCGATCGCCTTCGAACTGTTCACCCTGTGGACGATCCGCGACAATCTGACGCTCAACGTGCTGATGCTGGTCTCGCCGGTCGAGGCGGTGAAGGACTGGCAGGCGGGCGCCTGAGCGTCCGGACATGTCCCCGGCCGGCTGCGCGAATCGCCGGCCTGCGCCAGCCGGATCAGGAGACGGGCCCGGCTTGTGACAGCCGCGCGACCGGCCTTCACCGTCCTCCCAAAATGCATCCCAGATTGTCTTCACCATAGTTGACGGTTCGTCATATTTTGGATAGGAGCGCTAGATATATAACCTAGACATATAAGTAAGGGGAGAGCGCATGACACTGCGCAAGGCACTCGCAACCGGCGCGATGGCGGCCTTTGGGATCGGGGCGGCCATGCCGGCTGCCGCGCTCGCCCAGGAAACCGACCAAGCGGAAAATGCCGCGAACGGATGGGACGGCGACATCATCGTCCAGGCCCGCAAGCGCGAGGAGCGGTTGCAGGACGTGCCGCTCGCCATCACCGCGCTGTCGGGCGAAGCGCTTTCCAATCAGTCGATGCAGAGCTTTCGCGATCTGCAGGAGCAGACGCCGTCGCTGTCGATCAATCCGGTGTCGGCCGACCGCAACTCCACGGCGATCTCGTTGCGCGGCCAGACCCAGACCGACGCATTGCTCACCACCGATCCCGCGGTCGGCATCTATCTCGACGGGGTCAATATCGCCAAGACGATCTCGACCGAGATGTCGAACCTGATCGATGTCGACCGCGTCGAGATCCTGAAGGGGCCGCAGGGCACGCTGTTCGGCCGCAACACCACGGGCGGTGCGATCAACATCTTCTACAAGCAGCCGGCCGACGATTTCGAAGGCAAGGTTGTTCTGCGCACCGACGAATATCGCCGGCGCGGCGGCGCGGCGGTCGTCAACCTGCCGATCGCGAGCACGCTCGCGCTGCGCGTCGTCGGACAATATGACAAGCGCGACGGCTATGGCCGCAACCGCTTCGACGGCCGCTATATCGGCGGCGACATGGACGGCGGCAATCTGCGCGCGGCGCTGCGCTGGGATGCCAGCGACGATATCGAACTGACCGTGCGCGGCGATTACAACAAGGCGAGCACGTCGACCCTTCCCTGGCATTATGCCGGAGTACGCAGCCCGTCGGCGCTGCTGACCACCGTCGCGTCGCAAGGTGGCACGCTCGCCGACATCCTCGCGCAGAGCGCCGACTATCGCGATGTGAACCACAATTTTGGCAGCCTCAGCCGCATCGAGGCCTGGGGCACGTCGGCGACGCTCAACATCCGCCTGAACGACAGCGTCGATTTCAAATCGATCAGCGCGTACCGCGAACTCGACCGGCTGACCCAGCATGATCTCGACGCAACGCGCTTCAACCTCATTCATGTCCGCCAGCCCACCCGGCAGAAAATCTTCACCCAGGAAGCCCAGTTTTCCGGCCTGTCGTTCGACGACCGGCTGAACTGGATTTTCGGCGTCTTCTATTCGCGCGAAACCGGAAACGACGGCACGCGGACGGTCAACTTCAACACGACCACCAACGTCGACGGCCTGACGACGAACGTCACCGACGGATCGGTGAAGAATTCGAGCATCGCCGGCTTCGCGCAGGCAACCTTCGCGCTGACCGAACAGCTCAGCCTGACCGGCGGCCTGCGCTATACCAAAGACACAAAGGCGCTCGTCACGCGCAACCGCGTCGACCGCCCGCTCGGAACCTTTCTGCGGTGCAGCCTGCCCACCGCCTTCGTCGGCACCAATGTGACAAGCGAGGCCGGCTGCATCGCCAATCTGAAGGACAGCTATTCGGACTGGTCGTATATGGCGACGCTCGACTACAAGCCGCGCGACGGCCTGCTTTTCTATGCCCGCACCGCGCGCGGCTACAAGGCGGGCGGGTTCAACCTGCGCGGCGGGGCCGATCCGCTGACCTTCCAGCCGTTCGAACCCGAAACGGTCACCGATTATGAAATCGGTCTCAAATCCGACTGGTTCGACCGCCGGCTGCGCCTCAACCTCGCGGGCTATATCTCCAAATATGACGGCATCCAGCGCACGGTGATTGTCGGCAGTTCGCTGCCGCCACCGAACCCGCCGACGCTGACCGTGGTGCGCAACGCCGCCAAGGGCACGATCAAGGGTTTCGAGGCCGAAGCGACCGCGGTGCCACTCGACGGCTTCACGCTGCGCGGCGCGCTCGGCTATGTCCACGCCCGCTACGACGATTATGTCAGCAACGGTCAGGACCGCTCGTTCGAGCGCTTCCCCTATCTGCCCACGTGGAACTGGTCGCTCTCGGCCGCCTATGAACATGAAATGCCGGGCGGACCGCTGCGCGCGCAGGTCGACTATGTTTACAAGGGCACGCACGACGGCGCGCCGAGCAGCCTGACCGATGCCGTCACCAAGAGCTGGACGGTGATCCCGGGCTATGGCCTGCTCAACGCCCGCATTTCCAAAACCTTCGAAAAGCCGTCGATGAATGTCGCGCTGTTCGTCAAGAACCTGACCGACAAGCGCTTCGCCACCACGATTCTCGATTTTTCGGGCAGTCTGGGCTACGTCCTCTACGCGCCGGGCGACCCGCGCGTGATCGGCGCCGAGGTGAGCTTCGACTTCTGACGCGACGGGCGGCCCGAGCGGCCGCCCCGGACACGAATCCCCGACATCCCGCGAAAGCTCTGGCAGCGCCGCGGCGATACGATTTGCTCCGGCTGCCGGGGCGGCGGAGCACGCCGCGCCTGCCGCGATCGCCGGACAGACAGGCGCTCCTGCCATCCGGCCGCCCGGGCCTCGCCCCGGCCGAACCGGTCCCAAAACCATGCCTGTGCAACCCGCCGCCGAGACGGCCGAACACGCCTGGCCCCGGACAGTCATGTCCGAATCATTTCCCACGAACTTCGGCGTCTTTCGGTGCGCGCTGGTCCGGCCGCCCGAACGCGCGCGCTGCCCGGCGCCGCGGCATCCGCGATGGGCGCCCGTTTCCAAATCGCTTAATCATATTGACAATTAAGACGTTTGATCGCTATCCCGCCCACTCTGATCTGGCAAGCCCCGCACGAGCCGGGGCCGCACAAATGACATGAGAGGATCGCAGATGAAAAGCTTCGTGCGTGCCCCGCTGGTCGCGGCAACGATATTGGCGAGCGGCGTGGCGCTCCCGGCCTTTGCACAGGACGCGCCGGCGGCGGACGAGGCAGCCGAAAGCAGCGGCGGCGGCATCCAGGAAATCGTCGTCGTCGCGCGCAAGACCGAGGAAAGCCTCCAGACGGTTCCCGTCGCGGTCAGCGCCTACACCGGAGACACGCTCGACAAGCAGTCGGTGGTCAATATCTCGCAGTTGCAGACGACGACGCCGAACCTCAATTTTTCGAGCGCGGTGGCACAGCCCGGATCGGCGACGGTGTTCATCCGCGGACAAGGTTCGTCCGACGGCCTGATCGCGATCGACCAGGCGGTCGGCGTCTATCTCAACGGCGTCTATTCGGCGCGCTCGACGGGCGGCGCCTTCGACATGGTCGACGTCCAGCGCGTCGAGGTACTGCGCGGCCCGCAGGGGACGCTGTTCGGGCGCAACACGACCGGCGGCGCCGTCAACATCATCGCCAACGAGCCCTCGACGCGCGGCTTCGACGCGATGGCCCGCATCGATTACGGCAATTACGACACGCTGCTGGTGCGCGGCATGGTCAACGTCCCGCTCGGCGATGCGCTGGCGGCGCGCGTCGCCTATCAGCATCGCCAGCACGACGGCTACGGCCGCAATGTCGCGCTCGACCGCGAACTGGGCGACGCCAATTCGGATTATTTCCGCGTGAGCTTCAAGCTCGAGCCGCCGGGTTCGCGCTTCAAGGCGCTGCTGTCGGCCGATTTCACCGATTTTCGCAACCAGGGCGAACTCGTCGGCCTGAAATCGGTCACGCTCGGCAACGCGACGTCGCCGCAGCAACTGCTCGTCGGCCTGTGCAACGGCACGGCGCCGGTCCCCGCGCTCAATGCGCTGCAACCCTTCTGTCCCGCCGTCGCGCGCGGGCCGCTTCAGGACTATGTCTACGGCCAGAACGGCAACGACAATATCTATGCAGTGTATCAGAACACCCCCGGATACGGAAAATCGCGCACCCATGGCGCATCGGGCATTCTGGAATATGAATTCTCCGACGCCGCGGTGCTCAAGAGCACGACCGCGTGGCGCGGCGTCACGCTCGACGCGCTGAGCGACAATGACGGCACGCCCTATCTGTTCACCGGCGGCCTCGCGCCCTTCTTCGGCAACCGCATCAAACAGGATCAGTTCAGCCAGGAACTCCAGCTCTCGGGCGCGGTCGATCGGTTCCAGTATATTCTCGGCGGCTTCTATTTCGTCGAGAACGGCACCGACCGCTCGCGGTCGGGCAGCCTGTTCCCGCTGAGCGCGAGCATCGGCATCGCCGACGGCACGGTGCGCAACCAGAGCCTTGCCGGTTTCGGCCAGATCATCGTCGAGGTGGTCGATGGCGTTCGCCTGACCGGCGGCCTGCGCTACACCGAGGACAAGCGCCGGCTGGTGTCGCGCAACCGCGATCTCAACTTCTTCACCAACGCCGTCACCTCGTCGATCCCCGACTTCCTCGATGGCGACACGAGCGACCCGTTCCGCGCGACCTTCAACCGGACCTACAACTACTGGTCCTATCTGGTCAGCGCCGACTGGCAGGCGTCGAACAACCTCTTCTTCTATGCGAAGACGAGCCGGTCGCAGCGCTCGGGCGGCTTCAACACCCGCGCGGTCGCCGGCGGCAATCCGCCGGTCAGCTTCGCCCCCGAAGAGGTAACCGACTATGAGATCGGTGCGAAAGTCGACCTGCTCGACCGCCGCATGCGCCTCAATCTGGCCGCGTTCAATTCGGACGTCGACAATGTGCAGCGCAACCTGATCGGCGTCGCCGGCACGCGCCTGATTTCGGGCGTCGCCAACGCCGCCAAGGCGCGCATCCGCGGGCTCGAGGCCGAACTGACCGTGATCCCGGTCGACGGGCTCACGCTCGGCGCCAATTTCGGCCTGACCGACGCGAGCTACCGGCGCTTCATCAACATCCTCGACAACACCGACTGGCGCGATGCCGAATTCCCCTATTCGCCCAAATATTCGTACGGCGTCACGGCGGATTACGAGCATGAATTCGCCGGTGCGGGCACGCTGCGCCTGCGCGCCGATTACGGGTGGCGATCGGAACAATATGCGGCGCCGATGCAACTCGCCGCCGCGGCGCGCACCGGGCTGACGCCCGAACAGGTCGCCGCCGGCAACCGCGCGCTGCAGGATACGTCGCGGATTCCGAGCTATGGCATCTTCAACGCGCGCATCGCCTTCGAACTCGACAACCCCAGCCTCGAGTTCGCACTCTATGCGCGCAACATCACCAAGGAAAAATATTTCACGCGGCTGCTGTCGCTGGAGAACACGCCGTTCGGGCTGACCTCCTATACCCCGGGTGACCCGCGCACCTATGGCGCGTCGGTGACCTGGCGCTATTGACCGCCGGGATGCGGCCGTCGGTCCCTAGTGGATCGCCGGCCGCTTGCCTGCCTCGTCGAGGGGAATGGCGGGGGGTAAGGCGTCGCCCATGCTTTCACCGTCGGTCGGCAGGCCGGCGGTGCCGGCATAGGGATCGACCACGCCGGCATGGCCCAGCGCCGCATCGACGGCATGCGCTTCCTCGGCCGCCCGCCGTGCTTCGGCGCGTTCGGCCCATTTCTTGGTGAGATAGCCCGCCGCGACGGTGGCGGCGAGAACGGCATAGCGCTGCGGAAACAGGCGGCGTGCGGCGAACAACGTGCCTGCGCCGATCACCGCGCCCGCGACGGGATGGTTGCCCTTTTTCTGTCCGATGGCGCCGCCGAGAAGGCCGCCGACGATTCGACCGATCATGCCCATGTCTCCTTCCTCCCCCTCAATCCGCGATGGAGCGGTTCGGTTCCGGTCCCAGCATCGTACGCGGATCGACGACGCGGTCGAAGGTCGCGGCATCGACATAGCCGAGGTCGAGCGCGGCCGCGCGCAGTGTCGAACCGGTCTCGTGCGCATGCTTGGCGATCTTCGCGGCCTTGTCATAGCCGATCACCGGCGCGAGCGCGGTGACGAGCATCAGCGAGCGCTGCATCAGCTCGTCGATGCGGCCGCGGTTGGGCTCGAGCCCGCGCACGCAATGTTCGGTGAACCCCGTCATGCCGATCGCCAGCAATTCGATCGAGCGCAGCACGTTCGATCCGATCAGCGGCTTGAAGACGTTGAGTTCGAGATGTCCCTGCATCCCCCCGACGATCACCGCCTGATGGTTGCCGATCACCTGACCGGCGACCATCGTCAGCATCTCGCACTGCGTCGGGTTGACCTTGCCCGGCATGATCGAGCTGCCCGGCTCGTTGGCCGGCAGGTCGAGCTCGCCCAGCCCCGCGCGCGGCCCCGAACCGAGCAGGCGGATGTCGTTGGCGATCTTGGTCAAAGCGACCGCGAGCGTGCCCAGCGCCCCCGAGAAGAAGACGAGTCCGTCGTTCGACGCCAGCGCCTCGAACTTGTTGCGCGCGGGCTCGAACGCGATGCCGGTGCTGCGCGATAGCTCGTCGGCCATCGCGCGGTCGAAGCCGGCGGGCGCGTTGAGCCCGGTACCGACCGCGGTGCCGCCTTGCGCGAGCTTGGCGATATTGTGCGCCAGCGCGCCTTCGATCCGCGCACGGCACGCAACCAGCTGCGCGACATAGGCCGAAAACTCCTGCCCGAGCGTCAGCGGCGTCGCATCCTGCAAATGGGTCCGGCCGATCTTGACGATGTCGTCCCACGCCTCGGCCTTGGCGGCGAGCGCGTCGGTCAGTCCGGCGAGCGCGGGGAGCAGGCGGACGGTCGCCTCCACCGCGATCGCGACATGGATCGCGGTCGGGAAACTGTCGTTCGACGACTGCCCCATGTTCACATGGTCGTTGGGATGAACCGGCGCCTTGCCGCCGCGCCTGCCGGTCAGCGCCTCGTTCGCGATCCCGGCGATCACCTCGTTGGCGTTCATGTTCGACTGGGTGCCGCTCCCCGTCTGCCAGATGGCGAGCGGAAACTGATCGTCATAGCCGCCCGCGACGACGGCATCTGCCGCGGCGACGATCGCATCGGCAAGGCCCGCGTCGAGGCCGTGGCTCCGGTTCACCCGCGCCGCGGCGCCCTTGACGCGTGCGAGTGCGTGAACGATCGGCAGCGGCATCCGCTCGTGCGGCGGGAAAGCGAAATATTGCCGGCTGCGCTCGGTCTGTGCGCCCCAATAGGCCTCGGCGGGGACCGCGATCTCGCCGATGCTGTCGCTTTCGATCCGCGTGCCGCTCATCCCGCCAATATCCTCGTCACCAGCACCGCCCCGGCCCAGATCATCGCGACGAGGCCGAGCAACTGCCAATAGCCGCCGTCGCCGACGCGCCGCCGGAACCAGGCGGCCGCGACCCAGACCGCAACCAGCGCCGGGGTCAGGACCAGCAGGCTGAAGCGCAGCAGGCCGTCGGCGATCGCGCTGCGGATCGCACCGCTTTCGAATCGCGCATAGCCCTCGACGCCCCACCAGAAGGCGGCGGTAAGCACGACCATCCCGGCGAGGGCCCAATATTGCCAGAAACGGCTGGGGGGCCAGGAGGGGCCGCCCATCGCGCTATCGCTTCTTGCCGAAATCCACGGTGACGACGTTCGACCCGTCGTCGCTCGCCACGTCGGGTCGGTCGTTGTCGGCTTCGTCATGCGGTTCGGGAGCGCTGCCGTCGTCGCTGACCTGGAACTGGAGCCCGAAATCGACCGAAGGATCGACGAAGGCGGTGATCGCCGCATAGGGGATCGTCAGCATCGAGGGCGTCTGGTTGAACGACAGGCCGACGCTGAAATGATCGTCGGCGACGCTGAGGTCCCAGAAGCGGTTCTGCAGCACGATCGTCATTTCGTCGGGGAATTTGGCGACCAGATGCGCCGGGATCGAAACCCCCGGCGCCTGCGTCTTGAAGGTGATGTAGAAATGATGCTCGCCCGGCAGGCTGTCATAGCCCTCGATCTGGCTCAGCACACGGCCGACCACGGCGCGCAGGGCGTCCTGCACGATCTCGTCATAGGGAATCAGGCTGTCGCGGACATCGTCACTCATGGGCGAGGGGGATGAACGGCGCGCGCGCACCGGTCAAGGGGCAGAGTCGCCTTGCGCCGCGAAAAATAGGCTCTATGGCGTCGGCCATGCGAACCGCCACCGTCCAGCGCACGACCAAGGAAACGGATATCGCGATCACCGTCAATCTCGACGGCAGCGGCGATTATTCGGTATCGACCGGCATCGGCTTTCTCGATCATATGGTCGAGCAACTGTCACGCCATTCGTTGATCGACATTTCGATGACCGTGAAGGGCGACCTTCACATCGACCAGCACCACACCGTCGAGGATTCGGCGCTGGCGCTGGGCGAGGCGGTGGCGAAAGCGCTCGGCGACAAGCGCGGCATCGCGCGCTACGGCGAGGCGCACGCGCCGATGGACGAAACGCTGACGCGCTGCATCCTCGACATTTCGGGGCGTCCGCACTGCGTGTGGAAATCGGGCTTTTCGCAGCCGCGGCTCGGCGAAATGGACACCGAGCTCTTTTCGCACTGGTTCCAGAGCTTTTCGCAGACCGCGGGGATCACGCTGCACCTCGAGACGCTTTACGGCGAGAACAACCACCATATCGCCGAATCGAGCTACAAGGCGCTCGCGCGCGCGCTGCGCCAGGCGGTCGATATCGACCCGCGCAAGGGCGATACCATCCCCTCGACCAAGGGTGTCCTCTAGGGACTTTTCGATGAGCGTCATCGCCCTGATCGACTATGGCGCGGGCAATCTTCGCTCGGTGCACAACGCGCTCGTCGCGGCGGGCGCGGACAATGTCGTCGTCACCGCCGACCCCGACGCCGTCGCAAGGGCCGACCGGATCGTGCTTCCCGGAGTCGGGGCTTTTGCCGCATGCATGAACGGACTTTCCGCGATCGACGGGCTGGTCGAGGCGATGGAACAGCGCGTGCGAGGCGAAGGCGCGCCCTTCCTCGGCATCTGCGTCGGCATGCAATTGCTCGCCGATGCGGGCGAGGAACATGGCACGCATAGGGGGCTCGGCTGGATCGGCGGAACCGTGCGGGCGTTCGCGCCGCGACCCGGGCTGCGCGTTCCGCACATGGGCTGGAACGATGTCGTGCCATGCTTTGCGCATCCGGTGATCGCCGCGGGCGAAGCCTATTATCTCCATAGCTATCATTTCGCCGATGCGACCGACGTCGCCGCGACGAGCGAGCATGGCGGGCCCTTCAACGCCGCGGTCGCGAAGGACAATATCGTCGGCGTCCAATATCACCCCGAAAAGAGCCAGGCCTATGGCCTCGCCACACTCGAAAGATTCCTTGCATGGCGCCCGTAGTTTCCGGCCTGACCATCTTTCCCGCGATCGACCTCAAGGGCGGGCAGGTGGTACGGCTCGCCGAGGGCGACATGGACCGCGCGACGATCTATGGCGACGATCCGGCAGCGCAGGCGCGGCTTTTCGCCGCGGCCGGCGCTAGCCATCTCCACGTAGTCGACCTCGACGGCGCCTTTGCGGGCGCCAGCGTCAATGGCGGCGCGGTCGAAAGCATCGTCGCGGCCTTTCCGGGCAAGGTTCAGGTCGGCGGCGGCATCCGCGACCGCGCGGGCGTCGACCGCTGGCTGGCGCTGGGCGTCGACCGCGTGATTATCGGCACCGCGGCGCTGAAGGATCCCGAATTCGTCAAATCGGCCGCCCGCGACCTGCCCGGCCGGATCGTCGTCGGGGTCGATGCCCGCGACGGCATGGTGGCGACCGAGGGCTGGGCCGATGTCTCCGACGTCCGCGTCGAAGAGCTCGCGCGCCGCTTCGAGGATGCCGGGGTGGCGGCGCTGCTGTTCACCGACGTCGGCCGCGACGGGCTGCTCAAGGGCTGCAACGTCGAGGCGACGGTGGCGCTGGCCAAGGCGGTCGACATTCCGGTGATCGCGAGCGGCGGGGTCGCCGACATCGGCGACATCCACGCGCTGCGCCCGCACGTCGCCGACGGCATCGAAGGCGTGATCACTGGCCGGGCGCTCTACGACGGCCGGCTCGACCTCGCCGAAGCAATCGCGGTGGGGCGCGGATGAGAAACGCCACCGATCCTGTACCCCGGCGAAAGCCGGGGCCCAGAGCCACCTTGCGCTTCCGTTCATGGATCCCGGCTTTCGCCGGGGTGCAGATGCAATGACCGTCCGCGTGCGCGTCATCCCCTGTCTCGACGTCGCCGACGGGCGCGTCGTCAAGGGCGTCAATTTCGTCGACCTGCGCGACGCGGGCGACCCGGTCGAGGCGGCGCGCGCCTACGACGCCGCGGGCGCCGACGAACTCTGCTTCCTCGACATTTCGGCGACGCATCAGGGACGCGGCACCCTGCTCGACATGGTACGCCGTACCGCCGAGGTCTGCTTCATGCCGCTCACCGTCGGCGGCGGGGTACGCAGCGCCGACGATGCGCGCGCGCTGCTGCTCGCGGGCGCCGACAAGGTCGCGGTGAACAGCGCAGCGGTGGCGCGCCCCGAACTCGTCGCCGACATCGCCGACCGCTTCGGCAGCCAGTGCGCGGTGGGCAGCATCGACGCGCGGCGCGTCGAGGATGACGAAAATGGGGGGGGCCGCTGGGAAATCTTCACCCACGGCGGACGCAAACCGACCGGGGTCGATGCGGTGGAGCATGCGGTGCGGCTGGCAGCGCTCGGCGCGGGCGAATTGCTCGTCACCAGCATGGACCGCGACGGCACGCGCGACGGCTACGACCTGACCCTCACCCGGGCGATCGCCGATGCGGTCAGCGTACCCGTGATCGCGAGCGGCGGGGTCGGCACCCTCGACCATCTGGTCGCCGGGGTGATCGAGGGCGGCGCGAGCGCGGTGCTCGCCGCCAGCATCTTTCACTTCGGCGAAGCGACGATCGCCGAGGCGCACGCGCAGCTCGCCGCGGCGGGACTGCCGGTTCGCGCGCACTGATTTTTTCGATTTGGGCACAGCGTTTTTTTGATTGCAGGGTAGGCATCGAAAAACACGGCTGCAATAAAGGCGCATGAAAAGCACATTGCGCCTCGCCGATCGGACGAACGATCTCTTTCCCATCCTCGCCTTTCTCGCGGCCTTCGCCAGCCTCGCGATGCCGCTCAACGCCTGGCTCGTCGCCTTCATCCTCGCCGGCGCCGTCGTCGCGGCGGTCCACCATGCAGAGGTCATCGCGCACCGCGTCGGCGAACCGTTCGGGACGCTGATCCTCGCGCTCGCCGTGACGGTGATCGAGGTCGGGCTGATCCTGACGCTGATGCAGGCCGAACCCGAAAAGGCGCAGTCGCTCGCACGCGACACGGTGTTTGCGGCGGTGATGGTGATCCTCAACCTGCTGATGGGCCTCTGCCTGCTCAGCGGCGCGATCCGGCATCATGAACAGCGGTTCCAGCGCACCGGGATCGGCGCAGCGCTGGCGACGCTGACCGTCCTGACGATCGTCACGCTGGTGCTGCCCAATTTCACCTCGAGCATTCCGGGGCCCTTTTATTCGGAAACGCAGCTGGGCTTCGTCGCGGCGGTCTCGCTGATCCTCTACGCGACCTTCGCGCTCGTCCAGACGGTGCGGCATCGCGACTATTTCCTGCCCGAGGGCGAGGCGCAGGACGAACCCGATGCGCACGCCGCCCCGCCCAGCGCGTCGCGCATGTGGATTTCGCTGGGGCTGCTCGTCGCCTGCCTGTTCGGGGTGGTGCTGCTCGCCAAGGCGCTCTCACCCACCATCGGTGCCTTGCTCGCCGACTGGGGGGCGCCGCCCGCGGTGCTCGGCGTCCTGATCGCGGCGCTGATCCTCGCGCCCGAAGGCCTGGCGGCGGTACGCGCCGCAAAGTCCGACCGCCTCCAGACCAGCCTCAATCTGGCGCTGGGGTCGGCGCTCGCAACGATCGGCCTGACGATTCCGGCGGTCGCGATCCTGTCGATCCTGACCGACCTGCCGATCAGCCTCGGGCTCGACGCCAAGTCGACGGTGCTGCTGTTCCTGTCGCTGATCGTCGCATCGCAGACGCTGGCCAACGGCCGCACGACGGTGCTGCAGGGGGTGATCCACCTGATGCTGTTCGCGGTCTATCTGTTCACGACGTTCGTGCCGTAGAAGGGCCATCTGTCATTTCGTCATGCTGAACCTGTTTCAGCATGACGAAGCAGAATTGGCGCCTCAGGTCTTGCGGACGAACACGGTTCCCGCGCTATACCCCGCGCCGAACGAACAGATCAGCCCGGTGTCGCCAGCGACCATGTCTTCGTGGTGGAGGTGGAAGGCGATGATCGACCCCGCGCTCGACGTGTTGCCATAGGTGTCGAGCACCGTCGGGCTTTCGTCCGCGCTCGCCTCATGCCCCAGCACGCGCTGCGCGATCAGCCGGTTCATGTTGGTGTTCGCCTGGTGGAGCCACAGCCGGCGCATGTCGGCGCCTTCGAGCCCCAGAACCTCCATCTGCTCGACGATCAGGTTCGCGACCCACGGCACGACTTCCTTGAACACCTTGCGGCCTTCCTGGACGAAGAGCTTGTCGCTCTTCGGCCCTGACTGGTCGATCCCGCCATGGCCGCGATTCAAAAAGCCGAAATTGTTGCGGATATTGTTGCTAAACTGCGTCTTGAGCCTGGTCCCGAGGATGTCCCAATGCCCCGCGGGAGCGATAGCCTTGTCCTCGACGAGGATCGCGGTCGCGACATCGCCGAAGATGAAATGGCTGTCGCGGTCGCGCCAGTTCAAATGCCCCGAACAGATTTCGGGGTTCACGACGATCACGCTCCCCGCATGGCCCGCGCGGATATAGTCGGCGGCGGTCTGGATGCCGAAGGTCGCCGACGAGCAGGCGACATTCATGTCGAAGCCGAACCCGTCGATGCCCAGCGCGTCCTGGATCTCGACCGCCATCGCGGGATAGGGGCGCTGCATGTTCGACGCCGCGCACAGCACGGCATCGACGTCGCGCGCGTCGCGACCGGCGCGCGCAAGCGCGTCCCTTGCGGCGAGCACGCCGATTTCGGCGAGGACCGAGAGTTCGTCGTTGCCGCGATCGGGCAGCCGCGGCGCCATATGTCCGGGGTCGAGGATACCCGCCTTATCGACGACGAAACGCGACCCGATGCCGCTCGCCTTTTCGATGAATTCGACGCTCGATTCGGTGAGTTCGGCGACTTCACCCGCCGCGATCGCCGCGGCATTTTCCCTGTTGTGCAGCGCAACATAGGCGTTAAAACTGGCGACAAGTTCTTCGTTGGAGATGCATTCGGCGGGGGTGAAGAGGCCGGTTGCGGAAATCACCGGCTGCGGTGCGTGCGACATGGTGGTCCTGCGGGTGTCCTGTTTTCGAAGCCCCGTTGATTAGGCCCGCCCGCGACGCCGCGCAACGCCCTTGGATGGCTGAACGCACGCCGACGCCATGGTTAACCTATCACTAACCCTTTTGGTGGCAGACTGGCAGATGCAGGCCTCCGGGGGGATGGCTCCCCGGGCGCCGTGCGGGAGCATGACCATGGCGACGCGTTCGGGACCGGCAGCGGGCGACCTCTCGATATCGGAAATCAAGGAATTCGCGGGTTTCCCCGCCGCGACGCAGCGCTACATCCGCCGCTCGCTCGATATCGGGCTGGAACGCGACGATGCGATCGCACGCTGGTCGCGCGACATGGTCGAGGAAACCGCGATCCGCGTCCAGGCGCGCGTCTATCAGCGGCTCGTCGACATTCGGGCGCATATCCCCGACGACAGCGGTCTCGACGCGCTCGAACATTTCATGGCGCCGCTGATCGCGGTGTCGGCCTTCGACCTTGGACAGGACCGGCTTCCCGCCTTTGCGCCCTATCGCTTTCTCTATGAGCGGCTGCTCGGCGCGCATGCGCGGCCGTGGTTGCCCGGCGCCTTTTGCGCCGCGGCGTCGCTGCCGCACCTCCACCCCGACAAGCGCCGGACCCTGCTGCAGTCGATCAGCGAGGCGGCGGCGACGGCACCCGGCTGGTCGGCGCGCGAACCCAGCTTCTATCCGCAATGGGTCGACAAGATCGACGAGACGAAACCCGCGAACTGAACGCCGCGATCCGGCGGCGCTTTTCCACCGTCCGGACCGTCCGCCCGCTTGCCCATGGGGGGGGAGATGGTTAAGGCCGATGGCCATGACCACACCCCCCGTCCGCATCGCCCCCTCGATCCTCAGCGCCGACTTCGCACGGCTTGGCGAGGAAGTGCGCGCGATCGAGGCAGCGGGCGCCGACTGGGTGCATATCGACGTGATGGACGGCCACTATGTGCCGAACCTGACGATCGGCCCGATGGTGGTGAAGGCGCTGCGCCCGCATTCGACGCTGCCCTTCGACGTCCATCTGATGATCAGCCCCGTCGACCATTTCCTCGACGCCTTCGCCGCCGCGGGCGCCGACATCATCACCGTGCATCCCGAGGCCGGCCCGCACATCCACCGCACCGTCCAGCACATCAAGTCGCTGGGCAAGCAGGCGGGCGTCTCGCTCAACCCCGCGACCCCGGCAAAGATGCTCGACTATCTGATCGACGACATCGACCTAGTGCTGATCATGAGCGTCAACCCCGGCTTCGGCGGCCAGAGCTTCATTTCGAGCCAGCTCCGCAAGATCGAGGCGGTGCGCAAGATGATCGACAAGTCCGGCCGCGACATCCGGATCGAGGTCGACGGCGGCATCGACGCCGCCACCGCGCCGCTCGCGATCGCGGCGGGCGCCGACGTGCTCGTCGCGGGAACCGCGACCTTCAAGGGCGGCCCCGACGCCTATGCCGACAATATCCGGCGGTTGCGCGGCGCCTGAGTGGTGAAGGGGAGACCGTTGACCTCTGTCCCCGGAAGTCCGACTCCCGACGCGGGCGCCGACGCGCCGCCGATCGACGACAGCATCGAACCCGGCAAACGGCTGATCCGGCTGCCCGCCGACAAGGGCCTGTCGCTGGGCGACCGCATCGCCAACCAGATCACCCGCCTGACGTGGCGCACGCCGCTGCACGCCTTTCGCCTCAAGGGCCGCTTCCCGCTCAAGCTGCTCGGCGTACCGGCCGATCCGGTGCCCGGCGACACGCGCGCGGGCACCGCGATCCGCGCCGGCCATTTCCTCCATCGCGGGCTCAAGCTGCCGCTCGGCGAATGCGATTTCGCCGCGCTCAAGGTCGCGCCGGCCTTTGCCGACTATCTTCACAGCTTCGCCTGGCTGCGCGACCTTGCCGCGACCGGCAGCCGCGCCGACGGCGCGCCGATCGCCGAAGCGATGGTGCGCGGCTGGCTCGCGGCGCACGGCGAGACCGTCAGCGAACCCGCGTGGCGCGCCGACAACAGCGGCTGGCGCATCCTCTACTGGGCCTTTCACGCCCCCCTGATCCTGTCGTCGAGCGACCTCATCTACCGGTCGGCGGTGCTCAACCATCTCGCGCGCACCGCGCGCCACCTCGACCGCGTCGCCGACAAGACGCGGCCGGGCATCGGCCAGCTTGTCGCGTGGACGGGCATCGTCGCCGCGTCGCTGCTGATGCCCGGCGGCGAACCGCGGCAGGTGTTCGGCGAAGCGGGGCTGCGCAAGGTGCTCGAGACGAGCTTCTACGCCGACGGGGGCAATATCGCGCGATCGCCGCAGGCACAGCTCGACGCGATCATGGCGCTGTCGATGCTCGCGCGCGTCTATGACATGCGCCGGATGGAAGTGCCGCCCTTCGTCCAGGAAGTGCTGACGCGCGCGGTTCCGGCGCTGCTCGGCCTGACGCACGCCGACGGCGGCATGGGCAGCTGGCAGGGCAGCGGCGCGACCGCAGCCGAGCATATCGAGGCGATCGTGACCGCGAGCGGGGTGCGCACGCGCCCGCTCAAGCAGGCGCGCGACTGGGGTTATCAGCGACTCGTCGCGGGCAAGGTCGTGCTGCTCGCCGACGCCGCGCCGCCGCCGATCGCGCGCGTGACCGAGGCCGGCTGCGCGTCGACGCTCGCCTTCGAACTCAGCGACGGTGCCGACCGGATCGTCGTCAATTGCGGCGGCGCCGCGCTCGCCGGCGCGACGATCCCCGAGGATCTCGCGCGCGGGCTACGCACCACCGCCGCGCATTCGACCTTGACGCTGGCCGACACCAATTCGACCGCAATCCTCGCGAGCGGCGCGCTCGGCAAGGGCGTGACCGAGGTCGAACTCGACCGCCGCGAGACGCCGCAGGGCAGCCGGCTCGAGATGAGCCACGACGGCTATGCGCGCCGCCACGGACTGATCCATCGCCGCCTGCTGATCCTCGCCCCCAACGGCCGCGAACTGCGCGGCGAGGACATGCTGCTCCCCGCCCCGCGCAGCCGGCGCAAGGGCGACAAACCGTTCGTGCTGCGTTTCCATCTCGGCCCCAGTTTGTCGGCGAGCCTGACCGCCGACAAATTGGGCGCGCTGCTGCGCGTGAGCGGCGGCCCGCTGTGGCAATTCCGCACCAGCGAAGGCCAGCTCGATATCGAGGAGAGCCTGTGGGTCGACGGCGACGGCCGGCCGCATCCCTGCGAGCAACTCGTCGTCACCGGCAATGCGCCCGCGGGCGGCGCCAGCATCGGCTGGATCTTCAAGCATATCGGCTGACGGAGGCCCCGCCTCGCGAAGGCAAATTTTCCCGATAGCGCGGTGCGGCGCAATCCCGCCCCCTTGCCCGGCGGCGCCCGCTTTCTGTTTCAGTCGTGTGACACTCGCGTAACACAGCGGTCACAGACCCCTGCCACTGGCCCCTCGACTCGCCGGGAGCCAACAGGACCCGGCGACCTGTCCACTCTTCGGGGGTCTTCATGTCCAAGCTTCGTACCATTCGTTCGCGCGTCCTGATCGGCACCGGCCTGTCGCTCGCCGCGACCTTCCCGGGGGCGGCGCTCGCCTCCGACATCATCGGCACCATCACCGATGCCACCGACACCCGCGCGCTGCAGGGCACCGAGGTCCGCATCGTCGAGCTCGGCCGCGTCGCCGAGGCCGGTCGCGACGGCAGCTACCGCTTCGCCGACGTGCCCGCCGGCACCTACACGCTCAAGGCGCGCTATATCGGCGCCGCGCCGGTCACCCAGAGCGTGACCGTGACCGACGGCGGCAATGTCGTCGCCAACCTCTCGGTCGGCACCGACGGGTCGATCCTCGTCATCGGCCAGGCCGCGAACCTGTCGAGCAGCCTGTCGCGCCAGCGCGCTGCCGACGGCGTCGAAAGCGTGCTGACGCGCGACGCGATCGGCCAGTTTCCCGACCAGAATGTCGCCGAATCGCTGCGCCGCCTGCCCGGCGTGAACATCCTCAACGACCAGGGCGAAGGTCGCTTCATCTCGGTCCGCGGTCTCGACCCCGAACTCAACGCCGCGTCGATCAACGGCGCGCGCCTGCCCGCGCCCGAAAGCGACGTCCGTTCGGTCGCGCTCGACGTCGTCGCCGCCGAGCTGATCGAATCGATCGAGGTCAAGAAGTCGCTGACCCCCGACATGGACGGCGACACGATCGGCGCGTCGATCGAGATCAACACCACCAGCGCCTTCGACCGCAAGAAGGACCTGCTCTCGGTCAAGCTTGAGGGCAGCTACAATAATTATGCCGATGCGCTGACCCCGAAGGGCAGCTTCGATTTCTCGACCCGCGTCACCGACAATTTCGGCATCGCGGGCGGCGTCAGCTATTATCAGCGCAAGTTCGAAACCGACAATATCGAGGCGGCGGACTGGGACGAGCAGGACGGCAACGCCTTCGCCCGCGAAGTCCAGTATCGCGACTATGACGTCGAGCGCAAACGCCTCGGCGGTTCGCTCAGCCTCGACTGGCGCCCCAGCGACACCACCAAGCTTTATGCGCGCGGCCTCTACAGCCAGTTTTCCGACCAGGAATATCGCGGCGACGTGATCTTCATCATGAGCGGCGATCCGCGCGAATCGACCGAGACCAGCGCCGAATTCTCGAGCGCCGACGGCCGCATCGAAGTGCGCCGCCGCATGAAGGACCGTTTCGAAAAGCAGAAGATCGCCTCGCTCGTCGTCGGCGGCGAAACCGAAACCGGCCCGTGGAAGCTGACCTATTCGGGCAGCTATTCGAAGGCGAGCGAGAAGGAAGACGGTTCGGTCGACCCGACGCGCTTCCGTGCGCGCTTCGCAGGCACCGGCGCGAACGAGGTCGGGGTCAATTTCGACTATTCGGATCCGCGGCGCCCGCTGTTCGCGGTCACCGGCAACACCGCATTGTTCAACAACACCGCCAGCTATACCTTCAACGAGCTCGAAATCACCGACCTGTCGGATTCGAAGGACCGCGAATGGACCGCGCGCGGCGACATATCGCGCGAGTTCGCGATGAACGACGGCACCTTCACGCTGCAGGGCGGAGTCAAGTCGCGCTGGCGCTCGAAGTCCTACGACCTCGACGCGCTCGTCTATGACAAGTTCGACGGCACCTACAACCTCGGCAACGTCCTGAGCCGCGGCTACAATTACCGCATCCAGGACCTCGGACCGCTCCCCGACAAGCATGCGCCGAGCCTCGTCTACTACGGCAACCCCGGCGCCTTCGAGCTCAACGAGGACGACACGGTCATCAATTCGACCTCGTCGGACTATGCGATCGATGAGGATGTGCTCGCGGGCTATGTACTCGGCCGATACGACAACGCCGCGCTGCGCATCATCGGCGGCGTCCGTTTCGAGCGCACCCACAACGACATCCGCGCCTTCGCGATCAACGAGGATACGCTGGCTATCACCCCGAACCGGTCGACGCGCAGCTACACCGACTGGCTGCCCAGCCTGACCATCCGCGCCGAGCCGGCCCCGAACCTCGTCCTGCGCCTCGCGGGCTACAAGAATCTGGTGCGCCCCAAGCTGTCGAACCTCGCACCGCGCGTCGTCCTGAACGAGGAACTGGAAGCCGAGTTCGGCAACCCGAACCTGAAACCCTATCGGGCCTGGAACATCGACGCGTCAGCCGAATATTATTTCGGCAACAATTCGGCGCTGACCGCAGGAGTGTTCTGGAAGTCGATCGACGATTTCATCGTCGAGGTCACCGACGGCACGCCGGGCGAAATCCTCGGCATCGAATATTCGAAGGCCACGACCTTCGCCAACGGCGAGACCGCGAAGGTCAAGGGGATCGAGCTGAGCTTTGCACAGCGCTTCACCTTCCTGCCCGCGCCGCTCGACGGGCTGCTGCTCAACGCCAACTATACCTTCACCGATGCAAAGGGCACGGTGTTCGTCAAGGGCGACCCGAACGACCCGCGCCGCATCGGCCTGCCCGCCTCGTCGAAGCACACCTTCAACGTCGCGCTGGGATATGAAAAGGGCCCGATCTCGCTGCGTGCCGCGGGCACGTACCGCGACAAATATCTCGACGAACTGGGCGGGGCGGCCGACGAGGACCGCTATGTCGACCAGCATTTCCAGCTCGACCTGTCGGCCAAGTTCCGCGTCACCAGGGACATCCGCCTGTTCGCCGAATGGATCAACGTCACCGACGCCCCCTATTTCGCCTATCAGAACTTCGCCGGCGCGAAGCGCATCCTGCAATATGAAAAGTACAGCTGGACCGCGAAGTTCGGCGTTGCGGCCAGCTTCTGATGGCGACGGGACACAGGAAGGGTGTGATGCGGCACAGCCGCACCCTCGCGCTGTCGCTGTTCGCGGCGACGACGCTGGCCGCGACGCCCGCGGCGGCAGAACCGGCGACGACCGGCTTTCCCATCGTGACGCAGACGGAGGATGGCCGGCCCATCCCCCGTTCGGCGGGCCTGCCCTATGCCCCCAAAAACCTTGCCGACCGCATCATCCTCACGCCCGGGGCCGACCCGGCGCGCGAGATGGCGGTCGCCTTTCGCACCGACACCGCGCAGGCCGAGTCCCAGGCCCAGATCGCGGTGTCGGTCGACGGGCCCACGCTCGAGGAAAAGGCGACGCTCGTCACCGGCATTTCGATGCCCGTCGACAGCAGCTATGGCCCCGCGCTCTATCACCAGATCCGCTTCGCGGGACTGACCCCCGACACCGCCTACAGCTACCGGGTGAAGGGCGCGGCGGGCTGGAGCGAATGGTTCCAGTTCCGTACCGCCGCCGCCGTGGCAAAGCCCTTTCGTTTCCTCTATCTCGGCGACATCCAGAACGGCATTTTGACCTATGCGAGCCGGGTGATCCGGCAGGCGTTCCACGCCCATGGCGGCATCGCCCTCACCGTCCACGCCGGCGACCTCGTCGGCCAGCGCGATGACCTCGACCATGACGACGAATGGGGCGAGTGGAACCAGGCGGGCGGCTATAATTATTCCATCGTCCCGCAGCTGCCGGCGACCGGCAACCATGAATATGTCGACGACATCAAACCCGACGGCACCGAAAGCCGCAAGCTCGGCCCCTATTGGCGGGCGCAGTTCGCATTGCCCGGAAATGGCGTGAAGCCGGTCGAGGCGACGACCTATTTTGTCGACTATCAAGGCGTGCGCTTCATCGTCCTCGACGGCACCGCCGCGATCGACCTCGGCTCGATGCAGGCGCAGACCGACTGGCTCGACGCGACGCTCGCCGCGTCGAAGGCGAACTGGAACGTCGTGCTGTTCCACCAACCGGTCTTCACCTGCGCGCGCCCGAACGACACCGCCGCGATCAAGGCGGCGTGGAAACCGGTGTTCGAGACGCGCAAGGTCGACCTTGTGCTGCAGGGGCACGACCATTGCTACAGCCGGCTGACCGGCGAAGCCGGCCGCGACGCCAATGCCAGGGCGCGCGCCGACGGCACGATCCAGGGGCCGGTCTATCTCGTCTCGGTCACCGGATCGAAGATGTACCGCCTCAACGAGCGCACCCCCTGGCAGCCCGACAAGGTCGCCGAAGCGACCGAGCTGTACCAGATCGTCGACGTCGAGCCGAAGACGCTCAAATTCCGCACCTATACCGCGTCGGGCAAGCTCTACGACGGCTTCGACCTGACGCGCACCGAGCGGGGCAATCGTCTGTCCGAAATCGCCGAACCGGTGCTCGCCACGCGCCGCTGTTCGGGCGAAGTCGGGCCCGACGGCGGTGCCTGCGTCGCATCGGGGAAATGACATGACCAGAATCTTGAAACTCGCCGCCACGCTTTCGCTCGCATCGGCGCTCGCCGGCTGCGGCGCGAAGGAACCCGTCTTCTTCGGCCTGCCCCCGGTCCCGGTCACCGCGACCGGCGAGACCGATCCCGTGGGCACCGGGCGCGCCGACGCCGCCGACGATCCCGCAATCTGGGTCGATCCCGCCAATCCGAACCGCGCGCTGATCATCGCGACCGACAAGAAGGCGGGCATCCACCTCTATGACCTCGCCGGCAAGGACATCGCCTTCATCGAGGGCGGGCTGGTCAACAATGTCGATGTCGCGGGCAATATCGTCGCGGCGAGCGACCGCAACGACGGCGTCAACGCGCATATCGCGCTCTTCCGCCTCGATCCCGCCACCGCGACGCTGGCGCCGCTCGGCCGCGCCGCCGCGGGAACGGGCGAAGCCTATGGCTTCTGCCTCAAGAAAACGGCGCCCGGCGAACCTATGACCGCGGCGCTGATCATCAAGGACGGCACCGTACGCGTCGGCACGCTGGCCGTCGACGGCGCCGCGCCGAGCTTCACGGTGCAGTGGGAGCACAAGATCCCGACCCAGTCCGAAGGCTGCGTCTTCGACGGCGACACGCTCTATGTCGGCGAGGAGGACGCCGGGATCTGGCGCCTCACGCAAAAGGGCGCCGCCGCCGATGCAGCGATGGTCGCCCCGATCGACAACCAGCGTCTCGTCGCCGATGTCGAGGGCCTCGCCACGATCGACCACAAGGGCCACCGCTACCTGCTCGCCTCGTCGCAGGGCGACAACGCCTATGCGGTCTTCAAGCTGCCCTCGATGGATTATGTCGGCCGCTTCGCCGTGGCCGCAGGCCAGTTCGGCGCGACGAGCGAGACCGACGGGATCGAGGCGGTAGCCGGCCATTTCGGGCCCGCCTATCCCGACGGGCTGTTCCTGGCGCAGGACGGCGACAACGCGCCCAAGGCCCAGAATTTCAAACTGGTGCGCTGGGACCAGATCGCCGCGGCGCTGGGAATCTAAAAACCGCCCCGCGGGGTTGCGATACGGACGGCGCGGGCCTAGGGGGACCGCGTCTTTCCCATCCTGCAAAGGCCGCCTTTCCCATGACCGATCTCGTCCCCGTCCGCCGCGCCCTGCTGTCCGTCAGCGACAAGGCGGGGCTCGCCGATCTTGCCGCCGCGCTGGTCCGCCACGGCGTCGAACTGGTGTCGACCGGGGGCACCGCGAAGGCGCTGCGCGAGGCCGGTCACAAGGTCCTCGACGTCGCCGATCTCACCGGCTTTCCCGAGATGATGGACGGCCGCGTCAAGACGCTGCATCCGACCGTCCATGGCGGCATCCTCGCGGTGCGCGACGATGCGGCGCACGTCGCCGCGATGGAAGCGCATGGCATCGGCGCGATCGACCTTGTCGTCGTCAACCTCTACCCCTTTGCAGCGACCGTCGCCAAGGGCGCTGCGCGCGACGAGATCATCGAGAATATCGACATCGGCGGCCCCGCAATGGTGCGCTCGTCGGCGAAGAACCACGCTTTCGTCGGCATCGTCACCGAACCCGAGGACTATGCCGCGGTCATCGCCGAGATGGATGCCAATGGCGGCGCGACCACGCTGGGATTGCGCAAGCGGCTCGCCGCGACCGCCTTCGCGCACACCGCCACCTATGACGGGATGATCGCCAGCTGGTTTGCCTTCGCGGACCAGGGCAAGCTTTTCCCCGACACGCTGCCGCTGACCGCCAAGCTCCAGGCCGAACTGCGCTATGGCGAGAACCCGCACCAGAAGGCCGCGCTCTATCTGCCCGCCGGCCCCGCCGCGCGCGGCATCGCGCAGGCCGAGCAGGTGCAGGGCAAGGAACTCAGCTACAACAACATCAACGACGCCGACGCGGCGCTCGAACTGGTCGCCGAATTCCGCGACGCCGACCCGACCTGCGTCATCGTCAAGCACGCCAACCCCTGCGGCGTCGCAACCGCCGCGACGATCGCCGAAGCCTATGACGCAGCGCTGAAGTGCGACGACGTCTCGGCGTTCGGCGGCATCATCGCGGTCAACCGCCCGCTCGACGGCGCGACGGCGGAATTGATCAGCGGCATTTTCACCGAGGTCGTCTGCGCCCCCGACGCCGACGCCGACGCGCGCGCGGTGTTCGCGAAGAAGAAGAACCTCCGCCTGCTGCTGACCGGCGCGCTGCCCGATCCGGCGCGCGGCGGGCTGATGATGAAGACGATCGCCGGCGGCTGGCTCGCGCAAAGCCGCGACAATGGCCACATCACCCGCGACGACCTGAAAATCGTCACCGACCGCGCCCCGACCGAGGAAGAGCTGACCGACGCGCTGTTCGCCTGGACAATCGCCAAGCATGTGAAGTCGAACGCGATCGTCTATGCCAAGGGCGGATCGACCGCGGGCATCGGCGCGGGGCAGATGAACCGCCGCGACAGCGCGCGCATCGCCGCAGTGAAGGCGCGCGAGGCCGCTGAATCGCATGGCTGGGCAAGCCCGCGCACCGTAGGAAGCGCGGTCGCGAGCGACGCCTTCTTCCCCTTCGCCGACGGCCTGCTCGCCGCGGTCGAGGCGGGCGCGACCTGCGTCATTCAGCCGGGCGGCTCGATCCGCGACGACGAAGTGATCGCGGCCGCCAACGAGGCCGGGCTCGCGATGGTGTTCACCGGGATGCGCCACTTCCGGCATTGACAGGGTGTGCATCCCGGCGAAAGCCGGGGCCCATGGCGGCGTTGAATTCGTGGCCCCCGGCTTTCGCCGGGGTACAGAAACCTACTCGTTCGCCATCGTGTGCAGCCAGTCGGCGTGGCGCGGCGCCTTTTTCGTCTGGCTCCATTCGTCGAGCATCAGCGGCGCGACACGGCGCAATTCGGCATATTGTTCGGCGGTGCCGATATCGCACGCCAGCTCGACGCGGTGGCCGTTGGGGTCGAAGAAATAGATCGACTTGAAGATGCCGTGATGCGTCGGCCCGAGCACGTCGACGCCTTCGCTTTCGAGATGCGCCTTCGCGGCGACCAGCTCGGCATAGCTGCCGACCCTGAACGCCAGATGCTGCACCCATGCCGGCGTATTGGTGTCGCGGCCCATTTCGGGCTGGTTCGGCAGTTCGAAGAAAGCGAGGATGTTGCCGTTCCCCGCATCGAGGAAGACGTGCATATACGGGTCATATTCGCCCGTCGACGGCACATGATCCTCCGCAAAGGCGGTCGTATAGGTCATGCCGAGCATGCGCTCGTACCAGTTGACCGTCTCCTTCGCATCCTTGCAGCGATAGGCGGCGTGGTGAACGCCGCCCAATTTGATCGGGCTGGTCATTGCGTTGCCTCCATCCAGCGGGCGAAGATGTCGCCAACCGCATTCTTCCTGTGCGTCAGATCCTCGATCGACGCAAAGCTCATCACACCGCGATCGATCGCCTGCCACTCGACGAGACCGGCAGGATCGTCGAAGACGAAGCCCGACATGTCCTTTGACTGCACGCCGCGATGCAGCACCACGCGCGGCGCCCCCTTCGGGCTCAGGCCAAGCGTGATGCGGTCGTCGCCATCGATGCAGAAGCTCGGCGCGTTCCACTTGATATGTTCGGTCACCCCATCGGCCGACGCGGCCGCGAGCGCACGTAATGTGTCGACGACGATCAGCTGATCATCGGTCAGCGCCCGGCGATAGGCTTCGACGGTGGCAAATTTCGTCGGCATCAGGCCTTTTCGACCTCGAGTGCCCCGCGGCGGATCTGGTCCATTTCCATCGACTTGAACAGCGCGGTGAAATTGCCTTCACCGAAGCCCTCGTCCTTCTTGCGCTGGATGAATTCGAAGAAGACCGGGCCGATCACCGTCTGGCCGAAGATCTGGAGCAGCAGGCGCGGGTCGCCGTCCTCGGTCGATCCGTCGAGCAGGATGCCGCGCGACTGCAGGCCCTCGACCGACTCGCCATGGCCGGGCAGGCGTTCGCCCAGCATCTCGTAATAGGTGTCGGGCGGCGACGGCGCGAAGGGATTGCCGAGCGCTTTCAGCTTGTCCCACGCGGCGTAGAGGTCGTCGCAGGCAAAGGCGATATGCTGGATGCCCTCGCCATTATAGGCGCGCAGATATTCCTCGATCTGGCCCTTGCCGCCCGCGCCTTCCTCGTTGAGCGGGATGCGGATCTTGCCGTCGGGGGCGGTCATCGCCTTCGAGGTGAGGCCGGTATATTCGCCCTTGATGTCGAAATAGCGGATTTCGCGGAAACCCGCGATGCGCTCGTAGAAAGCCGCCCAATGCGCCATGCGGCCGCCATAGACATTGTGCGTCAGGTGATCGATCAGCTGCATGCCCGCGCCGACCGGATGGCGATCAACGCCTTCCTCATAGACGAAGTCGATGTCGTAGATGCTGAGGTCGTCGCCCCCATTCTTCCCATCATACCGGTCGATCAGATAGATGATCGAGCCGCCGATGCCGCGGATCGCAGGGAGCCGCAATTCCATCGGCCCGGTCCTCACCTCGACGGGTTCGGCGCCGCGTTCGATCGCTTCGGCATAGGCCTGCGCCGCATCGCGCACGCGCCAGCCCATTCCGCACGCCGACGGGCCGTGCTCGGCGGCGAAATAGGCCGCGGGCGATTTGGGTTCGTAATTGGCGATCAGGTTGATCCCGCCCTGACGCCACAATTGCACATCCTTCGACCGATGACGCGCGATGCGGGTGAAACCCATCCGTTCGAACACCGGTTCGAGCATGCCCTTTTCGGGCGCCGAAAATTCGACGAACTCGAAGCCATCGAGGCCCAGCGGGTTTTCGAACAGATCGGCCATGGCGCATTTCCCATATAGTTTCAATTGAAACCAACATGGAGAAAACGGGTGCCCGAGTCAATCCTTCGGCATCGCATCGCGCCGCAGGCCCTGTCCGGAACGCGATCAGGTGCAAGCCGGCGGCGCGGGTGATCCCGTCGCCAGAAAGTCCTGAAAATTGGTCGCAAAGACGCGCTGGATGATCGCCTCGTCCTGCCAGTAATCGGTCGCCGCGAACGCATCGAGCGCGCCGGCGACATAGTCCTCGGCATCGGGCTCCTGCTCCAGCATGATCCAGTCGGTCCCGAAGAGGATGAAACGCGCGCCCGGGTCATGTTTCATCGTCAGGCTCGCCAATATCCCCAGCCAGAAGGATTGCGCCGCACGCGCATCCGCCGGACGGGCGGCGCGCCCCCAGCCGTCATCGAAACCGTAGGAGAGATCGACATAGATGCGTGCCTTGCCGCAGGCGTTGAGCGCCATGATCTCGCTGAGCGTCTCGTCCATCTCGTTGACCGTGAAGTGGCCGAGGCACAGGCGCAGCGGCTTTCCGTGAACCTCGTAGTGATGCCGCGCCCGCGCCAGCCAGTGGCGGATCGCAGCCTTGCCGTCACCGCCCTCGGTCACCTGGTTGCTGGCGCGCGCGTGCGCGAGCAACGGAATGTCGTGCTCGGCGACGCGCGCGAAGAAATGTTCGAGCGCGGCATCGATCTCCTCGCCGAAATCGCGCCCCTTCGCGCGGGCCTTCCAGTTCTTGCGGATGCGCCGCCCCGCCAGCGCGCAGCTCGGCAGCGCGTTCTTCCCGCTCACCTGAAACCCCATCGGCGGATAGAGCTTCAACCCGGCGATGCCGGGAAAGGCGAGCGGGTCGCGCGGCGGTCCGCCGACATCGGCCCGGCCATTTTCGAAATAGCCGACCAGGGCCTTCAAATAGCTCGAATGCTCCGCAGCCTCGCCGATCCGGCCATAGGCATCCTTCAGCGGGTCATAGCCCGCGAAGCTGTGGATCGTCATGCGCGGGCGGACGATCGCGCGCATCCCCGACCAGAAGCGAATCTGGTCGGCATGATCGGACCCCGCCCGCGGACCCTCGCCCAGCCATTCGTCATAGTCGACGAGCAGGTTGACGCAGTCGGTGATGCGGACCCGATCGCTATTCTCGGCAAATTGCAGATAGGATGCGACATGGGCGCAGCGCGACTGGCGCATCTGGAACGCCCATTTGACGATCGCGCCGATGTCGAGCGCGAGCGCCGCGATCGAACGCGACCGGCGCGTCGGCCGGGTGGTGGCGCCAGCGAGAAGCGCGGGCCAGAAGAAATCCGCCTTCTGCGCCGCAGCGATGGCCGGCTGCGTCTCCCCGCCCCGGCACATCGCCGCAATGACGCCGCGATCGACCGGCGCGATCGCCGCCAAAAGGCGCCGCGCGGCATCGATCCGCTCGCCCGTCGTGTCGATGGCGGGGCGCGCGCCGCGCGCCATGACCGACAGCACATAGGCCAGCCGGACATAGCTGAGCTGAGTCGGCCCATCGGGCTCGGCGGCTTCGCCGAGCGCGTCATATTCGTCCTCGCCATCGCAGGCAGCGGCGAAAAAGTCATACTCAAGCCCGGTCGCGCCGCCGAGCAGCGATGGATCCGCGTCCCGCACGACCGCATCGATGCGCGCCGCGACCTCCTCGGCGAAGCGTTCGGCCGGAACATCGAGCCCGCGGCCGCGGTCCCATGGCGGAACGCGCAGCCGCATCTCGGCGGTCGCGGTCAGCGACGTGCGCTTGAGTACCCACACCGCCAGATTGACGAAGGCGAGCGCCAGTTCGGGCCAACCGTCGAGATATTTGGGCGCGATCGCATATTTCATGAACCGCACCGCCGGCAGGTCGGCGCCGTTGAAGAAATGCGCATGGGCGTCGCGGACGACGCGCTTCTCTGGCGCGGGCGGCAGGGCTTCGAAAGGCGGACATTTGGCGCACCCCGCCAGCGCCGCCGTCGCTCCGCCCGCCAGCAACGAGCGCCGGTCCCATTCGCTCCTGCCCATCGCCATCCCCCCTTGCCCGCCTGACGGCAGCATGACGGGGGCGGGCGCCTATGAAAAGCCCCGAATCGTCCGATCCGGCGTCAGGCCGCGGCTTCCTCGATCGCCTCGAGCGCCTGCATCCACGCTGCCTCGACCACTTCCATCTCCGATGCGACCCTGCCGCGCCGCTGGGCAAGATCGCCCATCGTCAGCTTCGCGAGCGCGGGTTCGGCGCTCGCGGGATCGAACATCGCGCGATCGATCGCACTGATCTGCTGTGCCAGCTTCGCGGCGCGCGCTTCATGCTCGCGCGCCGTCTTGCGCAGTGCCGCCTGCGCCTCGCGGGCCCTGGCGGCTTCCTGCCGCGCGAACTTGGCGTCCTTCGGCTTCGCGGCCGCGCCCTTCGCATCGTCGTTCGCAGGGCCCTTGCCGAGGATGAAGGCGACATAGTCGTCCATGCTGCCGTCGAATTCGCGTGCGGTGCCGTCGTCGACGAGCACCAGCCGGTCGGCGGTGAGTTCGAGCATGTGGCGATCGTGGCTGACAATCAGCACCGCGCCGTCGAAGCCGTTCAACGCCTGCACCAGCGCCTCGCGCGCGTCGACGTCGAGGTGGTTGGTCGGCTCGTCGAGGATGAGCAGGTGCGGCGCCTCACGCGTGATCAGCGCGAGCGCGAGCCGCGCACGCTCGCCGCCCGACAGCTTGCCGACCTCGGTCGTCGCCTTGTTGCCCGAAAAGCCGAAACGCCCGAGCTGCGCGCGCACCGCGCCCGGCGTCTTGCCCGCCATCACGCGCGTCATGTGGCCGAGCGGGGTGTCGGCGCCGTCCAGCTCCTCGACCTGATATTGGGTGAAATAGCCGACGCGCATCTTGCCCGATACGGCCATGCCGCCCTCCTCGGGCTTGAGCTGCGCCGCGAGCAGCCGCGCCAGCGTCGTCTTGCCGTTGCCGTTGCGGCCGAGCAGCGCGATGCGGTCGTCGGGGTCGATGCGCAGGTTGAGCCGGCGCAGGATCGGTTCGCCCGGCGTATAGCCGACACTGGCAAGGTCGAGCGTGATCAGCGGCGGCCGCAGTTCGTCGGCGGGGGTCGGGAAGTCGAACACCAGGCTCGGATCCTCGGCGACCGACGCGATCGGCTGCATCTTCGCGAGTTGCTTGGCGCGCGACTGCGCCTGTTTCGCGGTCGAGGCGCGGGCGCTGTTGCGCGCGACATAATCCTGGAGCTTGGCGCGCTGGGCATCCTGCGCCGCTTTCGCCGCGGCGAGTTGTGCGGCGCGTTCGGCGCGCTGGCGCTCGAACGAATCATATCCGCCCGCGTAGAGCGTGATCTTGCCGCCCTCGAGGTGCAGGATGTGGTCGACGACATTGTTGAGCAGGTCGCGCTCGTGGCTGATCACGACGAGCTGCCCCGGATAGGCGCGCAGAAAGCTTTCGAGCCACATCGTCGCTTCAAGGTCGAGGTGGTTCGACGGTTCGTCGAGCAGCAGCAGGTCGGGGTTCGAGAAGAGCAGCGCGGCGAGCGCGACGCGCATCTTCCACCCGCCCGAGAAGCTGTCGAGCGGCCGCCCCTGCATCTCCTCGTCGAAACCGAGCCCGATCAGGATGCGCGCCGCGCGCGCGGGCGCCGTGTACGCGTCGATCGCGATCAGCCGTTCGTGGATGTCGCCGAGCCGGTCGGGGTCGGTCACCGTTTCCGACTGGTGGAGCAGGTCGGCGCGTTCGGTATCGGCGGCGAGCACGGTGTCAAACGGCGTCGCGGTGCCGCTCGGCGCTTCCTGCGCGATATAGCCGATGCGCGTCTTGCGCGGCATCTCGATGCCGCCCTCGTCGGCCTCGAGGCTGCCGATCATCGCCTTCATCAGCGTCGACTTGCCCGCGCCGTTGCGCCCGATCAGCCCGGTCCGGCTTCTGGCCGGCAGGCTCGCGGTCGCGCGGTCGAGGATGGTGCGCCCGCCGAGGCGCACGGTGAGGCCATTGATCGTCAGCATGGCCGCGCGCCTAGCATGTTCGGCGCCGTCGCCCAAGAGGCGGCTTGGCGCCGCGGCGCACGACGGTTAAACTCGGGGCATGCCCGGCCTCGCCCCCTTCCATCTCGCCTTTCCCGTCGACGATCTCGACGCCGCACGCCATTTCTACGGCGTCATACTGGATTGTCCCGAGGGGCGCAGCGCCGCCGACTGGATCGACTTCGACCTGTACGGCCACCAGATCGTCGCGCACCGCGTCGAAGCGCCGCGCGCCGCCGTCGCCGCCCGCAATCCGGTCGACGGCCATGCCGTCCCGGTCCCGCATTTCGGCGTCGTCCTGCCCCCGTCCGAGTGGCGCGCGCTCGCCGACCGGTTGCAGGCGCACGGCGTTGCCTTCGTCATCGAACCGCACACGCGCTTCGCGGGCGCAGCGGGCGAACAATCGACGATGTTCTTCCACGACCCGGCGGGCAATGCGCTCGAATTCAAGGCCTTTGCCGATATCGGCCAGCTGTTCGCGACATAGCCGGCTCGGTCGGGGCGGGCCCAATCGGGATCGGCTCAGTCGGGAACGTTGCTCGCCTTCGTCGTTTCGGGCACCGGTCCCTCGACATGCGCGGTGCGCAGCGCGACGATCGCCACCCCGGCAATCGCGATCAGCCCGCCGAGCATCATCAGCGGGGTGACCGGCGTTCCGAACCACCACGCCGCAGCCGCGACCGAGATCACCGGGGTCGGGATGGTGAAGGGGACGATGACCGACACATCATGCCGCTGCAAAAGCCACGCCATCGCCCCATGCCCCATGATGCTCGAAACGATCGCGGCATAGGCGACCCACCCGAACGCCGACAGCGGCAGATCGGCGATCGCCGCGAAACCGGCGGGGTCGCCGATCAACGTCACCGGGATCATGACGAGGCTGCCCATCGCGCCGACCCAGGCGGTGATGGTGAGCACCGGCACCCCCTTGAGCCCGCGCTGGATCAACGCCCCGAACGCCCAGATCAGGCTCGCGAGCGCGGTGACGAGGATGCCGTGGATTTCCTTGCCGGCCTCAGGGTCGAACAGCAGCAGCACGACCCCTGCCAGCGCCAGCAGGATGCCGGCGATGCGGCGCCAGTGGATTCGCTCCTTGAGGATCAGCACGGCGAGGATCAGCGAGAAGGGCACGCCGAGCTGGCCGGCGATGGCGAGCGCGCCGACATTGTCGGCGACCGCGAGCGACCAGCTCACCGCAAGATAGAAGGCGGCGCCCGACAGCAGGCCAAAGCCGGTGAGCGCCAGCATGCGCCCGGGCACGATGCGCAGGAAGGGCAGGCAGATCGCGAACACCATCAGCTGGCGCAGCATCGCCGAAGGCAGTGCGCCGGCTTCGCCGACGATGATCTTCATCGCGATGATATTGAACCCCCACGCGACCACCATCGCGATGGCGACGCTGCAGTCGAGTGGGCCGAGGGGTGTGCGCGACGCGGTCATGCCTGTCCCCTAGCGGGGTCTATCGGGGGCGTCATGGGCGGTTTGGCGCGATTTTTGTTCTGGTGCTGTCCCCGGGCCCAAGCAATCTGCGTGAGTTGGGGGTGTATTTTGGTTGCGGGAGTAGGATTTGAACCTACGACCTTCAGGTTATGAGCCTGACGAGCTACCGGGCTGCTCCATCCCGCGCCACCAAAGAGCGGCCCTGGGCCGCTGAACAGCAAAAGGCCGGCATTTCTGCCGGCCTTTGAACTTGTGAATGGGTTTTGTGTTTCGACCATACGCCGGCTGCAATGCCTGGCGACGTCCTACTCTTCCGGGGCTTGAGCCACAGTACCATCGGCGCTGTCAGGTTTCACGTCCGAGTTCGAGATGGGATCGGGTGGGTCACTGACGCCATGGTCACCAAGCAATGAAGCCGGCGTAGGTCAAAAAGGGTTCAATCGATGCCCGTGCAATATGGACTGATCTTCAATCATCCGTCCTTCGCGGACAGTCTGAAGGCTTTTGGCCTGACAGGACTGTCGTTGATGGCGGGACTCTTAAGTGCGAATAGAGCAATTAGTATCGGTTAGCTCCACACGTTACCGCGCTTCTACATCCGATCTATCAACGTGGTGGTCTTCCACGGCTCTGTGAAATCTTATCTTGAGGGAGGCTTCCCGCTTAGATGCTTTCAGCGGTTATCCCGTCCATACATAGCTACCCTGCTGCGCGGCTGGCGCCACGACAGGTACACCAGAGGTATGTTCAACCCGGTCCTCTCGTACTAGGGTCAACTCCTCTCAAATTTCGACGCCCACGGCAGATAGGGACCAAACTGTCTCACGACGTTCTGAACCCAGCTCACGTACCACTTTAATTGGCGAACAGCCAAACCCTTGGGACCTGCTCCAGCCCCAGGATGTGATGAGCCGACATCGAGGTGCCAAACGATTCCGTCGATATGAGCTCTTGGGAATCATCAGCCTGTTATCCCCGGCGTACCTTTTATCCGTTGAGCGATGGCCCTTCCACTCGGGACCACCGGATCACTATGACCGACTTTCGTCTCTGCTCGACTCGTCAGTCTCGCAGTCAGGCAGGCTTATGCCATTGCACTCTAACAGACGGTTTCCAACCGTCCTGAGCCTACCATCGCGCGCCTCCGTTACTCTTTAGGAGGCGACCGCCCCAGTCAAACTACCCGCCACAGAGGGTCCCTGATCCAGTTTCATGGATCGAGGTTAGACATCAGAAAACAACAGGGTGGTATTTCACCTATGGCTCCACACCGGCTGGCGCCAGTGCTTCAAAGCCTCCCACCTATGCTACACAGTTCTTTCCTAATGCCACTCTGAAGCTGCAGTAAAGGTGCACGGGGTCTTTCCGTCTAACCGCGGGTACTCCGCATCTTCACGGAGAATTCAATTTCGCTGAGCATCTCCTGGAGACAGTGGGGAAGTCGTTACGCCATTCGTGCAGGTCGGAACTTACCCGACAAGGAATTTCGCTACCTTAGGACCGTTATAGTTACGGCCGCCGTTTACCTGGGCTTCATTTCGGAGCTTGCACCCCTCCACTTAACCTTCAGGCACCGGGCAGGCGTCAGGCCCTATACGTCGTCTTGAAGCCGACTTAGCAGAGCCCTGTGTTTTTGCTAAACAGTCGCTACCCCCTGGCCTGTGCCCCCCACAAATGGTTGCCCAAATGTGGGGCCTCCTTCTTCCGAAGGTACGGAGGCAATTTGCCGAGTTCCTTCAGGAGACTTCTCTCAAGCGCCTTGGTATACTCTACCATCCCACCTGTGTCGGTTTAGGGTACGGTCTATAATGGAGGGGCTATTTCCTGGAACCTCTTCAAAGCCTGACCAATCCAATAAGGTCAGACAATTTACGAGATCCGTCACACACCTCCAGGCCCACGAATATTAACGTGGTTCCCATCGACTACCCCCTTCGGGCTCGTCTTAGGGGCCGGCTT